>JALYOC010000124.1 GCA_030857095.1 Myxococcota bacterium | reverse complement strand
CCGCCGAGCGGGCCCGGAAGGCCGCGGAGGAGGCGCAGCGCAAGGCCGCGGAGGCCGCCGAGCGCGCCGCCGCCGCCGCCAAGGCCGCGGAGAAGGCCAAGGCCGATCCCAAGACCGATCCCAAGGCCCTGGCGGTCGAGGAGAAGAAGGCCGCCACCGCCAAGACCGCCGCCGAGTCCTCCCAGGCCAACGCCGACAAGCTGACCGAGGTCGCCAAGACCGCCGCCGAGGCCGCCAAGGTCAAGATGACCAAGGCCAACGAGCTGGCCACCGCGCAGAAGACCAAGCCTCCGTTCACCAATGAGGCCATCTCCAGCCTCACCCGCCAGGACGTGTTCGAGAAGGGCGGCACCGAGTCCCTTCCGGAGAAGGCGGCCAAGATCCCCGCCGAGGTCCAGAAGCGGCTGGGGCTGACCGACGAGGACGTGGCCGCGATCAAGGACGAGGCGGTCCCCCACCTCAAGGCCGCCGCGGATCAGCTCCTGGCCGGCAAGCCGGCAGAGGCGATTGCCAGCCTGCAGGAGGCTGCCAAGGCTGGGGCCGGCGAGGCCGCCGAGCGCGCCATCGTCCGCGCCGCGGAGAAGCTCCCCGACACCGGCGTGGCCGGGGTTGCGCGTGAGCTGCTCACCGACCCCAAGGTGGTCCACGACCTGGTCAGCAACCCGGAGGCCCAGGGCGCGATCAGCAAGCTGGCCCAGGGAGATCTGGGCGGAGCACTCAAGGACCTGGCCGCGCTTCCGTCCATCCAGGACAACGTGATCCAGCAGCTCAAGGACAGCCCCGCGGTCAAGGGCGCGCTGTCCAAGATCGGCCTTGAGCCCGACGACCTGGACAAGGCCAAGGACGCCATCCCCAGCCTGATCGAGGCCGGCCAGCTGGCCGCCACGGGCGACTTCAAGGGCGCGATCGAGAAGCTGGGCGAGGCGGCCCAGACCCCCGGCGCCCGCGAGATCCTCACCGAGGCCATCACCGACACCGCCGCCAAGCTGAAGACCACCGGCGCGGAGGGCATGGCCCGCTCGCTGCTGACCGACTCCGACTTCGTGGAGGGGCTGCTGTCCAGCCCGGAGGCGGGTGAGGCGCTGTCCCTGCTGGCGGCCGGCAAGGCCACCGAGGCCATCCAGGCGCTCTCCTCGGACACCGAGCTGATGGAGAGCGCGATCTCCGCGCTGGCCGAGAACCCGGACTTCAAGAAGGGGATGGAGAAGCTCGGCCTCACCGAGGCCGGGCTGCTCAAGGCGGCGGACGCGCTGCCCGACCTGCTCAAGGCGGTGGACTCCGCCGCCAAGGGCAACGTACAGGAGGCGATCGGCTTTCTGGCCGACGCCGGCGCCAAGGCCCCCGAAGCGGTGGCCGAGCTGATCAACAAGGCGGCCAAGAACCTCCCCGACGGCCCCGCCAAGGCGCTGCTCTCCGATAAGAAGTTCGTGGAGGAGCTGTTCAAGAACCCGGACACCGCCTCGGCGATCAAGGACCTGGCCTCGGGCAAGGTCCAGGAGGGGCTCAAGAAGCTGGCCGGCAACGAGGCCGCCGCCACGGCCGCGGTGGACGCGCTGTTCAAGGACCCATCCTTCAAGGCCGGCGCGGAGAAGTTGGGGCTGACCGCCGAGTCGCTCAAGAAGGGCGTGGACGCGCTGCCGCAGCTGCTGGACGCGGCCGTGGCCGCAAACAAGGGCGACTACCAGGCGGCGATCGGCCACCTGGCGGACGCGGCCCAGAAGGCGCCGGAGGTTGCCGCCGACCTGATCACCAATGCAGCCAAGAAGCTGCCGGAGGGGCCGGCCAAGGCGCTGCTCTCCGACCGCGCCTTCGTGGAGTCGCTGGTGGGCGATCCGGCGACGGCCGGGGCGATCAAGGACTTCGCCTCGGGCAAGGTGGAGGACGGGCTCAAGAAGTTGGCCGGCAACGAGGCCGCCTCCACGGCCGCGGTAGACGCGCTGTTCAAGGACCCGTCCTTCAAGGCCGGCGCCGAAAAGCTGGGGATCACCCCCGAGTCGCTGAAGAAGGGTGTGGACGCCCTGCCGGACCTGGTGGAGGCGGGGATCGCCGCCAACAAGGGTGACTTCAAGGCCGCCCTGGGACACCTGGCCGACGCCGCGGTGAAGGCGCCGGAGGTGGTCACCGACATCGTCACCACGGCGGCGAAGAGGCTGCCGGAGGGCCCGGCCAAGGCGCTGCTCTCCGACCGCGCCTTCGTGGAGAAGCTGGTCAGCAACCCGGAGACCGCGGCGGCGATCAAGGACTTCGCCGACGGCAAGGTGGGCGACGGGCTCAAGAAGCTGGCCGGCAACGAGGAGGCCGCCAAGGCCGCGGTGGACGCGCTGGCCAAGGACCCCAAGTTCAAGTCGGCGATGGAGAAGCTGGGGCTGACCGCCGAGTCGATCAAGAAGGGCGTGGACGCGCTGCCGGATCTGGTGGACGCGATCAGCGCCGCCGGCGCCGGGGACCTGCCCAAGGCGATCGGCCACCTGGCCGACGCGGCCCAGAAGGCCCCGGAGGTGGTGGCGGAGGCGATCAACACCGCCGCCAAGAAGCTGCCGGACGGCCCCGCCAAGGCGCTGCTGAGCGACAGGGCCTTCGTGGAGAGCCTGGTCGGTAACCCGGCCACTGCCGGGGCGATCAAGGACTTCGCCGCCGGAAACGTCACCGAGGGGCTCAAGAAGCTGGCCCAGAACCCGGAGGCGGCCAAGGCCGCGGTGGACGCGCTGTACAAGGACCCCACCGTCAAGGCCGGCTTCGAGAAGCTGGGGATCACCCCCGAGCAGCTCAAGGCGGGCGTCGACGCGCTGCCCTCCCTGGTGGAGGCCGGAATCGCCGCCTCCAAGGGCGACATCACCGGAGCGGTGGGCCACCTGGCCGACGCCGCCCAGAAGGCCCCGGAATTGGTCGCCGCGGCGATCAACAAGGCCGCCCAGAGCCTGCCGCCGGGGATGACGCGCGACCTGCTCACCGACAAGGACTTCGTGGCCACGCTGGCCGCGGATCCCAAGGCCACCCAGGCGATCAAGGACTTCGCCAGGGGAGACCTGGCCTCCGGCCTCAAGAACCTGGGCCAGAGCGAGGCGGTGGCCACCGCCGCCATCGACGTGCTGGCCAAGAACCCCGACTTCAAGAAGGGGATCGAGAAGCTGGGGCTGACCCCCGAGGACCTCAAGGCCGGCGTGGACGCGCTGCCGGACCTGGTGGACGCGGGGCTCAAGGCGGCCCGGGGCGACTTCACCGGCGCGCTCAAGTCGATGGTGGACGCGGCCAAGAAGGCCCCGGAGGTCGTGTCCGCGGCCATCGCCAAGGCGGCGGAGAACCTGCCCGACACCGGCGCGGGAGGGCTGCTCAAGTCGGTCCTCAATGATCCGGCCGCGGTCCAGGCGCTGCTCACCGACTCCAAGCTGCACGGCGGGCTCAAGAAGCTGATCGACGGGGACCTCTCCGGCCTCAAGGACATTGGCACCTCCCCGGCGATGGGCCCGGTAGTGGAGGCCCTGGCCAAGAACCCGGACATCAAGAAGGGCCTGGAGCAGTTCGGCCTCACCGTGGCCGACCTCAAGTCCGGCGCCAGGGCGCTGCCGGATCTGATCAAGGGCGTCCAGGCGCTGGGCCAGGGCGACTTCCAGACCGCGTTCAGCAGCCTCAAGGACGCGGCGCTGAACATGCCGCCTTCGATCGTCGAGAAGGCGATCAAGACCGGCGCTGCGCACCTGCCGGACGCGCTGCCGGGATCGCTCCTCAAGTCCCTGCTCACCGACGACAAGTTCGTCCACGAGCTGGTCACCAACCCGGACCTGCACGACTCGTTCAAGCAGGCGATGTCCGGAGACCTCACCGGGGCGGTGGAGGGGATCCTGGGCAACGAGGCCTTCGCTGGCGCGGCCTCCGAGGCCTTGGCCAGGAACACCGAGCTGATGGCCAAGCTGGAGAAGGTGGGCATCACCAGCGCCGCGGATCTGAAGGACGCGGGCAAGGCGCTGGTGGACCTGCTCCAGGCCGGCCAGAAGCTGGCCGACGGCGATTTGGGCGGCGCGCTGGCCGAGCTGGGCGAGGGCTTCGGCAACCTCCCCGCGGACATGAAGTCCAGGCTGATCGGCAAGTTCGCCGACGCGGTCAACCTGCCGGACGGCGCCCGCGACGTGCTGGTGGCGGCGGCCGGGGTGCTGGGAGACCCCACCGTCCGCGCCAACCTGGGCGACGCGTTCAAGAAGCTCAAGGACGGGGACATCGGCGGGTTCGTCAGCGGCATCGCCGGGGCCGGCCGTCACCTGATGGCCACCAACCGCGAGGCGGCGCTGGCCATGGTCAACTCGCTCAAGCACCTGCCCGGCACCCTGGGCAAGTTCTTCGACGACGAGCAGTTCAACGCCGCGATGGTGGACAGCGGCGCCGCCGAGGAGATGTTCAGCGCGGTGGAGAAGATGGCCAACGGGGACATCAGCGGCGCGCTGGGCGACATCATGCAGGCCGGCGGAAAGCTGCTCACCCAGGAGCCGCACTTCGAGATCGCGGGTCAGGAGCTCCCGATCGGCATGCAGGGCCTGGAGAACATGGCCCGGCTGGCGAAGAACTTCTTCGACGTGCTGCCCGCCAGCCTCAAGGAGAAGATCGCGGAGCAGGCTGGCAAGGCCGCCGGTAAGAGCCTGATCAAGTCCATCCCGATCATCGGCAACGTGTTCAGCGGCATCAGCGCCATCGGGTCAGGTAAGGATCTGATTGACGCGCTGGGCAAGGACCCCAAGGACTGGGTGGACGTGGGCCTCAACGCCGCGCAGCTGGGCCTGGACATCGCCGGCACCATCCCCGGCCTGGGCAACGCGCTGACCGGAACGCTGGGCAACATCGTCGGGATGGGCAAGGTGGTTTACGGCGCCGCCAACCTGATCGGCGACATGAAGTCCTTCCAGGAGGACTTCGTCGGCTTCGGCGGCTAACCCGGCAACACCCCGGTGAAGTTCCAGGAGGCCCGCTTCCACCCATGAGGTGGGGCGGGCCTTCTGACTTTCAGGGACCCCGGGCTGCGCGCCCCGGCCGAACGGTCCGGACTGGCCCTACACGCAGGTGAGGAGGGTGCGGATCAGCGGCGGTCGTGCTTCCGGCGGGATGACCTGCCAGCAGTGCCGGAGGCCACCGCGGGCCTGCCGAGAAGCGGGTCGGGCAACGGGGGGCCGCACACCGCCTGGACAGGGGCGCCAGGTGGCTCCCTGCAGCCAATGCGCGACTGGTCGCAGAAGGAGGAAGGAGCGTCCCCGGCGCCCGATGGGTTTGGGTAAACTTTTACGCAAACGCGAGGTCTTCGACCGGAGGGCCCTGCCGCTGGTGCGACCGGGAGCAGGCGCAGCGCGGCAGTCAGGGCTGGGTCGGGTATTGCGCGGCCGTTCCCGGGGCCTGGGTCGTCACCGCGTTCTGGATCAGCGCCACCAGGTCGAAGGTGCTCTCGTCTTCGCCCCACCAGGTGCCCAGTCCCTTGTAGGTGTGGGTGGAGACCAGATCGCCCAGCATCATCACCAGGCCGTCCTCGCCCAGCTCGTTGATCAACCCCTGGGTGAAGGCGACCAGCTGATCCGGCGGCACGCCCATCGACTGGGCCATGGCGATCACCATGTCCACGTACTGGGAGGGGAGATCCTCCAGCGCGGGGAAGGTCTCCTTGAGCAGTTCGAAGCCGCCGGGGATCCCGTAGGCGTCTTCGTCCTGCAGGTCCTCCCACTGCCGGGGGAAGGTGCCGCCCATGGCCACCAGCTCCTCGACGCTGAAGTACTGGCGCAGCAGGAGCAGCGCCTGGGCGTCCCGGTCCAGCTCGTTCATCGGGTGATCGCCCTGGTTGCGGTCCCGCCCCATCGCCAGCACCTGGGCCAGGCTCAGCAGCGAGGCGTCGCCTCCGTAGCGCTCCTGGTATTTGACCAGCGCCGACTGGGCGAAGGCCGGCAGCTCGGCAGGGTCGATCCCCGCGGCGCGGGCTGCCTCCAAGAAGGCGGCCTGGGCCTGGGGATCCCCGGCCAGCGCGTCCAAGGGCGGCGCGGACAGGGTCTGGGCCATCCGCTCGGCGTCGCCGCCGAAGTAGGAGAGGACCAGCGCCTCCTCGTCGGAGAAGACCTCCTCATCCGGATCCTTGGCGATGCCCAGGAACACCTCGCCGGCGTTCTCCACCAGGTCCTTCATGTTGTCGATGGCCCGGTAGGCTTGCAGCGCCGCCAGCACCACCTTCAAGGGGCCGGTCAATCCGGGCGCCACCAGATTGGCTCCGTCCAGGAGCAGCTGGGTCCCGGCCACGAACTGGTCGACCGTGTCTCCGTCCTGGAGCGCTTCGTAGAAGTCCTTGGCGTCCATCGCCCCGGTGATCAGCGCCCCCAGGATGGGAATGGTCCCGCCCAGGGCGCGCGCGATCTTCGCCTTGATCTCGTTCTTCACCCCGTTGGGCAGGGCGTTGAAGAGGTTGGAGAAGAGCTGCGCGAACATCTCCGCGCCCTCCTGGGTGATCTCCAGGTCCAGGCCGGGGATGTTGATCGACGGGCCGTCACCGGAGCCCAGCAGCGCGCCGGCGGCGTTGAACAGTGAGGTGGCGGCGCCCTGGAGATCTCCGTCCGCCAGCATCCGGGCCGCGTCGAACAGGTAGCCGGCGGTGCCGCTGTTGACGATGGCGGCGTTGAGCTCCGGGCTGGAGAACAGCTCGCCGATCCCTCCCGGCAGGTGTCCCAGCGCATCGAACAGCCCGATCAGCCGGGGGTCGTTGGACTGGGCCAGGGCGTTGACCGCCTCGCCCAGCGCCCCCAGCGCCGCCAGCGCCTGCTGCGGATCCCCGCCGATGATCCCGGAGAGCAGCTCCTTGAGCGGGCCGGCGAAGGCCGGATCCCCGATCAGGGGCAGCGCGGCCTCGATCGCCGAGACCACCTCCGGGGCCAGGCCCAGCGCGGAACCCACCGCGGCCAACAGCTTCCCGGCAGTGGCCGGGTTGGCCAACAGGGTCTCCAGCGCTCCCTGGCCATTGCCGGAGACCAGCTGCGCCACCGCGGTGCGGAAGGCGGGATCATCCAGCAGGCCCTGCACCGACGGATCGGCGATCACCGCGCCGATCGCGTCCCGGATTTCAGGATCCAGGCCGACCGCATCCGCCAGCCGACCGAACAGCTTCTGGGCGGTGGCGGGGTCCACTCCAGCCAGCGCCGCCAGCAGATGTTCAGTGGCGCCCTGCACATCCGGGGGCTCTGCCTGCAGCGAGGTGTAGGCGGAGAGCAGCCCGGAGGCGGCCTCCCCCAGCGCTTCGAGTTCGTCTGGGGTCACCCCCAGGAAGCTGGCCAGCTGCGTCTTCACCTGGGGCAGCGCCAGCAGGTGATCGCCCAGGAAGCCCAACAGCGCCGGGTCGGCGATCAGGGTCTGCAGCGCCGCGTCCACCTCGCCGGCCAGCAGCTGCTCCACCACGGTCCTCAGGGTCTGCCCCGAACCCTCCACCACCTCCAGCAGCCGCGCGTCGGTCAGCACCCCGTGGAGGAAGTCGCGCGCGGCCGGGTCCAACCCCAGCGCGTCGGAGATCTGGTTCCCCAGGTTGCCCAGCAGGGTGGCGCGCAGCGCCTCCGGGAGGGCGCCGGCCGCCGCCAGCAGGTGCTCCAGCGCCTCGGGCGCGGTGTCCGCGTTCAGGGCGGCCAGCAGCGCCGGGAGGGCTGCCGCCAGCTCCTTGACCTGGTCCTCCTCGATCCCCAGCTTGTCGGCGAGGAACGAGCGCACCGCCGGGATGTCCAGAAGGGCGGCGCCGCCCGCGGTCACCGCCGCGTCGTTGGCCAGGATCTGCTCCACCACCGCGTCCAGCTCGCCCGCGGCCAGGTTGGCCACCAGGGTGGAGAACTCCGGATCGTCGACCAGCGCCTGGGCGAAGGCCTGCAGCTCCGGATCACCCAGCAGTCCGCCGATCAGGTCCCGCACCTCCTGCGGGAGCGACTGGTAGGCCTCGGTCTGGGTCAGCCGCCCCAGCAGGGTCTGCGCCAGCTGCGCGTCCCCAATCTTGGAGGCGGCGATCAGCAGCCGCTCAATCGCCTCTTGCGGGCTCTCTGCGCCCAGCGCGGCGATCACGTCCGGCAGCGCAGAGGAGAGCGCGGTGATCTGGTCCTCAGTCAGGCCCAGGGTCTCGGTGAGGAAGGCATGGACCGGCCCGATCTCCAGCAACAGGTGGGCGGCGTGCTGCATGAACTGCTCGTTGGCGCCCAGCAGCGCGGCCACCTGCCCGAAGTCCCCGTCCGCCACCGCCTGCGCCAGCTGGCCCAGGTTGGGATCGCCGGCCAGCGCGGCCAGCGCCCCCTGCAGGTCGGGGTTGTTGATCAGGTCGCCAAAGAACTCCGCCACCTTCGGGGGGAGCTGGCCGGCCACCTTGTTCCACATCCCGGAGAAGGCCTCTCCGGTCAGCAGCCCGCCCACCTGGACCAGCGCCTCGGTGATCGTCGCCACGTCGCCGGACTGGATCGCCGTGGAGAGGGCCAGCAGCTCCGGGAGCACCGCGCCCAGATCGGGGAGGGCGGTCAGATCGATCCCCAGCCGCTCCGCCAGTTGCTGCACCACCGGGAGCCCGGCCAGCAGGTCCCCGGCCGCGGTCAGCACGTCGGGGTTCTGGACCAGCAGGCCCAGGGCCTCCTCAATCTCTCCTTCGCTCAGCGAGGAGAGGATCTCCGGCAGGTTGGGGTCGTTGGCCACCGCTGTCAGCAGGGCGCCCAGATCCTCGAGCTGGGCGGGGTCCAGCCCCAGCCGCTCGAACAGCGCGCCCACCACCGGAAGGTCCGCCACCGCGCTGCCCAGGGCGGTGAGCAGGGCCGGGTTCTGGGCCAGGACATTGAGCAGCGCCTGGGGATCCTGGGCCTGGAGCGCGTCCATCAGCGCCGGCAGGTTGGGATCGTTGGCCAGCGCGGAGAGGATGGCCTGCAGATCCTCGTTGCCGGCCAGCCCGCCCAGGAAGTCGCGGACGTCTTCAGGAAGCGCCTCGCCCAGCTTGGCCAACAGCCCCTCGAAGGCGGCGGGATCCAGGGTGGCGCCCAGCTCCAGGACCGCCTGGGTGATCGCCCCCGCCTCCCCGCCGCGCAAAGCTTCGATCAAGGCCAGGACCTGGGGCACCGCCTCGGAGGGGAGGGGGAGGGCGCTGAGTTCCACCCCCAGGGTCTCCAGGAAGAACTCCTGCACCTCCGGCCGCTGGGTGAACGCCGCCCAGGCCGCGTCCACCAGCGCCGGGGCCTGCTGGGCCGCCGCCGCCAGATGGGTCAGCGCGGTCTGAGGATCGTCGGCTTTGGCCGCGGCCAGCAGGTCCGGCAGCGCGTCCCCTGCCTGGTTGATCTGCTCGGCGGTCAGCCCGATCGCGTTGAGCGCCGTGCGGTCCTCCGCGGTCAGCCCGTATTCGTCCTGGGACGGATCCTGGGCCAGCGCGTCTCCCGCCTCCGGGTTGAGGGTGGAGATCGCCCGGGCGGCCAGGTCCCGACGCTCCCCCGGGAGCCCGTCCAGCAGGGCCAGCGCGGCCGAATCTCCGTCGGCGATCTGATCGGAGAACTGCTGGAGGTCACGTTCGTTGCCCACCCCCAGGGCCTGCAGGGTCTTGCGCCCGGCCTGGGTCCCGGAGAGCCGGGCAAACTCCTGCTGCGCGTTCAGCTCGCTCTGCACCGCGGGGCCCGGTTCGGCCGGTTCACCCGCGAAGAAGCTGTCCGCGGTCCCCACCACCGTGTTGGGGTAGGGCGGCGGCTGCCCGGCCCGGGTGGCGGCGGTGTTGGCCTCGGTCATCGCCGCGCGCGCGGCCTGCGCGCCTCGCTCCCCCTGGGAGGCGAGCTGGTCAGCGGTGGATTGAAGGACGGTGGCCTTGCCCCGGACCGCAGGGTCGTTGGAGCGGCGCGCGGCCTCCGCCTGGCGCTGGGCCTCGGCGGCCTTCCGCTGGGCCTCCTCCGCTTGGCGCCGGGCTTCCTCTGCTTGTCGTCGGGCCTCGGCGGCCGCGGCCTGCTCAGCGGTCCCGGCGCCCCCTGCGACCTGCGGCTTGCCCCCGACTCCAGTGATTCCAGCCATGTGTCCGTTCCCCTTCGACTCACAGGATTATCGGCTGAACGGAAACAGTCGGCCTGTAAGGTTTCTTTGCGATGCTTGAAGGGCGAGGGAATAACCAACCCGGCGCCGGATCGGCCCCAACCCAGCCCGTTCGACCACCCGCAACTGCTTCATCTGGAAGACCGACCTGGAATTGCTGGACGCGGCGGGGAACATGTCGCCAATAAGTCCGAGGGTTTGCAAAGAAATGTTCCGGCCCACGCAACCCTGTCCCACACCGCCCGACAATGTGGGTGTCAGTTTCTAATTGCCCTGGAGAGTTCCCGTGACCGCCATCAAGGATGCCATCCGCACCGCCACCCTGGACAACGTGGTCACCAAGGAGGAATGGGCGCAGCTCAAGCCACTGGCCAGCGCCACCCCGGTGGAGGCCTCCGAGGACGCGCGCGAGCTGGTGAAGCTGTACGCCAACGACCAGTTTCAGCTGGACCCCTCGGTGAAGTCGGAGCTGCGCAGCCTGGTCCGCGCCCGTGGCTACGACGCGCCCACCACCCGGCCGGCGGGGATGAGCAGCGACGCGCTGGCGGACAAGATCATCTCCAGCAACGTCAGCGAGACCGACTCCAACTTCCGCAAGCTGCAGCTCCTGGCCGGCCAGGAGGACGTGCGGGTCAACGTGGGGGTGGCGGACACTGGCCTGGACACCAAGCATGAGGCCCTGGACACCAAGCTGTGGACCAACGAGGGGGAGATCGCCGGCGACGGGATCGACAACGACAACAACGGCTACGTCGATGATCGCCACGGCTTCAACTTCAATGACCGCAAGGGCGTGGCCGAGGACACCGGCGCCTCCGGGTCGGCCACCGTGGAGGGCTTCAGGGACGAGCCGGGCCCGATGCGGCTGGACGACACCCAGGGTCACGGCACCCACGTCTCCGGGATCATCACCCAGGGCACCGACGACGTGGACGTGATGGGGCTGCAGTTGCTGGGCAACAACTTCGACGGGAAGATGGCCGCCGAGGCCTTCGACTACGCGGCCAAGAACGGCGTGAAGGTCATCAACATGAGCTTCCGGGTCACCGACAAGGCGGACGTGGCGGCGATGGTGGAGGCGATGGCCAAGCACCCCGAGATCCTGTTCGTGGCCAGCGCCGGCAACGACGGCAAGGACATCAACAGCTACCAGGCCGACGCCTACCTCAAGAAGCACACCCTGGATAACTTCGTGGTGGTCAGCGCCGCGGACCAGGACGGCAAGAAGGCCAGCTACTCCAACTTCGGCAAGCCCTGGGCGACCCACGGGGGGATCGGCTCCAACGTCCTCTCCACCACCCCCAACGGGAAGTTCGAGTCCATGAGCGGCACCTCCATGGCCAGCCCCAACGTGGCCTCAGCCGCCGCCAAGGCGATGCTGATGGATCCGGACCTGACCCCGGCGCAGGTGAAGAACCTGCTGGCGGACGTCACCCCGCAGGAGGCCAGCTGGGATCCGCTGGTGAACGCGGCCGGCAAGGTGGACATCCGCGCCGCCTACACCCTGGCCGGGCTGACCGGGCTGGTCCGTCGCGAGGGGCTCACCCCCGAGGCCGCCGCCGACCGGCTTCAGCTCTCCGGGGCAGAGCGCGAGCGCTTGCTGCCCCTGGTTGCCCGCTACGTGCCGGGAACTGCCTAAGTCGTTAGATCCAGATCACATCTGAGATCGAGCATCCGGGGCCCGTCGCCACCTTCGTGTGGGACGGGCCCTGAACGTTTCCTGGCCGGGGTCAGGGAGGGAGTACGGAGCCGTGCCATGAAGATCTGGGTCGATGCGGATGCGTGTCCGGGGCCGGTGAAGGAGATCATCCTCCGCGCCGCCGAACGGCTGGCGGTGCCGGCGGTGTTCGTGGCCAACAAGGCGATCTCGCTGCCGCGCTCCGAGCTCTTCTCCACCGTGCAGGTGGGCAAGGGACTGGATGTGGCGGACGCCTACGTCAGTGCCCAGGCGGTGCGCGGGGACCTGGCGGTCACCCAGGACATCCCGCTGGCCTCCGCCCTGGTGAAGAAGGGGGTGGTGGTGATGGACGTCCGGGGGCAACCGTTCACCGAGGAGAACATCGACGAGCGGCTGTCGGTGAGGAACTTCATGCAGGAGCTGCGCGAGGGTGGGGTGATGACCGGGGGGCCCGCCGGCTTCGGGCCCCAGGACAAGCAGCGGTTCGCGGCTACCTTCGATCGCGAACTCTCCCGGCTGGTGCGGGAAGGAAAGCCTCCCGCCCGCTGAGGTCCGGGGCCGCTACGCCGCCAGCGCCCGCCGGGTCCGGCGGAACCGCCAGTTCTGTGGCTGCAGCAGCACCAGGGTGGCGCCAATCGCCACTGCGAAGCCCAGATGCTGCAGCACCCCCAGCAACGGGTTGATGCGGGAGAGCAGGTCCTGGGCGTTGATCAGCCGCAGCACCCCCTGGTGCATCACCAGCCAAACCACCAGCCCGAACGGGACCGACAGCAGCATCGTCTGCACCCGGGTGCGGTTGCGCACCGAGAACACGAAGCCCAGCGCCCACAGGAAGGAGATCGCGAAGTGGATGAGGGTTCCCAGGACCATCGGCACCATCGCGAAGCCGGTCTCGTACACCTGGTGTCCGATGAACGGGTAGGCGGCGATCTGTGTCCCCGGCCAGATCCGGACTCCGCTGGCGGCCGGGATCACCATTGTGAATGCCAGCACCGCCCCGCCGATCAACGACGAGATGAAGGCGGCGCGGATGAAGTCTCCATAGGTCGTTTCCTTCACGGTCGATAGACCTCCTTCACCTCAAGATGACCCCGCCCCGTCGCCGGGGCGTTGGCAAGCCCAGCCCCCGCCCGGAGACCAACCGGCCAAAGGGGCCTTGACACAGATCATTAGCGCCACGCCAAAAGCGCATTCCGACAGGAATTTCCTTGAAGGGCCCCCACGCCTCTGATTCATAGCCCCCGCTCGTCCCTCGGGGCATGTCCCGAAAGACGGCAGGACCGAATGCTCGATCGAAATCCATCCTCTTGTCCGCGAAGCCTGCTCGTGGCGCTGGCGATGGGTGCGGCAGCGCTGCTCACCGCCTGCCCCCCGCACGGCTCCACCCCTGCGCCCCAGTCCGGCCAGGTCCTTTACAGCGATTGCGTCAGCTGCCACGGCGCGAAGGGGGAGGGGGTCTCCGCCTTCTACGCCCCGGCGATCGCCGGGCTCCCCGAGTGGTACCTGGTCTCCCAGCTGCAGAAGTTCCGCGGCGGGCACCGGGCCTACCACCCGGATGACAGCGAGGGGCTGCGGATGCGTCCGATGTCCTTCCAGATCAAGAACGAGCGCGACCTCCAGGAGGTCTCCCGCTACGTGGCCTCCCTGCCGGCGGTGCCCGCCGCGCCCACCCTGACTGCCGCCAACGCCGAGGCCGGCAAGGGCCCGTTCCAGGTCTGCGTGGCCTGCCACGGCGCCGATGGCCGCGGCAACCAGGCGCTCAACGCGCCGCCGCTGATCGGCCAGCACGACTGGTACCTGGTCCGGCAGCTGCAGAAGTTCAAGGACGGCCACCGGGGCACCGCCGCCGGGGACGTCACCGGCGCCCAGATGCGGCCAATGGCCATGACCCTGGCGGACGACGCCGCGATCCAGAACGTGGTCGCCTACATCTCGACGCTGCCCCGCTAGGTCCGACCATGGCAACCGAACACGATGCCCACGCCCCCGCCACCGACCCCGTCCACCCGGACGTGGGCCCGGATGCGCTGGCCAAGAAAGTCTTCATCATCACGATCCTCGCCTGCGGCGCCTTTGCCGGCTTCGCGATGATCTTCGTCCTGTGAGCGGAAGGAACCGACCGTGCTCAAAGATTTGATGAACACCGCGTCGAGCTTCGCCGGCGACATCGACGAGCTGGTGTTGCTGATCACGCTGTCCGTCGGCTTCTGGTTCATCCTGGCCGAGGTGGCGTTCTTCTGGCTGATCTTCCGCTTCGCCGAGCGTGACGGCGTCCGCGGCAAGTACGTGGCCGGTGAGAAGTGGAAGGAGACCCGTTGGATCTCCATTCCCCACTACATCATCCTCGCCTTCGACGTGATCATCGTGATCGCCGCCGTCCGGGTCTGGGTCCACGTCAAGCAGACCACCCCTCCCGCGGATGAGGTGGTCCGGGTGGTGGCCCAGCAGTGGGCCTGGAGCTTCGTCCACCCCGGCGCGGACGGGAAGCTGGACACCCCGGACGACATCCGGATCCTGGACGAACTCCACGTCAAGCTGGACAAGAACTACCACTTCGAACTCTCCAGCCGGGACGTGCTGCACAGCTTCTCCATCCCGTCCTTCCGCCTCAAGCAGGACGTCGTCCCCGGCCGGGTGATCAAGGGCTGGTTCAAGCCTACCCAGACCGGGACCTACGACATCCAGTGCGCGGAGATCTGTGGCATCGGCCACGCGCTGATGCCCGCCCGGGTGGTGGTCCACAACGAAACCGACTTTGCGGCCTGGCTTGCCTCCCATGGCCAGGTGGCGCAGATCGCGCCGTCGCCCCCGGGCCCGGCCATGCCGGCTCCGGTGCAGCAGAACGCGCCCGGTCCGAACGTACCTGGAGGTAACTAATGAGCACCGCTGTCGAGCACGCGCACCCTGCCGCGGCGCACGGAACCTCCGGGGACGGGGGCCATGACGCCCACCACCAGGAGCACTGGTTCAAGCACTACTTCTGGTCCACCGATCACAAGATGATCGGCAAGCAGTACCTGTTCACTGGCTTGATCATGGCGCTGGTGGGCGGGTTCGCCGTCTACGTGTTCCGGATGCAGGTGGCCTTCCCGGGGATGTCCGTCCCCGGCTACGGACGGGTCTCCGCCGCCGACTACAACGCGCTGGTCACCACCCACGGGTCGGTGATGATCTTCTGGGTGGCGATGCCCATCCTGATCGCCGCGCTGGGCAACTTCCTGATCCCGCTGATGATCGGCGCGGACGACATGGTGTTCCCGCGGCTGAACCGGCTCTCGTACCAGATCTTCCTCCTCTCGATCATCGTCCTCTTCTGCTCCTTCTTCGTGCAGGGTGGGGCGTTCGGTGGCGCCTGGACCTCCTATCCGCCGCTCTCCTCGTCGGGCACCTACAACAACACCCCGATGGGGGCGTCGCTGTGGCTGGTGGCGGTGGCCCTGGAGTTCGTGGCCTTCCTGCTGGGCGGCATCAACTTCATCACCACCGCCATGAACAGCCGGGCCCCGGGGATGAAGCTGTGGGACATCCCGATCGTGGTCTGGATGATCGTCCTGGCCAGCATCATCTTCATGTCCTCGGTGGGCCCGCTGGTGGCCGGCGCGATCATGCTCCTGTTCGACCAGCTGCTTGGGACCGCCTTCTTTGATCCCAACCGCGGTGGCGACCCCATCCTCTGGCAGCACCTGTTCTGGTTCTTCGGACACCCGGAGGTGTACGTGGTGTTCCTCCCCACGATGGGAATCGTGGCCGAGATCATCACCGTGTTCGCCCGGAAGAAGCTGTTCGGGTACCGCACCGTGATCTACACCTCGTTCGGCATCGGCATCCTCAGCTTCTTCGTCTGGGCCCACCACCAGTTCGTGGCCGGCATCGATCCCCGGATGGCGAACCTGTTCACGGTCACTACGGTGCTGATCTCCATCCCGGTGGGCGAGATGCTGTTCGTCTACATCGCCACCCTGTGGGGCGGGTCGATCCGGCTCACCGTCCCCATGCTGTGGGCGCTGTCCTTCATCGCCGAGTTCCTGATCGGCGGGGTGACCGGCATCTACCTGGGCGCGTCCGGCGCGGACATCTTCTTCCACGACACCTACTTCGTGATCGCGCACTTCCACTACACCTTCGTGCCGATCGCGATCATCGGCCTCTTCGCGGCCATGACCTACTGGTTCCCGAAGATGTTCGGCCGCCACCTCAACGAGTTCGTGGGCAAGGTGCACTTCTGGGGGACGATCATCTCCTTCAACTTCATCTTCATCCCGCTGTTCTTCACCGGTGCGGGTGGCGATCACCGCCGCATCTACGACTACTCGCACTTCCCCGAGCAGTGGCAGCCCTGGCTGATCGAGCTGCGCCAGCTGGCCACCCTGGCCCTGGTGGCGATGCTGGCCTTCCAGGTGCTGTTCATCTGGAACGTCTTCTACAGCATGTACCGGGGCAAGAAGGCGGAGGCCAACCCCTACCGGGCCAACACCCTGGAGTGGCACGCCGCCTCCCCCCCGCCCCATGGCAACTTCCCGGTGATGCCCACCGTGTACCGTGGTCCGTACGAGTACAGCGTGGAAGGCCGTGAAGAAGACTACTGGCCGCAGCACCTGCCGAGCTAACGGAGCCCTACTTCGATGCAGCGACCGATTGCGACCACCCGAAGTGTCACCGGCATCTCCACCGGCAAGCTGGCCGTGTGGTGGCTGATTGCCTCCGAAATCGTCATCTTCGGAGGTCTGCTGGGCAGCTATGTGATGCACCGGATTGGCCACCCGGAGTGGGCGGAGATGTCGGCCTTCACCAACACCCCGGCCGGCGCCACCAACACCTTCGTGCTGCTGACCTCCTCCCTGTTCGCGGTGCTGGCCCATCTCAAGGCCGAGCACGGGGACGGGAAGGGCGCCGCCAGGTACCTGATGTTCACGGTGCTGGGCGGGCTGGTGTTCCTGGTGATCAAGGCCTTCGAGTGGACCAACGAGATCAGCCACGGGTTCACCATCACCCGCAGCACCTTCTGGTCCTTCTACTACACGGCTGCCGGCATCCACGGCCTGCACGTGATCGCCGGGATGGTGATCATGCTCTTCGTCGCTGCCGACGCCCGGAAGAACCGGGAGCTTCAGCGGGTGGAGGCCATCGGGATCTACTGGCACTTCGTGGATCTCGTCTGGATCTTCCTCTTCCCGCTGCTCTACATCGCGAAGTGAGACGCCATGGCCGCGCACGCTGCTGACTACAAGTCCGCCCAGAAGCACTACATCCAGATCTGGGTCGTCCTCCTGGTCCTGCTGGTGATCTCGCTCATCGGTCCGGAGCTGGGACACCGGATGGTGACCCTGTTCGCCGCCTTTGGGATCGCCGTGGTCAAGGCGTACCTGGTGGCCAAGAACTTCATGCACCTCAACGTGGAGAAGAAGTGGGTGGTCTACCTGCTGGTCACCATGCTGGGGTTCATCCTGGTGTTCTTCGGCGGGGTCTCCCCGGACGTGCTCAACCACGAGGGGCACAACTGGGACAACATCTCCGCCAAGGAGTCGGTGGAGCGGGGCCTCAAGGAGATGGAACTGCACCGATTGCAGCAGGGCCAGCATCCCGGGCAGGCGCCGGAAGCTCCCCAGCATTAGGAAGGTCGAACCATGGACGCCGCCCCTTCCGCCCTCCGTATCCTCCCGGTCCGCCGGCCCCCGATCATCGCCAACGGTGTGCTGGGGATGATGCTGTTCGTGGTGGCGGAGTCCATGTTCTTCGCCGGGCTGATCAGCTCGTTTACCATCGTGAAGTCCAACGCGATGGGGCTGTGGCCGCCTCCCGGCCAGCCGCTGCTTCCGGCGGCCGAGACCGCCCTGAATACCGCCGCGCTGCTGATCAGTGGCCTGGGCGGGCTGTTCGTGGCCTGGCGCTTCCGCAAGCAGGCCCCCTCGGTGGCCCTGCCGCTGGGCATCAGCTGGCTGCTGGGGGCTGCCTTCGTCGCCCTCCAGGGCCGGGAGTGGCTGATGCTGCTGTCCCAGGGACTGAGCCTGCGCTCCAGCCAGCTGGGGTCCTTCTTCTTCGTGATCGTCGGCGCCCACGCGCTGCACGCGATCGCCGCCCTGGTCGCCCTGGGGATGGCCTGGTGGCGTGCGCACCAGGGGACCTTGAAGGGTGAGTTCCTGTTCACCACCCTGGTCTTCTGGTGGTTCGTGGTCGCCGCCTGGCCGGTGATCTACTTCCGGGTCTACTTCTAGCCCGCGCGATGCCCGCCCTCCTCTCCAACACGGTTCGTTCGCTGCTCTTGCTGCTGGCGGTGTGGGGAGCGCAGGCCCTGGCCTGCCCGGTGTGCGGTCAGGCCAAGAGCGAAGAGGTCAACGCCACCTACGTGGCGATGACCGCCTTCATGTCCCTGACCCCGCTGGCGTTGATCTTCGGGGTGGCCGCGTTCGTGGTCCACCGGATCAAGAAGTCCGAGCGGGAGGCCTCCGCGACCGCCTCCGCCGAGGGCGACCCGCGGTGAGCCAGCCGTCCGCGGATCCCTCGCCTCCTCCGCGGCGCCCCTTCTGGAAGAACCCCTTCTTCCTGGGGTTCCTGGTGGGGATCACCCTGCTGACGATCCTGCCTTTCCTGCAGCGCAAGTCACTGCGCGCCCCCGATCCGCTGGCCACCCTGGCCCCCTGGGAGCTGCGCACCGGTGCCGGGGGGACGGTGGGCTCCACCGCGTTGAGCGGGAAGGTGTGGATCGCCTCCTTCTGCGTCTGTCCCTGCCGTCAGTCGCTGCCGCTCTCCGAGGTGGCCCCCCACGTGGCCAAGCACGCGGAGGTCATCCGCCTGGTGACGGTGGTCCTTCCCTCCGCGGAGGGGGGGACGGCTGAGGAGCTGCCGGTCTCCGGATACCCGGCCTGGACGGTGGTCACCGGTCCACCGGCCCAGCTGGAATCACTGGCCCAGGGCTTCCTGGAGGGACTCTCCCGCCAGACCGGGCTGCCCCCACCCTCCGGTGCCCGGGCGCTGGCCCAGACGCCCCGCTTCGCCCTGGTGGATCAGCACGGGGCGGTGCGCGGGTTCTGGCCGGAGGATGAGCTGGGCAAGGGAAACGTGATCAACGCCGCGGTGATGTTGGCCCGTTACGGCCCCAACCCCTGATCGACTGCGCCGTCGGCCAGCGGCAGGGACACAGAGAAGGTCGCTCCCTGGCCCTCCACGCTGTCCACCCAGATCCGCCCCCCGTGGCGTTCCACCACCGTCTTGCAGATGTATAGCCCCAGCCCCAGGCCTCCGTAGCGGGTGATCGGCGCGGTGGTGGCCTTGGAGAAGCGGCCGAAGATCTCCACCTGCTGCCCGGGGGGGATGCCGATCCCCTGATCACTGACCGAGAACACCGCCTCCTGCCCCTGCGGCCACAGCGAGACCCGGACCCGTGAGCCCTCCGGGCTGTACTTGATGGCGTTGTCCAGCAGGTTGGCCACCACCTGGACGATCCGTCCGGGGTCGGCGCGAATATTCAGCGACTGGGCCAGCCCCTCCGTCTCGAAGCGGTGGGTGGGATCCCCCACCTGGTAGTCCTCCACCAACTCTCCCAGCAGCTCCCCCAGGGAGATCGGTTCGGGGTGCAGCTCCAGCCGGCCCTCCACCAGTTGGGTGACGTCCAGCAGATCGTTGACCAGGGCGGTCAGCCGACCCACGCTGCGCTGCGCGCGCCGGACCAGGGAGAGGGGCGGGGGCCCGCCTTGGGTCAGCCGCGACTCCAGCGACCCCAGCAGGATCTTCAACGGGGTCAGCGGGGTGCGCAGCTCGTGGGCGGCGATCGTCAGGAAGTCCTCCCGGAGCTGGACCGCCTTGCGCGCCTGCCGGAACAGCCGGGCGTGCTCCAGGGCCGCCGCGCTTCGCCTCCCCAACTCCTCGGCGGTCCGAAGATCGGAGGCGTCGAACCGCCGGCGCCGCACGGTGGCGCACGCCAGCACCCCCAGCACCGAACCGTGCGCCTCCAGGGGGACCGCCAGATAGGACTTCATCTTCAGACTGCGCAGCAGCTGCAGGTGTTCGGGAGTTCGCGCCAGCCGCCGCAGCAAGGAGTCGGGGACCTCCTCGAACAGGAAGCTCTCTCCGCTTCGAGCCACGTGTCCCATCCCCACCCGGGCGGTGGGATCGGGCGGATAGCGCCCAAACAGCTGATCCATGGTTCGCTTGATCGAAGGATCCCGGTGCGCGGCCACCACCTGCTTTAAGTTCCCTCCCTCCAGCAAGAACAGCGCGCAGGCGTCGGTGAACCGGGGGATGGCCACCTGGCTGATGGTCTGCATGGTGGTGGTGAAGTCCAGCGAACCGGCCAGCTTGCGGCTGGCCTGGGAGAGGAAGGAGGCGCGCCGGGCGGATCGTTCCGCGCTCCGCCGGGCCAGTCGCGCCTCCTCCAGCAGTCCCTTGAGCGGGGTGATGTCCACCATCACTCCGCGCAGCCGGGTCCGGTGTTCCCGCTCCACCGCTGCCGCCACGAAGTCCCGCACCCAGATCACCCGCCCGTCGGCCGCCACCATCCGGTACTCCAACTCGTGCGGCCTGCGCTTGCTCACCGCCTCCGCGCAGGCGCGGACCGCCTCTTTGCGATCGTCGGGGTGGATCCGTCCCTCCCAGAACCCCGGCTGGTACCAGTCCTCCTCCTTGAACCCCAACAACCTCACCGCCTCGCGGTTGACGTGAGTGAACCGCAGCGGGGAGACGGTTGCCTCCCACAGCAAGCCACAGGTCAGGTCGGCCAGCTCCTCGAACTCCTTACGCAGCCGGGCCTCCCGCCGCTCGCCAGCGCGGTGCGCCACCGGACTGAGCTCCTGCACCGAAGCCACCACCCAGGTCAGCTCGCCCCCGCGGTCACGCACCGGCCGCAGGGAGGCCTCGAAGGTCCGTCCTTCGCCTCCCTCTCCCCGGACCGAGATCTCCTCTCCAGAAATGGCTCTCTGCGCCGCGTCCTGGAACCACCGGGGGAGGGGACCGTCCTTCACCTGGCTGCCGATCAGGCTGGCGGCGATCAGCCCCATCCGGGGGAAGACGCCCCCTTCCGCCAGCAGCACCGTGCCCAGGGTGGAGAGGGTCAACACCCCCACTGGCAGCAGCGACAGACTGGCGCGGAGGGCAAGCTCGGTGGGGGGGAGCGCCCCACGATCCTCCGCCTCTTCGCCGGTCGGGGTCTCCAACTTACGAACACCTCCTTGGTCAAGTTGGTGTCGGCGAACGCCCGGCGCACGTCCGCCCAGCGGATCCTGCCCGGCGGACCGGACGGTCGGGGGGGACCTTTCTGCAAGCGGACGCGGGGCCAGCCAAGCGCCTGGACGGGCCTCCAACCCTGATGGGCCGAAGAAGCCAGCGAATGATCTTCGGCAAGTGCCGCCGGAAAAATCTTGTGTGCGCTTCGGAATTCCAATAACCCGCCCACCGCGCAATGGCCCAGATCTTCCCCCGTTGGTCGAACGAGGCGCCTCGCTACGTCCTGCTGGCTCTGCTGGTGGGACTAGGGACCCTCATTTTCGCCGTGTACTACTGGGGTTCGCCCTGGAACACGGACGTTGGTTACCGGCCGGTTCAGCCTGTCCCGTACAGCCACAAGCTGCACGTGGGCGACCTGGGCATGGACTGCCGCTACTGCCACAACTACGTGGAGCAGGGGCCGTACGCCGGCGTCCCGCCCACCCAGACCTGCATGAACTGCCACAGCCAGGTGCGCAAGGACTCGCCCAAACTGGCCGCGGTCCGCGAGAGCTGGGAGAAGGGCACGCCCATCCCCTGGATCCGGGTGCACAAGTCTCCGGACTACGTGTACTTCGATCACAGCGCCCACATGGGCTTCGGGTTGGACGAGAACCGCGCTGCGATCGGCTGCGAGTCCTGCCACGGCCGGGTGGATACGTTTGACGAGGCCGGCGTCAAGCAGGTGGCGCCATTGTCCATGTCCTGGTGCATCGACTGCCACAACGACCCCGCCCCCAAGATCCGCCCCATCTCGGAGATCACCAAGATGGGCTGGGTGCCCACCCCCGCCTGGCGTGATCGCGCGGCCAAGATTGCCTCCACCCTCCAGCCCCCCGGCAGCGTCACCCAGGTTCACCTGATCCTGGCCGACGGCACCCCCGTCACCACTGCCACCGCCGGCTGCAGCGGCTGCCACCGCTGAACCTTCGAGGAAAGTAATGTCCAACCAGAAGGATCCCTACGCCCCGCTGGGCGACAAGCTGAACCAGGCTCCCACCCATTGGCGCTCCTTCGAGCACAAGGATGGGGCGCTGACCCACAGCGAGAAGTTCGACGAGTTCCCGCAAGGGATCTCCGAGCCCGAGGCCGCGGGAGTCCGCCGCCGCGACGTGCTGAAGATGGCCGGCGCCGCCTCCCTGCTCACCGCGGTGGCCTGTGTCCGCCGGCCGGAGGAGGAGATCCTCCCCTTCACCAGGGCCCCCGAACAGCTGATCCCCGGCGTGCGGCTGATGTACGCCACCGCCGTGCCCCGCGCCGAGGGCGCGGTGGGCCTGATCGTGGAGTCCCACACCGGACGCCCCACCAAGATCGAAGGCAACCCCAAGCATCCCTCCTCGCTGGGCAGCTCGGATGTCTGGGCCCAGGCGGAGGTGGTCCGCCTCTATGATCCGGACCGCGCCCGCGGCCCGCTGCAGGGCGGCAAGAAGGTCGGCTGGGATGTGTGGGATGCGTTCGCCAACGATCACTTCAGCAAGCTGAAGGCCGCCGGCGGCGCCGGGCTGGCCTTCCTGGTGGAGGACGAGCAGAGCCCCACCGTGGCCCGCATGTTGACCGTGGCCCGGGCCTCCTTCCCCCAGGCGAAGTTCTACCGCTGGGATCCGCTGGCTTCAGATGGGGCCACCGCCGCGGCGGAGCTGGCCTTCGGGCCGGGCGCGCGGGTCCACCGGGACCTGACCAACGTCCAGACCATCCTGGCCCTGGACTCCAACTGGCTGATCGAAGGTCCGGATCACCTCCGGCACTCGCGCCAGTACGCCAAGCACCGGGCACTGCTCACCGCCCAGGACGCGGCGAAGATGAATCGGCTGTACGTGGCGGAGGGGGTGTTCTCCCCCACCGGCGCCAACGCCGACCACCGGGTGCGGGTGGCCAGCGGAGAGGGCCTGGCCCTGCTGCGCGCCATCGCCGGCGAGTTGGCCTCCAAGCACGGGCTGGCGCTGGGTGAGCTGGCCCAGGGCGCCAAGGCCCCCGAGGGCACCGAGAAGTTCGTGGCCGCGGTGGCCAAGGATCTGGCCGCCGCCGGGGGCAACGTGGCCCTGTTCGTGGGCGAGCGTCAGCCCGCCGCCGTCCAGGCGCTGGGCCTGGGAATCGAGACCGCGCTGGGCGCGGGCGGCACCGGCGCGCTGAGCGTCAGCCGCGGGGCGGAGGGCACCGCCTCCCGCTCCGGCATCGAGCAGCTCTCGGAGCTGGTCGCCGGCCTCAACGCCGGCAGCGTGCAGACCCTGGTGGTGCTGGACGCCAACCCCGTCTACACCGCCCCCGGCGCGCTGGGCTTTGCTGACGCGCTGGCCAAGGCCCAGACGGTGATCCACGGCGCGGTGCTCCCGGAGGAGACCGCGGCCAAGGCCCACTGGCACGTCCCCACCACCCACTTCCTGGAGTCCTGGGGTGACGCGGTGGCCTGGGACGGCACCGTCTCCATCGTCCAGCCGCTGATCTTCCCGATCTTCGGCGCCCGGCCCACCACCTCCCTGCTGGCCCAGCTGACCGGGCACCCGGAGAAGGCGGACCGCAAGCTGGTGGAGGAGACCCACCGGGGCACCGGCGCCGCGCTGGCGGACGCCCGGGCCTGGATGACCGCGCTGACCGACGGCGTGGTGGCCAACAGCACCCGCGCCAGAACTCCCGCTCCGGCGGTGAACACCGCGGCAATCGCCTCCGCGTTGGGAGGGATGAAGTCCGCCGCTCCCTCCAAGGACGCCCTGGAGCTGGTGGCCCTCAACGGCCAGCTGCAGGACGGCCGGCTCTCCAACGTGTCCTGGCTGATGGAGCTGCCGGACTCGATGACCAAGCTGTCCTGGGACAACGCGCTGTTGATGTCCCCGGCGCTGGCCCACGAACTGGAGATCGGCAGCAAGGTCTCGGACAACGCCTACCGGGCGGACGTGGTGGAGCTGACCGCCGGGGGCCGCAGCATCCAGGCCCCGGTGTTCGTGCTCCCCGGGATGGCCAAGCACACCCTGGCCATCGCCAAGGGCTACGGCCGGACCACCGGAGGGGTGGCCTCCGGGATTGGCGTCTCGGTCAACCCGATCCTGGTGGACTCCACCGGGGTGGTGCAGGGGGTGACCCTGAAGAAGACCGGCAAGACGGTGGGGCTGTGCTCCACCCAGGACCACTTCAGCGTCCCCGCCGATCCCTTCAAGCAGCTGACCTTCGTGCAGATGTCCGCCATCCAGGGCCCGGACCGGGCGCTGGGGCTGGGCACCCGGCCGCTGCTGCGCAGCGGCGAGGCGGACCAGGTGGCCAGGGGCGACTTCTCCTTCGCCCACCAGGGGGAGCTCCCCGCCAACCTGGTGCAGCTCAAGACCCCCAACGACGACCGGGCCCGGCCCTCGACGCCGATCCAGCCGCACTCCGCGGTGCACTACGCCGGACAGCAGTGGGGGATGGCCATCGATCTCTCCACCTGCATCGGCTGCAACGCCTGCGCGGTGGCCTGCATCGCCGAGAACAACATCCCCACCGTGGGCCGCGATCAGGTGCTGTTGGGCCGCGAGCTGCACTGGCTGCGGGTGGATCGCTACTACCAGGGCGACATCGACAACCCGCAGGCGGCGCACCAGCCGGTGCCCTGCATGCACTGCGAGAACGCCCCCTGCGAGCCGGTGTGCCCGGTGGCGGCCACCGTCCACGACGACGAAGGCCTCAACACCATGGCCTACAACCGGTGCATCGGCACCCGGTACTGCAACAACAACTGCCCGTACAAGGTCCGCCGCTTCAACTACCTGGACTACTCCAAGACCGGAGACCTGTACGTGGACCCCGAGTCCACCGAGCGCTGGAAGTCCCTCAAGCTGCAGCGCAACCCGGACGTCACCGTGCGCTACCGCGGGGTGATGGAGAAGTGCACCTACTGCACCCAGCGGATCGACGAGGCGAAGATCGCCGCCAAGCGCGCCGGGCTGGATCGCAATGCGCTGCCGGACGGTGCGGTGGTCCCGGCCTGCGCCCAGGCCTGCCCCACCCAGGCGATCAGCTTCGGCAACATCAACGATCCCCAGTCCCGGGTGCATCAGCTGAAGGTCAGCCCGCGTAACTACGAGATGCTCCAGGAACTGAACACCCGTCCGCGCACCACCTACCTGGCGCGCGTGAAGAACGAGAACGAGGAGCTCGCCTAGATGGCCTCCACTCCCCTGGCTCCGGCCATCACCCTCCCCGACGATCCGAACGTTCGCGGGGACGTCGTCCTCCAAGAGCTGGTCACCGGGCGGGAGGTGCTGGTCCGCGGCCCGCATGACTTCCACTCGATCACCGAGATCGTCTGCAAGGTCAACGAGACCGAGATCAAGAAGACCCCCACCGGTCTCAAGGTGGCGATCGCGCTCTCCGGCACCCTGTTCGGGTTCTTCCAGCTCTACGTCGGCTACCTGATCTGGGTGGGGCCCGGCATCTGGGGCAACAACAACCCGGTGGGCTGGGCCTGGGACATCGTCAACTTCGTGTTCTGGGTGGGCATCGGCCACGCCGGCACGCTGATCTCGGCCATCCTCTACCTGTTCCGCCAGAAGTGGCGGACCTCGATCAACCGCTACGCGGAGGCGATGACCATCTTCGCCGTCCTCGCCGCCTCCGCCTGCGTCGGGTTGCACACCGGCCGGGTGTGGCTGGACTACTGGCTTTTCCCCATCCCCAACCAGATGGGGCTGTGGCCGAACTTCCGCTCCCCGCTGGCCTGGGACGTCTTCGCGGTGAACACCTACCTGCTGGTGTCGCTGCTGTTCTGGTTCACCGGCCTGGTTCCGGACTTCGCCACCCTGCGCGACCGCGCCCGGGTGAAGTGGCGCCGGATGTTCTACGGGGTCCTGGCCATGGGCTGGCGCGGGTCGATGCGCCACTGGATGGTCTACGAGAAGGCGTACCAGATCCTGGCGGCCTTCTCCGCGCCGCTGGTGCTCTCGGTGCACACCATCGTCTCCTTCGACTTCGCCGTCTCCCAGGTCCCTGGGTGGCACACCACGATCTTCCCGCCGTACTTCGTGGCCGGCGCGATCTTCTCCGGGTTCGCGATGGTGCTGACGCTGATGATCCCCGCCCGCAAGTGGCTGGGGCTCAAGGACATCGTCACCGTCAAGCACATCGAGAACATGAACAAGATCATCCTCGTGACCGGCACCATGGTCGGCTACGCGTACGCGATGGAGTTCTTCGTGGCCGCGTACTCGGGGAATGACTACGAGGGCTTCGCCTTCATCAACCGCGCCTTTGGGCCGTACTGGTGGGCGTACTGGATCATGGTCAGCTGCAACGTGCTCACCCCGCAGCTGTTCTGGTTCCGGAAGATCCGCACCAGCGTGGTCTGGACCTTCGTGCTCTCGTTCTTCGTGAACATCGGCATGTGGTTCGAGCGGTTCGTGATCACCGTCTCCTCCCTGCACCGCGACTTTCTGGTCTCCTCCTGGGACTACTTCGTCCCGGTGACCGAGGTCTATTTCCTGGCCGGGACCTTCGGACTCTTCTTCTTCTTCTTCTTCCTCTTCATCCGGTTCTTCCCGGTGATCGCCATGTCGGAGGTCAAGGCGGTGATGCCGCAGGCCGACCCGCACTGGGCGGGGCACGGCGGCCACGCCGGGACCGGGGCGGGGCACTGACCCATGGCGACCCAAACCACACAAGCCTCGCCGACCACCCGCTGGGGCGTGCTGGCGCAGTACGAGAACACCCAGACTGTGTTCCACGCGGCGGAGAAGGTCCGCGAGGCCGGCTACACCCAGTGGGACGTGTGCTCACCGTTTCCGGTCCACGGACTGGACAAGGTGATGGCGATCAAGCCCACCATCCTCCCCTGGGTGGTGCTGGTGTCCGCCTTGATGGGCAGCGCCTCCATCCTGGCCTTCGAGATCTGGGTGGCCGGGGTGGCCAACCCGTTCATCACCGGTGGCAAGCCGCTGTTCTCCCTGCCGGCCTTCGTCCCCATCTGGTACGAAATCACTGTGCTCTCCGGGTGTCTGGCGGCCTTCTTCGGCAACTGGGTGCTCAATGGGCTGCCCCGGTTCAACCATCCCGCCTTTGCGTCGGCCGCCTTCGAGCGGGTCACCGATGACAAATTCTTTGTGCTGATCGAGGCCTCGGACCCGGTGTTCGACCTCGAGCGGACCCGCAGCCTGCTCACCCAGGCCGGGGCTTCCCACTTCGAGGAGCTGGTCAAGTGAGGACCGTTCGGCTGATTCCCGCAGTCCTGTTGCTGGCCTCCGTCTCCGCCTGTCGGGGCGGCGAGTCCCAGTCTCCCCCCGTCCACCTGGTGCCCAACATGGACACCCAGGAGAAGGGGAAGGCCTACCGCAAGGACACCAGCGGGCTGTTCCCCGATGGCCGGGTGATGCAGGCCCCGCCCGAGGGCACCGTGGCCCAGGGCCAGTTCCTGGACGACGCGCTGTTCACCGAGGGCAAGGACCCCTCCGGTGAGGTCACCGTCAACCTTCCCTCGCAGCTCAAGGCCCAGGGTTCCCTGCCCGGCGACGGCCAGCTGGCCGAGGGCGTGGTGGCCCACGGCCGCCTGCGCGCCAACATCTACTGCGCTCCCTGCCACGGCCCGGACGGCAACGGCGAGGGGCCGGTCTCGACCTTGGCCAAGGTGGATCCGACCCGGGGCCTGCTGGTGCCCGCCCCGGCCTGGAACACCGATCGGGTCAAGACCATCCCCAATGGCCAGATCTACGCGGCGATCACCCACGGGGTGAACAACAACAACATGCCTGCCTACGCCCACCAGATCCCGGTCCGGGACCGCTGGGCAATCGTGGCCGCGATCCGTGACCTCCAGCAGCTGCCCCAGGAGGGTGTCAAGGGGGTGGTGGTGGCCGCAGTGGCCACCGCGTCCGCCGAGCACGGCAAGGCCCTGTTCACCGCCCGCGCCTGCAACGCCTGCCACAGCCTGGACGGCAGCCGGCTGGTGGGACCGACCGTCAAGGGCCTCTACGGAAAGACCGAGGAGACCAGCGCCGGCACGGTCACCGTGGACGACGCCTACCTCACCGAGTCGATGGTGAACCCGATGGCGAAGATCGTGAACGGGTATCCCCCGGCCATGCCTCCGTTCGCGGGTTCCGAGATCGAACTCCAAAGCCTCATCCTCTACATCCAGTCGCTCAAGTAAGAGCGAGCGAGCCGGAGCGACCACGTGCATCACGAACACACTGCGCCGACCGACATCGACCTGCCGCGCACCAGCCTGTGGGCGAAGCTGCCACTGATCGGTGGGGTGCTGGCGGTGGTGGGCCTGGGCGCCACCCTGGCCATGGCCCTTGGCGAACACCGCGAGCGCGCGATGTTCAGCTACCTCTGGGCGTTCTACGCCTGCCTCAGCATCGCGCTCGGTGCCTGGGCCTGGGTGATGATCGAACACCTGGCCCGGTCCGGCTGGTCGGCGGCGATCCGCCGGGTGGGGGAGACGGCGGCGGTGACGCTGCCCCTCTTCGCGCTGTTGTGGATCCCGATCGCCACCCTCGGCTACCACTCGCTCTACCCGTGGTCGCACGAGACCGACGCGATCCTGGAGAAGAAGCGCTGGTTCCTGGGCGACGGCTTCTTCTTCGGCCGGGCGATCTTCTACTTCGCGCTCTGGTCGGTGTTCTCCTACCTGCTCTACCGGTGGTCCACCCGTCAGGACAGCGAGCCCTCCCTGGAGGGGCGCACCGCGCTGACCCACAAGATGTGGCGGCTGTCCGCCCCCGGGATCCTGCTCTTCGCGCTGACCTCCAGCTTCGCGGCCATCGACTGGCTGATGTCGCTGCAGCCGCACTGGTACTCCACCATCTTCGGGGTGTACCTGTTCGCCCGGTCGATCCTGTCCTTCTACGCCTTCACCATCCTGGTGGTGATGGGGCTGCAGAAGGCCGGGGTGCTCAAGTCGGTCACCGCCGAGCACTTCCACGACCTGGGCAAGTACACCTTCGGCTTCACAGTGTTCTGGGCCTACATCGCCTTTAGCCAGTTCGTCCTGATCTGGTACGCGAACATCCCGGAGGAGACCGAGTTCTACCTGGTGCGCATGCACGGCGGCTGGCAGTGGATCTCCTACGCGCTGCCGATCCTGAACTTCGCGCTGCCGTTCTTTTTCCTGCTCTCCCGGCAGATCAAGCGCCGCCGGGTGCTGCTGGCGGTGGCCGCGATCTGGACGCTGCTGGTCCACCTGGTGGACCTGTACTGGCTGATCCTCCCCAACTACGGGATGCACCACGGGGGCGGTCACGCCGAACCCCACCTGGCGGTGAGTTGGATGGACTTCGCCGCCCTGTTCGGGATGGTGGGAGTGTTCCTGGCGGTGTTCAGCTTCCTCTTGGCGCGCAAGAAGGTGATGGCGGTCAACGATCCCCGGATCTTCGAGTCGCTGGCGCACGAGAACTACTGAGGCTTCGGTAGTCCTCCGGTGCATCGGGCCCGCTTCGGCGGGCCCTTTGTTTTGCGGGCCCTCCCTACTTCGCCTTCGGGGGGTGCTTCTGATGGTGGTGGCCCAGCTTGTGGTAGGTGCCGATCAGCTCGGTCTGCGCCACGATGTGGCCCTCCATCGCCTTCTCCAACTGCGCGCAGGTGGGCTTCTTCAGATCGTCCAGCACCACGTCCAGCGCGTAGAGCTTGTGGAAGTAGCGGTGCTTGCCAATCGGCGGGCAGGGGCCGCCGTAGCCGGTCTTCTTCCAGTCGTTGAGGCCCTCCCGGGTCCCCTTGGGGAGGCGCTCGGGGGTCACCCCCTCCGGCAGTCCGGTCTCGGTCACCGGGAGATTGTAGAGGACCCAATGCACCCAGGTGTGATCCGGGGCCTCCGGATCCGGCGCGTCCGGATCGTCCACGATCAGCACCAGGCTCTTGGCCGGGGCGCGCACCCCGTCCCACTCCAGCGGCGGGGAGACGTTGTGCCCCTCACAGGTGTGGTTGCGGGGGATCTCTCCCTGGTGGGGGAAGGCGGGGGAGTGGAGCGAGAGTGTCAAGCGCGCCTCCTGGGCGGAAAAGGGGGAGCGTGGCACATCCACCCCGTCCACCTGGGCCCGGTGATGCGGATGGACGTCCGATTTCACGCAGCCGGCGGATTCTCCAACCGGCAGCTGGAAGTTTCATGGCAAGTAGACGCGGTGCGGATCCAGACCAGCGGCCCCAACGACGACACCGTCCGGCCCGAGCGCACCATGGTGGGCGGGCTGGTGGAGCGTCAGGTCCCCCCCCGCGGACCTAAGGGCAAACCGAAGGTCCTCGCGCACCAGCGCAGGCCGGGGAAGTGATCGTGGGCGAGACGATCCTGATCGTGGACGACGAGTACTCCCTGGTGGAGTCGCTCTCGGACATCCTGGGGATGGAGGGCTATCCCATCGTCTCCGCCCGCAACGGGCGCCAGGCGCTGGAGGTGCTGGAGCGGGTCCACCCCTCGCTGCTGCTGTTGGACTTCATGATGCCGGTGATGGATGGGATCCAGCTGCTGGAAGCGATGGAGCAGAAGGGCCTGCTGGCGAAGATCCCGGTGATCCTGATGACGGCCGCGCCGATGGGGCTGCCCAAGGAGAACCGCAAGTGGACCGCGCTGTTGATCAAGCCCTTCGAACTGGACGAGCTGATCTCCCTGGTCCGCCGGGTGTTGGACACCCAGCGGGCAGGCTAGGGACCCGCTAGGACTGGGTCACCCGGACGGTGGTCTTCATCTCCTTGCCGGTGGCCGGGTCCTGCGCGTGCATGGTGAGGATCCCCTCCACGTTCACGTCGAAGGTGATCGCCACCTGGACCGCGCCGGCGCGATCCTGACGGATCCCGGAGAAGGTGAACTCCCCCAGCAGCTCGTTGTGCAGCACCTCGTCGTGGTCGCCCTGGAAGATGCGGACTGCCAGCTCGGTCTGGTTGTCGAAGCTGGTGGTGGCCACCAGCTGCTTGGCGTTGGGGATGGCGGCGTTGCGGGTGAACACGGTGTGGAACTTCCCGCCCGCCTTCTCCAGCCCGATCGCCATCGGGATCACGTCCAAAAGCTGGATCCGCAGGTTGGTGTCGTCCTGCAGCGAGTGCGCGTACCAGGCGGCGCCAATCGCTACCGCCTCGTCCGGGTGCACCCCCTTGGAGGGGAGCTTGCCGAAGAACTTGGTCAGCCGGTCCTGCACGATCGGCATCCGGGTCTGCCCTCCGACCAGCATCACCTCGTCGATGTCCTGGGTAGAGAGTCCGGAGTCCACCAGCACCCGGGCCACCATCTGCAGGGTGCGATCCACGAACGGCGCGGTCAGCTGTTCAAGGATCTTGCGGTTGAACTTCATCTCGATGTTCAACGGCTGGCCCTGCGGGGTCATGGTGATGAACGGGATGTTGAAGGGGACCTCCTCCCGCGAGGAGAGATCGCACTTGGTGCGTTCGGCCAGGTCCTTGATCCGCTGCATCGCCACCGGGTCGGTGGCCAGGTCGATGCCAGTCTTCCCGGCGAAGTCCTTGAGCACGTACTGGATCAGGGCGTTGTCGAAGTCGATCCCGCCCAGGAAGATGTCACCGCCGGTGGCCTTCACCTCGAACACCCGGTCGCGGATCTCCACGATCGAGACGTCGAAGGTCCCGCCGCCCAGGTCGTAGATCACCACCGTCTGGGTGAGGTTGCGTCCCACCCCGTAGGCCAGCGCCGCCGCGGTGGGCTCGTTGATGATCCGCACCACCTCCAGATCGATCAGCTTCCCGGCGTCCTTCACCGTCTGCCGCTGGCGATCGTTGAAGTAGGCGGGGACGGTCACCACCGCCCGCTTCACCGGGTGCTTGAGGTGGTTGGAAGCGACGTCCCGGATCTTGTTGAGGATCTTGGCGCTGATCTCCTGGAGGGAGAACTCCTTCTTCCCCACGTCCAGGACCACGTCGTTCTTCTTGCCGGCGCGGACGCTGTACTGGACGACCTTGCGCATCTGGTCGACCACGTCGCTCTTGGGAGAACGCCCCACCAGCCGCTTGGAACCGTAGACTGTGTTCTTGGGGTTCAGCTGCCACTGGCGCTTGGCCTCGTAGCCGATCAGCTCATTGCCCTTGTCGTCGATCGCGAAGATCGAGGGGATGGTGTACTCGCCGCCCTTGTAGGGGATCAGCTTCACGGTCCCCGTCTCATCGACGTAGGCCGCGCACGAATTCGTGGTTCCGAGATCGATACCAATGATCGGTTCTTTGGCCATCGCCTGGGTGGTGGGTCCGAGGACTCTCGGAGCGCTCCGTCTCTTCGATTTATCGCATGAGTGGCGGCCGGGGCACCATTTCCGACACTCCCGAAAGACCGGGGGGCCAAATTCCAGGGGGGACGACAGTTTCCTGCCGGCGCCTGGCTCTCGCTCCGAAATTTGTCGGTAAATCATCGCCCCGAAAGACGCAGGCGGGCAGTTGGGCGCCGGTCAGTCCCCTCGTGCGGATGACAGGCAGGCGCGGGAGGCGGTCGTACCCCAGTCAATCCGCGGGGAATCAAGGTCGTACCTGGGCAATCACCCAGTCGGACTGCTCCCTGGTCGCCTGCCGCAAGGTGTCAACCCGGGAAGCTGTTTGGCGCGCGAAAGGTTTTTCCGCCCTCGAACGCATCACTTTGCCGAAGGGCCCCCCAGAATGACCAGAAGCATCCTCTTCCTTGCACTCGTCCTGAGTGTGCCGATGTCCGCGAGCGCCAAGGTGTTGTGGAAGGGGGACTTTGAAACCGCCAACATCCTCCAGTGGTCCAAGGCCCAGATGGTCTCCCCGGACCGGCTGCAGGTGCAGACCACCCGGGTCAAGCAGGGCAAGTACGCAGTCCGCGCCCTGGTCAAACAGGGGGACGACCCGATCAACTCCGGCGGCAACCGCAACGAGCTGCTGGACGTGACCTACCAGCCGGAGGGCGCCGAGCGCTGGTACCACTGGTACACCTACTTCGACGAGAGCTACCCCAGCGCCAAGAAGTGGCAGGTCTTCACCCAGTGGCACCAGTACGAGGACTTCGGCTCCCCGCCGATCGAGTTCGACGTCTACGGCGAGGAGATGCACCTCACCAACTGGCAGAACGTGATCTGGCGCGCCCCGCTGGTGCGCGGCAAGTGGCGGTCGTTCCTGTTCCACGTCAAGTGGTCCAAGGACGCCAAGGTCGGCTTCCTGGAGCTGTGGCTGGACGGTGAGCAGGTGATCCCCAAGACCTACCTGATGACCGACTCCCGCGTGTACCTCAAGCAGGGGCTGTACCGGAACTCGGACATTGCCCCCGATGGGATCGTCTTCCACGACGGGATGACCGTGGGAGAGACCCGCGCCGACGTGGAGCCGGTCTCGGTGGTGCCTCCGGACGAGGAGGTGGACGCCGGGTCTCCCAAGGACGCAGACGCCGGCACCCCCGATCCGGTCACCGATGCGGGCACCCCGGACCCGGACCCGGATCCCACCGATCCGGATCCCACCGATCCCAACCCGGTGGACGGCGGGCTGCCCCTGGATCCCAACTGGAACGCCCCCATCGATCCGATCCTGCCGGAGCCCCAGATGGGCTGCTCGGTGGCCGGTGGGGTGGGGTTGCCGCTGGCGGCCCTGGCACTGGCGGCCCTGGCGCTGCGCCGCCGTCGCCGTCAGTCCTAGTCGGTTTCACGCCTCGCCGTCCGGGACCTCCGCGTCCCGGGCGCCGGGGGTGCGTCCGGACTCGTTCGCTTGACGACCCTGCGCCGCGCCAATCCGGCCGCGGCGGCAACTGAGGCGAGCACCGCGGGCCGTTCCGGCACAGAATGGAGGACACAGTTCGCGAGGAGGAGTGCGTGGAAGCCAAGCGGCACCTTCAGGTCATCGGCGATGTGGTGTCGACAGACTTCGTGAAGAACCGGTCCATCCTCTCCTACGAGGAGTACCTCAACCTCTTCCTGCAGGACCCCCGCCGGCAGGCCCGCAACGCAGCCCAGTATCTGCGGGAGGTGATGGACCATTTCGGCACCGAGCAGGTCCCCCATCCGCGCGGGAAGATCCGCCGCTTCAAGCTCTTCGACCTCAAGGACGGGGATCGGGAGGGGGCGGTGGCCGGGCAGGAGGAGGTGCAGAACGACATCTACCGGCTGCTGGGCAACTTCACCCGCTCCGGACGGATCAACAAGCTGATCCTGCTGCACGGGCCCAACGGGTCCGCCAAGTCCTCGCTGATCAACGGCCTCAAGCGGGCCATGGAGGCCTACTCCGCGCTGCCCCAGGGGGCGCTGTACCGGATCAACTGGATCTTCCCCACCGACAAGCTGGTGAAGGGGTCGATCGGCTTTGGAGAGAAGTCCGCCGGGGGGGAGCTGGCCACCTACGCCCACCTGGGGGTGGAGAACGTGGAGGTCCGGCTCTCTTGCGAGCTGCGCTGCCACCCGCTGTTCGTGATCCCCCGCGAGGAGCGCGCCCGCTTCCTGGAGCAGGCGCTCAAGCAGGCCCCCACCGACGAGGCGGGGCAGGAGTTCGTCCTCTCCGATTATCTGCTCAACGGCGAGCTGTGCCACAAGTGCCGCAAGGTCTACGCCGGGCTGCTGGTGGCCAACGGCGGCGAATACCTGCAGCTGTTGCGGCACGTGCAGGTGGAGCGCTTCTACATCTCCCGCCGCTACCAGGTGGGGACGATCTCGGTGGAACCGCAGATGAGCGTGGACGCCGCCTACCACCCGATCTCCCTGGATCGGTCCCAGGCCAACCTGCCGGCGGCGCTGCAGAACTCGGTGCTGTTCGAGGCCCACGGGGCGTTGGTCACCGCCAACCGGGGGCTGATCGAATATTCGGATCTGCTCAAGCGGCCGCTGGAGGCCTTCAAGTACCTGCTGGGCTTCTCCGAGACCGGGGAGGTGCCGCTGGAGCACATGCTGCTGCAGCTGGATGAGGTCCTGATCGCCTCCTCCAACGAGAAGCACCTGGCGGCCTTCAAGGAGCTGCCGGACTTCGCCTCCTTCAAGGGCCGGATCGAGCTGGTGAGGGTGCCCTACCTGCGCCGCTACCGGGTGGAGAAGCAGATCTACGACGCCGCGGTCACCCCCACCTCGGTGGGCAAGCACATCGCCCCCCACGTCACCGAGGTGGCGGCCACCTGGGCCACCCTCACCCGGCTCAAAAAGCCCATCCCTGATCGCTTCCCCTCGGAGGTCCGGGAGCTGATCGACTCGCTGACCCCGGTGGAGAAGCTGCACCTGTACGAGGAGGGCGCCCCGCCGGACCGGCTGGCCACCGGCCCGGCCAAGGAGCTGCGGCGGCGGCTGGAGGAGCTGTACGCGGAGTCCGACGCCTACCCCAACTACGAGGGGCGCGGCGGGGCCTCGGCGCGGGAGGTGAAGACCGCCTTGTTCAACGCGGCCCAGAACCCGGACTACCACTGCCTCAACCCGTTGGCGGTCCTGGAGGAGTTGGAGACGCTGACCCGGGACAAGAGCGTCTATGAGTTTCTCCAGCAGGAGGTGGTGGACGGCTTCCACGACCACGAGGAGTTCGTCCGGGCCGCCGAGGCCGGGTACCTGGAGCGGGTGGACTCGGAGGTCCGCGAGTCGATGGGCCTGGTCTCCGAGGCCCAGTACCGGGACCTGTTCGAGCGCTACATCTTCCACGTCTCCCACTGGGTGAAGGGGGAGAAGATCCGCAACCGGGTCACCGGGGAGAACGAGAAGCCGGACGAGACCCGGATGGCGGAGCTGGAGACGATCATCCTCTCCCGGGGCGAGGACAGCGGTGAGTTCCGCCGGGCGTTGATCTCCAGCGTCGGCGCCCACCGGCTGGACAACCCGGAGGGCGGGCTGGACTACGCCCGGGTGTTCCCCGACTACTTCAAGCGGCTGCGGGCGCACTTCTTCGAGGAGCGGCGCCGCGCGGTGGCCAAGAACACCGAGAACATCCTCAAGTACCTCTCCGAGGAGCGCGGCTCGCTGCTCTCCCGCGAGCGGGACCAGGCCCAGCAGACGCTGCAGACCATGGCCACCCGCTTTGGCTACTGCGAGCACTGCGCCAAGGATGCGATTCTCTTCCTGGGCCGCAAGCACGACGCCGGGTAGGCAGCCGGGCGGGGAGGGCGCTGGGGAAGGTTCCGGCCCCGGGGGCGGTTGGGCTGCCCGCCGATGACCCTCTTGCTCCCGCGCACAGTCCTCGTCTCCCTGCTGATCCTCGCCGCCGGCTGCGCCACGGCACCCGGCCCCACGCTGGCGGCCGCGGCGCGGATCGATCCTGCCCCCACCGTGGCACTGGCCGCCCATCCGGTGCAGCCGCCCTCCCGCCGGGAGGTGATCCGCGGCCTGCTGGCCCACAACGTGCGGGTCCTGGTCTACGAGGGGGAGAGCGCCAAGCGCACCGCGTCGGGGGTGGTGCTGGCCGTCTCCCACCGGGGCGCGGCGCCGGTGACCTATGTGATCACCAACGCCCACGTGGTGGATCCCCAGGGGCTCTCCTCCCCGCGCTACACGATCAAGGTCGATCGGCGGGGGGAGTCCACCGAGTACCCGGCCCGGCTGGTGGCCCAGGGGACGGTGCCGCAGATGGACCTGGGGGTGGTCTCGGTGGAGGGGCTGGTGCTGCCCGCCGCCCCGCTGGCCTCCGCCGAGGAGCTGGAGCTGGGCGAGGATGTGATCGTGGCCGCCGCCCCCTACGGCCGGCCGATCTCGCTGTCCGGAGGGATGATCGCCCACCTGGATTGGGATCCCCAGACGGGGCTGCCCCGGATGCTGAAGACCGACGCCGCCATCGGCTATGGCGCCTCCGGGGGCGGGGTGTACTCGGTCACCACCGGCCGGTTGATGGCGATCGTGGAGGGCTACCGCACCGCCAAGGTCTCCTTCGCGGTGGCCAAGGAGGACGTCAGCTTCGATGTGCCGATGCCGGGGGAGACCTTCGCTGCTCCCACCCCCAAGATCCGGGCCTTCCTCCAGGAGAAGAACCTGGGCTGGATCCTGGAGGAGGGCGCCCCGGAGAAGGTGGCCGCCCGCTAGTCCCCCGCTAGTCCCGGGGAGAAGATCTTTTCCCAACCCGGGCAGGACGCTTCCCCCTCAGCGGCTGCTGCCCGCCTGCGGCCCCGGCGCCTCCAGCAGCTCCAGCCACTGCAAGAGGGCCGGGCTGCCTCCCGGCTCGTAGATCGCCCGCACCGGCAACCCCTCGGTCAGATCCTCCAGGGTGGCCACCCGCCCCGGCAGGAAGAACACCGTCCCCTCGTCGATCCGGAACGAGGTCAGCACCCCCCGGATCTCCAGGGCCACCCGCCGCTGCGCCGCGTCCACCGACGCCACCTTGCCGGACACCTCCCGCAGGGCGGACCGACGCAGCTGCCCCGCCTGGGCCTCCGCGCACCCCACCAGGCTCATCCCCGTCCCCACCAACCCGTAGGCGATCACCGCGCCCGCCACCCAGAATCGCCCCTGCATTCGCCCGGCCCCCTTGAACGCGGGCAGCCACAGCACGATCAGTGCCAGGGTCCGGCGATCCTGCTAGACGCAGGCCTCCACGGGAGGACCCATGTCGAACACCGAGCGCAGTTCCTGGGACCAGTACTTCATGGACATTGCCCGCCAGGTGGCCAGCCGCGCGACCTGTGATCGCAAGCACGTGGGGGCGCTGCTGGTGCGCGACCGCACCATCCTCTCCACCGGCTACAACGGATCGATCCGCGGGCTGCCCCACTGCGACGATGTGGGGCACATGATGGAGAACGGGCACTGCGTGGCCACCGTGCACGCCGAGGCCAACGCGATCATCCAGGCCGCCAAGAACGGGGTCGCCATCGACGGGGCCACCATCTACACCACCGCCAGCCCCTGCTGGCCCTGCTTCAAGCTGATCGCCAACTCCGGCTGCAACCGCATCGTCTACGGCGAGTTCTACCGGGACCCGCGGATCTTCGAATTCGCCGAGAAGCTGAAGATCGACCTCTTCGGTCCTGGCGCCTCCGGGGCCCTGTCCTCCGCCTCCCACGGCTGAAATTAAGTCAGTCCCCTGGGTCCGCGGCGGGGCCTCTCTGTCCACTGGCTGACAGGACGGTCAGACCCCGCCGGACGTCAATGTCGCACTCTGTCTGGTGGAGGACAGGGGTGCGACGACCGTAAGTGCTCATGGCTGCAAGAGAAACAGCCAGACACCGAAAACTTTACCGGGGCGAGGTTGACGCCGGGGATGTGGATCCCTAAATCCTGCCTGGCGTCAGGGCGGCGGCGGGTTGGGATTCTTCAGACCTGGGAGTATCTCCTTGTTGAGCTCAACAGCTGTGCGGGAGGCCTCCCCGGCCTCCTCCGAGCCAGCCGCGCCCGCGCCCCTGCGTGAGCCGGTGGCCGCTGCCGCCTATCAGGCCGTCTCCCGACTGATGGAGAGCCTGCTGCATGACGCGCGCAATCCACTCAACGCGCTGGCGATCAACCTGGAGGTCCTGGGCGAGAAGCTCAAGGACGACGACGGGAAGATCCCCGAGACCCAGGACAAGAACCTGCGGGCGATGCGCGAGCAGGTCTTCCGGGTGGACGGGATCTTGCGGCAGTTCTCCGAGTTCATGACCCCCCGGCTGGGGGCCCGCGGCGAGCAGGGCCTCTCGGATTTGGTGCAAGCCGCGGTGGAGGTGGTGGCGCATGAGAGCCGCCGCCGCCGGGTGAAGCTGAAGGTGACGCTGGAGCAGGGGCTGACCGGTCCTTGCCAGGACGCGGGACTGCTGCACCTGCTCCTGGTCCAGGCGCTGCTGCGCGCCATCTCCCGCACCGACAGCGGTGGGGAGACCTCGGTGGTGCTGGCCCGTCAGGGCGGCCACGCGGTGCTGACCCTCTCCGACCCCTCCCCGGGCAGTCACGAGCCGCTCCCCCATTCGTTGGAGGCGATCTCCAGCCTGTGCGCCGACCTCGGCCTTCCCCTGGCCACCTCCGGTGGAACCCTCCAACTGACCTTCGGGGTCCGCGCCTGACCCGGGCGACCTGCTTCCCCCCCACAACTTCGAACTGGTTTTCTTCAAGGAGTCGACTTTGAGCAGCGCACGAATTCTCGCGGTGGATGACGAACGCGCCACCTGCGAGGCCCTGGCCGAGATGTTGGGACGTTGGGGCCACAAGGTGGAGACCGCGGGGGACGGGAACGAGGCGCTCAAGCGCGCCGCCGAGTTCCGTCCGGACGTGGTGCTGTCCGATCTGGCGATGCCGGAGACGGATGGGATCTGGCTGTTGCGGGCGCTAAAGGAGGACATGCCGGACTGCCCGGTGGTGTTCCTCACCGGCCGCGGCACCATCGACGCGGCGGTGGCGGCGATCCGCGAGGGCGCCTACGACTTCATCGAAAAGCCGCTGGATCCGGCGCGGCTCAAGGTGGTGATCGAGCGGGCGCTGGAGAAGAAGGAGACCCTGCGCGAGGTGCAGAGCCTGCGCCGGCGGATCAAGCAGCTGGGCTCCAACGACTTCATCGGCCAGTCGGTGGCGATGCGGCGGGTGTTCGAGCTGATCGAGAAGGTGGCCCCCTCCAAGGCCTCGGTGGCCATCTCCGGCGAGTCCGGCACCGGCAAGGAGGTGGTGGCCCGCTCTATCCACAACCTCTCCCCGCGCCGGGACAAGTCCTTCATCGCCATCAACTGCGCCTCCATCCCCGCCACCTTGATGGAGTCGGAGATCTTCGGCCACGAGCGCGGCGCCTTCACCGGCGCCGATCAGCGCCGGCCGGGGGTGTTCGAGCTGGCCCACGGCGGCACCCTGTTCCTGGACGAGGTGGGGGAGATCCCGATCGAGCTGCAGGCCAAGCTGCTGCGGGTGCTGGAGGAGGGCAAGCTGCGCCGGCTGGGTGGCAAGGCGGAGCTGGACGTGGACGTCCGGGTGCTGTGCGCCACCAACCGGGACCTCAAGCAGGAGATCAAGAACCAGCGCTTCCGCGAGGATCTGTTCTTCCGCCTCAACGTCTTCCAGGTCGGGCTGCCGCCCCTGCGCGACCGCAAGGAGGACATCCCGATGCTGGCCCAGCACTTCATCGACAAGTTCAACACCGAGTCGGGGAAGAAGGTCTCCGGGGCCTCCCCTGACGCGCTGGAGGTCCTCAAGGGCTACGAGTGGCCGGGCAACATCCGCGAGCTGCGCAACGCGGTGGAGCGCGCGGTGATCCTGTGCGACGGGGAGCTGATCGAGAAGGACCAGCTGCCGCCGGACATGGCCGGCAAGGGGCCGGAACGGCAGGCCTTCAAGGTCCCCTACGGGCTGACCCTGGACACCATCGAGAAGGAGTACATCCTGGGCAGCCTCCAGCGGAACGGGGGCAACAAGGCCCGAACCGCGGAGATCCTGGGGGTCAGCGAGAAGACCCTCTACAACAAGCTCAACCGCTACGCCGCCGAGGCCCGCGGCGAGCGTCCCGGCGCTCCGGCGGGCAAGGCGGGGGCCCTCAAGGTCCCAGCCGATCCCCAGGACGGCCCGGTGGAGGTCACCAGGTAGGACCCCACCCGGGTCCCCTGGCTTTCCGCGGCCGGTCGGGTTTTCCCGGCCGGCCGCATCGTTTCTGCCCCAAGAAGTTCCAGGGTTATTTGACCGGGTGCCCAGCGGCCAGGGGGCCTCAAACCCCTGGTGACACCTTGACTTTCCCCCTCTGAAAGAGGGATTCTCCGGCGCCTTATTGCACTGTGGGAACACCCCTTCCGCAGCAGCCTCACCGGCCGGAACAACGGCCTGCCACACCTCGGGGAACCGCCACTGTAGTCGGGGGGCGATACGCGGTGACCACGAAGCACGCGACCACCGCACAGCGGGGCGGACGCCAAGGAAGGCTCGGGGACATGACCGACTCGCAAATTCTTCACCTCTTCGCCGGCAAGGGCGGCGCGGGAAAGAGCACGCTGGCGATGGCCCACGCGCTTAACCTGACCGAGCAGTTCCCGAAGGAGAAGATCCTTCTGGTCACTGCCGACCCGGTGAAGTCGCAGTCGGATCTGCTCAAGAAGAAGCTGGGCCCCAAGGCGACCAGGCTGCTGCCGGGCAAGGGCAACGGGGGCCTGTTCGCCGCCGAGTTCGAGCCCGCCCCGGTGATGGTCCCCTACATTGAGGCGCTGCGGAGCGCGCTGGACAAGTCGGTGGGGAAGGGCTCGCTGCTTGGCGAGGACGACCGCCGCAAGCTGTTTGACGCCGCAATGCCCGGTTGCGAAGAGCTGGTGGGGATGCTGTCCCTGCTGGATCAGCTGGAGGACAAGAGCTTCGACCGGATCGTGGTGGACCTCCCTGGCGCCGCCCAGACGGTGCGGTTGCTGGAGGCCCCGGTGGCGCTGCGCCGGCTGGCAGCGCTGATCAAGGGCCAGGCGGAGAAGCCGGCCAAGAAGTCCGCGCCCCCTCCGGAGATCGCGCTGGACCCGCTGGTCGCCAAGGCGGATCGGCTGCTGGCCCTGTTCAAGGATCCGGCCCGCTGCGCCATCCACCTCACCGCGCTGGCCGAGCCGGTCCCCGAAGCGCAGACCCGCTTCCTCTTCACCCAGCTGCGGGAGAAGGGCTTCCCTGTCCACCAGATCGTGGTCAACCAGGTGGAGGACGGGCAGGGTTGCCCCGCCTGCGCCGGCCGCCGCGGTCTGCAGGCCCCGCACGTGCGCAAGTACCAGCAGCTGGACAAGGCCGTCCCGGTGCACCTGCTGGCCCGCCGCGAGCCCGGTCCCCGCGGGCTGGATCTGGTGAAGGCCTTCGGCAAGGAGTGGAAGAGCCTCAAGGAGACCAAGGCGCTGGAGTTCTCCGCCGCCGAGGGTCCCCCGGCGCTGGTCCGCGCCCCGTCCATGCCGCCGATCGCCGCGCCGCCGCTGCCGCCGACCCGGCTGATCTTCTTCGTGGGGCATGGCGGGGTGGGCAAGAGCTCCTGCGCCGCCGCCGCCGCGGTGACCCTGACCGAGAAGGAGGGCCCGGTGTTGTTGATCTCCACCGATCCTGCGCACTCGCTCTCTGACGTGCTGCAGAGCCGGCTGACCGACACCGAGACCCAGGTGAAGGGCACCAAGGGGCTCTACGCCCGCGAACTGGACGCCGCGGGCTGGTTCGCCTCGCTCAAGAAGCGGCTCAAGGAGAAGGCGGACAAGGCGCTGGGCGCCGACGTCAAGGTGGGCGAGTTGGCCTCGGATCGGGACCTGTTCCGCCACCTGCTGGACTGCGCCCCGCCGGCGCTGGAGGACCTGGCCCCGCTGACCGTGCTCAGCGAGGCGCTGATCCAGGAGCGCTTCAAGCGGATCGTGGTGGACCCGATGCCGGCCGGCCGCAGCGTGCGCCTGGCGGAGCTGCCGGAGCTGGCCCGGCCCTGGCTGACCCAGGTGCACGCGGTCCTCACCAAGCACCGCGCCAAGGGTTTGGCGGAGCTGGCGGATGAGATCGGCACCATGCTCAAGCACCTGCGCCGCTTCGAGGACGCCCTGGCCACCCCCAACGAGTCCCGCTTCGTGGTGGTCACCCGCGGCGAGGAGCTGGCCGCGGCCAAGACCGAACGACTGGTGGAGTGGCTCAAGGAGCGCAAGCTGCAGGTGGAGCGGGTGTTGGTGAACCGGGTGCTGCCCAAGTCCACCTGCGAGAAGTGCGAGAACCGGCGCAAGGGCGAGCTGAACGCCGCCAAGGCGATCGAGAAGAAGATCGGCCTGCCGATCACCGTGGCTCCGGCGCTGGGCCGTCATCCGGCCGGGCTGCGCGAACTCAAGGCCTTCCGCACCTCCTGGTACGCGCTCTCCGCCGCCACCGCCAAGATCAAGGCGGCGTAGGCGTCACCGCCAATGTTCCTGCGCCGCCTCTTCCGTCGGAGTGCAGCGCTGGATGCGCCCCGCGCCATGGAGCGGCTAGGCGCGCTGGGTTGGTTCAAGTACGTCTCCGAGGCCGCCCGCCCGGTGGTCCGCGATCAGGTCCTGCACAGCCTGCAGCGGCTGCGGATCCCGGAGGCGGACTGGCTGGAGGACGGGGAGCTGACCCCCTCCACTTCCGATCGCCGGATCTACATGGCGGACGCGGAGGGCCTGGCCGAGGGTGACCTGCACCAGGTCCTGCTGGCGATGAGGGACGCGCTCTCGCTGGAGGGGGTGTTCCTGGGCGAGGTGGTCAGCGACTGCACCCCCCAGCGCTACGACCTGGTGGTGGATGGGCAGCGGTTCGAGATCTTCACCCCCGGAGTCGATCCTGCGCGCAGCGGGTGGATCGTCTCGGTGCGCCTGCTGGAGATCACCGACGGACTGCTGCAGGGCGCCGGCTCCGAGGCCCGGCTCTACGCGCAACGGGCGGGCGGGAACGAGGGAGCGGTGATGTTGCTGACCCCGGCGCTGCACCAGGAACTGCAGAAGCTGGGGGTGCACCCGGACTGGATCCCCCAGCCGCTGGCGGTGGTGCGCCGGGGCTGATCAGTAGATCCGCAGCAGCCGCACGTTGCACACGAAGCGCGGCTTGGTGAGATCGATGATCTCCAGCTCGCCGGTGGTCTCGTCGAAGTTGCCCAGCGCGCCCGGCACCCAGTTGTTGGTCAGCGCGGACAGCGCCTGCATCCCGGCCAGCCCCGCCCAGTCCCGCGCGGTCAGCTGGTCGCGCTTGACCTTGTGCTTGAAGATCACCCGCCCCTCGAAGGCCCACACGGTGCGGATTCCATCCGGGTGCAGCCCCACGCCCTGGGAGGGCGCGGGCGGGGCGTGGTGGTTGATCGCGTCGGGGGCGGTCTTCATCACGTGCTGATCGAAGAGCCGGTTCCCCGAGGAGCGGACCAGGTTCGCCTTCTCGAACACCCCCTCGCGGGTCTGCTTGATCTCCACCAGGGCGATGATCCCGTCCCCGAAGCGACCGTCGGCGAACTCGCGCAGCCGGTCGGTGGCGGCGCGCCGGGCGGCCACCTCAGCCTCGGCGCTGCCGGGGCGGGAGGCGCCGTCGTTGATTGGATCCTGCATCGCCCGCTCGGGGCTACCCTCGCCGACCTTGCCCTGGCCATAGGGGTTGCCGGAGGCCGCGTACTGGGAGGCGCCGGGGGCCCAGGCGGAGAGCAGGTCGTGCACGAAGGTCGCGCCCTCGGTGAACTTGGGCGGGTTCTCGGTGCCCTTTTGCAGCACCTTGCGCATGTCGGAGAAGTAGCTGTCCACGACCCCGCCGCGGACCCGCATCGCCGCCAGGTCGTCGATGGCCATCGCCTGGACCTTGCGGCGCGCCTTCTCCCCGTTCATCTCCGCCAGCGCCTGCGCATCCGGGGCCTCGCCCTCGCCATTCCTCAGGGTGCGCCCCTGGGAGAGGGAGGCGTAGGGGTTGGCCTGGGAGGTCCCGTCCACTCCCGGGATCACCGGGATGATCCCCGGGCCTTCCAGGTTCAGGCCCGGCTGCAGCTGACGGGGGACGTCCGCGGCCAGCTCACCCGGAATCTCGGGTGGGCCCTGCTCCATGGGGTTGGCCTGCGGCGTGGACGGGGAGGGCGCTGACGACGGGGGGGCGGTGGCCAACGGCTCCGGTCCGGACAGAGGAGGCGGGGCCTTTGCCAACGGCTCCTCCGCCGGGTCCGAGGAGGAAACCTCCGCCGGGGTCGCGGATGGAGCCTCCGCCGGATCCGCGGACGGAACCTCCGCCGGGGTCGCGGATGGAGCCTCCGCCGGGTCCGCCGAGGGAGCCTCCGCCGGAGGGACTGCCGCCTGGGCCAACTGCTCCTCGGGGGAGGGGGAGGGCTCTGGTGGCTGGCTGGGAAGGACCGGGCGAGGGGGAACCACTCTGGCCGGAGGCCTCGGGACCGCGGCTTGCTGCGACCTGGGTACCGGCAGGTCCTCGGCGGTGATCCACCGGCCGATCTCCACCTCTACCGTCTGGGCCACCGGGGGCGGAGAGGGAGGCGGTGCGGGCGCAGGGCTGCGCGCCGCCCAGAACCACAGGAAGGCGTGAAGGCCCAGGGAGAGGGCCAGGGCGATGGCTGTGCGACGTCTTGCCTGCATCTGCCTGTCCGCGCCCGGCACGCGGGTGAGATCCTTATCCTACCACTCCATACTGCGTCCGGCCCCGCCCGAATGCTTGGGTACTTTCCCCCAAGGGGGTGGGCTGGTGGACTATCCTGTGCTCGTTCGCCCTACGGTGCTGGAGATCCCATGACGTTCCGTCTGCGCGGCGCCTCACTGCTCCTCCTCGGGATCGCGGCGACCGCCGGGGCCGAACCCGACACCTTCCTGCTGGGAAACGGCTGGAGATCGGCATGGCGCTGCCGGTCAGCTACCAGCTCTCCGAGGGGCTGAGCCTGGGGGGGACCACCACCGCCATCGCCCCCGCTGGGGTGGGCGACCTGCGGCTGGTGCCGAAGGTGAAGCTG
>JALYOC010000087.1 GCA_030857095.1 Myxococcota bacterium | reverse complement strand
CTCCAAGACCCGCCAACAGCTGGAGGATCGCTCCCGGGAGGAGGAGGCGGCCTTTGCCCAGACCTTCACCGAGCTGCGACAGACGGTGGTGGCGCGGCTGGAGCGGACCCTGGCCCGCATCCGGCCGGCGCTGCGGATGGTGCCGCGGCGGCTGGGGGGCGATCAGCGGATCCTGCACCTGGACCGGCTCTCCGACGACGCGGCGATCCTGCTGTTGTTCGTGCTGTGCGGGAAGATCCCCTCCCGCTACGGCTTTCTGCTGGATGACTCCACCGACCAGCTGCTGCTGCCCCCCGCGCCGCTGTATCCGGACGAGGGGGTGACCCCGGAGCAGACCCGCCCGGACGCCGCCGGCCTGCGCGCGGTGGTGGAGGGCGCCTCCCCGGTGGTGCCGATCAAGGGCTTTGTGCCGGTGCTGGTGCCCCGGGGCGAGGCTCCCCCGGCCTTCTACCGCCTGCTCCAGCGGGGAGCGGTGATGGAGGTGGAACTGGAGGACGGGGCCGGGTTCCGCAACGTGCTCACCCGGGAGGAGTCGGAGCGGATCGCAGGCTACCTGCTGGCGTGCAAGCTGGGCGGCAGGCTGGAGCTGGAGCTGGCCTCCGAGTAGCCCCTTCAGCGGGTATGCACCACCGCCACGTCCGCGGTGCCGGCCACGATCGCCGAACCCAGGAACAGGTTGTCCGACTTGGCGCCGCCCAGCTTGGCGGACTGGAAGACCACCAGGTAGTCGGTGTCCGCGGCCGGGAAGGCGGAGCCGGGCACCACCACCCGGGTCTGCTTCCAGTTGGCCGGCCGGGCCACCAGCTGCAGGAACTCCAGCGGCTGGTCGGGGATGTTGGTGTAGGTGGGCTGGCCGGTTTCTCCCGAAGCCCCCAGCGGGAGCACGGTGACGAACCCCAACGGGCGCGCCACCTGAGCGGGAGGCTCCGGGCGATCAAACCCGAACTCGCTGCCCGCGGGATGATCCACATAGCCTTTGGCGGGGTGGAAGGCTGCAATCGACTCCTGCAGCGGGACCTCCACCACCTCCGCGGTGTAGACCTCGCCGTCGGCGGTGGCGCGGAACTCGTAGGTGGCGCCGGAGACGTAGGTCAGCTCCGGCTGGGCAGCGCTGGTCAGCCCGTACCGGCCCTGGGTCTGGTTCTCCAAGGTCAGCTCCGGGGCGCCGTCCCGGCGCACGGTGATGGTGGCGTCGCTGATCGCGGTGGGCGGCTGATCCAGCGCGTCGGCGTCTCGCACCCCGAAGTAGACGAAGGCCAGGGTCTGGGCGGGCACGGTGTAGCCGGCATCCGCCGGGAGGCCGGCGTCCGGGGCCGCGGCGCTGGCGGAGATGAACACCTCCGGGGTGGCCAACAGGGTGGCCACCATCAGCTGCTCGGCCAGCAGTTGCCGGGCGCCGGTGCACGCCCCCACGCCCACTACCAGGACAGCCAGGAACCCGACCGACTTGCGCATAGAACCCCCAAAGCTCCGGCCCGCACCCAGCATACGCTCCTTCTGGCCCCGGGCAGGGAGGGGTATTCTCCCGGCGCGTTGCGAGATCTCCCCGCCCACTCCCGAGGTCGCCGGTTCCTGGCCACCCTGGGGTTCTCCTTGTTGCAGGCCCTCCTCTTCGGAGGGGCGGTGGCGCTGCTGGTGTACTTCCGGGTCCCCCGGGGGGTGCGCGAGGACGCGGACGACGCGCCCCGGCTGCACCAGCGGATCCAGAATGGGTTGGAGCGGCTGGAGCTTTGGACCTACGACTGGCGGGCCCGCGATCTGGGCCGGGCCTCCACCCGCTCCGACGAGGTGGTGGTGGTGGCGATTGACGACGAGACGCTGGCCAGCGCCCGCAAGGACGAGCTGGCCGCGGTCGCCGTCTACCCCTGGCCCCGGCAGCTGATCGGGGAGGTGATGGAACGCCTGGTGAACGAAGGTTCGCCGCTGGTGATCTCCGACCTGCGCTTTTTGGATTTGAGCCCGCGCACCTGCGCGCTGGGCTGCCCCCAGGGGCCGGATCCGGTGGCAGACGATCTGGCCCTGCGCGCCGCGCTGGACCGGGTGCAGGAGCAGTCGCTGCTGACCTTCTCGGTGGAGCCCTCCCAGCCGCGGGTGGGGTCCTCGCCGCGGCCGTTCTTGCTGCAGGTGGCGCGCCGCGACTCGGCGCAGGAGGCCCAAGAGGTGGTGCGGCGGATCCTGGCCGCGCGCCGTCCGGCGTTCGTGATCCCGGATCGGAACCGGGTCCAGGTCTGGGCCGGGCTGGCCTCGGAGTCCGACGCGGACGAGGTGGGCCACGCCTTGGGCCTGGCCACCCCCTACCAGGTCCGCGAGCTGTCCCCCACCGAGCGGGCCTATGAGGTCACCCCACTCTCCCTGCTGGTCTCCCTGGCGGAGGTGAAGGTGGAGGGGATCGATCCCTCGCTGCTGCCGCTGGCCCGGGCCCTGGCCCACCCGGTGGCCCCGCTGCTGGGGGATCGCAGCCTGTACGGGGTGGGGGATCCATCGCGGGACGTGGACGGAGCTGTGCGGACCTACGCCCACCTGTACCGCTACGCTCCGCGCGAGGGGGAGGTGCACCTGCTGCCGTCGGCCCCCCTGGCAGCGGCGATGCGCCTGGCCCGCACCGACTCGCTCCGCTACGCCGAGGGCCGACTGTGGGTGGGGGAGAAGTACTCGCTGCCGGTGGACCCCAGCGGCTACAGCCTGATCCGGTGGGACTCCGCGGAGAGCGGCCGCGACGCCCGCGGCACCCTCAAGCGGGACCTCTCCGCCTGGCGGGTGCTGGTCAACGCCCGGGATCGCCAGCGCGGGCTGCCCCAGCGGTTCCGCAACGAGCTGGAGGGGCGGATCACCGTGCTGGCCGACACCTCCGGCTACTCGAGGGAGTCCCTCTCCACCCCGGTGGGCCAGGTCCCCCGCGCGGCGGTGACGGGCCAGGTGCTGGCCAATGTGCTGCGCTCGGACGCGATCCGCCGGGCAGAGCCGAGGCTGGAGGCGATCCTGGTGCTGGCGATGGCGTTTTTGGGCGCGCTGGTGGCGCTGACCTTCGGCGCCTCGGCCCGCACCCCGCTGGCCTCGGCGGTGTACCTGGGGCTGCTGCTGGGGTTGGCTGGCGCGTACCTGTCCTTGGCACGCAGCGTCTTTCTGGAGGACCGGCTGTGGATCCCGACGGTGGCCCCGCTGATCGCGATGGCGGCCACCGTGTTCGGCACCACCACCTACGCCCGGCGCACCGAGCGGCGGATCCGCGAGTTCATCACCTCCCTGCTGGGAGGTTCGATCTCCCCGGAGGTGGCCCGCCAGGTGAGCCGGGATCTGTCGCTGATGCGTCCGGAGCGCCGGCCGGCCACCATCGCCTTCTGCGACATCGAGGGCTTCACCCGGCTCTCCGAGCAGCTGCCTCCGGAGCGGCTGGTACAGTTGCTCAACGACTTCCTCACCGAGATGACCACAGTGGTGCGCAGCCACGGAGGGCACGTGGAGTACACCGGGGACACCCTGATGGCGTTCTGGGGCGCGCCGGTGCGGACCGACCGTCACGCCCACCTGGGCTGCGAGTCGATGCTGCTGATGCGCGAGGCCCTGGCCAGAAAGCAGCGCGCCTGGGAGGACCGCTACGGGCAGCGGATCGACTTCCGCGCCGGGATCAACAGCGGCGAGGTCCTGGCCGGGGACATGGGCTCGGAGCTGCAGAGCAAGTACACCGTGCTGGGGGACGCGGTGCTCCTGGCCTCCCGGCTGGAGCGGGCCAACCGGGAGCTGGGGACCTGGATCCTGGTGGGGGAGGGGACCGCCAAGACCGCCTCGGACGCCTACGTGTTCCGGGAGGTGGACCGGGTGCGGGTCCGGGGCAAGTCACTTCCCTGGGCGGTGCTGGAGCTGGTGGGCCGCAAGGATGAGGTCCCGGAGGAGAAGCTGCGGCTGCTGCCGCTGCACGAGCAGGCGATGCTGGCCTATCATCAGCGGCAGTTTCCGGAGGCAGGGGCGCTGTTCACCCGGCTGCAGAAGGAGTTCAACGACCCGGTGGCCGCGGTATACGTGGCACGCTGCCTGCGGCTGGGGCAGTTCCCTCCGCCGGCGGAGTGGGACGGGGTGTTCGAGCAGGCGGCGGCCTGAACGGCGCAGTCCCCGCGCCTCCCTCTCACCCCGACTGCGCGAGGCCGATCACGACGGGGTTCGCTGGCTCTTGCAGTTCCACCTCCTTGCGGATGATGTGGAACAGTTCGCGCCGCAGCCTCAGCACCTCGCAGACCTTGGTCCAGGCCTGGAGGTAGAAACCCCGGAGGATTTCGTAGGGGGCGCGGATCCCTTCTGCCAGCCGCTTCCGAACGACCGCCTTGTTGCGCTTGAGCGTCGTCATCCCAACTCGCGAGCAGGCGTCCACGAGGTTGGCCCCATAGAAGTAGGTGTGGTGTTGCCACCCCCGCTTCTCTGGGCGGAAGGCTCGGGCAAGGCGGGGCCAGGCGCTGATCTTGAAGTAGTTCGCGTCTGGTACAACGATCAGCGCCACGCCGCCCGGTTTGAGCACCCGTTGGATCTCCCGCAGGCCAGCCAGCGGGTTCTTGATGTGCTCGAGCGTGTGTTTCAGCGTGACGACATCAAAGGAGTTATCAGGAAACGGCATGCTCTCCAGGGAACCTACTTCCGCTCGGTAGCCACGTTCCCTGCAAAGCGCGACGGCAAACTGGGAGTAGTCCAACCCCATCTCCTCGAGGCCCAGAGACTTGCCCGCCTCCAGGACGTAGCCCGCGGAACACCCCACATCGAGCATCCGGTGGGCGTGGGGGGCGTATTCGAGGCAGGCGAGCAGCTGGCGACGACATTTCCGGACGCGGTGGTTCCATCGCTCCAGATACTTGGCTCGATTGTTCTTGAAGTAGTCCGCCTCATATCCGACGCCAAGGCGTTCCACCTGCTCGCTCTTGTAGATGAGACCGCAGGTCACACACCGCGCGTACTTGAGCTGAGGGAAGGTGATCACCTCACGGGCTTCGTGTGTCTCGCACACCGGGCAGGCGGACAAGAAGGGCAGTCGCATGGTGAAAGCCTATGGAGTCAACAATGCTGAAGGCTAGCCCTTTGGCAACAGCTGCCCGGGGGTCCGCAGGAGCCGGGTATCGGTCTCGGTGTCCGAAGAGTCGGCCACCAGCGGGGTGACCACCCGGTCGCCGCCGATGTGTTCGGCGATCACCTGGCGCACCCGCTGGGGGGTCATTGCCCCGTAGTGGGTCTCGCCCTCCCAGCCCATCAGCTGGAAGTCCTCACGGGAGAAGGGATCCTTGGGGCGGCCGGTGTCCTCCCGGACGATCACGTTGGCCCCCAGGTGGCACAGCCCGTAGCAACCGCCGCGGCCCAGGCTGCAGCGCGCGCCCAGTCCAGCCTCCACCAGCGCCTCCTGGGCGGCCTTGAACACGGCGTCCGAGCCGTTGCCCTTGCAGTCTGGGCCCTTGCACACCGAGAGGCGGTACTTCTTCGTCGTCATGGAGAGGGGTCCCGCAAGTGGCGACGGAGGATACCGCGAGTGCCGGCTCCGGTTCGCGTTCTGCGGCGGCCGCGGTCGCAGCACCGCACGCGAAGCAAGCGGGCGAGCAGGTCCGGTCCCACCCTCCAGCAGCCGAAGGGGCGGCGCCTCCCAGGGAGGGAGCGCCGCCCCTTTGCGGACCCTACTTGAAGAACTTCATCACCGGCACCGGCTGATCGGTGGAGACGGTGTGCTTGCCGGTCCCCAGCTCATGCGGCGTCTTCAGCTGCACCAGCCCGTCGCCGATGCGGGCGTGGGCCTCCTTGTGGCCGTGCTCCGGCGCCTCCGAACCCTCGCGCTTGTTCCAGGGATCGGAAGGGTGGGAGACCGCCGGGCCCTTGAGCAGCTTGGGGATGTCCCACACGAAGCCCTGCCGGTTGTACTCCGACGGGGTGTGCGTGTAGGTGTCCATCCGGATCGCGTCCTTGGGGCAGGCGTCCACGCAGAAGCCGCAGACGATGCAGCGCAGCTGATCGATCACGAACTGGGTGGGGAACTTCTCGATCACCCGCGACTCGGTGGCCGGGTCGGTGGTCTCGTACTCCCCCGCCTCGATGTAGATGCACTGCGCCGGGCAGATGGTGGCGCACATGTAGCAAGCCACGCAGCGGGGCTTGCCGTCTTCGCGCGGGACCAGCCGGTGCAGCCCGCGGTAGCCCTCGGGGTAGGCGACCTTCTCCTCCGGATAGGAGACGGTGCTGACCTGGGAGAGGCCCTTGCGGTCCAGCACCTGGGGGTTGGTGTCCCGGGTGCCGAACAGGTTGCGGAAGAAGTGGCGGGCGGTGATCGACAGTCCCCGGATCAGCTCCGGGACGTAGGACCGCTCGCGGATGCCGTTCTCCGTCTGCTTCTGGGGTGCGAGGTAGGAGCCCATGTGGAGAGTCTCGTTTCTCAGTGCGGGAGGGGCGCGGGCGCAGCATCCACCGCGCCGGCGGTGCCGTGGGCGTGGACATGCGTCGCGGCCGGCAACGGGTGGCCATGCGAATCATGCAGGGAGGCGGGGCCGTGGCCGTGATCGGAATGCCCGTGGTCTTCCGCGTGCTCCGCTGGGGAGGACCGGACGGTGAGGGCGATGAGGGTGGCGATCATCACCCCGCCCAGCACGGCCAGCCACCGCAGCGAGGGATCCCAGAGGATCACCGCGCCGGTGACGAACAGGTTCACCAGGCCGGCGGGGAGCAGGATCTTCCAGCCCAGGGTCTGGATCTGGTCGTAGCGGAAGCGGGGGAAGGTCCAGCGGATCAGCAGCTGCACCCAGATCAGCGCCAGGACCTTGACCCAGAAGATGGTGGAGAAGATTGCGCCCAGCAGCAGGGGAGATGCGGCCAGCTGCGCGTGCAGCCACTCGTTGCCCACCGGCGCGGCCCAGCCGCCGAAGAACAGCACCACCAACACCCCGGCCAGCACCACCACCTCCACGAACTCGGAGATCATGAACATGCCGAACTTCATCCCGGAGTACTCGACGAAGTAGCCGATGATCTCCGACTCGCCTTCCGGGGCGTCGAACGGGGCGCGCTTGGCCTCGGCGAAGGAGGCGGCGAAGAACACCAGGAAGCCCAGCGGCTGCAGCAGGATCCCCCAGGCCTGGATGCCCAGATCGAAGTTGCCCTCCAGCCGCCACAGGTACGCCTGCTGGCCAAGCGCCAGCGCCGGCATCTGCACGCTGGAAAACGCGATCATCAGGCCCACCACCGAGAGGCCAAGGGCCACCTCGTAGCTGACCATCTGGGAGGCGGCGCGGACGCCGCCCAACAGTGCGAACTTGTTGTTGGAGGCCCAGCCCGCCAGCGCGGTGCCGTACACGGCCAAAGACGCGATCGCGAACAGGTAGAGGATCCCAAAGTCTGGGGTGGCCACCACCATGTCCACCTGCACGTTGTTCTTGAACACAGTCGGTCCGGCGGGGACCACCGCGAACAGCGCGAACACCGGCGCGAAGGCCAGCATCGGTGCCAGGTTGAAGAGCCCCTTGTTGGCCACCGCGGGACGGAAGTCCTCCTTGGTCAGCATCTTGAGCACGTCGGTGATGATGTGCGGGATGCCGGCCAGCGGGGTGTTCAGCCCCCCGAAGCGGGCCCGGTTGGGGCCCACCCGGTCCTGCATCATCGCGCTCCACTTGCGCTCGGCCAGGGTCAAGAAGGTGGCGATCACCATCACGAACACCAGCATCAGGATCAGCATGTTCGCCAGCCGGCCCATGCCGGCGAAGCCCAGGTGCTCCTGCCCCAGGCTCTCCGCCAGGTAGCCCAGCCCGTAGCCCGCGAAGGAGACGCCAAACAGCGCGCCGACGATGATCCCGATGCCAACCAACGACCAGAATGCGCGAGGCATGTCCTAGATCCCCCTCACCCGAGGCTCACCGAATTCGCGCCGGCCCATGGGCCGCCCATCCGCGCCGGTGGGCAGCGGACGAACCCCACCGCGCTCGCGCGCCGGAGGAGCGTTCTTGTCCCACTCGAACGACTTGAGCTCCGGGACCCTGGCAGACAGTGCGCGGAACACCTCCCGCGCTGAGTTGTAGCGGGTGGTCAGCCCCAGCTCGTTCATCAGGTCCGAGGCCCACTTCCAGTGCGGCTGGCTCTCCCCCTGGCCGGGGTAGGCCTTGCGGAAGCGCTGGGTGATCCCGTCCAGGTTGCTGAACGTCCCCTCGTCCTCGGTGTGCGGGGTGGCCGGCAGCAGGTAGTGGGCCTGGGCGGTGATCGCGTTCTCGTTGATCGCCTGCACCACCAGCAGCTCCAGCTTCTGCAGCGACTGGGCGAACTTGCCCGCGTCCACCGGGACCTCGGCGCCCAGGGAGTAGAGGGCCTTGATCTTCCCGCCGTCGATTCCCTTGGACAGCTCCTCGAACGGACGCAGCGCCAGGCCCAGCCCGGCCGCCACCCACTCCAGGCCCTTGCGGTTGGGGTTCTTGTCGGCGGTCATCAGCAGGTGATCGCCAGCGCCGCTGGGACGGCCGCCCACGAACAGCTCCTTGACCCCCAGCACCTCCTGGGCGAACGCCAGGGAGGCCAGCAGGTCCTCGTTGGAGGAGAGCGGAGAGGCCAGCACGGCGATCTTGCCCTTGAGAGGCGCCAGCTTTGCGGCCAGCTCCTTGAGCGCCTCGGCCCGGGTGGCCTCCCGCACGTCGGCGCCGCGGCCGATGTAGGCCAGCTTCACCCGGCCCTTGGACAGGTACTTGTAGGAGACCCGGCCCTGGTCGCACATCCAGCTCTTGTTGATCGCCTCGTTCTCGCGGGGACGGTACCGGTAGGTGTCCTGATCAAAGAAGTCCACGTAGGTGCTGCAGCCGCGCGAGCAGCCGGTGCACACCGAGGGGGCGGCGGAGAGGAACCAGGCGCGGGCCTTGAACCGGAAGTCGCGGTTGAGCAGCGCGCCCACCGGGCAGATGTCCACGGTGTTACCGGCGTAGTTGGAGGTCAGCTCCGCGCCGGGGAACACGTCGATCACCTCGTGGGAGCCGCGGCCGAACACGCCCAGCTGCGGCTCCTGGGGGATCTCCGCCATGAACCGCACGCAGCGGGTGCAGAGGATGCACCGCTCCTGATCCAGCACCACCAGAGGGCCCAGCACCTTGCGCTTGTTCTTGAGGACCTTCTGGCCCTCCAGGCGCGAAGGCTTGGCGTCGTACCGCATGTAGTAATCCTGCAGCTTGCACTCGCCGGCCTGGTCGCAGATCGCGCAGTCCACCGGGTGGTTGAGCAGGTAGAACTCCATCGTCGCCCGTTCCTGGTCCACGACCTTGAACGTGTCGGTCTTCACCGCCACGCCTTCAGCGCAGGGGGTCTGACAGGCGGGCACCAGCTTGGGCGCGTTGGAGGCCTCCACCAGGCACATCCGGCAGTTGGCCGCGATGGAGAGGCGGGGGTGGTAGCAGTAGTAGGGGATCTCGACGCCCACCTGCTTGGCGGCCTCGATCATGTTGGTCCCCGGCTTGACCACCACCTCCAGCCCGTTGACGGTGAAGGTCACCAGCCCCGGGTTCTTGGGCGCCGGCTTGGGCGGCGGGCCACCGGCGGGCGGCGCGGGCGGCTTGGACCCAGGCTGGGCCTCGTGTCCGGCCCTCACCCCGGTGGCGGTGGGAGGCGCGGGGGGATTGGAGGGCTCGGCACCGACCTTGGCGGCCGGGCCGGTGGTGGGCGCGCCCTCCGTGGGGCGGCTGCCGCCCTGACCGACCGGCTTGTCCTTGTCGCTCACTGCTCTACCTCCCCGCCAATCATGTTGATGGTGTCGAACGTCGGGATCAGGTCCGCCAGCATCCGCCCTTCGATCATCCGCGGCACCGCGGAGAGGATGGGGAAGCCGGGGGCGCGGACGTGGCACTTGTAGGGACGGCCGGTGCCGTCGCTGACCAGGTACCAGCCCAGCTCGCCGTTGGCGGCCTCGGTGGAGTCGTAGACCTCCCCGGCCGGCACCGGCACCCCCTCCATCACCAGCTTGAAGTGGGAGATCACGCCCTCGATGGTGCCGTAGACCTCCGGCTTGGGGGGGAGCACGATCCGCCAGTCGTCCAGGATCACCGGACCGTCCGGGATCTTGGCCAGCGCCTGGCGGATGATCCGGTCCGACTGCTTGAGCTCCTCGATCCGCATCAGGTAGCGATCAAAGTTGTCGCCGTTGGCGCCGATGGGGATGTCGAAGTCCAGCTGGTCGTAGACCCAATACGGCTTGGCCTTGCGGACGTCGTAGTCCACCCCGTTGGCGCGCAGGCAGGGACCGGTGAAGCCGAAGTCCAGCGCGTCATCGGTGCTGATCACCCCGGTGCCCCGCATCCGGTCGGTGAAGATCCGGTTCTTGGTCAACAGGGCGTCGACCTCGGAGGCCAGCTCCTTCACCTTGTCCAGGGTCTTGATCACCTTCTCGATCCAGCCCGGGGGCAGATCGCGGTTCACCCCGCCCACCCGGCCGAAGCTGGTGGTCAGCCGGGCGCCGGTCAGCTCGGTCACCCGGTCCATCACCAGCTCGCGCGCCTCCAGCCCGTAGAGGAACCCGGCGAAGCCGCCCAGCTCCAGGGAGATCGCGCCCACGCAGGTCAGGTGGTCGTGGATCCGGTGCAGCTCCGAGCCCACCACCCGGATGTACTGGGCGCGCTCGGGGATCTCCACGCCCATCAGGCGCTCCACCGCGTTGAGGAACCCGAAGTTGTTCATCAGCGCCGACAGGTAGTTGAGCCGGTCGGTGTACGGCAGGCACTGGTTCCAGGTGACGTTCTCGCAGCTCTTCTGGAAGCCGCGGTGCAGAAAGCCGATCTCCGGTTCGGCGGTGACGATCGTCTCGCCCTCCAGTTCGACCTTCAGCCGCACCGTTCCGTGCATGGCCGGGTGCGAAGGACCCAGGTTGATCTGCATCCGCTTGGTCTGCAGTTCGGCATCCAGCTGTTGATCGGGCGCCGGGATGACGGCGTGGTGACCCGCGGGGATGGGCTTGCTCTCGCTCATGAAGGTCTGTCCTGGGGAGGCGGACTGGGGTTACTGGGGGCCGTTGGTGCCGGGGCCGCGGAAGATGTCCTTGATCGGCCGCTCCGGAACCAGCGGCTGACGCTCACGCAGACCGTAGTCCTTGCGCAGCGGGTGACCCTTGAACTCGTCGTACATCAGGATCCGGCGCAGGTCCGGGTGGCCCTCGAACGAGATTCCGTAGAAGTCGAAGATGAACCGCTCCCACCAGTTGGCGCCCTGGAAGATCGGCGCCACCGAAGGGACCGTGGCGTGGTCCTCGTCCACCCGGACCTTGAGCCGCACGTGCTCGTTCCGCTTGAGGGACTTGAGGAAGTAGACCACCTCGAAGCGAGGGGTGGGCACCGGCAGGTTGAGCCGGTCCACCGCGTCCGCCGAGATGAAGAGGCGGAACTGCAGCTCCGGATCATTGCGAAGCAGTGTCATCACCTCGCGGAGCGCGGCGGGCCTGACCACGCCCCACGCATCTCCAGCGCGATCGACGTAGCGTTCGTCCAGCGCTTCCGGGTAGCGGGAGGCGACCTTCTCCAGCGCGTAGTTGCTCAAGGGTTCCCCAGAGGAAAAAGTCGCGGTCTTATAAGGAGCAACCGGGGAGCGGTCAAAGACTATTTGCCCTGGCATGTTGCGCACTTAGGTTCGGTGGCTTGCGCGGCGGGGCCCGGTGGCCGATAAGCCGCCGCCAGTGTCCTTTCGCGTGTTTCCAAGGTGGGGGTGGGTGGTCCTGGCCGGGGCGGTGACCGGGCTGGGCTTCTTTGGGCTGGAGGCGGGGCTCATCCTCCGCGGCGAGTCGGTGGGACTCCGGGTGGATTTGCGGGGGCCTTTGGCCGCGTTCTTCGGCGCGGTCCGGCCGCAGCTGCCCGGACTGCTGGGGCGGATTGCCCTCCTCTATCTGGCCGGCGGGGTGGTCCTGGCGCTATCCGCGGTGGGCCTGGCCTGGCTGCTGGGCCTGCGCACGGTGGCCGGACGCGGGCTGGCGGCGGTGGCCGAGGCCTGGGTGCTGCTCTGCTTGCTGGTGGCCTGGAAGGCCGTCCACCGCCCGGCGCTGTTCGACGATCTGGCCCCCCTCTCCCCGCTGCTGGGCTGGTTGGTGGACCGGGTCCAGCCGGGCCAGGTGGTGGCGGTGGCGGTGGGGTGGGGCGCGCTGCACCTGGGGGCGTGGCTGATCCGTTCCCCGGTCCGGCTGCCGGGAAAGACCCTGTGGGTCGCCGGGGCCGGAGTCCTGCTGGTGGCGTGGGCCAGCGTCGGGACCGGCCCGGTGCCGGCGCCCCCCGCCCATCCGCTGTTGATCCTGATCGGGGTGGACGCCTTCCGCCCCGACCGGTTGACCGCGCTGGGCAGCGCCCGCCAGGTGGCGCCGGTGCTGGATGGCTTCGTCTCCTCCGCCACCCTGTTCACCAACGCCCACACCCCGATCGCGCAGACCGAGCCCGCCTGGCGCAGCCTGCTCACCGCGCGCTGGCCGCAGCACACCGGGGTCCGCTACCCGCTGACCCCGGATCGGGAAATGGTGCCGTTGCCGACCTTTCCCCAGCGGCTGGGGGAGGCCGGCTACCAGACCGTCTTCCACACCGATTGTTCGCGCTTCCACTTCGAGGGGCCGGCCTCCGGGTTCGCCGCCCGGGTCCAGCCCCCGCGGGGGGCGATCAACTTCCTGCTGGAGAAGCTGCGCTTCCGCGGGGTGGGGGTGCTGGGGGATCACCGGCTGGGGGCGTGGCTGCTGCCCGAGCTGATCGACAACCGGGCCGTGGCCGGGATCCACGACCCGCTGGGCTACGCGGACCGGCTGGCCGACGACTGGGTGTCCCGGGCCAGGCGGGGTCCGGCGCTGTTGGCCTTCCACGCCACCGCCGCCCACTTCCCCGGGGACCCGGTCTATCCCTTCTACAGGCGGTTCGTCCCTGTGGACCAGCCGCTGCGCCGCCGGCTGCGGATGGTCTACGCGCCGATAGGGGCCGACCCGGCCAGCAACTGGACCCGGGAGGGCACCGAGGCCCTCTACGACGAACTGCTGTCCCAGGCCGACGCCCAGGTGGGGATCCTGCTGGACCGGCTGCGGCGCGCCGGCCTCTACGACCGGGCCACCATCGTGGTGTTCTCCGACCACGGCGAGAGCTTCCACGCCAGCCATCCGGCGCTGGCCGGCGCCACCCCGGTGCACGGGGCCCGGCTGCAGGAGGAGGAGAACCGGATCCTGCTGGCGGTGAAGCTGCCCCACCAGCAGCGCCCGGCCCGCGTGGACTCGCTGGTCCGGCTGATCGACGTGGGGCCGACCCTGCTGGAGCTGGCCGGCAGCGCTCCGCTGTCCTTCGCGGAGGGGCTCTCGCTCCTCCCCCTGCTGCGCGGAGAGGCGGTGCCTCCGCGGTTGCTGTACGCGGAGACCGGCTTTACCCACGCCCTTCCCAGCGCCTTCGATCCGGGCCACCTGGTGGGCGCCCCTCGCGCCTTTGAGGCCTACGCGCTGGGCGAGGCGGGGGTGGTGGAGATGTCCCCCGCCGCCGCCCTGGACACCCTGCGGGAGAAGGACACGGGCGCCTACGACGGCCGCCACTGGCTGATCCGCTCGCCCCAGAGCGACGGGACGGTGCAGGAGCGCTGCACCGGGGACTGCGACCGGCTGCGGGCCTTCTTGGCCACCGTGTCCCCTCCGCCGCACTCCCCGCCACAGGTCGGCACCGGGCTGTAACGATCTGTGGGTTCTCACGCCTCCGGGACTCCAAACTTTTCAGTCCGGTGGCGCGCACCCGCAACGCCCCGAAAGGCTGCCTCAACCAGCGGGCGGTCTTGCCCCGTTCGCTCTTGAACAGAAGGCAGCCAGTCCGCGGCCTGGCCCGTGCACTTCGGAGACCCCGCGATGCTCGAACTCCACATTAGCGATCAGGCCGCCTTCCATCTCTCCCGGCTCCCGCGAGGGCTCAACGAGCGGCTCCGCAAGCGGTTGGACGCGATCACCAACAGGGCGGTGGGCACCCCCTGGCAGGCGGCCTTCGTGGGGATGCGCGGGGCCCGGACCCTGGAGAGCGTGCTGGACGGCTTTGCCATGCGCTACTCGGTGGATGCAGCGGCGCAATCGCTGACCCTGCTCTTGGTGGAGGATCGCCGGGACAGTGGCTCTAGAGTGGGGGCATGACCTCGCCCTCCCTGCAGGAGCAGTACGCCCCCCACAACGCCTGCTTCGGCTGCGGCCCCTCCAATGACCAGGGGCTGAGGATCCGCAGCTTCGAGGAGGGGGAGGCGGTGGTCGCCCGCTGGCGTCCGTTGCCCCATCACCAGGCCTTCCCCGGGGTGCTCAGCGGGGGGATCATCGGCACCCTGCTGGACTGTCACTGCAACTGGACCGCGGCCAACCACCTGATGAAGGTCGGCGGCGCCTCCTCTCCTCCCTGCACCGTGACCGCGGAGTACGCGATCGTCCTCAAGCGGCCTACCCCGATGGACGGGGAGCTGTTGCTGCGCGCCCGGGTGGTGGAGTCCAAGGCGGACCGGGCGGTGATCGAAGGGACCCTGGAGGCCAACGGGAAGGTGACCGCCACCTGCCGTGGGACCTTCGTGGCGGTCAAGGAGGGTCACCCGGCGTACCACCGCTGGTAGCCAATCCTGGGCAAAACGGAGGCGTCGGCCTCCCCGGGGTAGGTGAGGGTCGCCACGCGTCCGCCGGGCCTGTAGATTGCCCGGCGTTCCCTCCTGCCGAGGATTCCGTTTGACCCGACGCATTCGAAATGTCGCCGTCTCCGTGACGGTCCTGGTGGCGCTGGTCGCCATCCCTTCCGCCACCGCCTGGTACCGCGCACGCGAGATCCGACGCTCCACCGCCCAGGACTTCGTCTTCGACCTGAGTCTGGGAGAGGAGGGCTGGCGCGAGCTTCCCTCCGCTCGCCAGGAGCAGGAGGAGGAGGGGGTCCACGGAGACGATCCCCGCCGGCGGATGATCGCCAACCGCGCCCAGTTCGGCCGGTGGACCAACGAGGCCCGCGCCCAGCACATGCGGATAGCCGAGCAGGAGGCCCTGCGCTGGCAGGGCCGCTACACCCCGGTGCGGCCGGCCCCAGGCGTGGCGCCCGCCCCGGGCGACTTTGGAGAGAACTGGATCAACCTTGGGCCCACCGACGCCGCCTTCCAGTGGAACGGCTCCACCTATCTGGAGGTGGACTCCGGCCGGATCACCGGGATCGCGGTCCACCCCGCCGACCTGAGCACGGTCTACCTCTCCCTCTCAGGAGGAGGGGTGTGGAAGGCCACCGATTTTGGCGAGGTCCTCGACGCCACCTGGGTGGACAAGGGCCTGAGCCTGGGCAACCAGGCGCTGGGCGCGATCGCGCTGGATCCCAGCGCCCCGGACACCGTGTACATCGGCACCGGCGACCCCTTCGACACCGAAGGAGGCCAGGTCCTCAAGTCCACCGACGGGGCGGACAGCTGGGGCCCCGCGGTCACCCTGGCCGGGACCTCTCCGGGAGGGACGGCTGTCGGGGTCCGCTCGATCCGCGAGATCCTGGTGGATCCCAACAACGGCGCCCAGGTGCTGGTCGGTTCGGACGTGGGGCTGTTCCGCTCCACCAACGGCGGGGACTCCTTTTCCCTGGTGGATCTGCCCAACCCGGGGACCGGGACGCTGGAGGCGATCTGGAGCGTGGTCCATCTGGGGGGCACCCGCTTTTTGGTCAGCGGGGTCCAGGGCTGTGACGCCAGCCGGCTGCCGCCCTCTCCGGGCGGGGGCGTGGAAGAGGGAGGCGCCCTGGCAGTGGGAACCTGCGTGGGCGGGAACCCGGGCGATGTGTGGCTCTCCACGGACGGTGGGATCAGCTGGACCTCGCGTCGGGCCCAAGGCGCCCTCCCCGGACCGGTGCGTCCGGGTCGGATGACCCTCACCGCCGCGCCCCAGGCCGACCCGGCCACCAGCACGGTGTACGCGATGGTGGCCTCGGAGGACGACTCCAGCCAGCTGGGGATCTGGCGCTCCGACGACGGCGGGAACACCTTTGTGGCGGCCAGCGGCTCGCTGTCCAATGAGACCCGGGACTGCAACAACCCCAGGGTGGCGGGAGCGCAGGCCTGGTACAACCACGCGATGGCGGTGGACCCGGGCAACCCGGCCCACGTGCTCAGCGGCGGAATGCTGTGCGCGGTGCGGACCACCAGCGGCAAGAGCGGAACCCCGACCTGGGAGAACGTGGCCCACTGGCTGCCCACCGGCGGAGGCGGCGCCACCGGCGGGGTGGACCTTCCCTACGTGCACGCCGACTGGCACAAGGCGGTGGCGGTGCGGGTGGGGGGAACGCTGCGGGTGCTGGCTGGCACCGACGGCGGGATCTACTTCTCGGACAACCTCTTCGGCGGGCTGTTCAGTGATGTCCGCTGGCAGGGGGTGAACCGCGGGCTGGCCACCCACCTAGTCTACTCCATTGCCTCGGGCGATCCGGCCACCGGCGACGCCTTGGTGGCCTTCGGCGGTCTGCAGGACAACGGCACCCGCTTGAGGGACACTTCGGTCGGCAACGGCTCCACCTTCAACCAGGTGATCGGTGGTGACGGGATCGGCGCCGCCGCGCGCAGGGTCAAGAACGGACTGACCCGCTACTTCGCCTCGGTGAACGGATCCCGCAACTACTGCGATCCCAGCGACCTGGCCAGTTGCGACGGCGGAGAGTGGACCGCCACCGATCCGACCCGGGTCAACTGCCCGGACAACTCGGACCCGTTCTTCATCCGCTACGCGGCGCTGACCACCCGGCCCTTCGAGCGGGCGGTCCTCTCCGCCTCCAACCGCACCGTGCTGCGCGCGGTGGAGGGCCCCCGCGGCCCGGTGTGGGAGACGATCAGCGCGTGCCTCAGCTCCCCCGAGCGGACCCACATCATCCGGGAAGTGGACGCCTCCGCGGTGTACGACGGGGTGTATGGCGCGCCGCTCTCCGGAGGCAGGTTCGCGGTGACCAGCGACTGCGTGGCCGGGAAGACGGACTGCGCCTGGACCGTCAGCTCGCGGGTCGGGCTGGACCTGGATGGCAACGGCACGCTGGAGACCTCGGAGAAGCTGCTGTACTCCAACGCCATGGACTTCCCGCCGGGACCGACCGGCAAGCCGCTGGGCGACGTCTACGTGGCGGTCAGTGGCGCGCCAGTCACCGAGGCGGAGGGCACCGTGCCCGCGGCCCTGGGGCACGTGTTCCTCACCCAGGACCGGGGCACCACCTTCCAGAAGCTGAGCGGGGATCTGCCCAACGTGCCGGCGCACGTGGTCCGCTATGACCCCGCGGACAAGACCAACCAGACGATCTACGTGGGCACCGATCTGGGGCTGTACCGGACCACCAACGGCGGCACCAACTGGGCGCTGATGGGCCAGGGGCTTCCGATGGTGCGGGTGACCGACCTGTTCATCAGCCAGTCCGGGGGGATGATCCGGGCCGCCACCTACGGTCGTGGCTTCTGGGAGATCCACCCGGGGGCCACCGCCCGGGTCCAGGCCGGTGACAAGGACGGGGACGGAAATGGCCAGATCGACTTCTTCGATCTGGCGGCGGCGGCCAGCGGGCTGGGGCAGACCCCCAGCAGCGACACCCGGCCGTATTACGAATGGAGACTGGACAGCACTTCGCTGGGAGCACTGGACGATGGAGATCTGTCGGCGGTGATCAGCAGCCTGGGGAACGACTCATGATCACGCGCACCCTCATCTCGAAGCTTTCGTTCCTGGCCGCCGCACTGGCGCTGGGGGCCTGTGGTCCGGGGGTGGATCTGGCCACCCGCGCGGTGCTCACCCCGATGCCCGCGCAGATCGTGGCCGGACAGCCGCTGGGGCTGGTGGTCACGATCCAGACCAACCAGTTCGAGACGGTGGAGGCCTACGAGGGCGAGATCACCGTCACCCTAGTGCAGGGGCCCAACCCGGCCGCGCTGGGCGGGGCCACCACCGTCAAGGCGGTGAAGGGAGTGGCCACCTTCAGCGACCTGACCCTCACCAAGGTGGGGCAGGGCTATGTGCTCAAGGTCAAGGCGGCCACCGTGCCCGGTGGCCGGAGCCTGCCCGAGAAGACCACCGAGCCGATCACGGTGATCGCCGGGCCGGCCTCGGGGATCTCGCTGATCACCCAGCCGGGCAAGACCGCGCCGGGCGGGGTGGTGTACCCCTTTCCCCGGGTGGCGGTCGCCGACGCGCACGGGAACGTGATCGCCAACCAGAGCGCGGCGATCACCGTCTCCCTGGGCGCCAACCCGGGCGGCTCCACCCTCACCGGGACCGCCACCTTGAACACCCTGGGCGGGGTGGCCGAGTTCACCGACCTCTCGCTCGACCAGCTGGGGGCCGGATACACCCTGACCTTCACCGCAGCCGGCGCGGGCACGGTGACCAGCACCCCCTTCGACGTGGCCCAGCCGCGGCTGGTGTACACAGACCCCGACAGCGGTCCTTCCACCGCTCCCTACTGGCTGCGCCTGGTGAAGAACGCCGCCCTCTCTACCGACAGCCTGGTGGTGCTGGAGCTAAGGACGGTCAATGCCTTTGGCGGCTACGCTGTGGGGTTCAACATCCCCACCGACGCCCGGGTGGTCCGGGTGGGCTCGCCGGCGATCACCGACGGCGCGGGCGGGGTGGACCCAGGCACCGCGCCCGCGGCGATCGGTGCGGCGCTGGGCACCTCCGGCAAGATGGCCAATGTCTGGACCGCCGGGATCAGCCAGAAGGCGGCCGGAGCGGGAGCGGTGACCAGCGAGGCCTCCCTGGCCGCGGATCAGGTGCTGTTCACGGTGCGGCTGGAGATGGTGCCGCTGCCGCTCTTCAAGCCCGCCTTCGATGGCACCGCCGGGCTGCTCTCCGGCCTGGAGGCGGCGGTCCGCAACCGCTCCGGCGACGACGTGGTCCCCGGGCTCCGGTTCGGGATCGGCAAGCTGGCGGTGGAGTAGCCCCGTCCCGGACGGGCAGTGATTCCAGGGGGCCGCGTGGGAAACCGTGCGGCCCCTTTTGCTGGAGAGCAGACCCCAGGAAACACGAAGGCCGCGCGAGCAGGGTTGCCGGCGCGGCCTGGGTGGGGGAGGAGGCGGGGACTGCTAGCGGCCGGAGAGCAGGTCCCGGCGTCCGAACTCACCGGCGCGCTCGTTGGCGCCCGGGGGCGTGGACTTGTTGCCCAGGGTGTGGGTCTGGCTGCCGATCTTGTCCTGCAGCAGCATCAGGCCGTCCAGGCACTGTTCCGGGCGCGGCGGGCAGCCGGGGATGTACACGTCCACCGGGATGATCCGGTCGATCCCCTGGAGCACCGCGTAGTTGTCGTAGAAGCCGCCGGAGGAGGCGCAGACCCCAAAGGCGATCACCCACTTGGGCTCGGCCATCTGCTCGTAGACGCGCTTGAGGATCGGCGCCTGCTTCTGGTTGATGGTCCCGATCACCATCAGCAGATCCGCCTGCCTTGGGGAGAAGCGCGGGAACTCGGCGCCGAAGCGGGCGATGTCGTAGCGGCTGGCCGCCACCGACATGTACTCCATCCCGCAGCAGGCGGTGGCGTAGGGGTAGGTGAAGAGTGAGTACTTCCGCGCCCAGCCGAGGCCCTTGGAGACCATCTTCTGGAAGAAGCCCATCGCCTCATCACGGCGGGTGGCGATTGCTGGAGTGACGTCGAGTTCAGCCATGGTGAATCAGTTCTCCCAGTCCAGGGCGCCCTTCTTCCACACGTAGATCAGCGCGGCGACCAGGGTCGCTGCGAAGACCAACATCTCCATGTAGCCGAACCATCCGAGGAACTTGAAGTTCACCGCCCACGGATAGAGGAACACGGCTTCCACGTCGAACACGATGAACAGCAGCGCCACCACATAGAACTTCACCGCGAAGCGACCGCGCGCGTCGCCCAGGGGCTCGGAGCCGGCCTCGAAGCTCATCGCCTTGACCGAACTCATCCGCTTCGGACCGAGGATCGAGGCGAGGAACACGATCACCCACGCCAGCAAGCCTGCCAGAAGCAGGACCATCGCGAGGGGAAGATAGGGCGTCAGCGGGGAAGGCTGCATTGCGGGCGGCAAGATACGGATCACCCCCAGGGGGTGTCAAAGAGAATTGGGGCTTAACCCTGCGAGATGACAGCGGAACTGGGGACGGGGTCTGGTAGAGATCCAAACGATGATCCAGGCCCTGCTGCTGATCGCGGTGTTGCTCCCGGCCCTGGGGGCCGTCTTGTCACGGGGTGCCAGCGTCAATGCACGCATGGCCTCCCTCTTTGGCGGAGGGTCGCTGGTGGCGGTGGCCGCCGCCCGCGTGCTGGCCCGGACCCGGGGGGAGGTGACCCCGCTTTTGGGACTGGACTTCCTCTCCGGGCTGCTGGCCCTGAGCGTGGCGGCGCTGTGCCTGGCCACCTGGGGACCGGGGAGGGACCGGCCGGCGCGCACGCCCGCGGTCCTGCTCTCCTTGCAGGCTGCCCTGCTGGCGGTGCTTTTCCTCCGGGATCTGCTGTGGATCTGCGCCGCGCTGGGGGTGCTGGTGGGAATCTCGCTGCGGGCCTCCCGCGGTCCGGTCTCCCGGGGCGCCCGGGGGCTGTGGGTGCTGGGAATCGCCTCCCTGTTCCTGACCGTGACCCTGATCCGCGGCGCCACCGGGGTGCAGGCGCTGGTCTCGGAGCTGCCCCGGCTGGACCGGCCGGCGTTCAACGGGCTGCTCTCCACCGGGGTGATCCTCCCCGACGCCACCGGTCGCTGGGGGTACGCGGACTGGCGCGGCGCCTGGACCCCGGTGACCAGCGACCTGTCCACCCTGGACGCCCTGGGCGCCTTGCGCTTCTTCGAGGCGCTGCCCCATCAAATGGGGACGGTGAAGCTGGCCTCCTCGGTGGCCGGGTTCACCTGGCTGGGCGCGCTGGCGCTTCTGGCCGCGCTGCTGTGGGCCCGGGTGGAGGACCGGAACGGCCGGCTGGGCGCCGCCGAGGTGCTGGCCCCGGCCGGGGTGATCTACCTGGCGCTGCGGCTGGGGGTGCTGATCCCCGAGACCCTGGGCAGCGGGTGGCCGCTGTGGACGGTGATCGCCTTTGCGGCCGTGATTGCCGGCTGGGCGCTGCGGCAGGGCGGAGCGCTGCGGCCGCTGGCGGCGGCGGTGGGCTGCCTGTGCGCGGGATGGGCGGCTGCCCTGTGGCTGGCCACCGCCACCCAGCGGGTGCCGCTGCTTTTCGGGGTGGCACTGCTGGTGGGAGGGGTGGGCGCCTTGCTGCTGGATCGCAGTGGGGTGGACGAGGCTACTGGATGATCCGGGCCAGCTTGAGCACTGCGGGCTCGAACGACGCGTTGGCCAGGCGGGCCGCCGCCAGGTTGAGCACGATCTGGGGACGCCCGGCGTGGTTGGTCACCCCCACCGCCAGGGATTGCTCCACGAAGCTGGGATCCAACGAGAGGGTGTAGAGTTGCAGGCTGCCGGCGACGCTGGCCGCCGTCTCCAGGCCGGCCGCGGTCAGCCCCGGCAGCAACAGCACCGCCTCCGCCTTGTGGTCGATCACCGCCTGACGCAGCGTGGCCTCGGAGGAGAAGGCCACGAACCGGAACCGCACCGCCCGGGTCCTCAAGGTGGCGCCCCGCAGCTCCTCGGTGGCCGTCAGCGCCTCCCGGCGCGCCGCCTCCTGCCCGGCCTCGGTGGCCACCAGCACCACGAAGTCTCCCTCCCCACGCGCGGCCAGGTTCTTGTCGTAGGTGAGGACCTTGAGCATCACCAGCAGCGCCAGCTTGGGGGGGACCGGCTCGTCCTGGCCGAGGGCGAACGCTGGCGCGGCGGTGGCAATGGCCACCGCGCTGATCAGCCCCAGGATGCGAGTTCCCACCAACACGAAGACTCCTTTAACCGCCCGGTCGCGCCGCGCGCTGATGGTAGGCACGCGGCCGGCCGGCCCCAAATTCACGGGAGCTAGAACCGGTACTCCATGTCCACCCGGAAACTGCGCCCCGGGTTGCGCACCTCGGAGAGCGGCGCGTGATCCCCCACCACCGGGTCGGCGTAGCGCCAGTCCAGAAGATTGTAGACCGAACCCTGGACCCCCAGTCCCTGGATCCAGGGCAATTCCAGCCGGGCGGTGGCGTTGAGCAGCAGGTAGGGGTCAACGCTGGCCCGGTCGGTGGCAATCAGCACCGTGTCCGGGTCCTTGGCGCGGCCGGCGACAAAGGCGGCATTGAGTGCCAGGCTCAGCGGTTCCCACAGCGCATTGGAGGAGAGGGCCACGTTGGCGGTCACCGGCGCGAAGTTCGCGGCGTGGGAGGGATTGCCTCCGAAGTCCGCGGCCTGGACCGCCACCCCGCCGTAGGCCCGCAGGGTGCGCCGTAGCCGGACGTTGAAGTGCAGGTCCAACCCGCTTGCCCACGCGTCGCCCCCGTTGGTGAACTGCTGGCGGAAGTCGTCCGGGTTCTCCGGATCCGGGGGCACCCCGCCCAGGTCCGGGTTGGGGACGGTGGTGGACCGGATCAGGCTCTCGTAGCGGGAGTAGTAGAGGCTGAGGCCCACGGTGGCCACGCCCCCCAGGCGACGCTCGTAGGACAGCTCCGCGGTGCGGGCGATCTCCGGACTCAGCGCTGCGTTCGGGATGAAGTCCAGGCCGTCCTCGAACACCGATTCGAACAGGGTGGGAGGTCGGAAGCCTTCCGAGTAATAGCCCTTGAGGGTGTCCTCCGGAGTGGCCTGGAACACCGCGGCGAGCTTGGGCGTCAGCCGGTTGCCGAACAACTGGTGGACGAAGAAGGTCAGCCCTCCCTGCAACAGCAGCCGGTCGGAGAGCAGCCGCTGCTCGACCAGCAGGTAGGCGTTGACTGTGACGAAGCGGTTGGCCAGATCTCCCACCCCGAAGCCGTCGACCGGATCCTCCAGCGCGCTGGGCAGGTCCCGGTACTGCGAGCGCTGGAGGGTGTTGTGGTACTGCACCTCCACCCCCAGCATGTCGCGGTGACCCTCCAGCGGAGTCAGCGTCCCCCGCACCTCCGCGGTGCCCCAGCGGTCCACGCCGATGTCGTAGAACATCCCCGCATCGTCGGGCGGCGGGAGGTAGGTCAGGTCGTCGCTGTAGCGGAAGTCGTCGTAGCCGGCGCGGGCGAACAGCTCGAACTGCTCGGTCAGCTTCCGGGCCCAGGTCAGCTGGGCAAACCCGGTGCGGTTGTAGAAGTTGTTCAGCGGATCGCCGACCACGGTGGAGTAGGGGGCGGTGGGGAGGTTCTTCCACCGCTGGGACCAGCCCAGGGTCAGGGTCAGATCCGCGAAGCGGATGCTCCCATAGGCGTTGTTGGCCCAGCGGCGGTCCGCGTCGCGCACGACCCCGCCCTCTGGGACCTCGCGATCCTGACCCACCAGCTCCGGGAACTCCCAGGTGAAGCCGTTGGAGCGGTACAGGCCCAGGTTGAACACCCAGGAGGCCCCTCCGGCGGCACCGCTGTACAGCGCCTCCACCTCACCGCCATTGGGCGCCCCCTGGGCCAACTCACCGCCCAGCGCCACCTCCGCGGAGTGACCCTCCGCCTCGGCGCGGCGGGTGACGACGTTGACCACCCCGAAGTAGGCCACCGGCCCGTAGACGCTGCCCACCGGCCCCTTGATCACCTCCACCCGCTCGATCCCCCGGGCGTTCACCGGGAAATCGCGCGCGATATAGCTCTGTCCGATCCCCACGCTGTTGTTCAGGGGGTGGCCGTCCACCAGGATCAGGATTCGGGTGGTCAGATCCCCTGGGGTGGAGATGCCGCGGATCCCGGCCACCGGATAAAGGGTGTCGTCGGTGATGAAGAAGCCGGGCATGGACCGCAGCACATCCGCCAGGGTGTGAAAGCCCTGTTTGCGGATGTCGTCCTGGGAGACCACGAACACAGTCGCCGGGGCCAGCGAGGACTTCTCCTCCCGGCGGCTGACCGATTCGATCGGGGTGTCCAGCAGCTCCTCCAGGTCGATGCTGGAGATGTCCAGGGAGGGATCCGCCGCCTGGGGAGCGACCGGATCCGGCACCGGGGTGGCCTGGGCGAACGCGCCTGCCCCCCAGGAGAGTGCGGCAGCAGCGCCCAGCCAAGAATATCGCTTCACTGAAGAATCCCCCTCGCGCGGTACGTACGACAGCTCACACTTCAACCGACCAACCTGCCGAACGCAACCGTTTGACCGTCCGCAATTCAAGGACTTACGCTGCCGCGTCGATCCAAGCAGTCTAGAGGAGCGCAATGTCAGTCAGCCTGTGGGCCCGCTTGAACCTCCGTTGGCAGGTCGCGCTGGCGATCCTGGTCCCGGCAGTGATCGTCCCGGTCTTCGCGTCCCTCTATTTCCCGGCCCGTCTCAATGAACAGGCCAACCAGGGACTGGAGGCGCGGGCGCTGGCGCTGGGGGCGGTGGCCACCGCCGAGATCGGTCCCACCCTGCGGCTGATCAGCGACACCCTGGCCTCCCCGCAGGATCTGGAGAAGGTCCTGGCCGGGATCCGGCTGGGCGGAGACGTGGCCTACCTGGGGGTGCTGGAGGGCGAGGGCCGCAGGGTGCTGCAGGGGGACCTGCCCCAGCGGGTGTTCGAGCCCCCGGCGCAGGGCTGCGTGCTGGATCACACCGAGCTGTTGGTGATGCGCTGCCGGGCAGAGGACGGCGGGGTGCACGGCACCCTGGTGGTGGCCTTCAAGAAGGACGCGCTGATCGCCGCCCAGCAGGAGAACCAGCTGGTGGGGGTGATCTCGCTGGGCGTGGCGGTGTTCCTGGGGCTGATCCTGGCCTTCGTGTTCAGCCGCGCGCTGGCCGAGCCGGTGGCCCAGATGACCCGGGCCGCGCGGGAGGTGGCGTCCGGAGACGTGAGCGTGGAGGCCATCGACGTGGCCGCCACCTCCGAGATCCGGTCCATGGCCAAGTCCTTCAACGAGATGGTGGTCACCCTGCGCAACCTGGTGGGGCAGATGCTGTCGCTGACCGGGCGGCTGTCCGGGGCCTCCGAGGGGCTGATCGGCGCCTCGCTGGATCAGGAGCACGTGACCAACCAGCAGGCGGCCTACGCCCAGGAGATCGCCGCCACCTTCGAGGAGCTGTCCCGCACCGCCGAGCAGATCGCCTCCTCCACCGAGGTGGTGGAGCAGGCGGCGCGGCGGACCAACGAGGCGGTGGAGGAGGCCCGGGCGGTGTTCGCGGAGGTCTCCTCCGGGATCTCCGAGATTCGCAACGAGTCCAAGAGCGTGGCGGAGGCGATCCGACAGCTCAACCAGGATCTGCAGGAGGTCTCCAAGATCGCCCAGGTGATCAACGCGGTGGCGGAACGCTCCGACCTGCTGGCGCTCAACGCCGCGCTGGAGGGCACCAAGGCGGGCGAGGTGGGCCGCGGGTTCTCCCTGGTGGCGGCCGAGATGCGCAAGCTTGCGGAGAGCGTCTCCGGGTCGGCGCGGGACATCGGCCGGATCGTGGAGAAGGTGCAGGAGTCGGGCAACCAGGCCGGCTCCAAGGCCCGGGCCGGGATGCAGGCCTCGGATCGCGGAGTGAAGGTCGCGGACCAGGCGCTGTCGGTGTTCCAGCGGATCGTGGAGCTGGCCCGGGGCACCACCGAGGCAGCGCAGCAGATCAACACCGCCACCAAGCAGCAGCGGCAGTCCAGCGATCAGGCGGTGCAGGGGGCCCGCAACGTGGCCGACCTGGTCAAGCAGGGGGTGGACGCCACCGGGCGGACCACCAAGATCGCCCAGGATCTGCAGACGGTGGCCCAGGCGCTGACCGAGCTGACCGGCCGCTTCAAGGTCAAGCCGGGCCCCGCCGACCGGGTGTAGCTACCCGGCGCGCTGCCGCAGCGCCTCCAGTTCCTGGGGGGCCATGCTGCTGTTTCCCAGGTGGCGGTCGGGGGCGATCTTCACCCCGTGGAAGTCGCTGCCTCCGGTCATCACCAGCTCCAGCTCCTGGGCCCAGCCGGTCAGCCGCTGGCGGGTCCCCGGATCGTGATCGGCGTGGTGGACCTCCAGGCCCACCAGCCCCGCCTCCTTCATCCGGCTCAGATCCCACTTGTCGATGCGGGAGACCGCCGGGTGGGCCACGGTGGCCGCTCCCCCGGCGCCGCGGATCAGCTCGATGGCCTCCTGGGCGGAGAACTTGAACCGGGGCACGCAGGCAGGCTTGCCCTCGCCCAGCCAGCGGTCGAACACCTCCTTGACCGAGGTGGAGTAGCGCTTCTCCACCAGCACCCGCGCCAGGTGCGGCCGGCCGAGGTGGGCGTCCTGGGCCAGGGCCAGCACCTCCTCCATCCGGACCGGGTAACCCAGGCCCCGCATCTTCTCCAGCATCTGCTCCATACGGGTGTAGCGCTCGGTGCGGAGCAGCTCGGAGAAGCGGGCCAGCCGGGGCTCGTCCCGTCGGACGAAGTGGCCCAGCACGTGGACCTCCTTGCCGTGGATGACGGCCGAGACCTCGATCCCCGGCACCAGGGTGATCCCGTGGGTAAGGGCTGCGGCCTCGGCGCGCTCCAGCCCGTCCACGGTGTCGTGGTCGGTGACCGAGAGCACCGTGACACCCGCCCGGTGGGCGAGGGAGAGGAGTTCTTCCGGGGAATGCTGGCCGTCGCTGGCCGTGGTGTGCGAGTGCAGGTCGATCATCCAGCCTCAATCCTATGCAGCCCTGGTTGAAAGCGGCGCGGCGCGGACCGTATAAGAATTGAATGCAACACCCGCTGCAGATCTCGCGAAAGATCGAGTACGGGCTGCGCGCGATGGCCTACCTGGCCTCGCTGCAGCCTGGAGAGCGCGTCTCCGGCGCCGAGATCTCGCGGCGGATGGACATCCCCTCCGAGTTCCTCTCCAAGATCCTCAAGACCCTGGTGGGCAAGCAGCTGATCCGCTCCAGCCGGGGCGCCACCGGCGGCTATGAACTCAGCAAGCCGGCCAAGGCGATCTCGTTCCTGGACGTGATCGAAGCGGTGGAGGGCCCGGTGGTGGTCAACGTCTGTCAGGGGGACAGCCACGAGGCCTGCAAGGTCTCCAGCGTCTGCACCATGTACAGCGTCTGGAAGTGGGGCCAGCAGAAGATGCTGGAGGTGTACCGCTCGGTGACCCTGGACCAGATCGCCATGAACGACCTGCGCACCCAGCACCCGGCGATCGTCCAGCTGGCGGCCTCCCTCTCCTGAGAAGTCCCGCCAAGCCCTTGCTTGGGTCCGCCCGTCCGATATACGGCCGACCCCATGGCCAAGACCGGCGGTAAGAAGACAGGGCTGCGCAAGGCGTATGACAACTCCCGGCGGGTGGATCCGCGGCCGATCACCGGCAAGGAGAAGCCGGCGGAGCTGCTGGCCCACGCCTTTGGGGCCTACGTGGGCCGCCAGGAGCGCACCGGGTTCGAGCTGATGCAGCGGTCGGTGAAGGAGGACTGCTCGATCTTCCTCACCCTCTCCGGGGCGATGACGCCCGCCGGCCTGCACCAGAGCTGCATCATCCCGCTGATCGAGCGCGGGATCGTCAGCGTGCTGACCACCACCGGCGCCAACCTCTACCACGACGCGCACCGGATCATCGGTCACGCCATCCGGGAGGTGAACCCGGACGCCGGGGACCTGGCGCTGCGGCTCTCCCGCATCATCCGGATCTACGACCTGGGCTTCTTCGAAGAGGCGCTGCTGGACACCGACAAGCTGTTCTCGGCGATCATCCGCGGCCCCGAGTTCCAGAAGAAGATGACCACCCCGGAGTTCCACTTCCTGCTGGGGAAGAAGATCCACGAGATCGAGAAGGCGCTGAAGGTGAAGAAGCCTTCGCTGCTGTCCACCTGCTACCGCTACCAGGTCCCGATCTTCGTGGGCGCGGTGCAGGACGGATCGATCTTCCTCAACGTGGTGAAGCTCAAGCGCCTGCTGGGCGACGCGTTCAAGTTCGAGCTGGACATCAACGAGGACGTCTTCCAGATGGCCGCGATCCAGCACTACGCGCGCCACAACTACAGCCAGAGGCTGGCGATCTGGATCCTGGGCGGCGGGGTGCCCAAGAACTACACCCTCCAGGGCGAGCCCCTGCTGGATCAAATCCTGTTCGTCCCCACCACCGGCTTCGACATCGACGTGCAGTTCTGCGTGGACCCGGTGGACAACGGCGCGCTGTCCAGCTGCCCGGCCGGCGAGGGCCACACCTGGGGCAAGGTCTCGGTGGCGGCGGTGGAGAGCGGATCGATGTACGTCCACACCGACGTCACCGCGGTCTTCCCCTGGCTGACCCACGCCCTGTTCTCCACCGGCGCGAAGCTTCCGCCCAAGCGGCTGATGTCCAAGCTGGGCGACGCGGTGCAGTTTTTGGACAAGGCGGTGGCCCGCAACAAGAAGAAGCTGATGGCCACCATCGACTGGAACCCGGGCAAGCCCGCCACGGGTGACGAAGCCCACAACGTCTACGTCCGCTAGGAAGAATCCGACATGAGCCAGCCTACCGGCGTGCAGATGACCGCAGAGGGCGCACCGCAGTTCAAGGTGCGTCTGGCCCACGGGCCCTCTGGCTCGCAGCTGAACACCGAGGCCCCCCGCGACAATGGAGGCACCGGGGCCTCGTTCTCTCCCACCGACCTGGTGGGGGCGGCGCTGGCGTCCTGCGCGATCACCACCATGGCCCTGGTCGCCAGCCGGGAGGGGCTGCCCTGGGGAGAGGCCTCGGCCACGGTGGAGAAGCGGATGACTCCGCCACCGCGCCGGATCGGAGAGCTGGTGCTGGAGATCCAGATGCCGCGCGGGGTGCACCCGGAGCTGCGGCCGCGGATGGAGCAGGTGGCCCGGGAGTGCCCGGTGGCCCGCAGTCTCCACCCAGACTTGAAGATCCCGCTGAGCTTCCACTACCTGGATTAGCCAGGCCCGGCCGGGTGGTGTTCGGGCCCCATGGTCCCTAAGGTTGTTGCGCAATGCGCGCGCCCCTCCACCGCTACACCTGGCACCAGTATGTGCTGCTCGAGGAATCGAGCAACGTGAAGCACGAGTTCCTGGAGGGTGAGATCTACGCGATGGCCGGGGGGCTCCCGAGCACGCCGCGATCTCCGCCAATCTGATCTCCCTGCTGCACCGCCAGCTGGGTCGGGGGCCGTGCCGGGTGTTCACCTCCGATCTGAGGGGTCGGGTCGAGCAGAGCTCTGAAGCTGGAGAGCCTCGAGGCCTCGCTGGAGATCGACGAGGTCTACGCCGGTGTCGTGCTGACCTCCTGAGGGGCGTTTGGAAGCACCGGCAGTCGGCCAGCCGCTTCCTGGAGCAGGAACCGCAGGACGTCCGCTACCGAGTAGTCGTCCCGGTTCCCCAAGAAGTGCCGCAGGGACTTGAGGTCATCTCCGCTGGTCAGCAACGGCGCCTCGACGGTGCCGTCCTCCCGGACCTGTCCGTGGCCCACGTTGGCCAAGAGCGCGTTGCACAGACACTGACGGCCGACGGTGTCCTCCAGCGCCCCGCCCTTGGCCAGATAGGTGTCCACCGGCTCGCCCGGGCAGCGGTAGCCGATCTTCCCGTCCGGCTTGCGGTAGGCGGTGCGCAGGTAGCCCAGATCGCAGACCCGGGTGCGTTCGGCGGTGACCGTTGGCAGGCCCTCCAAAACCACCCGCTTGAAGGGATAGCCGGTGGGTGAGGCCCTCGAATCGGTGAACACGTCCACCGTGCCCGCCTTCGCGCCGGCCAGGGCCGGCTGACGCAAGGAGGGGTCGAGGCCGGACTCCTGGCAGAACGCGAACAGGGTCCCCACCTGCACCCCGGCCGCGCCGGCGGCCACCGCCGCGCTCAGCGCCGCAGGTGAGCCGGCGCCCCCGGCAATCCAGAAGGGGAGTCCCAGCCGGGCGAGCGCGGGGAGATCGACCTCATCCCGCTGGCCATAGATCGGCTCACCGCGGTCGTTGAAGCGTGGGGGGCCCCGGGGCGGGGCGTTGTGTCCGCCGGCGGTGGGGCCCTCCACCACGAAGCCATCCACCCTCCCGGTGGCCTTCCGGGTCAGCATGGTGGCCAGTGAGTTGGAGGAGACGATCGCCAGGAACCGGGGACGACGGAGGGCGGGGGTGCCCTCCCAGTGACGACGGGGATCGAAGCGGAGCAGCTCCACCTGATCGGCGGTGGACCCCGTCACCTCCAGCCGCAGCGTGGCCGGCTGGTGGGCCGCGAGGTGATCCAGGGCCAGCGGGATCTCCCGGGGGATTCCGGCGCCCATCAGCACCACGTCCACCCCGGCCAGGATCGCGCCATACAGCGAAGGCAGGGTGGGCGGTTGCACCTTGGTGAGCAGGTTCAGTCCCACCGCGGCGGAGTGCCCCTCCTTGGCCAGCCACACCTCCACGAAGGTGGAGAGGATGGCCACCCGTTCACGTTCCGCGCTGACCCGGTGATCGAACATCGGCAGGTCGCGGTAGGGAGTCCCGGGTGGACGCCCGCCCTGGCGGAAGTAGCGGCGCAGGACCTGGTCCCCGGCGCCGGGGATGGGGAAGTGGGACAAGGCTCGGCGGAGGTCTCCGCCCGGGTCGCCATCCTCCAGGCGACGGACGAAGAGCGCGTCCACCCCGACTCCGGAGACCACCCCCAGCTGGCCGCGGGCGGAGACGGCGCGGGCCAGCCTCCAGTGGGAGACACCGATGCCCATCCCTCCCTGGATGATCCGGGGGAGAGGGGCGGAGCGGAGAACCTGATCCTGGGGAGTGGTCACCCCCACAGGGTGCGCGCCTGGGTGTCACCGCCAGGTAACCGGCCCGGGCCGGTTGAGCCGGATCAAGGCTTGAACGGATGGGATGGATTAGGTGCGGTGGATGCGGACCGCCTCCTCTCCAGATCCAATCGAGCTGTTGATGCGCGAGCACCGTCAGATCGAGCGGGTGCTGGCAGTGCTGGTGGACGAGGTCGCGGCGGTGCGCGGAGGCGGGCGGCTGTCGATCCGGGTGTTCACCTCGGCGGCCCGCTTCATCCGCCGCTACGGGGACGGAGTGCATCACGCCAAGGAGGAGGACGTGCTCTTCCCAGCGATGGTGGAGTGTGGCGTGCCGATCGACACCGGACCGGTGGCCTGCATGCTCCGGGAGCACGGGCAGGGACGGAACCTGCTGCGGCAGATCGACCAGTCGCTGACCGCGCTGGGCGACGGGGACCGCGAGGCGCAGCCCCTCCTGCTGGAGGCAGCCTCCGGCTACGCACAGCACCTGGCCGCGCACATCGGACGGGAAGATGGGTTCATCTACCCGATGGCGCGCAAGGCGGTGCCAGAGGCGCTGCTGGCCAGGATGCCCGCCTATTTCGCGCAGCTGGATCGGGCGGTGCCGCTGTCCTTTGCCACCGCCGCCTCCGAGGTGGAGCGGGCCTACGACACCGGGCGAGGCTGAACGCGCCTAGGTCCCGGTGGGGGTGCTCGGCTTGGCTTCCGGGGTGGAGACCAACCGCAGCTGGCCGCTGGCGGTGTTGAACTTCGCGTCCACCTCACGCTCCAGGTAGGTGTAGCCAGCCAGGCCCTGCTCGTAGGCGCGCAGGATCTTGCGGGACTCGTCCAGCGAGATCTTGCCCGCGCGCAGCGCGGTCTCCGCGAAGCGCCGCACCTTGGCGATCAGATCGTCCTTGTTGTAGCTGACGTAGTTGAGGACCTCGGTAACGGTGTCCCCCTCCACCACGTGGTCGATCAGGTAGCCCCCGCCCGGCGCCAGCGATACCTGGACCGCGTGGGTGTCCCCGAACAGGTTGTGCAGATCGCCCAGGATCTCCTGGTAGGCGCCCACCAGGAAGATGCCCAGGTAGTAGTCGTCATCGTTGGGCGCGTGAAGCTCCAGCGCGTCCTTCACCTCGCGGCGATCGATGAAGTGCTCGATCTTGCCGTCCGAGTCGCAGGTGATGTCCGCCAGCACGCCCAGACGGGTCGGCTTCTCGGCCAGCCGGTGGATCGGCATCACCGGGAACAGCTGGTCGATGGCCCATGAGTCCGGCAGCGACTGGAACACCGAGAAGTTGCAGAAGTAGGTGTCGGTGAGCTGGCGCTCCAGCGCCTCCAGCTCCTCCGAGATCTCGTCCGACTCCCGGCCAATCCTCATCACCTTCTGGCAGGTTGCCCAGTAGAGGGTCTCCGCCGCAACCCGCTGCTCCAGGGTCAGGTGCCCCAGCGAGAAGAGGGAGACGCACTCCTCCTTGTACTCCTGCGCGTCGTGGTAGCTCTCCAGCAGGTTTTTGTTGGTGACGTCCTTGAAGGTCGCCGCCAGGTTACGCACCACCGGCGGCTGCTCCTTGAGCTGGGACAGGTCCGGCAGCTGGGGCGAGGTCAGCTCGCTGACCCCCAGCACCTCGGTGACCAGCATCGCGTGGTGGGCCACCACCGCCCGGCCGGACTCTGAGACCAGGATGGGGTGGGGGACGCCAGCGGTGTCGCAGGACTCCATCACCGAGAACACCACGTCGTTGGCGTACTCCTCGGTGGTGTAGTTCATGGACGAGGTGAAGTTGGTCTGCGAGCCGTCGTAGTCCACGCCCAGCCCGCCGCCCACGTCCAGGTACTTGAGCGGCGCTCCCTGGCGGAACACCTCGGAGTAGAAGCGGGCCGCCTCGCGCAGCGCCGACTTCACGTTGCGGATGTTGGAGATCTGGCTGCCGAGGTGGAAGTGGAGCAGCTCGAAGCAGTCCAGCATCCCCGACTCACGCAAGAACGCGATGGAGTCCATCAGCTCGTAGCTGGAGAGGCCGAACTTGGAGCGGTCCCCGCCCGAGGCCTCCCACTTTCCCGCGCCGCGGGTGGAGAGCCGGACCCGCATCCCGATCCGCGGCTTGATCCCGTGCTTGCGCGAGACCTCGGCGATCAGCGCCAGCTCGGAGGGCTTCTCCACCACCAGGATCACCCGCCGCCCCAGCTTGGAGAGGAACAGCGCGGTCTCGATGTACTCCTCGTCCTTGTAGCCGTTGCAGATGACCAGCGAGTTCTCGTTCTCCAGCAGCGCCATCACCGCCAAGAGCTCGGGCTTGGAGCCCGCCTCCAGGCCGTAGTCGTAGATCTTGCCTGCATCGACGATCGTCTCGGCCACGTAGCGGTGCTGGTTGACCTTGATCGGGTACACGCCGCGGTAAGCACCCTTGTAGCTGTGGTCGTTGATCGCCTTGCGGAAGGCCTCGTTGAGGTGCTTCACCCGGTGGCGGAGGATGTCGTTGAAGCGAATCAGCAGCGGCAGACCGATGCCGCGGCGGCGGACCTCATCCACCAGCTCCTTGAGATCGAAGCTGTCCCCCTGCGGTCCGTCGGGGTGCACGATCACGTGGCCCTTCTCGTTCACCCCGAAGTAGCCGGCGCCCCAGTTGCGGATGCCGTAGGTCTCAAGTGAATCGGCGACCGTCCACCGGGTTTGGGGCGAAGAAGTGGCCATCGAAGAACTCCCTCTGCCGGGCGCTGCCGGCGCTGTGAAGGGGCGGACTATAGGGAAATGACGCCGTGCTTCAATTCCGGCGTGAGACCGGGGTGCGCAACCCCGACTGCCGCGGTCCGCGCCGGGTGGGCGGGAGGGCAGGCGAGGAGACTTGCAAAGGGGCCACACCGGAAGACCGTCGCTAGGTTGGAATTGCACAGACGCTTGGACGGGGGACGAATGAACGGAGCGGCGCGTCGGGAGGAGGAGGTGCTCACGCCGAGGGCGATCTACGAGCGGCTGGACCGCTTCGTCATCGGCCAGGAGGCGGCGAAGCGGTCGGTGGCGATCGCCGCCTACAACCACCTCAAACGTTGTCAGGCTCGGAAAACCCGGCGGGCCTCGCTGCTCAAGAAGAGCAACATCCTGCTGATCGGCCCCACCGGCAGCGGCAAGACCCACATCGCCCGGCACCTGGCGGAGATCCTCTCGGTGCCCTTCACCGTGGTGGACGCCACCGAGTACACTGAGGCTGGCTACTACGGCAAAGACGTTGAAGTGATGATTTCGGAGCTGCTCTTCAAGGCCAACCACTCGGTGGAGGACGCCGAGCGGGGGATCATCTTCATCGACGAGGTGGACAAGATCGCCCGCCGCTCCCAGGGGGCTCGCAATGGCGCCGGCTCGCGGGACATTGGAGGCGAGGGGGTGCAGCAGGCCTTGCTCAAGCTGCTGGAGGGACGCGAGGTCTCGGTCCCGCTCAACGTGACCCAGGCGTGGAACAAGCACGACTTCGTCCAGATGGACACCAGCGACATCCTCTTCGTCTGCGCCGGCACCTTCTCCGACCTGTTCGAGTACGGGGAGGAGAAGAAGGCGCACGCGCTGGGGTTTGGCGCGGCGGAGCAGGCCCGGGAGCTGAAGAAGCGGGTGAGGGTCAAGGAGCTGATCGACTTCGGGATGCTGGCCGAGTTCCTGGGTCGGCTCCCGGTGGTGGTGCAGCTGGAGCTGCTGGGCGAGGAGGAGCTGCTGCGGGTCCTCACCGAGCCGCCCGATGCGATCATCCGCGAATACAAGGAGCTGCTGCAGCTGGACGACATCTCCCTGGAGTTCAAGGAGACCGCCCTGAGGGAGGTGGTCCGCTACTCGCTGGAGCGAGGGCTGGGCGCCCGCGGGCTCCGCGCCATCCTGGAGCACGTGATGTCGGAGGTGATGTTCGACGCGCCAGAGCGCAAGCGCCGGAAGGTGGAGCTGGACGGAGCCTTCGTCCGGGCCCGGCTCAGCGAGGCCCAGGTGTCGATCTAGCCGCTCAGGCGGTGGCGCTGCGCAGGCGGGCGTGGGCCCTGCCCGCCAGCTCGACCACGGTCTGGAGCTCCTGCTCCCCGTCCGGGGAGAGGGGCTCCAGCGCGCTCTCTGCGTAGACGAAGGCCACCGGCGCGCCGAGGCAGGAGACGGCCGCGATCACCAGGTACGGCGAGCGGGGAGAGAGCTGGGCGAAGAGCTGTTCGTCCACCGGCCCCTCGGGCGCCTCCAGGTGGATGGGAGCACCCGCGCCTGCCGCGGACTTCAGCGCGGAGGGGAGATCGAGCGGAACCCGCAGGTCGCAGAGTTCCGGGTCGTCCGTTCCTTCGCCCACTCCCTTCCAGACCGAGGCATGACCCCCGCTCTCCACCAGCACGAAGGCCCGGCCAAAGCGCATCGCGCAGTACTGAAGGAGCGCGGCGGAGATCTCATTGGCGGAGCACGCTGTCTCCAACTCTCCCTCCAGCCCCTCCGGCAATCCGGAGGCGAGAGCCCTCGTCGGTCCGTCCGCAGCCGACGCTTCAGGGGCGGGCTCAGGGGAGAGGGCGTGACCGTTATCGCGGTCGGACGGCAGAGGTGCTGACGCGGCGACCGGAGCGGGGTCGGAGCCGGGCACGGCGACTGGAGAGTCGACGGAGGCTGCGTCGGCGGGAGCCATCGCGGCTGGAGAGTCGGAGGCTGCTTCGGCGGGTTCCGTGACGGCGGGAGCGTCGACGGAGTCTGCTGCGGCATCAGCCGTGGCGAGTGGACCGCCGACGGCGTCCGCCTCAACGGAGGCCGCGGTGAGCGGTGTGCCGGCGGAGTCGGGTGAGGCGGGGGCAGCGGTGAGCGGAGCGCTGGCGGAGTCGGGCTCGGTGGGGGCCTCGGCGAGCGAAGCGCCTTCACCGTGCGTGAGAACCAAGACTGGCTGCTGAGAAAGACACAGGTGTCCTTCTTGGCGTCCAGTCTTGTTCAGACCGTCGGTGCGGCCCAGGGTGGTTTCTGGCTCGGCGGCTGCCGCGGCAACCACCGGCGTGTTGAGGGCGTTGGGCTCAGCGGGCGCGTCCGCGGACTCAGCGTTGACTGGCTCAGCAACCCAGGCGCTGGGTTCGGCTTCGTCCGCTGGCGACTCCAGGATCAAGTCTTCCGGGTACCCGACCGCGGACCAGGGAGCCACTGGACCCGTCAGCGGGTGGAGGGTCTCAATCTCCAACCCCGCGTCCTCTTCCACCGGGTTCCACTCGGTGTGCTCCCACGGCGAGGAGAGGGGCAGCGGGTCGCGGGGGCGGCCATCCGCCTCGACCTGCAGCGCACGGCCGGAGTCGTCGTTCCAGGTAAGGAACTCCCAGATCTCGGCGCGATCGATCACCTCCGCGGAGAGTGGTCGCGAGCGCCGGGTGGCGTGGACCCGCGAGACCGCTTCCGCCAACTCAGCAGGGGGACGCTCTTCGAACACCGCGTAAGGGTCGGAGCGGAGCGTCCACTGATCCAGTGAGTCCTCGTCGAAGAGGCGGTCCTCATCGTTGGGCGCCCGGGACCGGATCACCGGGGCTGGGGTGCCAGGCGGCAGGTCCTGCCTTAGGGCTGGAGGTGCCCGCGCTGCCCAGGGCGGAGGCGGTGGATAACCCCACTGCGGCGGCGGCGGTCCCCATCCGCCGCGGGCCCAGGGCGGCGGGGCCACCGGGTAGCGATAGCCCGGCGGTGGTGGATAGCCTGGCGCAGGGATCCGAGGAGGCATCGGAGGAGGAACTCCTCCAGGGGGGCGCCTCGGGGCGACAGGCGGCCCCCTGGGAGTGACGACCGCCTGTTCCGGGCCACTCTCTGCTGTCGGTGGAGTGGCCGGGCCGGGCACGGGGTCACCTCCTCCTCTCATCGAGGGAGTTGCAGGGGTGCCAACCGGATCGCTGCCAGTCCCAAGGGCGCTCGAACCGTTGGTGTCGGCGGAGGCGTCTGTTGCTGCTCCGAGGCGAGCCTCCGGAACGCCCGGTGGAACCGCCGGGAGAGGGCTGGAGGCACTGGTCTCCACGGCCGACGGAGAGCAGACGGCCGGAGTTCCGGCATCGGCAGGGGAGGGCGATCCGGCAGCGCCAGGGACGGGTGGGAGCACCTGCGGGCTGGGCTCGGAGGCACCCTCCCACTCGACTGGAACCCCCTCTCGTCGGGGCGCCTGGCGCGGTGCCTCGGCGAACTCCGGATCCTCCGCCCTGACCTCCAGCTCCGCTTGCAGGTCGCCCGGGTCGGCACCCATCGCCTGGGCAGCCGCGTGGATCCTGGCCAGCGGCCCGCCGTCGTCAGGGCCGGAGGATTCCAGCTCGTCGTCCTCGGCGGACAGGTACTGACTCTCCCTCAGACTGCCGAAGAGCTGCTCTTTCTCCCCGGCGTCCGGCACCGGCATCCCCTGCCGGTCGGCGGGCTCCGGTTCCTGGCCGCGGCGTCGCCGCTTCTCGTTCCGCTCGGGAGCCAGGCGGATGAAACGCTCCTTGCGCTTCATCCCGTAGCGGCGCTCCAACACGAAGGCCAGCCGGAGCTCCGGGACCAGAAAGGGGATCACCCTCAGCCCGGTGATGAAGGCCAGCGCGTCCTGCACCGCGGGATCGTGCGGTGAGGCCATGGCCATCTTGACCCGGCGCGCCTCCAGGGCGAACGGGAAGGCCTGGTGGGCCTGGGCCTGCTCCGGGGTGAGGACCTTCAGCGCCGGGGCGGGGGCATTGTCCAGCTGCTCCTCGGTCACCACCGGGTAGCGCAGCTGCTCGGCCAGAGCGTCGGCCAGGTCGTCCAGCTCAAGCAAATCCAACTCGACCAGGATGGTTCCCAGCCGACCTCCGTAGATGAGCTGTGCCCGGAGTGCCTCGTCGATCTCGCCGGTGGTGATCAGCCGACGACGTACGAGGATGGACCCGATCCTTTCGGCCATTGCCCGCCCATCGTAGTCGTGATCGCCAGGACGGTTCACCGCTCAAAAGCGGCGGTGGATGTGCGCGCTTCTCCGCGAACCCGCTACCCCGGCGCCCGAGCGGGCAGCCTCTACTCGGCGTCGCGGGCGGCGGCGGCCAGGCGCGCGGACAGGGCCCGGTCCTGGATCAGCTTCATCACCGCGTTGTTCCGCAGCAGTGTCTGGAAGTCACCGGCCTGGAAGGCGCGTTGCAGCTCCGGGTCCGCCATCACCTGTTGGAAGCGCGGATCCGCGCGCAGCGAGCGGAAGGCGGGGTTCTGCTCCAGCTTGGAGTGATCCCCCTCCCGCACCGATCGGGCGATCTCCGCCAGGTCGTGGACCGGCGCGAACTGGGTCATCTCGAAGAGGTTGTAGGCGCGGGCAAACTTGAAGGCGTAGGAGTCCTTGGGGGACAGCCCGACCTTCCGGCCGGCGATCACCACGTGCTGCTCCACGAAGGCCAGCCCGGAGACGATCAGATAGGAGAGGGCGATGACCTTGGTGGCTGCGAAGACCATCCCCAGGGTGCGGTCCAGGCTCCGGTCGTGGGGATCCTTCCCGGCCATCAGCCTTCGCAGCGCGCTGGTGGTGATGATCCGCACCGCCACCAGCAGGACGATGAAGACCACCACCGTGGTGAGGATCTCCCCGAAGGCCAAGGGCAGGTCCAGGCTGGCCGAGAGCCGCGGCCCCAGCCACCGGGCCAGCGGCCGGGCACAGAAGAACGCCACCACCATCCCGGCCAGCTGCGCCAGCTGCGCGGCGACGCCGGTGGCGGCTCCCAGCAGCCCGAAGAGCAGGACCACCGCCAGGATCAGGAGATCGACGCCCATTACTTGATCTTGAAGTTGTTGCCGCCGCTCTTGGAGGCGTCGTTGAGCCGCTGCTGCACCTCGGCCAGCTTCTCCTTGTAGCGGGGATTGGAGGGCTCGAAGGTCAGGGCCATCTTCAGGTTGCGCTCCGCCGACTGCCAGCGCTCGGCCGCCGCGTCCTGGGCGGCGGTCTGGTAGAACTGTCGGCCCTTGGGGTGGGTGCCGATCTGCTCTTCGATCTCACGCTTGACGGCGGCCTTGGTCTCGGTCTCCGAAGCCTCGGTGAACCGCAGCTTGGAGGCACGCTCGGTGCCGGTGATGTCCGCCTGGTACTTCTTCCGCTTGGTGTCGTCGCGGAGCACGTAATAGGCCTCGGTGACCCGCTTGTAGAGCTCGCCCACCCGGCCCTTGAGCTCCGCGTCGCTGACGTGGAAGAAGCGGTCCGGGTGGTAGGTGCGGCTCTCCCGGTAGAAGGCCTTCTTGATGTCCCCGGGGGCCGCCCCGGGCTCCAGGTGCAGCAACTGGAAGTAATCCAGTTGATCCAGCGCCTCGTGGCGGTGGTGGAGATCCAGCAGTTGTTCGGGCAGCAGCCCCTCCACGCCGGCCACCATGCTGGATGCACCTGGGGTGGCGTCTGGCGGCGGCGGGGGGCTGATCGCAGAGGGGCTCGGGCGGCCGGGAGCCCCCGGAGGCACCAGCGGCGCCCCCGGCGGGCGGAGGGGACCGGCCGACACCTGGGGAGGAGGAGGCGGCGCCACCCGGGCAATGGCCGGAGGG
>JALYOC010000085.1 GCA_030857095.1 Myxococcota bacterium | reverse complement strand
TCATGGCCACTGGAGTCATCGAACGCTTGCAGTTGAGTCAGTGCTGGGCTGCCTTCAATCAGCGCCGTCGGGTGAGGACAGATCGAGCGTGAAGCGCCGGTGTCCCCACGGAGCAGCAGCAGTGCCGACGCCGTCGCCCCCGTATTCGCCGCCACGTAGATCGGCTCCAGGCCCCCATCTGGGGCCCCGACCACCGGACTGGCTACCACCGCACCGGTGGTGCTCACCCAATCTCGAACTCCATTCGGACGCAACGAATAGACCTCTCCCAGAGAGCCCAGCCGGGTCCCCGCCACCACCCTGCCTTGCGCGGTGATCGCCGGCGTGGCGACGAACTCATGGGAGGCGGAGGCCGCGTAAATCCACTTGAGCCGGGTGACTGCGACCCCGCCATCGGCCAGCGCCACATTGCCGGCCGGGTCTTGCGCTTCGGCGAGCAATCCAATCTCCCCGCGCGCCGTCTGGAACACCGGCACCGAGAGGTCGACCTCCACCGCTCCGCAGTAGTTCCCTCCGCAGTTGAGGCCACCATCGACCGCCAGCGCCCCTCCCTGGACTCCGTCGCTTCCAACCGTCCGCAGCACCACGCTGCCTGGCGCCAGGTCGGCGCTGCCCTCGACGGTTATCCACACCTTCTCATCCCGCTTGAACGCTCCCGCCAGCCCCGGGTCGACTTCGGTGGCCTCGGTGGCGCTGCCTGGAGACCGGCGCGCGGGCGCGGTCGGGACCCGGAAGGAGAGCTGCGGCGGGGTCCGGTCCAGGGTGAAGTTCACCGTTTTCGACAGCGAGGTCCCGGGCAGCGTGACCGTCAGCCCGTAGGTCCCATCCGCTCCGCCCTCCCAGGTTCCCTCGAAGACCTCTCCATTCTTCTCCAGCGTGCCCGACGCTGCAGTGGTCCCGGTGATTGAGTACGCCAAAGACGTCTCCGACCCCGGCCGTCCGTTCGCTGCCAGCGTCAGACGGGCAGTCATCTGCAGGCTGTTGGTCTGTCCCACGGGGGCCAGTACCTCGATCCCGGAATAGCGGGCCGAACAGGCACCCAGCACGCACCACTGGTTGCTCCCACAGGCGGCGGCGCAGCCGGTGGTCGGGAGGCAGTGGTCGGCGCTCCCGCAGATCGCGCCCGAGCCGCACTCGGTGTCTTGCTGGCAGGGACGCAACCCGCACACGCCCAGGTCAACGTCGCAGCGCTCGTAGCCTTCGCACTGCCCGTCGGTGGAGCATTCACTGCCCTTGTGGACGCATCCCCCAAGGACCACTGCCCCAACCGCCAACATCCAGATCGATCTCATGCGCCCCTCCGGCGCGGAACCTACTGCGAACCCGCTCCCGGCATCCAGGCTTCACACGGACTTCCGCAGTTGCCCCTGGCGTTTGGAGCGTAAATTTCCGAAGGGTCTGCGGACCTGCGGGGTGACCGGCGAAGGCAACCAGGCACCGCTGCGGCAGGTTGATCATATGCTCAACTTTCCGCCGTGGTTGCGGGGCGCCGACGCGGAAAGTTGATCATATCCGCAACTCTCCGCCGCCTGAGGGCGCACGCGCAGTTCAGGCACTCCTGTGCGCGCCGTTCCAGGGTCGCGGGGTCCGCGGCGGGTGTACCGAACCTCGCCCCGCAGATGAGGCTGGTGTCCTCTTCGCTCAGCGTCTCCTTGCAGCCATTGCTGGCGGAGCCACGAGCAGGTTCAGGGTGACGATCCCCTCAAGGCCAGGGCGAACCCCACTCGGGGTTGTTCTCCAGGTCCTCGTTTCCCTTGGACTTCGCGCCAGTCCTCGCTCAGCCAGGCACCAAGTCCGCAAACCCGACTGCACCCTGCGTCGACAGGCTCTGCGTGCTCAATTTGAGCGAGCCGTCCTTCCCTGGGGCTGTTTGGCCTGGCGTAGGGCCCGCGTAGGAGTGTTCTGGTGCCTCCGTCCGCAGGTGGTTCTCGACCCAGACGATTCCTCCCAAGGAGGGAGCGGGCTCACGGCGAATAGATCATGATCTATTCACCGTGCACCCATCGCTCCTGCGGGGAGGGCGGAATCCTTCTCATCGGGTCAACCTGCTGTGCCCGGCGTCCCAGGCGGGCAACTTCGGCAGGCCTTCGGCGAACAACTTCTGCGCAGGGGGGCGTACGAACAGTTTGAGTGCTCTTTGGCGCACCGTTCTCTGGTCGCGGCCGGACCTACACCCCCGGTAGGGGCGACTCGGCGTGTCGGACCCCACCGCTAGTATCTGCGGGTGATGGGAGCCACCGCCCTATTCAGCCACCACGTCTTCGTGGATCTCGAGACCACCGGGCTGGATCCGTGCCGGGATCGGGTGATTGAGGTCGGCGCGGTCTTCGTGGAGCGGGGCGAAGTGGTGGCCCGGGTCACCCAGCTGTGCGACCCGGGGATGGAGATCCCCGCCGAGGTGGTGGATCTGACCGGGATCCATCCCGCCCAGGTCCGGGGCCAGCCCAGCTTCGAGCAGTTCCTGTCCGGCTTTGGTCCCCGGCTCGCTGGCTGGACGCTGGTGGCCCACAACGCCGAATTCGAACGCAGCTTCTTCGCCGGGCTCTTCGAGCGGCTGGCCGCGCCGGTGCTCGACTCCTGCGAGCTGGTCCACTACCTCCACCCAGAGTTGGCCAGCCATTCACTGGACTCGCTGGTCCGCTGGACAGGACTCGGAGAAGCGGCCCGCCACCGGGCGCTGCCGGACTGCGAGGACACCTACGCGGTGCTGACCCGGATCCTGGACGGGGTCGTGGCGCAGCGCCGGACCGAGGACGTGGGGGACCTGCTGCAGTGCCTCTCCACCCGTCCAGGGGAGGAGCTGTTCACCGAGCCCCCGCTGGTGACTCTGCTGCGCGGGCTGTACCGGCAGTGTCACGCCGCCGGCTCGCAGCCAGTCACCGAATGGCCGGGTTCTCCGCTGGGCTACGAGGAACGCGCCTCCCGGGCCTACCTGCGCGCGTTCCAGCGGCGCTGCGTGGATGCCAGCGGCGCGCCGGGGCTCTCCTCCTGGTTCAAGCGTCGCTACCCGGCACTGACGCTGCTGGCCCCGCCTCCGCCCGGATAGCCTGCTTGGCGCCCCCAGACGCTCCACCCGGATGCCGGACCTGGTGGTCACCTCCCGGTTCAAGCTGCAGCGCGCCTGAGCCCTTCAGTCCAACCGGGCCTTCATCTCCCCGTGCAGTCCCTGCAGGGTGGCCAAGAGCGGCTCCTGACCCAAGGCGCGCGCCGCCTCGATCAGCTCCTCGATCCGCCTCAGGTCCTGCACCTGCCGGTTGCGCAGTGACTGGACCATGGAGGTCATGGCCTCGAAGACGTCCTGCAGTTCGTCCCCCTGCCGCAGCGGATAGGTGGGCACCGACAGCCGGCCGAGGTTGATGTCGTTGACCAGGCGCTTGATCCGGAACAGCGGGCCCACGATCTTGTGGGTGGTGACGATGCTGGCCAGGGCGATGAAGAGCACGAACGCCACCAGGCAGCCCACCAGGATCAGCCAGATCACCCGCTGCTTGCGCACCAGCTCCTGGCGCTGCTGGATGATGGAGTTCTTCTCCGCCTCGTAGGAGGCGTCGATCTGCGCCGACTTCTGCTTGAGCGACTCGGCGAACACCGGGTCGTCGAAGTTCTTCATCAGCTCGTTGGCCAAGGTGGCGCTGGAGAGCTCCTTGCTGGTCTCCGCCGCGCGGGACCGGGCCTCCACCGCGTGCTCCGCCTCCCGCATCAGGTCCCGCGAGTTGCGGTACAGGAACACCCCCAGCACGCCGCTGATCACGATCGCGATCGAGAGGATGTAGCCGGTGAACTTGAGCTGGAAGCGGGCGTCCAGCAGGTAGTTGCGGAGGCGCCGCTTTCCGTCGCTCACCAGTGGGGGCGCAGGGCTGTGCGCGATCTCAGGCATGGTCACATGCTCCAGTCGAAGGTGGAGGCCGCCTCATCGATGGCCTTGGGCGCCAGGGCGCGGATCAGATCCGCGGCCTTGGCTCCGGATGCCTTCACCTGGACTTGCCCCAGCAGGGACTGCTCGGGATAGGTGAAGCAGACGACGTTCATCTTCAGTCCTCCGCTGGAGGTCTCCTCCAGCTCGACCTTCAGCGAGTAGCCCTTGAGCCGCTTGGACTTGATCACCGACTTGGCCGCGGACTTGGACTCGCGGTCCGGCGCGAACACCGAACCCATCTTCTCCAGCTTGGCGCGCAGGTGGCTCTCGGTCAGCTGCACCAGCTCCGAGCCCAACCGTGAATTCTTGTCCTGGACCGGGCGCATCTGGATGTAGAACTCCGGCCGCCGGTTGCGCTGGGCCTCCAGGGACTCCAGCGCCCTGCCCACCGCCGCGCGCACCTCGGGGTCGGAGTCCGACTTGTGGCGCGTGAGGCAGTCATACGCGCTGGGCTCCTCCAACTGGAGGAAGGCCTTGGCGGCGGCGTTGCGGACCAGGGCGCTTTGGTCGTCCAGCCCGGTGCACAGCGGCTGCACCGCCGCGCTGTTCTTGGTGGCGCCCAGCATCAGCGCGGCCTGCGAGCGGACACGCGCGTCGGAGGACTTGGTGAGCTGCCGGCTGAGGAAGGTGATCCGGCCGTCCGCCTGCGCCAGTGCGGTCCCGAGTGGGGCGAAGACGAGGAGGAAAGCGAGGAGCAGCCGCATCGGGGAGACCCGATAGTAGGCCGCTTCTTCTGGAACTTTCCTTGTGGGTTTGAAGCTACTCCCGCCGCTTCGGTGCGGCACCGCCACACATCCCTGACGGGTGGGAGGCGACCCGGGCTCAGTTGGGCAGCTTCACGCCCACCGCGAAGATCTGCAGCCCGGTGGGGTCCTGGCGGGTGGGCAGGTGCGGGACGCAGGCGGCCGCGCCGGTGAGGTCCACCGCCGGCCGGGTCCGGGCGGGCAGCTGCACGTCCTTGAAGAGGATCACCCCGCCCGCCTCGTCGGTCTGCGCGGGGACCGGGGGGAAGCACCCTCCCTGGGTCTCCAGCTTGTCCTGGAGGTGGGGGGGGACGATCCCGGTGTTCCCGGAAACGGGCTCGCCCTTCTCCAGCTTGTCCTGGATGTAGGGCGGCACGATCCCGGTGTTGCCCTCCGCCGGCTTCTTCGGGTCCAGCTTGTCCTGGATGTGCGGCGGCACGATCCCGGTGTTGCCCCCCGCCGGCTTCTTCGGGTCCAGCTTGTCCTGGAGGTGCGGGGGCACGATCCCGGTGTTCCCGCCCTTCTTCAGCTTGTCCTGAATGTGCGGCGGCACGATCCCCGTGTTCCCGTCGTCCGGAACGCCCGGCTCCAGCCGACCCAGCAGGTGCGGCGGGACGATGCCGGTGTTGTGGAGGGGGAGGGCGACGCGCATATCGAATCTCTTTCTTTAGCTGCTCTTATGCCACACGCATGTAGGCATTCGACTTACTTCAACACCCTTATCGGGGCGGTCACCGAAGAGTTGCGTGGAGATTTCCGTTTTCTTTTCCGGGCCCGGCGGGAGGCCCACAGGCCCCTGATTCTGAGGCCTTGCTGCGCCCGGCCAGGCCTTTGGGTATAGGTGTGCCCATGTCCCTCACCGCTGCGCAGGTCCGCGAGGCCTTCCTCCAGTTCTTCGAAGAGCGCGGACACCGCCGGGTCCCAAGCTCGTCGTTGGTCCCCCAGAACGATCCGACCCTGTTGTTCACCAACGCCGGGATGGTCCAGTTCAAGGACGTCTTCACCGGTCGGGAGAAGCGCGACTACCGCCGGGCCACCAGCTCCCAGAAGTGTGTGCGGGCGGGCGGCAAGCACAACGACCTGGACAACGTGGGGTTCACCGCGCGCCACCACACCTTCTTCGAGATGCTGGGGAACTTCTCCTTCGGCGACTACTTCAAGAAGGACGCCATCGCCTACGGGTGGGAGTTCGTCACCCGGACCCTGAAGCTGGACGCCTCCCGCCTGGCGGTGACCGTGTTCAACGGGGAGAAGGGCCTGCCCTGGGACGAGGAGGCCTATCAGCTTTGGGCCGAGCAGGGAGTGCCCAAGGAGCGGATCTACAAGCTGGGGTACAAGGACAATTTCTGGGCGATGGGGGACACCGGTCCCTGTGGTCCCTGCTCGGAGATCCACTTCCACCAGGGGGACGACATCCCCTGCGTCGAGGAGAAGGCCGGCCGCAAGTGCGAGGGCGTGGCCTGCGACTGTGATCGCTGGCTGGAGATCTGGAACCTGGTGTTCATGCAGTTCGAGCGCAAGGAGAAGGACGGGGCGCTGATCCCGCTGCCCAAGCCGTCCATCGACACCGGCGCCGGGCTGGAGCGGGTGACCGCGGTGGTCCAGGGCAAGCGGACCAACTACGACACCGACCTGTTCCAGGAGCTGACCGGTCACATCGCGACCTTGTGCGGCAAGACCTACGGCGCGGACGAGGCATTGAGCGCGTCGATGCGGGTGATCGCCGATCACTCCCGCGCGGCGGCGTTCCTGATCGCCGACGGGGTCCAGCCCTCCAACGAGGGCCGCGGCTACGTGCTGCGCCGGATCATGCGCCGGGCGATCCGCCACGGGTCCAAGCTGGGGCTCAACGAGGTGTTCTTCCCCAAGACCGTAGACAAGGTCATCTCCCTGATGGGCGACGCCTACCCGGAGCTGAGGGAGAGCCGGTCCTTCGTGCTGGAGGCCTCCCGCTTCGAGGAGGAGTCCTTCCGCCGCACCCTGGATCGCGGGCTGAAGTTCCTCTCCGAGGAGTTCAACAAGCTGCGCGCGGCGGGCAAGCAGACCGTCTCCGGCAAGACCACCTTCCTGCTGCACGGGACCTACGGGTTTCCGGTGGATTTGACCGAGATCATCGCCCGCGAGCAGGGCTTCGAGGTGGACCGCGCCGGCTACGACGAGGCGCTGGCGGAGGAGCAGCAGAAGAGCAACTTCGGAGGCTCGGGGGACAAGGCGGTGGGGGAGGTCTACCACCAGCTGCACGAGCGGCTGGGGGAGTCCACCTTCGTCGGCTACGACGGGGTGGGCCACGAGGGAGAAGGCTCGGTCCGGGCGCTGCTCAAGGACGGCAAGGAGATCTCCATTGCCAAGGCCGGCGAGGAGGTGGAGCTGATCTTCGACCGCACCCCCTTCTACGGCGAGTCCGGCGGCCAGGTGGGCGACAGCGGCAGCGCCACCGGCAACGGCGGCAAGACGGTGGTCCAGCTCCACGATGCCCAGCGGCCGGTGCCGGGGCTGATCGTCCACAAGGGCAAGGTGACCGAGGGCGAGGTGCGGGTGGGCGAGCTGATGGCCCTGGCGGTGGACGGCGTGCGCCGCTCGTCGATCCGGGCCAACCACTCCGCGACCCACCTGCTGCACAAGGCGCTCAAGCTGGTGCTGGGGGATCACGTCAAGCAGGCGGGATCGGTGGTGGCGCCGGACTCCCTGCGCTTCGACTACTCGCACTTCGCGGCGCCCACCCCCGAGCAGCTGGAGAAGATCGAGGATCTGGTCAACCTGTGGATCCGCGACAACGCCGAGGCCGCCACCCTGGTGATGGGGCTGGAGGAGGCCAAGAAGTCCGGCGCGGTGGCGCTGTTCGGTGAGAAGTACGGAGACAAGGTCCGGGTGGTCAGCGTGCACCCCGAGTCCACCGAGCTGTGCGGCGGCACCCACGTCAAGCGCACCGGCGACATCGGGATGTTCAAGATCACCGCCGAGTCGGCGATCGCCGCCGGGCAGCGGCGGATCGTGGGGCTGACCGGGATCGGCGCGCTGCGGTACCTGCGCGAGGTGGAGCGGGAGCTTCGGGGCGTGGCCGAGGCGCTGAAGACCTCTCCCAAGGAGGTCGTGAAGCGGGCGGAGGCCAGCTTGAAGCGGATCCGCGAATTGGAGCGAAAGCTGGAGGAGGCCACCGTCCGGGCGCTGAAGGGCGGCGGCGCGGGAGAGGCCTCCTCCAACGGTGACACCCGGGACGTGGGCGGGGTGAAGGTCCTCACCCGGCAGGTGGAGGAGGCGGACGCCAAGATCTTGCGCACCCTGGCGGACCAGCTGCGCGATCAGCTGCAGTCGGGTGTGGTGGCCCTGGGTGGAAGGACCGCGGACGGCAAGGCGTTGATCCTGGTCGCCGCCACCAAGGACATCGTGGCCAAGGGCTTCAAGGCCGGCGACGCGGTGCGGGAGATGGCCAAGGAGGTGGGTGGGACCGGCGGCGGCAAGCCGGACATGGCCCAGGCGGGGATCCCCGACCCCTCCAAGATTGGCGCGGCGTTCGACAAGCTGTTCACCCTGGTGAAGGGATGAGTCGGGCGGCGGTGGCCACCCTGCTGCTGGGGCTCGCGGGCGCGGGCTGCCGGCGGGAGGAGCCATCGCCCGAGGACCGCACCCTGGCCCGGCTACGGGAAGAGGTGGACCGCGCCAACGCCGGAGGCGCGGTGATCGGGGCGCCGAACCAGACCCAGGATCCCCACGCCAACCTGGCCGCGCTGGCGGTGGGCGCGGCGGAGGGGAACAACGAAGGTCCCTGGCCCCTGCCCCCGGACGGCGTCCGCGCCCAGCTGGGTCCGATCACCCTGCGGTTGGTCTCCGCCTCCACTTCGCACCAGGTGCAGTCGGCGAAGATGTCGCTGACCTCCCAGGAGCTGTTCCTGCAGGTCAAGCTGGGCGCCCACAACGGCGGGGCCGAACCTGTCCCCTTCTCCATCGAGCAGGCGACCGTCCTGGCCGGTGACCGGAGCTGGCCGCTGGCGCGGGATGCGCTGTTCCTGATCAGCACCCGGAAGGTGGGCTTCGATCTCGCGCCCGGGGAGTCGCGGGAGCTGCTGCTGGTGTTCGAGGTGCCTTCGGCGGGAGTGAGGGCCCCGACACTCGAGCTCTCCTTGCCACAGCCGGCGGGTGGAAATGGGGACGTCCGGCTCAGGCTCAAGTAGCCTGTGGGTGTCGTGTCCACCGAACCGAAGTTGATCCCGCTCCGGATCCGTCTGCCGTACCAGACGGAAGAGGAGTTCATTGAAAAGTACGGGTCCAATGTGGCCCGTGGCGGGGTCTTCATTGCCACCCGAGCCCTCAAGCCGGAGGGAAGCGGGCTGGCCTTCGAGTTCGTGCTGGCAGATGGCCGCCGGCTGATTCGCGGGGATGGGGTGGTGGTCAAGGCCCAGGTGGACGAGGGCGGCACCCGCGCCGGGATGACTGTGCGCTTCGTCCGGCTGGACTCTGCCTCCAAGGCGATGATCGATCGGCTGATCGCCGCCCGCACCGGGGTGGCCCCGCAGCCGCCGGAGCATGTGATCGCCGCCGCGGCCCCGGCTGCCGTCGCCGCTCCCCTGCTCCCGTTGAAGAAGGTGGAGGTGCCCGCGGCCCCCATCGCCGGTTCCAGGCCCAGCGAGACCACGCGGAGTTCACCAGGCTTCGGCGTGGGCACCCAGCCGCCCACCGACGCCCGGGCTCCGGTGGCGGGTGGATACGCCTCCGCCTTCGACCGCGCCCCCTATGCCGAGGCCAAGGGGTCCGCGGCCACAGGGCGATCCAGCGGGGGCTCCGCCCAGGGCGACCGGGCCGATGCTCTCGCCCCGGCGACCCGCGCGATCGATGCCCGGCTCGACGCACCCTCCCCTCTCGAGGGACACCGCAGCGACACTGCGCCTGCCACCGCGGCCCCGGCCGAAGCGGCTTCCGCGCTTGAGGCTCCGCCCGCCGCTGCCCGGTCCGAGGCGCCTTCCTCTGCCCAGACTCCGCTCACCCACGTCGCGGTGCAGTTCGCGCCTCCGGCCGCCGAGACTCCCATCGCCGTGGAGGAGAGGCCCGTAGCAGAGGCCGCCGCCCAGACCTCCGGGCCTGCCTCGGAGGAAGCGGCCACCGCTCCCGCGGTTCCCTCCGCGGACGCCGCGGAGAGGCTGGGGCCTTCCTCCGTTTCCCAGGCGCCAGCCTCCGTCCGTGGCCCCACCTCCAATCAGGCGTCCTCCCCGCAGACGCCCGAGGCGCTGGCGCGCGGGGCCACCGGCACCCGGCCGCGCCGCCGCTCCAGCGTGCTGGACGAGCCGATCGCCCAGGCGCCCAAGCAGGAGATCCCGGAGGTGGTGCTGGGGATCGATCTGGGGACGACCAACGCGCGGGTGGCGGTGTACCAGGGGGGCGCTCCCCGGCTGATCCCGCTGACCCCGGAGGGCAAGACCGCGGTCCCCTCCTGCGTGTCGATCGACGATGCGGGGGAGCTGATCGTGGGCGAGGCGGCGCGGAGTCGGATGGCCCGCTCTCCCCAGGACGCGGTGATCGCCGCCAAGCGGCTGATTGGCCAGCGCGCGCGTTCCAAGCGGGTCAAGGAGCAGGCAGGACAGGTGCCGTTCCAGCTGGTGGCCGATGCGGCCGGCGACACCGGGGTGCGCCTTCGGGATCGGGTGCGCTCGCTGACCGAGATCTCCGCTGCCCTCCTCTCCTTCCTCAAGTCCGCGGCCGAGGCCTTCGTCGGTCATCCGGTGGGCCGGGCGGTGCTGTGCGTGCCCGCGTACTTCACCGACCACCAGCGCGCGGCGATGCGCGAGGCGGGACGGCTGGCCGGCCTGGAGGTGGTGCGGATCTTCAACGAGCCCTCCGCGGTGGCCCTGGCCTTCGGACACGGCAAGGCGCTGCCCCGCAAGCGGATCCTGGTCTACGACCTGGGCGGCGGAACCTTCGACGCCACCGTGGTGGAGGTCACCGGTGACGAACTGGAGGCGGTGGCCAACGGCGGCGACAACTTCCTGGGCGGGATGGACTTCGACGCCCGCATCGCCAGCTTCGTGGCCCAGCGCTTCGAGGCCGACCAGAAGGTCCCGCTCAATGTCTCCCCCATCTCCGCGCTGCGCCTGCGCGATGCCGCCGAGCGCGCCAAGATCGCCCTCTCCGCGTCCGAGTCCTCGACCCTGGAGCTGGCCGGCGCGGCGCTGCGCGCCGATGGCTCCACCGTCGATCTCAAGCTGGAGCTGACCCGCACTGAGTTGGAGACGCTGACCGCGGATCTGGTCGACCGGACCCTGCAGGTGACCCGGGACGTGCTTGCCTCCGCCAACCTCTCCCCCCAGTCGCTGGATGAGGTCCTGCTGGTAGGCGGGCAGAGCCGCGCCCCGCTGGTGCGCAAGAAGGTGGAGGAGCTGGTCGCCCGGCCGGTGCGCACCGACGTGGACGCGCAGGCGGCGGTGGCCCTGGGCGCGGCGATCCTGGGGCACGCGTTTTTGGAGGCGGCCAAGGGGAAGCCGGGAGTGGCGCTGTCCGAGGTCCTCTCCGCGCCGATCGGGATCGCCACCCGCAACGGGGGTATGCGGCGGGTGCTGGAGCGCAACACCCGTCTCCCGGCGGAGAAGACGATCCTGCTGCCGGCCCGCTCCGGAGAGACGATTGGGGTGGCGGTGTTCCAGGGCGCCGCCGAGCGCGCCGAGGACAACGAGTACCTCGGCTGCCTCAACGCCACCCTGGACAAGAACGGGGAGGTGGCGGTGCGCTTCTCCCTCGCCTCAGACGGGACCCTGGCCCTCACCGCCGCCGGCCCCGGAGGGCGCGGCGCCCAGGTGACCATCACCACCGACGACGCCAGCGACGAATTGCGCGCCGCCCTCTACGCCTCCGCCCCGCTCCCCGGCGAGGAGGCCCAGGCCCGCAAGGGCGTGCTGGGCGGGTTCAAGAAGCTGTTTGGCCGGAGCTAAAGCCGCTACACGCTCCAGTAGTACGACCACTTCACCAGCACCGCGTCGTTGGCCTTCCCCGCCAGCAGCTGCTGCGGGAGCAGGGTCAGGGGCGCCTCGGCTCCCTGCGCGCTGTAGCCCTGCGAGCGGGTGTAGACCAGGTACAGGGTGCTCCCCAGCCGGTACTCCCAGCGCAGGACCGCGTTCACGTTGAGCAGCGTGTTGTAGAAGTTGGCGTTGCCCGCGTACGAGGAGGGGGTGAGCTCGGCCAGCCGGATGGTGTGCCGGGCCTCGTTGGAGGCGCCTTCGGTGAAGGAGCCGAACCGGCCGAAGTCGTCGTACAGCTGGGCATAGGCCTGCAGCGACAGGGTGGGGGTGATCATCACCTGCTGGCGCAGGGTGAAGGTCAGGTACTGGGATTCCAGGTCTCCGAACACGAAGCGGTTCGGGCCGGTGGCCTCGTCGGCGAAGTCCACGAAGCGGGGCCCCCACAAGGTCCGGTCGTTGGCCACCTGGAGGCTGGTCTCCAGCGCGTCGGTGGGCCGCCAGAAGAGATTGAAGCGGAACCCGTGCCCCAGCTTGATCTCCTGGTTGCGCATCTGGTGGACGCCCACCGCCACGAAGCCGTCGGCACGCACCGGCCGGTTGGCGTTGGTGTCGAAGTAGGCCGCCACCCAGCCGGAGTTGGGCCGCTGCAGCGGGATGCCGGTGGCCGCAACCTCCCGGATGTCGTTCACCCCAAAGTCGATCCCGGACTCCATCCCCACGAAGTCGAAGGAGGGCAGCTGCGCCTGGACGCTGCCGTACAGCCAGTAGCCGCGCGTCACCCAGCGGCCATCCGCGCTGTACCGGGCCCCGCCGTCCAGGTTGGCCCAGAACGCCTTGAGCGGCCCGAAGCCCGACCGCTGACGGACGTAGCGGATCCCGGCCCGGGGAGCGTGCTCGTTCTGGGTCCGCAGAAACCCGGTGGGTCGCAGGTGCAGGGTGGGGCTGCTGAACTCGTAGCCTAGGTCCCACTTGAAGCCCTCCCCGCCCATCCGGCCGGCGCGGAAGAACCCGCCATAGCCCAGGGTGTTCGGCTCCAGCAGGGTGGAGTCCCGCAGCCGCCGCGACGGGGGCCCACCCACCACCTGGGAGCCGGCGATCTGCCCCAGCACTCCATACTCGCTGGTGGAGTTCTTGAGGTCCCAGCGCAGAGAGGCGGCGTTGCCCCCGTCCACCAGACAGCGCCCGGGCACCGGGTTGGTCTGGAGATCGGCGGCGGTGCACGGCCCGGCCAGCGGAGCTGCGGAGGTGAACATCGCCCCCACCTGGGAGTTCTGGCCCACCGAGGTCCGGGCCACCGCCGCCAGATAGTTGGTGGGGGCCACCGCCACCGACGGAAGCTCGTCGTTGGGGCCCAGGCGGAGTGGCTGTTCCCGGTGGAAATGGAAGCGCCGGTCCGGGTTCTCCTCGTCGATCTGGCCCTGCTCGGCGCCTATCACCAGCGCGTCCAGCAACCCCACCTCCACGCCCTTGGCCACATTCCCGGTCAGCTTGGCCGCGCCCAGGATGGGCAGGCCCAATCCGATCCGCCGCGAATAGAACAGCGCCTGGTTCGAGCCGTACCCTCCGCCCACCGGCTGGAACAGGTCCATCCCCTGGGTGAAGAACGGTCGCTTCTCCGGGAACTGCAACTCGAAGGTGCTCAGGTTCTGGAGGATCTGATCCGCCTCCACCTGCCCGAAGTCGGGGTTCAGGGTCGCGTTGAGGGTCAAATCCGAGGTCAGGGAGGTCTTCAGATCCAGGCCCACGTAGAGCGAGGGATCCAGCAGCCGCGCGGTCCGCCCATCCGAGAACTGGGGCCGCAGCAGCGCCCGCCCGGCGGCGTAGGGGATCAGCTCCAGCTCCCGCTTGGGCCGCAGCCCCTCCAGCCCGGTGAGGTGGCCGAAGCGGGAGACGTTGGCGCTGCTGCTGCGGGGATTGTTGACCGAGTCCAGCTCCTCGTTGGTGCGGGCAATGTCCCGCCGCGCCCCGAAGCCCCAGGTCTGGACGTCCGCCGCCGGGAAGCGCAGCAGGCTCAGCGGGATGGCGTACTCGGCGATCCAGCCGTCGTGGACCACCTGCGCCGCGCCTTCCCAGATCCCGTCCCAGTCCCCGCTGAAGTTGCGATCGTCGAAGAAGATCCCGTCCCCCAACACCCCGCCGGCGTTGACGTAGAAGAGGTAGCCGGTGCGGTGATCGTGGGTGGGGTCGATCATCACCTGCACCGCATCCGAGAACGGGCTGCTGTCCCGACGACCCAGGCGTCGGTTGATCAGCTCCGGCTGGGTGTCGAAGCAGTAGAGGCTGACGTAGAGGAAGCGGTCGTCGTACAGCACCCGCAGCTCGGTGCGCTGGGAGGGCTCCGCCCCCGTCACCGGGAAGCGCTGCACGAAGTCGGCGAACACCGGCGCGGCCGCCCAGGGGGCCTCGTCCAGCTTGCCGTCCACCTGGATCGGCGTCGCCGTCCGGGCCGGATGCATCAGCTGGTTCTTGCCAGAACCTTCGACGGCCGCCTGCGCGACGCACGCCCAGGTGCCCAGGAACAGCAAGAGACGTTTCAAGACGGGACCCCTCCGGTGACGGACGCGAACGATCATCTGGCCGGATTATTCCGACATCCCGTTACGAACACGGGGGGAAATGATTGCCGGTGGGGACTACCCGATCCGGGAGGTGGCCAGCACTGCCTCCGGGTCCCGGGTCCGGTTCCAGGTCTCCAGCACCGCCTCCGCCGGAGAACGCCCACTCTCGGCCACTGCCTCCAGGGGGTCCAGCAGCGGGGCATCCTGGGGGTCCAACCGCTGCAACCCCCGCCGGGCGATCCGCACCAACTCCAGGGCCAGGGCCCGGACCTCCAGCCCCTGCACCCGCGAACGCAGCCCCTCCCGGCGGGCGCCGTCGTGGAAGTCCAGGTGGGCCTCGAAGCCCAGCCGGGGCAGCAGCGCCTCCGCCTCGGTCAAGGCAGCGGGGTCATAGAGCAGCCCCCGCCACAGCGCCGGCAGGGCGCCGGTCAGCGCCGGGGACACCCCGTCCGCGCCGCGCACCTCCAGCACAGTCTTGAGCCGGACCTCCGGAAAGAGGGTGGAGAGGTGGTCGCTCCAGTCTCCCTCCAGCGCCGGGTGCCCCTCGAACCCCTGGGCCATGAACTGGCGGAAGGTCATCTTCGGCTGCAGGTACTGACCGGCCCGGCGCAGAAACAGCATCGGCGCGGCCAGCGCCCAATCCACGTAGGACTGGTAGCGGAAGGAGCCGTCGATCATCTCCGGGAAGTAGCCACAGCGGGCCGGGTCCACCTCGCTCCACACCCGGCTGCGGAAGGAGAGGTACCCGCTGTCCTTGCCCTGGGCCAGCGGGCTGTTGGCGTACAGGGCCACCATCAGTGGGGTCAGCCGGGCCACCGCGGTCACCTTGCGGGCGCAGTCCTCCTCCCCTGACCAGTCCAGGGAAACCTGACCGGTGGAGGTCATCAACATCATGTCCAGGGCCAGCCGCCCCCGGGAGCCCAGCGTCTCGCGCATCACCCGGTAGCGCGACTTGGGCATCCAGGGCATCTGGGCCAGCTGACCGAAGGGCCGGTAGCCCAGGGTGACGATCCGAAGCCCCATCGGGCCGGTCACCTGCTTCAAATCCTCCAGGTGCCGCAGGTTCTCGGCGTGCGCCTCGCGGGCGGTCCCCACCGCGGTCCCGGACAGCTCCAGCTGTCCGCCCGGCTCCAGGGAGACGGTCAGCTTCCCCAACTCCAGGGCGATCGCCGGCAACCCCGGGCTCTCCCGAAATGGCAGATAACCCTTGGCGGTCAACGACTCCAGCACCTGGCCGATCCCGTGGGCGCCTTCGTAGGGGACCGGAAGTCCGTCCGGACCGAACAGCAGCTTCTCGTGCTCCAGTCCGACCTTGTGCTGGGCGGACGGGCGCTCGGCGTCACGAAAGGACCGCACCAACTGCGCGGGGTCGGTGAGGGGCGGATCCTGGTTGCGCGCCTTGTCGAGCGACATTGGGGCGGCATCTATATCCACTCGTTGCCGGGGCCGCCCTGATTTGCAACGGTCCTTGGACAATGACGGAACGCGCAGTGGTCCCGCTCCTCTCCCCCTCTCCCTCCCCTGCCGACTTCTTCAAGGGCGCGGCGCTTCCGTTCCAGGCCGCGGGGCTGATCCTCCGCTCTCCCAAGCTTCGGACCCTGGCGGCGCTCTCCGGGGTGATCACCTTCTTCAGCATCATCGTGCTGCTGTGGCTGCTGGGCACCTACACCGACGATCTGCTGACCCACTTCTGGGCCCGCCCGGAGACCTGGTACGGGCAGGCGCTTTGGTACCTGGTGATGGTCCTCTCCTTTCTGGGGCTGTTCGTGATCGGGATGAACACCGTCCCGCTTGCCCTCCAGGCGCCCATCCAGGATCCAATGTCGGAGGCCACCGAGGAGCTGTGCGGAGGCTTCGAGCCCTCAGCCTTCAGCGTGGGCGGGCTGGCCAAGGGGGTGAGCGTGGGACTGGTGCACACCCTGACCCGGATCGTGATCCTGCTGGCCGGCCAGTTGGTGCTCGTCCCGCTGAACCTGATCCCCGGGCTGGGAAGCATCCTGTGGACGGTGGCCAGCTCCGCGTGGACCATCCTGTGGGTGGGCGCCGAACACCTGGGCGCGCCGATGGCCCGGCACATGTATCCGTTTGCCGACGTTCGGGTCGCGCTGCGGAAGCGGCGGGCGCTGACCCTTGGCTTCGGGGCGGCGGTCTATCTGCTGCTGTGGGTGCCGGTGCTGAACCTGTTCTTCGTCCCGATGGCGGTGGTGGGCGGCACCCTGCTCTTCCGAGGAATGCGTGAGATCGGCGCCATCCCTCCCCTGCCTGCCCCCCTGCGGAAATGACCTTTTCTTCCCCGCCCGGGAACGCGGTGCCAGCCTTCAACGTTGAGTTGCAGGCCCTGCCTTGAAGCACCCAGGGTGCGTGATTACTGTCCCACACCGTTTCTTTTTGCTCCCGGTTTCCAAGGTCACCCATGCCGCGCATCGTCCGTCGGGTCCTCGTGCTGTCGCTCCTCCTCGCCTCCTGGGCCTTCCTGGGGCAGGACCGGACCCCGATCCCGATTCTCCTCAATGACGCGGTGGCCGGACCCGGCGCCCAGGCTGGTGAACTGGCCCTGGGCGGAGAACCCGCGGCGGGCCCCCGCGCCGGGACCGAGCGTCCCCCCCATGACTTGGGCAACCCCAAGGTGTTCACCAAGGTCATCCTCTATGTGAAGGACAACTACGTCGACCCCAGCCGCGTGAAGCCCAAGGAGATGATGCTGGCCTCCCTGGAGTACGTGGAGAAGACGGTCCCGGACGTGATCGTGGAGGGCAGCGCGGAGACCGGCGCCCTCAAGGTCACCGTCAACGGCAAGGCCCGGGACTTCGACATCTCCCACGTGGACTCGCTGTGGAAGATGTCCTTCACCATCAAGGACGTGTTCCGGTTCATCGGCGACAACATGCGCCCGATGGAGGACACCCGGGACGTGGAGTACGCGGCCATCAACGGGATGCTCTCCAAGCTGGATCCGCACTCGGTGCTGCTGCGCCCGGAGCTGTACCGGGAGATGAAGCTGACCACCAAGGGCGAGTTCGGCGGGCTGGGCTTCGTGATCCAGATGAAGGAAGGCAACCTCACCGTGGTCCGGGTGCTGCCCAAGACCCCGGCCCACCGGGCGGGGATCAAGAAGGACGACCAGATCAAGAAGATCGGTGAGGAGTCCACGGTGAACATGGACCTCAACGAGGCGGTCTCCAAGCTGCGCGGGGCGGTGGACTCCAAGGTCAGCATCACCGTGGAGCGCAAGAGCTGGGAGAAGCCGCAGATCCTGACCCTGGCCCGGGCGATGATCTCCATCGAGTCGGTGCAGTCCAAGCTGCTGGCCAAGAACGTGGGCTACGTGCGGCTCAAGAACTTCCAGGGGAACACCACCCGGGATCTGACCACCGCCTTGAACCAGATGCAGAAGGAGGCCGGTCAGGGCGGGCTCAAGGGCCTGGTGCTGGACATGCGCGGCAACCCGGGCGGCCTGCTGGAGCAGGCGATCCAGGTCTCGGACCTGTTCTTGTCCCAGGGGACCATCGTCGCCACCGTGGGGCTGTCCGACAAGCTGCGGGAGGAGAAGCGCGCCCACCGCGACGAGTACGACGAGGCCTTCCCGATGGCTGTGCTGGTGAACGCGGGCTCCGCGTCGGCCTCGGAGATCGTGGCCGGGGCGCTCAAGAACCTGGACCGGGCGGTGATCATTGGCCGGCAGACCTTCGGCAAGGGTTCGGTGCAGGTGCTGTACGACTTCCCGGACGACAGCGCCCTGAAGCTGACCATCGCCAAGTACCTCACCCCCGGTGACGTCTCCATCCAGGAGGTGGGGATCGTCCCCGACATCCAGCTGGTCCCCACCCGGGTGACCGAGCAGCGGCTGGACGTGTTCGCCCCCCGCAAGTCGATGGGCGAGGCGGACCTGGACTCGCACTTTGGCAACAGCAGCGACGGCAAGGTGGCCTCCAAGCGGGAAGAGGTCCTGGGCAAGGAGAAGTCCCTCTACGAGCTCAAGTACCTCAAGGAGCTGGGCAAGCAGCAGGACGTGGCGGCCCGGGACCAGCTCAAGGAGGAGGGCAAGTCGCCCAAGGCGATCGAGCAGAAGCTGCAGGGCTCGGACAAGAAGCACGGCGAGCGGGACCCGCTGCTGGACGTGGACGTGCAGGGGGTGGACGAGAACCTGGACGACCAGATGGACGCGGAGACCCAGGACGAGGTGAAGGAGGACTTCGAGGTGCTCTTCGCCCGGGACTACGTGCTGGCCGCCCCGGCCACCCAGCGCCAGAAGATGCTGCAGCAGGGCAAGGCCTTCGTGGCCAAGCGGCAGGTGGAGGAGGAGGAGCGGATCAACGGCGCCATCGGCTCGCTGGGGATCGACTGGTCCAAGGGGCCCACCCCCAAGGACGTGCGGCTCTCCGCCACCCTCACCCCCGGCGGCGAGGTGGCCACCGTGGCCGGCGAACTGTTGGAGCTGGTGCTGAACGTGGAGAACAAGGGCACTTCCCCGATCAAGCGGCTGCGGGCCTGGACCGACTCGGAGAACCCGCTGCTGGATCGCCGGGAGTTCGTGTTCGGCGCGCTGGCCCCGGGCCAGAAGCGCACCTGGAAGGTGCCGGTGCGGCTGCCCAAGGACCTGACCTCGCGCCGGGACGCGGTCACGGTGAAGTTCTTCGACGACCAGGGCGAGCTGGCGGAGACCATCGTCTCCGAGCTGAACTTCGTGGAGCTGCCCCGCCCCACCTTCGCCTTCAACTGGCAGATCCAGGATGACTGCCAGACCTGTAACGGGGACGGGGTGGTCCAGCGCGGTGAGCAGGTGACCCTGCTGGTGGACGTGACCAACACCGGCAAGGGCGCGGCGCTGGAGACCTTCGCCCAGATCAAGAATGGGGCGGACGAGAACATCTTCATTGAGAAGGGCCGCTTCCAGATCGGCGAGCTGGCCCCCGGCGCCACCAAGACCGCCCGCTTCTCCTTCCAGGTGAAGAAGGGCTACACCGGGGAGACCTTCCCCCTGAAGTTCGCGATCCTCGACGAGCCGCTGGAGGAGTTCTCCACCGAGAAGCTGGAGCTGCCGGTGGCCCAGGAGGGTTCGGTGGTGGAGGCCAAGAAGGGTTCACTGCGGCTAAGCGAGAAGGCGCAGCTGCTGGCCGCGCCGGCCAGCGACGCCCAGGTGATCGCCGTGGTCCCCAAGGCCAGCGTGGTCTCGGTGCTGGGCAAGTCGGGCGGCTTCTACAAGGTGGAGATCGCCAAGGACCGCTTCGCCTTTGTCTCCGCCACCGAGGGGAAGGAGATCCGCGGCCGGGCCTCGCTGCCCAAGGAGCTGACCTACATCGCGGCCCGCACCCCGCCCACCATCAGCCTCAACGTGGAACCGTCCCAGGGCGGGCTGGTGGCGGAGACCGACAAGTTCACCCTCTCCGGCAAGGTGGAGGGGGCGCGGCGGAACCTGGACCTGTACGTGCTGGTCAACGACCAGAAGGTCTACTTCAAGAGCGTCACCGCCCAGACCGAGGGCGCCGGGTTCCAGTTCACCACCGAGTTCCCGCTCAAGGAGGGGAACAACAACGTGATGGTGGTGGCCCGGGAGACCCAGGACTTCGCCTCCCGGCGCAGCCTGGTGATCCGCCGGCGCCCGGCCTCCTGGGCGCAGCAGGTCTCCGAGACTGACGCCAAGGCCAAGGTGCAGTAGGGCGCACCGGCAGTAACTGCCTGATTTATTGACCCCTTTTCGCGGCGCGGGCTACCTTCGGGGGCCGCGCCGTTGCTTTTCCGGCCCGGGCACTCTGGCCGGTCTTGAAGGGGTCCTCCTGATGCGTCTTGGGAAGCTGAATCGGTCCGTCGTGCTTGCGGTGTGGGGCGCGGCCGCGGTGGCGTTCGGTCAGAACGACCTGCGGATCACCGATCTGGGGAACCCGCTGCAAGGCGGCCTGGCGCTGGACGCCAACACCAACTGGCAGGTGTTCGCCAAGCAGATGGGGGCCGCGCTGACCTCGGTGAACCTCACCCCCCCGGAGACCGTGGGCCACGCCGCCTGGGCGCTGTCGGTGGAGCTGGGGGTGGTGTACCTCAACGGGGTCACCCCGGTGGACGCGGACGCGGATGGCGCCCCGGACCCGCTAAACGCGGACCAGTTCCACATGCCCACCCTGGGGGCCGGGTTCCAGAGCCGCGCCCCGCTGCTGATGCCCTCGGTGCACTTCCGCAAGGGGCTGCCCTTCTCCTTCGAGTTCGGGACCCGGGTGGCCTGGCTGGACAAGAGTTCGATGTTCGCCGGTTCCTGGGAGATCAAGTGGGCGGTGAACGAGGGCTTCGCCTACCTGCCCGACGTGGGGCTGCGGATCCACGGCAACAAGCTGTTCAACACCGAGAACTTCGAAGTGGGGGCCGGCGGCCTGGACATCGGGGTGGGCAAGCAGTTCGCGATTGGCGGGATGGTCACCCTCACCCCCTACGGCGGCTGGAACCTGGTCTTCGTGGGCGCGGAGACCGGCAAGCCGCTGGACTTTGATCCCACCCGCTCCTACGCGGACTCCATCTCCACCGTGGACGCGATGGATCAGGGAACCGTGGCCTACGACCCGATCAAGATGTTCCAGGCGAACTCCGCCCACAACCGCTTCTACGCCGGCGTCCGCTTCGTGGGAGGGATCGTGCAGATCGCGGTGGAGGGCTCCTTCTCGGCGATGGGGCAGATCCCCCTGCGCTCCACCACCGGCAACCGGGCAGTGCCCGGGCTGGGCGTGCTCAGCGTGACCGCGGGTCTGGACTACTAGCGGCTATTTCGAGCCCGGCCCGCAGCGCCGCCGGGCGGTTGGTGATGCAGTACCCCACCCCGGCCTCCCGCAGGCCGGAGGCCAGCTGCGGATCGTCCACCGTCCACACCGCCACCTCCAGCGCCGCCGCCCGCCACTCGCGCAGCCGGGCCGGGGACAGCTGGGAGTGATGGGGGTGGACCGAGAAGTTGGCGGTCAGCGGACGGGTGACCGCGTTCTGCCAGAGGAAGCGCTTGTCGGGGTCGATCAGCAGGCCACGCCGCAGCGGAGGGGCCACCGCTGCCACCCGGAACAGGCACAGCGGGTTGAAGCTGGAGAGGATCACCCGCTCCGACAGCTGGCGACGTTCGACCAGCCGGGCCACCTTCCAGGAGAGCCCCCGGTCCTCCACCGTGTCGCACTTGAGCTCGATGTTGACCACCATCCACGCCGGCAGCAGGTCCAGGACCTCCTCCAGCAGCGGGATCCGCGCCCGGCCGAAGCCCAGCCGGGTCCCCACGTCCAGCTCCCTCAGCTGCCGATAGGGGGTGGCGCCCACCGCCAGTTCCACCCCGGCCAGCCGCTGCAGGGTCTCGTCATGGCAGACCACCACCTCGCCCGACCCGCAGACCATCGCGTCCAGCTCCACCCCGTCCGCCTGCTGCCGGACGGCCTCGGCGAACGCCTCCAGGGTGTTCTCCGGAGCATCCGCGCTGGCTCCACGGTGCGCGAGCAGTTGCATGGGAGGAACTCCGCCTGGGGACTGGGGTCAGTCCCGGGAGGGCTTGCGCGGCGGGGTCACGTCCACCAGGTCCTTGCCGCCTGCTGCCTTGCGGAAGGAGTAGACGAACTTGCCCAGCGCGTTGCCCAAAGCGCCCATCCGCGAGGCGGAGAAGACGACCAGCAGCACGAACAAGATGAGGAGGATCTCTCCGACGCCCAGCGGCATGGCTGCAACATGCACGAGGGTCCGGGACCGCGCAAATCCCAACTGACCCTCAGTTGATGGCCGAGGGGTCCTCCTCCAGGTCGACCGCCTGGACCCTGGGCCTTCCTTCGACCAGCAGCAGCTTGGCCTGGTCCCGGAGCGCGGGGTGCGCCGAGGTGTCGGAGGCCAGCTCCTGGAGGTCCGCCCCGTTGAGCAGGGGGACGATCTTGGCGGCCACGTCCGGGGGCACATACGGGTTGAACACCAGCGCCCGGCGCACCGAATGGCGGCTGGCCCAGCGCGGGGAACGCCAAAGCTCCAAAAGCGCCTCGGGCCGGGCGGGCCGGCGCGAGGCGATCCGCACCACCAGCGGTTCGGTGAGCCGCGGGTTGAGCAGCAGGTTCCGCATCACCAGCGGGTTGGAGTTCATCGCGTAGCGGGACAGCTCGTCCGGATCGCGCGAGTTGCGCGCCTTCGTCTTCTGGTGCCCCAGCGACTCGCTGAAGTTCACGGCATCAGCGCGCCTGGCCGCCTCCGGGTGCTGCTGCAGCCGGGGCGCTCCGCCCGGGAACAGCGCGGCCACCGTGTACAGCGACTGCACCGCGGCCAGCCGGGCCAGCTCCTGGGCGTGGGGGATCGAATCGGCCTCGAACTCCAGTGCCTGGACGAAGGCCCGGAGCACGCAGGAGGAGGGTTCGTCGCCGGCGCGGGCCAGCGCCACCAGCTCGCCGACCAGCTCGTTGGCGTCCACCGGATCCCGCCGGGCCAGCTCGCGGGCCGCGGCCTTGCGGACCAGCTCCTGCCCTCCGGCCAGACCATGGAGCCGGCGGGCCACCCCCCTGGCTTCCTCGCGCGAGGCCATGATCAGGCTCAGCGCGAGGCGGCGGCCCCGTCCTCCGGGAGCACTGTCACCCGCAGCCGGTAGGCGGCCAGATCCGGCGGGAATTCGTAGAACGCGAGCAGGAAGGACACCCGCTGACCGGGAGCCACCGGCTGGGCGCCCCGATCCAACCGCTGGGTCAGCGCGCGCACGTCCTCGGCGCTCTGCACCGCGTGCAGCTCTTCGGGGGTGGGAACCTCTCCGGCGAAGCCCTCCACCGATCGGACCAGGGTGTCCCCGTCCAGGATCTCCGCCCGGACCCGGGCGCGCCCGGCCAGCTCGCTGCGGTTCTCCACCTCTCCGCGGACGAAGAACACCGGGCGGCCCTGCAGGGTGTCGTACAGGCCATTGGAGAGGTCCCGGACCACCAGGGTGCGCGGAGGCGCGAACAGCTCCCGCGCCCTCTGCAAGGAGAGGTCGGAGAGGTGCAGCCGACCCTCGTTGAGGTACACGCTGCCCACGGTCAACAGCACCACCACCAGCAGGGCGGCCACCGAGACATTGACGATCAGCCCGCTGAAGCGGCGGGCCACCCCCAAGCCCTTCACCTCCTCCAGTCCGCGGGCATCCTCCGGACGCCCGGCGGGCCTCTGCACCGTGGCAGCGGGCACCGCGGAGACCTGGGGGGCGTCGGACGGCGCCGGGGCCTCCTGCTGGCCGAACATCCCGAACGGGTCGGCCCCCCCGCCGGTCGGGGCGGGCGCAGACTCCTTGGGTTCGGGGATGTCGAACAACCCCCGGTCCGGAGCCCCGGCGCCAAGATCCAGCGGGTGCGATCCGCTGGTGGTCAGCTGGGCCTGCGGTCCGGTGAGCCCACCGAACAGGTCATCTGGCGGAGGGAGGTCCGCCAGCAACTGCGAGGGTTGGGCGGCGAAGGGATCGGGGGCCAGCTCCAGCGGCGCGGAGCTCTTCGGTGCCGGGGCAGGCGCCGACTTGACTGCCCGGGAGACCGGGTCTGCAGCGGCACGGGTGGGACTGGCAACCGAGGCAGGAGGGACCATCGCCACCCGGGTGGGGGCGTTGAAGACGTCCGAGTAGTCCTCACCTGCCGAGCCAAGCGAGGCGGCTGCCCGCGGCGCCGGCGCGGCCGGGACGGGGACCGCGGGGCCGGACGGTTCGGGGGCGGAGCCGAACAGGTCGGAGAGGTCCGCCGGGGCGCTGGTCTTGGCGCGCGGCTCGGCCGGCTTGCTGGCCGAAACCCCGTGCGCGTAGAAGCCCGGGCGGGTGGCCTGGTCCATCGGCGGATCCGCGGCGGGCGCGAACTGCGCGAACGGGTCGGCGGGGGCGGTTTCGGCCGGCGAGGCGGTCTTGGAGACGCGGAAGGTGTGGGCGCACTTGGTGCACCGGACCTTGACGCCCTTCTCCGTCACCTTTTCGTCGGGGATCCGGAACCGCGTCTGGCAGCTTTCACACTTGACGATCATCGCGTGGGAGCGCCCAGTATAGGCCCAGCCCCTCCCCCGCGGCGACTTCGCTGCTTGCCGCCCCCGTGAATCCATGGGCTTGCCCGGCCGCTTGTCAGGGTGCTACACCGCGCGGACGCATTGCGTCACCCAGAGTCTGTGCCGGACGCGTGTGACCACCGAGGCGAATCCGACATGAACGAGGCCGAAACGGCGACGGGCCCGGGGACCGCAAAGGACCCGAAGATCATCAAGCGGTACACCAACCGCAAGCTCTACGACACCGTGGAGAGCCGCTACGTCACGCTCGATGAGATCGCCGAGATGGTGAAGAACGGCGTCGAGGTGCGGATCGTCGACAACCGCTCCAAGGACGACCTGACCACGGTCACCCTGGCGCAGATCATCTTCGAGGAGGAGAAGAAGAAGAGCCAGATGCCGCTCTCCATGCTCCGGGAGATCATCCGCCGGCCGGGAGAGTCGCTCACCGGGTTCATCCAGAAGGAGCTCTCCCCCCGCGTGGCCTCGCTGCGCGAGGAGGCGGAGCACCGGATCGACAAGCTGCTGCGCCGCGAGGATGGGTCGGTGATCGAGGGCCAGATCCCGCCTTCCGCCGGCGCCGCCCCGGACATGATGCGCGCCTCGCAGCGCACCTGGGAGGAGTTCCAGAAGAAGGTGGACGACCAGGTCCGCGGGGTGGTGGAGGGCGTGGTGGGCAGCCTGCCCGCGGTGGGTCGCGACCTGCAGGCGCTGGTGAACCGCCTGGAGGAGTTGGAGAAGAAGGTGGAGGAGCTGGAGCGGGAGAAGAAGAAGTAGCCTCCGCCGCTGGAGCCTTGACGCGCCTGCTCTGGTGAGAAACGGTCCGCAGGGTCAGGCGCTGGCGCGCTGCGCCCCGGTGGCGCCGGCCAGGTAGAGTTCTTCGGCGATCTCGGCCAGCAGCGCCGCGCCCTTGCTGGTGGGGGCGTACTCGAAGATGGTCTGACCGTGGCTTTGGGCCTCGTCGATCTTCACGTTCAGCGCCAGCGGGGTGCGCGCCACCTCGTGGGGGAAGTACTCGTGCAGCTTGGCCAGGATGGCGTCGGCCAGCGCGGTCTTGCGATAGAGGGTGGGCACCACCCGGGTCACCCGCAGCTGGCTGCGCCCGTGCTGTTCGGCAACCAGGCGCACGGTGTCCACCACCTCCGCGCAGCCATCCAGTGAGAGGTAGCTGAGCGCCACCGGGACCACGATCTCCGAGGCGGCGCAGAGGATGTTGATGGTGGTCAGGCCCAGGGACGGCGGCGCGTCGAACACCACCGCCCCGTAGCCCAGCGCCGCCGCCTCTTCGATCCGCGCCGCCAGCAGGTGCTCCTTGCGGGGGCGGGCGTGGGCCACCACCGGGAACTCCGACATCTGTTTGTAGGAGGGGATCACCTCCAGCCCGGGGATGGCGCTGGGGTGGATCACCTGCTGGAGCGTGACCTCCGGATCCGAGAGCAGGTGGAACACGTTCGGCGAGATCCCGCGCACATCCAGGCCCAGCGCCTTGCCTGCGTGTCCCTGGGTGTCCAGGTCCACCAGCAGCACCCGCATCTGCTTGTGCATGGCCAGGTAGGCGGCCACGTTCACCGCCAGCGTGGTCTTGCCGGTGCCGCCCTTCTCGTTGATGAACGCGATCCGCCGCATCGTCGAAAGCTACTTCTTGCCCAGCGAGTCGACCTTGGATTCGATGGAGCCCAGCAGCTTCTCCAGATCGGCCACCTTGCCGCGCAGGGTCTCGATGTCCGAGGAGGAGGCCAGGTTCATGGTGGAGAGCGCGGTGCGCAGGCTCTTGTCCAACATCCCCTTGGCCTGCAGGGAGCCGGAGACCAGCTGCTGGACGGTGGCCACGAACTTCTCGTTCGACAGCAGCTGCTGCGCGATCTTGCCCACGCCCTGCTCACCAGTCTCGACCAGCTTCTTCATCACGGGGTTGTTCTTCAACATGGAGCTCTCGAGGAGGAGGCCCCGGTGCATCCGGGGCGAGGGTGCGGCGCACAATCGTTTCGGGGGCGGGAGGTGTCAAGCGGCCCATCTTCCCCAAAGCTCGCGTTGACACTCCTGCTCCCCATTCCTATGTCCAGGCGCACTCATGGCGGCGGTGTTGGACAAGAGGCTGCTGCTGGTCAGCGGCAAGGGTGGCGTGGGCAAGAGCACCGTGGCGGCGGCGTTGGCGCAAGCCTCGGCCCGTGCGGGCTACAAGACGCTGATCTGCGAGGTGAACGCGCAGGAGCGGATCTCCCGCCTGCTGGGCAAGCCGGAGCTGGGGCCGGAGATCTCCCTGGTGGACGACCACCTGTGGGGGGTGAACGTCCGCCCGGAAGAGGCGATGCGCGAGTACGCGCTGATGACCCTGAAGTTCAAGACCGTCTACAAGGCGGTCTTCGAGAACCGGCTGGTGAAGTACTTCCTGCGCTTCCTCCCCTCGGTGCAGGAGCTGGTGCTGCTGGGGAAGATCCTCTACCACCTGCAGGAGCGCGACTCCGGCGGCGGCTTCCGCTTCGACCGGGTGATCGTGGACGCGCCGTCCACCGGGCACGCGGTGACCTTCTTCTCGGTGCCCCAGGTGCTGGTGGACACCGTGCCCGCCGGGCCGCTCTTGGCGGAAGCGGAGAAGATGCGGGATCTGTTGATCGATCCGGGGACCACCGCCGCGGTGCTGGTGGCGCTGCCGGAGGAGATGCCAATCAACGAGACCCTGGAGCTGGAGCAGGAAATGCGCACCAAGGTGAGGATCACCACCGGCGCGGTGATCCTCAACGGGCACATCCCGCCGCGCTTCTCGGCGGAGGAGCAGGTGGCGGTGGCCAGCTTGGGTGAGGCGCTAAGCGCGATGATCCACGGACACCTGACCCGGGAGCGGATGTCCGCCGAGGCGCTGCAGCGGCTGCGCACCGGGCAGCGTGCTCCGGTGTACACCCTGCCCCGCCTCTATGACCCCAACTTCGGGGCGGCCAGCATCGACCACCTCTCTACCGAACTGGCCGCGCTGGTCTCGGAGAGCGCATGAGCGACTCTCCGCTCCAGGAGGTCTCCCGCACCGCGCGGGTGATCGTCTGCGTGGGCGCCGGAGGGGTGGGCAAGACCACCGTCTCCGCGGCGCTGGCGCTGCGCACCGCGGTGGAGGGACGCAGCGCCCTGGTGCTGACCATCGATCCGGCCAAGCGGCTGGCGAACTCGCTGGGGCTGGAGCAGCTGGGGAACACCGAGGCCCGCATCCCGGACGCCCAGCTGCAGGCCGCGGGGCTGACTGCCCAGGCGCCGCTGCACGCGATGATGCTGGACATGAAGCAGACCTGGGACGAGCTGATCGCGCGGCACGCCCCAGCGGACAAGCGGGCGGCGATCATGGAGAGCCGCTTCTACAAGGCGCTCTCCACCCGGCTGGCCGGATCCCAGGAGTACATCGCCCTGGAGAAGCTGTGGCAGCTGCGCAACCAGCGCGACTACGCGACCATCGTGCTGGACACCCCGCCCACCGCGCACGCCCTGGACTTCCTGGACGCGCCCAACCGGGTGCTGGACTTCCTGGACAACGAGGCCGCGCGCTGGCTGCTCTCGCCGGCGCTGGCCGCGGGCACGGTGGGCCTCAAGCTGATGAGCCTGGGCGGCAGCTACGTCGCCAAGACCCTCTCCCGGTTCACCGGCACCGACACCCTGGCCGAGCTGGCGACGTTCATGTCCGCGATGAGCGGGATGAACGAAGGGTTCCGCCAGCGCACCCAGGCGGTGCGGGAGCTGTTGGCGGACCCGCACACCTCCTTCGTGCTGGTCACCATCCCCGCCCCCGAGCGGCTGGATGAGGTGATGCACTTCCACCGGCTGCTGCTGCAGAACAAGATGCACGTGGGCGCGATCGTCGTGAACCGGGTCCACCCCCCGGTGCCGCCGGAGGCCTTCGAACAGGCCCGGACCCTGCCCCCCGGCCTCCGGGAGAAGGCGGAGCGGACCTTGAGGGAGGCCGCGGTCCTGGCCGCGCAGGACGCCGAGGGGCTGGCAATGATCCGCAAGGAGTGCGGAGGGTGTCTGTTGGTCGAGATCCCCCGCTTCGAGCTGGACGTGCATGACCTCAAGGCGCTGTGGACGACCAGTGAATATCTGATGGGCGTCCGAGGGGTGGAGCGGGTCCGCGAAGTAGAGTCCAGGCGGGAACCGCCCGGCCCGGCGGCTGTCTGACCGCCCAGCACGGAAGGTGAAGCCCATGTCATCGCCCCGCATCGCAGTCGTTCTCGCCAGCGCCCTCCTCCTCGCCCTTGCCGGCTGCGCCACCTCGCGCCCCCGCCAGGAGGTGGCCTTCGATCCGGAGGTGATCACCGGGGATCCGGCGCTGGAGGGGCTCAACGACGAGGAGCTGTTCGCCTCCGGGTCGGCGAAGTTCGCGGCCAATGAGCTCAACGAGGCGATCCGCTACTTCGACCGGCTTGCCACCTCCTTCCCGGACAGCCGTCACCGGGGAGCGGCGCTGTTCAACGCCGGGCTGGCCTTCCAGAAGCAGCAGAAGTGGGAGGAGGCCTATCAGCGCTTCCAGCCGGTGGCGGACCCCTCCGCCCCGCCGGGAGACGCGTTGGAGTCGGCCTTCCGCGCCGCGGAGGCGCTGTACCACCTGGACCGCTTCGCGGAGGCCGTCGGCCTGCTGCACACCCTGGCGATGCGCGCCGATCTGCCGGTGGGCCGGCAGTTGGAGGCGCAGGTGCAGGAGGGGGTATGCCTGGTGGAGAGCGGGCGCCGGGAGGAGGCGGAGACCACCTTGCGGACCGCGGTGGAACGCTATGATCGGCTGGGCGACAAGTCGGAGGTCAACGACTACTTCCCCGGCCAGGCCCAGTTCTTCCTGGGAGAGGTGTACCGCCTTGGCTACCAGACGGTGGTGCTAGATGGCGCCAAGGGCGTGGACGCGCTGGCCGAGGATCTGGAGCACAAGGCCCAGCTGCTGCTCAGCGCCCAGGGCCACTATCTGCGGGCGATCCGGATCGGCAACGGGTACTGGGCCACCGCTGCGGGGGGGCGGATCGGCAACCTGTACGAGGATCTCTACGAGCACATCCTGGCCTCCAGCCCTCCGCCGGAGCTGAACCCGGAGGAGGCGGGGGAGTACCGCCAGGAACTGCGCAAGAAGGTCCGGGTGCTGATCACCAAGGCGATCGCCGTCTACGAGCAGACGCTGGAGGCGGCGGAGCGGGTGGGGACCTCGGGGCCGTTCATCGAGAATACCCGGGAGTCGCTCAAGAAGCTGAAGGAGCGCCTGGTCCACGACGCGGAGGCGGCGGAGACCAACGCCCGGCGCCCCCCGTCTCCCACGGCCCAGCTCGCCTTGGGGTGAACCCCTCCTTCCTCACCGCCGTGGAGCTGGCGGAGGCGGCGGCCTACCACCGCCCCAAGTACCTCTACGCGCTGGTCAGCGAGGTCACCGACCTGCTGCTGATTGCGCTGATCCTGGGGCTGCTGGTGCGGCCGCTGTACGCAGGTTCGATGCGACTGGCCGGTTGGCTGGACCACCGGCTGGGCGCACTGCGGCAGCGTCCGGTCTTTCGGGGGCTGCTCCAGACGCTGGACCGCCTGTGGAAGGGGCCCGGGTGGGGCACGGCGCTGCTGTTCGCGGTGGCCACCTACTTCACCCTGGTGCTGGCCAACCTCCCCGCCGCGCTCTACTTCGAGTGGCACGAACGCCGCTTCCAGCTCTCCACCTATGGCCACGCGGCGTTCGCCTGGGATTGGTTCAAGGGGCTGGCCGCCACCACCTTCCTGCGCGGGACCCTGGCCTTCGGCATGTACGGGCTGGCCAGAAGGCTGCCCCACTGGTGGGTGCCGCTGGGGCTGTGCTGCGGCGCGCTGATGCTGATCTCCTCCGCCCTGGATCCCTACCGGGCCCGGCTGTTCTTCGACCAGCAACCGCTGGAGCCGGGACCGCTGCGGACCCAGCTGGAGTCGGTGCTGTCCTTGGCGCAGGTGGAGTACTCGGACATCCGGGTGGAGAAGACCTCGCGGGTCAGCCGTCGGGCCGGGGCCTACTTCGCCGGCCAGGGCCCCACCCGGACCATCCTCCTCAATGATGTGATCGTGGCGCAGTTCTCCCCCCAGGAGCTCTCCGCGGTGGTGGCCCATGAGGCGGCCCACATCGGCGAGTCCAGGTGGCTCAACCGGGTGGCCGCCGCCCTGGCGCTGCCCGCCTTCCTGGGGCTGCTGGCCTGGATGTTCCGGGTCGCCGCGCGCCGGCGCTGGTGGGGGGTGTCCGATCCGGCCGACATCCGCACCCTGCCCCTGGCCACCATCTCCATCTATCTGCTCCTGAGCCTTTCCGCTCCCCTGACCGGCTATCTCTCCCGGGAGCGGGAGCGCGCCGCCGACGCCCGGGCCATTGAGCTGACCGGTGATCCGGACGCCTTCCGCTCGATGCTGGTGAAGCTGTGCCGGATCAACAAGTGCGATCCCCAGCCGCCCCGCTGGCTGGTGCTGCGCAGCGCCACCCACCCGCCCCTGGCGGAGCGGGTGCAGTTCGCCGAGCGCTGGCGGCCGGAGGCGGAAAAGAAAAATCAGGTGTCGACGGGCGGGCCCCCATAGAGCCCCCAAGCCCTGCCCGCCCGCCGACACCCGGTGCCAGATCACCGCCCGGGGACCTGGCACTGCTGCTGGGCCGGAGCACCGGCTCCGGCCCTCCCCCCTGTCCGCTGCCGCCCCGTCCCCTCCCCGCCGTCCGCGGCAGCGGACCTGGTTCCTCAGCCCTGCGCCTTGGCCTGCTCCACCGCGATCAGGGTCACCGCCTTGATCAGCGACTTGGCCCGGCGACCGGCGGCAGTTTCTCCGTGGGGATCGGCGTGGACGGCCTCCGCCAGATCGCGGAACCCCTCCCGGTCTCCCCGCTTGAGCCGCAGTTCACCCCGGTTGCCCAGCGCCACCGGGTTCTTGGGATCCTGTGCCAATGCCGCGGAGTACTCCGCCACCGCCTCCTCCAGCCGCCCCAGCTTCTGGTACACGGTGCCCAGCGCGGCGCGGCTGGCGGAGTCCTTGGGGTTCCCCTCCACCAGGCCCTCGAAGATGATCCGCGCCTCCTCCAGCCGGCCGGCCGCGGCCAGATCGCAGCCCACCTGGGCGATCGCCTTTGCCTCCTCGAAGGTCATTCCCTCTACCTCTGCCCAGGTCATCTCTCCGCGCGAATAGGCACGGAGCTTCTTGGCCATCTCAACGGTCTGCATCGCGTCTCCTCCCATTTTCAAGATTCGTCCCATGGCGTTCACAGGTTGTTGATGCAGCGCATGGCCATCTCGTTCTCGTTCTGCATGATCTGCGAGATCAGCGAGTGCATCTGGCTGCGGAGATTGGTCAGTTGCTGGATCTTGATCAGCAGCCCCTGCATGTCTGCCTCGGGGACTTCGCTCAGCTGGTTGGTGAGGGCATTCACCTGGCCATCGATCCCTCCCAGCAGTTCGCTGGCCACGCCGATCAACCGGTCCGAGGAACCAATCTTGTCGTTGGCGAGGATCTGGCGGATCCGCTCCTGCCGTTCCGGATCGGCCATCGCCGGGAGGTTGATTCCGGAGGAACCGCCTCCGGCTCCTGCCCCCGCTTGCGGACTCTCCTTGGGAAGGATCCCTGCGTCGCGCGCGTAATAGACCGCCTCGGCCCAGCTGCTCTGAAGCCCTGCTCCACCGTAGGCAATCAGCATCTGCTGCGCGCGTTCGAAGTTCTTGATGATGAAGCGGGCCGCTTCGACCAGCTCCGGGCTGGAGTCAGCGTCGGCAATGACCGCCTCCAGATCGCCCACGGTGATGAGGCCGTCCTCGAAGCCAGCGATGCCTGACTCGACTTCCCCATAGTTCTCCCAGACCACGCGAATGGAGTCGTACAGCTGGAACTCGAACTCTGGCTTCAGCCCCTTGTCCTTGGGCGTCGCCGAGGGGGTCGCGGAGGGCTCCGTGGTCCCTGCCCCTTCCGCTCCACCCGCCGGCGTCTGCTTCATGCCCCGGGTGGTGCCGCCGGACGAGGTGCTCTCCGCAGAGTTCATCCGCAGCTTCACCTCCTGGGAGGACCGCTGGGAGATCCCGCCGCCAGAGCGGGCAAGGGAATGCGCTGCCCGCAACGACAGCTCGGCGGTGGTTGCGGAGGAACTGGACGAGGAGCTCCCCTCGCCAGGCTTGCCCGAGGAGCGGCTGGCCGCGTCGCTCTGCTGGTATTTCAGCGAGACCTCCAGGCTGTCCTGGCGGCTTGAACCACTTGGGGTGTTCCGGGTCTGGCTCTGGCTGGCATACCCGAGGCCGACGGTGGTGGAAGAGCTGGAGCCCGCGTGCCACTCCACGGTGCCCCCCTCCTGCAGGTTCCCCATCAGACCGACCGCACCGTTGGCGGCGCAGATCAGGTCGCCACTGATCACCCCGGCAACGATCTTGGCGGCATTCCGGATCTCCGGGGGCAGCCCAAGCAGCTGGCCTCCAAGATCGATTCCAAGCGCAAGAGGATCGAGGCCACCGATCGCTCCCAGGGCATTCATCTGACTCATGTTTGAACCTCGTGTGGGGTGGAAGGCGGAGCACCCCTGTGCAGCCCGGGGGCCAGCGGCCAGCAGGACCCATCCCCTTGTGGTTCCGGTGGCTTGTCCCGGTCCCCAGACAGCCCGCCGGTCCCAGACGACGGATGACGGTCCCGGGGCCGGGATGCGCTAAGAGGGTCCGGTGCGGACGATGGGCCTGGACGTCGGAACCAAGACGGTGGGCGTGGCGATCTCGGATGCGCTGGGGATGACGGCGCAGCCGATCACCACGGTGCGCCGGACCAGCCTGCGCGTGGACCTGGAGGCACTGGCCAAGCTGGCCCGGGACTACGAGGTCACCCACGTGGTGGTCGGCCTGCCGCTGAACATGGACGCCAGCGAGGGCCCCCGGGCGGAGGCGTCCCGGAAGTTCGGGGCGGCGGTGGAGGCCAAGCTGGGGGTCTCCATCGAATACTGGGACGAACGGCTTTCCACCGTGGCCGCCCAACGGGTGCTGATCGAGGGCGACGTGCGCCGCGAGCGGCGACGGGAGCTGATCGATCAGCTGGCGGCCAGCTACATCCTCCAGGGCTGGTTGGATGGCCGGGCGGGTCGCGAAGCGCGGGCGGCGCAGGAGGAAGAGGAACCGTGAAGCGGCTGCGGCTGGGGTTGGTGGTCTTGCTGGGACTGGCCGGTGCCGCGGGCGCCGGGTGGTACTGGTGGCGGCAGGAGCGGCTCGCCCATTTCGCCACCCGGCCCTTCGGTTCGGAGACGGCCAAGCGGGTGGAGGTGCCGGCCGGGACCGGCCCCCGGACCCTCTCCTTGAAGTTGGCGGCGGCGGGGGTGGTCAGCAGCGCGGAAGAGTTCTACGGGCTGATCCGCCAGGAGGGGGTTGGGCCCAGACTCCAGGCCGGAGAGTACGAGTTCCAGGGCGCGCAGACCCCGGAGGAGGTGCTGGAGAAGCTGGTGCTGGGAAAGGTGAAGACCTACCGGTTCACCATCCCGGAGGGGCTGCGGGTGGATGAGATCCTGCCGCTGATCGCCGGGTCGGAGCTGAAGCTGGAGCTGCGCACGCTTCGCGCGTTGTCCACCGATCCCGCGTTCCTCAAGCAGGCCAAGGTGCCCACCCGCACCCTGGAGGGCTTCCTCTTCCCGGACACCTACCACTTCGCCCGGCCCTACTCTGAAGAGCAGGTGCTGCAGAAGATGATCTCCCGCACCTTCGAGGAGTACGCCCGCGCGGACACCGAGCGGAAGCCGGGGGTGAAGCTGACCTTCCAGGAGACGCTGACCCTGGCCTCGATCATCGAGAAGGAGACCGGCGCCCCGGTGGAGCGGCCGAGGATCTCCTGCGTGTTCCACAACCGGCTGCGGCTGGGGATCCCGCTGGCCACCGACCCCACCGTGCTCTACGCGATGATGCTGCGCGACGGGCGGTACTCGAAGAACATCACCCGCAAGGATCTGCAGACCGTCCATCCCTACAACACCTACCGGGTGAAGGGGCTACCGCCGGGGCCAATTGCCAGCGCCGGGACCGCCGCGCTCCGGGCGGCCCTGGAGCCGCTGGACTGCAGCGACCTGTTCTTCGTCTCCCGCAACGATGGGACCCACGTGTTCTGCCCGGACCTGCGCTGCCACGAGGAGCAGGTGCGCAAGTGGCAGATCGAGTTCCACCGCAACCGGCGGAGGTAGACGCGCCCCGGCGGCGGATGGGGCAATTCGCCCACGCATACCCGGTTTGGGGTACGCGGAGCCCGAGAGGGGACCGGTACTTTGGGGAGGATTTCATCGCTCGAAAGCGCAATGTCTCCCCCTCCGACCCCAGACTTGGATCCGACAGTCGTCCTGCGGGCGCTGGCGTCGGCCCTGGAGCTGCTGCCGTTCCCGGCGATGGTTTTTAACGGTGAGTCGCAGGTCATGATGGCCAATTCACTGGCCTCGGCACTGCTGCAGGACACCCAGGCGGAGGCGCATCCACGGATCGCCCGGGCGCTGCAGTTGGGCAGTGATGGCCCCTGGACCGCCACTCCGCTGGGAGATTCCGGACTTCCGGGTCCGTGTCTGATGACCGCCCCGGGCGCCATTCCCACCGCCGAGGACCGCATCAAGGCCGCGGCGGTGCGCTGGCGGCTTTCCCGGCGCCAGCGGGAGGTGTTGGGACTGCTCGCAAAGGGCCGTTCCAACAAGGAAATTGCCCTGGCCCTGGGCTGTGCGGTCTCCACCGTGGAGATCCACGTCTCCGCCGTGCTCCAGAAGTCCGGCGTGGGGAGACGTGCCCAACTGATTGCCCTGCTTGCTGGAGGCTGATCTATCGCGCAGGGTTGTAGTTTTATATCATCACGGGAATGGCTCCGGCCTTCCTGGAAATACAGGCAGTCATCGACCTCATCTATGAGGCGGCGGAGGGCCGGGGCCCCTGGGAGCCGGTGCTGGCCTCGATGTCCCGGTTGCTCAAGGCGGACGTCGGCCACCACTTCCGGATCGATCTGCAGGGGACCCTGCTGGAAGCCCCCAGCTTCCACGGGGTCAAGGAGGAGACGATCTCCCGGTACCACGAGGAGTTCCAGGGAGAGGATCCGCGGCTGCTGATCGCCCGGTCCAACCCGGGCCAGGTGTTCTCCGATGTGCAGGTGATCTCCCCCGCCCAGTGCTTCCTGCGGGGGCCGGAACAGGCCCCCTTCCAGGAGGAGGAGGTGGAGACCTTCCAGCTGCTACTGCCGCACCTGCGACGGGCCCTGCGGCTGCGTGGCTTGCTGGATTGCGCCGAGAGGAGGGGCCGCGATCTGCAGGCCGCCCTGGATGAGGTGGGCCCTCCGGTTGCCATCTTGGACGCCCAGGGCCGCGTGCTGGGCGTCAACGCGCCCGCCCAGAGGCTGCTGCGGGCCGGGGACGGGGTGCAGGTGGTCAACGGGAAGCTGACCGTGCAGCTACCCGCCGCCGCCGCCGCCTTCAGCGTCGCACTGAAGAAGGCGGTCCGGCTCTCCGAGCCTCTGAGCCGTCCCGAGGCGCGGGCTGTGCCCGGGGTGGTGGAGGTGCTGCGCGAGAAGGACGACGCGCTGCGGCTGATCTTGATGCCCCTGCGTGACAACCACCAGCTGCGAGGAACGGGAGAGCCGCGCGCCCGGGTCCTGGTGGTCCTGCAGGAGGCCCACTCCGCCCCGCGGCTTGACCCGGGCCTGGTAGGCCAGCTCCACCAACTTACCCCCACCGAGGCCTTGCTGGCGGTGGCGCTGGCCCAGGGGAAGACGGTGGCGGAGTTCGCCGGCACCCGCGGGACCTCGGAGCACACCGTGCGCACCCAGCTCAAGAGCCTGCTGGAGAAGACCGGCACCCAGCGGCAGACAGACCTGGTGGCGGTGGTCCTGCGGAGCGCCGGGCTGGGCGGCCGCCCTCCGGGTCAATCCGGGCCGTAGACCCTCAGGGGCCCCGGGAGGCCGGGGATCCGGCGGAGCCGCCCTCCGTCCGGAAGGACCAGCTGCTCGCTGGTGATTCTCAAGCCCGGCACGCGGTCCAGGGTGCCGTCCGCTGAAACCACCACCCACCGGGGCGGCACCGCCAACCGCGCCTCCAGATCCGGCCAGCGGGCGCGGATCAGCCGGTCCTCGGGCAACTCCAGGAAGGCGCCCAGCTGTAGATCCCAGAACGCCGGATCGGCATCCAGCAGCACCCGCCCCTCCCCGGCGTTCTCCCGCAGGTAGTCGATCACCACCCGCAGCGACGGCGGGTTGCGGGAGATCGGGCTGACCGGGCGGAAGCTGTCCACCCACTTGCCCTCCCGGTCCCACGTCAACCCAGAGAGCCACACCGCGACGCCGACCGCGACCAGGGCCGAGGTCGCCAAAAGCGCCCGCGCAGGCACCCGTCGGGTGGAGAGCCACCCTGCCCCGGTGGCCAGGAACGGCAGCAGCAACACCAGCTGCGGCATCGCGAACCGGGCCAGGGGCACGAAGTCCGCGGGCCCCACCATCCGCAGCACGTAGTAGCCGGTGGGGACCCCGATCATCCACCCCAGCCAGCGCGTCGCCGGCCGCAGCCGGTAGGCCCGGACCGCCCCCACACCGCCCAGCAGGGCCAGCAACGGGGTGAGGGTAAACAGCGCGGCCCCGGGCCAGAACCACAGCCCGCGCAGCCGGAAGGAAAGGGGCCCCATGCGGGCCAGTTCCTGGACCGCCCAGTCGTGGTGGTACTGGTTGGTGAAGTTCAGCGGATAGAGCGGATCCCCCATCGCCACTTCATTCCCGTGCATCCACAGCAGCGGGAACGGCACGCACAGCGCGCCGAAGAGGATCGCGCGGGTCACCCCGGCCGCCCGGTCTTCCGTCCCGATCAGGAAGGAGATGGACAGCAGGGGAATCAGCATCCAGGGGTCGTAGCGCAGCGCCGCCGCCACGTTCATGCACAGCGCGGCCCATAACAGCGGCAGCACCAGCCCCGGCTCGCGGGCCCGTTGCACGAAGTAGAAGGCGGCCAGCATCCAGAACAGCGCCACCGCCTCGCTGGCCGCGGTGGTGGAGCACTGGATGTGCAGGCCCCACAGCGCCAACCCCACCCCGGCCCAGGCGCCCGCATGCCAACCGAACAGGCGCCGGGTCAGCCCGAACAGCGGCAACACCGACAGCGTTCCAAACAACAGGCTGACCCACCGGCCCGCGCGCAGCGGATCCGGATCCAGCCAGAGCGCGGTCCCCAGCAAGGCGATGTGCAGCGGTCCGAATTGTTGAGCCCCGTCATCATAAGAGGAGATCCAATGCGGGTCCTGGGCCCACCTCTGCGCCAGTTCCATCCGGGCCACCGAGTCCCCATAGAGGTTCTCGTTGACTCCAAAGACTGCCAGCCGCGGCAGCAGCACCAACGCCAGCAGCGCGGGGAGGAGCCAGGCGGGAGCCCGGTCCTGATCAAGCGGGGTGGGATGCGGATCCGGCATGTGCCCCTACATCGGAGCGCACACTGCGCGACAGTGACAGCACCGTTATGCAATTTGTCAGCGACTGACGTTCAGTTGCCGAATGTGGGTGTCCTTCCCGCTTCTGTGAAGCCGCAAGAGCGTCCGTATAATGGAGAGGCCTTTTCACACCCCTGGTCCGAACGCCGTTGGCAGAAGGATGCGTGATGAAGGAAACGTCCAGCACTTCGTGGGTCTCGAAGATCGCCGCCTACCAGGATCGGCAGCAGTACGCCGAGCTGAACTGGGAGGGCAGCTTCGAGGACTACCTGCAGCTCGTCCGCCAGAACCCGAAGGTGACCCGCACCGCGTTCCAGAGGATCTACGACATGATCCTCAGCCACGGGAAGACGGAGTACATCGACAACAAGAAGAAGCTGATCCGCTACAACTTCTTCTCCGATGAGCGGCACGGCGGGAAGGACGCCATCTTCGGCCTGGACGTCCCGCTGATGAAGCTGGTCAACGTCTTCAAGTCGGCGGCCCAGCAGTACGGCACCGAGAAGCGGGTGATCCTGCTGCACGGCCCGGTGGGGTCTTCCAAGTCCACCATCGCCCGGCTGCTGAAGAAGGGCGCCGAGGAGTACAGCCGCACCCCGGACGGCGCCGCCTACACCTTCTCCTGGACCTACGACAAGAAGTCGATGGACGGCACCTCGGTGAAGGAGAAGATGAAGTGCCCGATGAATGAGGAGCCGTTGAACCTCATTCCCAAGGAGTGGCGCGCCCGGGTCCACCCGGAGCTGGTGCCTCCCGAGGGGGGCTTCACCATCCCCTCCGGATCGGAGCTGTGCCCCGCCTGCCGCTTCGTGTTCCAGCAACTGATGAACGAACACGACGGTGACTTCGCCAAGGTGGTGGACCACGTGAATGTCCACCGGCTGATCTTCTCGGAGAAGGACCGGATCGGGATCGGGACCTTCCAGCCCAAGGACGAGAAGAACCAGGACTCCACCGAGCTGACCGGCGACATCAACTACCGGAAGATCGCCGAGTACGGCTCGGACTCCGACCCGCGGGCCTTCAACTTCGACGGCGAGTTCAACATCGCCAACCGCGGCATCATCGAGTTCGTGGAGGTGCTGAAGCTGGACGTGGCCTTCCTCTACGACCTGCTGGGGGCGTCGCAGGAGCACAAGATCAAGCCCAAGAAGTTCCCCCAGACGGACATCGACGAGGTGATCCTCGGCCACACCAACGAGCCCGAGTACCGCAAGCTGGAGAACAACGAGTTCATGGAGGCGCTGCGGGACCGGACGGTGAAGATCGACGTCCCCTACATCACCAAGCTGGCCGAGGAGGTGAAGATCTACGAGAAGGACTTCAACTCCCGCGCCATCAAGGGCAAGCACATCGCCCCCCACACCCTGGAGATGGCGGCGATGTGGGCGGTGCTGACCCGGCTGGAGGAGCCCAAGAAGCACAACCTCTCGCTGCTGCAGAAGCTCAAGCTCTACAACGGCAAGACGTTGCCCAACTTCACCGAGGACAACATCAAGGAGCTGCGCAAGGAGGCCGCCCGGGAGGGGATGGAGGGCATCTCCCCTCGCTACATCCAGGACAAGATCTCCAACGCCCTGGTCAGCGACAAGTCGGAGGGCTGTGTGAACCCGTTCCTGGTGCTCAACGAGCTGGAGGCGGGGCTCAAGGGGCACTCGCTGATCTCCAGCGAGGAGGTGCGCAAGCGGGTCAAGGAGATGCTGGCCATCGTCAAGCAGGAGTACGAAGACACGGTCAAGAACGAGGTGCAGCGGGCGATCAGCGCGGACGAAGACGCGATCGGCAAGCTGTGCGGCAACTACATCGACAACATCAAGGCCTACACCCAGAAGGAGAAGGTCAAGAACAAGTACACCGGCCTCTATGAGGAGCCGGATGAGCGGATGATGCGCAGCATCGAGGAGAAGATCGACATCCCCGACTCACGCAAGGACGACTTCCGCCGGGAGGTGATGAACTACATCGGGGCCCTGGCAGTGGAGGGCAAGAGCTTCAACTACCGGACCAACGAGCGGCTGCACAAGGCGCTGGAGCTGAAGCTGTTCGAGGACCAGAAGGACTCGATCAAGCTCAAGAACCTGGTCTCCTCGGTGGTGGACAAGGACACCCAGGAGAAGATCGACGTGGTGAAGGACCGGATGATGAAGAACTACGGGTACTGCGAGATCTGCTCCACCGACGTGCTGAACTTCGTGGCCAGCATCTTCGCCCGGGGAGACGCCAAGGAGTAGTCCGGTCCAAGGGCCCCCACCATGTCGCTGAAGATCCACCAGGACCACGCGCGCTTCAAACAGATCGTCCGCGGGAAGATCAAGGCCAACCTGCGCAAGTACATCCAGAAGGGCGAGATGGTGGGGCGCAAGGGGAAGGACACCATCTCCATCCCGCTCCCCACCATCGACATTCCGCACTTCAAGTACGGCCACAAGGAGCAGGGCGGCGTCGGCCAGGGCGAAGGAGAGGTAGGCCAGCAGCTGCAGCCGGGTCAGGTGCAGCCAGGGGACGGCCACGGGAAGGCCGGCGAGGGCGAAGGGCAGCACGCGCTGGAGGTGGACGTCAGCTACGAGGAGCTGGCGCAGATCCTCAGCGAGGAGCTGCAGCTTCCGAACATTGAGCGGAAGGGGAACGAGAAGATCGTCTCCCAGAAGGTCCGCTACACCGGGGTCAGCCCCCAGGGCCCCGAGTCGCTGCGGCACTTCAAGCGCACCTACAAGCAGGCGCTGCGGCGGCAGATCGCGTCTGGGACCTACGACCCGAAGATGCCGATCATCGTCCCCACCCGGGAGGACCGGCGCTACCGCAGCTACAAGCTGCAGCCGCTGCCGGAGACCAACGCGGTGATCATCTACATGATGGACGTCTCCGGTTCGATGGGCGACGAGCAGAAGGAGATCGTCCGGATCGAGAGCTTCTGGCTCGATACCTGGCTCAAGCATCAATACAAGGGCCTGGAGACCCGCTTCATCATCCACGACGCGGTGGCGCGCGAGGTGGACCGGGACACCTTCTTCCACACCCGCGAGTCGGGCGGGACGATGATCTCCTCCGCCTACAAGCTGTGCCGGGACATCATCGCCGCCGACTATCCGGCGTCGCAGTGGAACATCTACCCCTTCCACTTCTCCGACGGGGACAACTGGTCCGCCGACGACACCCGGCTGTGCATCGACATGCTCAAGACCGATGTGCTGCCCAAGGTGAACCAGTTCGGCTACGGCCAGGTGGAGAGCCCGTACGGGTCCGGGCAGTTCATCAAGGACCTGCGGGAGGCGGTGGGAGACAACGAGAACGTGGCGCTGTCGGAGATCGCCGACAAGGACGCCATCTACGGGTCGATCAAGGACTTCCTGGGGAAGGGCCGGTAGGGATGCCCAAGTCACTCACGCCCAAGCTGGCCAAGCTGAACCAGGAGATCCTGGGTTACGCCCAGGCCTTCGGGTTGGACTTCTTCGAGACCGTGTTCGAGGTGGTCTCCTACGACGAGCTGAACATGGTGGCCGCCCAGGGAGGCTTCCCCAACCGCTATCCCCACTGGCGGTGGGGGATGGAATACGAGCAGCTCTCCAAGGGCTACGAGTACGGGCTGTCGAAGATCTACGAGTTGGTGATCAACAACGACCCTTGCTACGCCTATCTGCTGGAGTCCAACTCCGACGTGGACCAGAAGCTGGTGATGGCCCACGTGTACGGGCACTGCGACTTCTTCAAGAACAACTTCAGCTTCCGGCACACCAACCGGAAGATGATCGACGAGATGGCCAACCACGCCACCCGGGTGCGGCGGTGGGTGGACAAGATCGGCCTGGAGAAGGTCGAGGACTTCATCGACCGGGCGCTCTCCTTGGAGAACCTGATCGATCAGCACGCGCCCCACATCCGGCGGACCCCGGACCCCAAGCTGGCAGAGGAGCAGCGCAAGGCCAACGAGGGGGTGGAGGGCTTCAAGGTGAACCGCGAGTACATGCGCGGCTTCATGAACCCCCAGGAGTTCCTGGATCAACAGCGCAAGAAGGTGGAGGACCAGAAGCAGCAGGCCAAGAAGTTCCCCGAGCGGCCCCAGCGGGACGTGCTGGCCTTCCTGCTGGAGCACGCGCCGCTGGAGCAGTGGGAGTTCGACGTGCTGGCCATCCTGCGCGACGAGGCCTACTACTTCGCGCCCCAGGGGCAGACCAAGATCATGAACGAGGGGTGGGCCAGCTATTGGCACTCACGGATCATGACCACCCGGGCGCTGAAGGACGACGAGATCATCGAGTACGCGGACCGCCACTCGGGGACGATGGGGACCCGCCCCGGCGCGCTCAATCCCTACAAGCTGGGGATCGAGCTGTTCCGGGACATCGAGGACCGGTGGAACAAGGGCCGCTTCGGCAAGGAGTGGGACGAGTGCGACGATTTGGCCGCCCGCAGCTCCTGGGACAAGAAGACCGGGCGGGGGATGGAGAAAGTCTTCGAGGTGCGCCAGCACTACAACGACGTCACCTTCATTGACACCTTCCTGACCCCGGAGTTCGCGATCGATCAGAAGCTGTTCGTCTACGGCTTCAATGAGAAGCGGAACAGCTGGGAGATCCTCAACCGCGAGTTCCGCAAGGTGAAGGACAAGTTCCTGCAGCAGCTGACCAACTTCGGCCAGCCGATCATCGAGGTGGTGGACGGCAACTTCGAGAACCGCGGTGAGCTGCTGTTGGCCCACAAGCACGACGGCCAGGACCTCAAGGGAGACTATTCCCGGGAGACCCTGCGGAACCTACAGAGCCTGTGGCGCCGCCCCACCAACCTGATCACCCGGTTCGAGGGCAAGGGCGTCCTGCTTCGTTTTGACGGTCAGAATCATTCGGAGAAGAAAGTAGAACTCTGAGCTGTTGGAGCCTGCGCCAGATGGGTCCCCGAATCGAGATAGCCGAAGTCGTGTCCTTCCGCCTGAAGCTCCCGCTCACCGAAGTCGAGCGGTTGCCTGCTGTATTGGCGAGGGAGCTGCAGCTCACCCTGGAACGGGAGCGTGGTGAGCTCCTGGTGTCGACCCGAGAGGGCGACAGTTCCCTCCGCTTCAGGCCGGTGGGCCATGACGCGGTGCTTACCGAGATTGCGATCTGCAATGACGAGAATGGTCAGTTCTTCCAGCGGGTGCTGGGTCCCCTGATGGTGCGGTTCGAGGGGGATTGCGAGCTGCGCCTGGTGTGGAACGCGGCGGAGCGGAACACCCACGGAGACTTCGGCGCGGTGACCATCCGCCGGGGTCAGACCAACCACCCCGGGCTCTCCCGGCCGGCCCAGGCGCTGCGCAATGCGCTGGTCCAGCACTCGGTTGGCCCCGGGGCCCAGGCCGCGGCCGGTTCTGGCGGTGGCGAGGATGGCCGTTCCCCCGGTCCATCCGCCGAGGTCCCACCTCCGCCCACTCCCGAGCAGCTCAAGGAGGAGGCGGAGATCGAGCGGCTGCTGATCCAGGGCCGGGAGCTGTTCGCCCAGTATCAGCGGCTCAAGGCGTCCGGCGCCCACGGTTAGGGGCCGGCGCCAGCGGGAGTTCCTCTCGCCCATCGCCTGCACCAGACTGGCAGCCCTGCGCCCGCGCCACCAGATGCTGGTGAAGCGAGGCCATCATCTCCGGGCTGGCCGCTTCGGTCGCCAGATCCAGGGCCCGCTGTCCGTGGCGGGCGGACTCGGCGCACCGCCCCACCGACGCCAGAACTCCGGAGGCGTTCTCGGTGGCCTCCAAGCTCGCCGGAGCCAGTTGGACCGCCCTCAGGCCCCCAGGCGAACAGCTCAGTCAGTCGGGGCGGGTGTGGCATCGGAGGGGGGACGGCATATCCGATGCTGGCTTGGATTTCATTGATTGCTCCTCCGTGCTGGCGGCCCGGGCCGACGCGTCCTTGGGAGTGAGCGCGCCGTGGATGCACCCCCAGCGGGCGAGCAGGGAGAGAAACACCCACCCCAGGTCCCACTCCCCCGGCGCCAGCCCCAGCCGCGCCGAGCGGGGGAAGGCGTGGTGGTTGTTGTGCCACCCCTCCCCCATGCTCAGCGCCCCCAGCCAACGCGAGTTCCAGCCCTGCACCGCGGCGCCGCGGTTGTGCCAGCGGCGCTCGCCCTGGCGGTGACAGACGTAGCCGACGAACCAATGCCCGGTGGTGCCGACGGCGATCCGGACCACGGTTGCCCAGACCAGGAACGGCAGTCCGCCGGCGAGGAACAGCACCACCACCCAGGGGAGCTGCTGCCAGCGCCAGGTGCGCTCCAGGAAGCGATAGAAGGGATCGTCCTCCACGGCCGGCCGGGCCTGGACCCCTGGAGCCTTTCGGAAGTCGAAGCGGCAGTGGAGGTTCCACAGGTAGTCCACCCACGGGCTGCGCCGGTGGGCGAAGTAGTCGTGACAGTCCGGCTGGTTCTGCTCCCGATCCCGACCCTCGTGCATGCGCAACAGCCCGATTGGCCCGCCCAGGCCGACCAGCACCCCCAGATAGACCAGCAGCCGCTCCAACCACAGCGGCCCCCGGAAGGAGCGGTGGATCAGCCCCCGGTGGATGCCCACCGAGTGCCCCAAGCAGAGGGTCACGGCGGTGCTAAGAGCGAAGAGGAGGCCAGCGCCGGGGGTGAAGGTCCAGGGTCCCAGGACCAGCGCCGCGACGGCCACCGAGCCAAACCACAGTGACTTTGCTGGATCCCACCGGACCGTGCCTTCGTTCATGGCTGCCTCCACCTTGAGGTACCGGAACCCGGGGCGGCGGTTGCCCGCGAGAGGGACGGTGGCCGCCTTGCTGGCGGTGTTGGCGCTGGGCGGGGTGGCGGCGGGCGTGAACGTACGCTGGGCCTCCCGCCGATCCACAGCCTCGCACGCCGGGGTTCCCGTCTAGCTTTCGGCCCCGACGCCGCGCCGGCCTCACCTGGGCGGCGCGGCAGTTGGACGCCCCTACTCCGCCTCGATCACCCCGCACGCCTGGCGGGGGCCGGCGTTGCCGGCCGGCTGAGACTGCAGGTCATCCTCGGCGCCGTGGACCACCACCGCCCGGCCGAGGATGTCGTGCTTGCCCTCCACCGGACCGATGGACCAGGAGGGGTTGGTCACGCGGACCTGTCCCTTCCCCTCCGCGTCGATGGTGATGTTGCCCAGGTCGCCGGCGTGGTGGGAGGGCGCGTGCAGGTCGCCGTGGGACTCTCCGGCGGGATTCCAGTGAGGGCCCGCGGAGGAGGCGTCCGCCGCGCTGCAGTCGCCCTTCTCGTGCAGGTGCAGGCCACGCTTGCCCTCCGAGGCGCCCGAGACCTCGATCTGTGCCTCCACGCCTTGTTCGGTCTGGGCAAAGCGCGCGGTGCCGGTCACCGAACTTCCGGAGCGGCTCTCCAGTTGGGTCCCCGCCCGCTTCGGCGCCTCCTGGGCGGGTGAGGAGGCCGGAGGCTGGGTGGAGGTGACGGAGGGAGTGGTCGCACAGCCGGCGGAAAACACCGCCGCCGCGAGGGTACCGAACCAGAGAGGACGAGAGTTCATGGGCAGGGTCCTAATCGCAAGTCCGCTCGATTGCTCCCCTGGAATGCGACGGACCCGGCGGAGTGGGTGACACCCCACATCCGGGGGAAAACTCCCGAGAGTGATTGACCGGAGGGTTCCAGCACTGGAAGGCTGGCACCTGTGAAGACCAAGCTGGCAATGCTGGTGGTGGTTGTCTCGGTGATCGTCGGCTGCACCGCCAAGTACGTCCGTCCGACCACCGAAGAGACGGTCGAGCCCACCCCCCAGCGGCTGGAGCGGGGCCGTTACCTGGTGGAGAACGTGGCCATGTGCGGGGCGTGCCACGACGGGCGCGCCAGCGGCCAGCTGCTGGACCCGGCGACCCCTTCGCTGAGACTGGCCGGCGGTCATTTCCTGGAGGACATGGGGATGGCGATCTACGTCCCCAACATCACCGGAGACGTGGAGACGGGCCTGGGGGGCTGGTCGGACGACCAGATCATCCGGTCCATCCGCGACGGGGTCCGGCCGGATGGGAAGTTCCTCTTCCCGATGATGCCCTTCGGCGCCTACCAGAAGATGTCCGACGAGGACGTGCGATCGGTGGTGGTGTTCCTGCGCAGCGTCCCGAAGATCAAGACCCCGCGCCCGGCGCGGGAGAACGAGATCCCGTTCGTGGTCAAGACCGCCCTGGGGATGGGGGTGGCGATGCACGAACCGGTCAAGTCGGTGCCGGCCCCAGACATGGGCGATCCGGTGAAGTACGGCGAGTACCTGGCGTACATGGGCCACTGCACCGAGTGCCACTCCCTGGGCACCACCGGGGCCCGGGCCAAGAACGACCGCTGGATGGGTGGCTCGGACTCGGCGATGGAGATGAAGGGAGTGGGCAAGGTCTGGGCCGCGAACCTGACCCCCTCCAGGGAGCACGGCATCGGGAATTACTCGGCACAGCAGGTCAAGGACGCCCTGCTGTCCGGGCGGCGGCTGGACGGCAAGGGCATGGCCCCGCCGATGTCGCTGTTCACCCCCTACCTCACCTTCATGAAGCCCGAGGACATGGACGCGCTGGTGGCCTATCTGCACTCGCTCCCGCCGGTGGAGAAGGGCGTTCCCCAGCGCGAGCTGTCCCCCGAGTACCAGCAGCTGTTGGATCGATGAACCGGTCCGCGCTGCTGCTGATGCTGTTGGCCGGGGCGGTGGCGGCCAATGAGCCGGCGGCTCCCGGCACTCCGGTAGCGACCGCCGAGCCCACCTCCCTGGACGCGGGCACGTCCGTTCCCCCGTCTCCGCCGGTGGACTGGGCCCAGCAGGGACAGGTCCTCTACGCCCGGCACATCTGCGCGGCGTGCCACTCCAACGACGGCACCCAGCGCGCGGCCCCCAGTTTCAAGGGCCTGTACGGGACCCAGCAGCGGCTCCGGGACGGAAGCGCGGTCCGGGTGGACGACACCTACATCCGCGAGTCGATCCTCGATCCGGGCGCGAAGGTCGCCCACGGGTTCCAGCCGGTGATGCCCTCCTACCTGGGGCGGCTGACCCCGGAGGATCTGGAGGCGCTGATTGCCTACATCCAGAGCCTGCGCTGAACCGACGGCTGCCTGGATGCGCTCCGGGCGGGACCCAGGAGCGCGTTTCCCTGCGGGCCCGCGCTTGGGGATACTCGGGGGGACGCTGATTGTTTGCGTCCACCGCCTCCTCCTCTAGGCTTTTGCTTCATCCCTGTAGCCCGCAGGTTCCCATTACCGATGCGCCTTGCCCCGCTCGTCCTTGTCTCCGTGGCGTTGGTCTCCCTCAACGCCGAGGCCGCCACCCGCGTCCTCAACCGCCGCCTCCAGAACAGCCAGACCCTGGGCTCCGCGCTGCACGCCACCGGCCTGCCGGATGCGCAGGTGGAGGCGATCATCGGCGCGCTGCAGGGGGTGTTCGACTTCCGCCGCGCCCGCCCCGGCGATCAGCTGCGGGTGGTGATCCGGGACGGCGAATTGGACTACTTCGACTACCGCCACAGCGCGCTGGAGGAGTGGTCGGTGCGCCGGGAGGGCGAGAAGCTGCTGGGCTACAAGCGCGAGTTCGAGGTCGAGCGCCAGGTGACCCGGGTGGAGCTGGACATCCAAAGCTCGCTCTACGAGGCGGCGCTGGCGGCCGGTGAGGATCCGCTGATCGCGCTGGTGTTCTCCGACGTGTTCGCCTGGGACATCGACTTCTACCAGGACGTCCGCAAGGGCGACCGGGCGGTGGCGCTGGTGGAGAAGTACCTGACCAAGGGCCGCTTCGTGCGCTACGGCGAGGTGCTGGCCGCGCAGTACGAAGGAAGCTCGGTGGGCACCAAGGAGGTGTTTCGCTACCAGCCGCCCTCCGGCACCGCCACCTACTTCCAGGCGGATGGCTCCTCGGCCCGCAAGAGCTTCCTCAAGAGCCCGCTCAAGTACGCCACCGTCACCTCCCGCTTCGGCAGCCGCCTGCACCCGGTGCTCAAGTATGTGAAGGCCCACAACGGGGTGGACTACGGCGCCTCGGTGGGGACCCCGGTGTGGTCGGTGGCGGACGGCACGGTCACCAAGGCTGCCCAGGATGCCGCCGCCGGCAAGCACGTCTGCGTCCGCCACATGAACAGCTTCGAGACCTGCTACCTGCACCTTTCCCGCTTCGGCACCGGGGTCCGGGTCGGCGCCCGGGTCTCGCAGAAGCAGGTGATCGCCTACAGCGGGAACACCGGCCGCAGCACCGGCCCCCACCTGCACTACGCACTCAAGCGCGGCGGCTCCTACGTCAACCCGCTGAGCCAGAACTTCCCCCGCGCCGAGCCGCTGCCCAAGACCCTGGTCGCCGAGTTCCAGGAGGCGATCCGCCCCCTGGCGGCGCAGCTGCAGGGACTGCCGGCGGTGGCCTCGGTCCAGTAGCCTTTCCAACGTGAAGTCCCGGTCCCTGGCCCAACAGTCGAAGGGACAAGGCCCCGGCTGACCGGGGATGCGCGTTGTCTGTCCGGCCCTGCTGCGGTATCGACCCAGCATGGCAACGAACGTCTCGCCGAAGTCCACCGCCCGCGATCCGAACCCACCCAGCGAGGGGAACGGCAGCGGCGGCTCAGCGATGGAGTCCCCGCTCTTCCGGCGGTTCGGCGAGCACATCAAGTACTCGCGGGGCAAGAACCCGGACACCGCCACCAACTATGATCGCTTCCTGGCGCTGGCCCAGGCGGTGCGGGACTCATTGGCCGAGCGCTGGGTGCGCACCAGCCGCGCCTACTACGAGCAGGACGTCAAACGGGCCTACTACCTCTCCGCCGAATATCTACCCGGGCGTCTTTTGGGGAACAACCTGGCCAACATCGGGCTGATGGACACCGCCCGGGCCGCCTTCGGCGAGGCGGGGATCGATCTGCACGGCCTGCTGGAGATGGAGCCGGACCCGGGGCTGGGCAACGGCGGACTGGGCCGGCTGGCGGCGTGCTTCCTGGACTCCATGGCCACCCTGGGCCTGCCCGGCTTCGGCTACGGCATCCGCTACGAGTTCGGGATCTTCGCCCAGGATCTGGTGGGCGGGCATCAGGTGGAGCGGGCCGACGAGTGGCTCAAGTTCGGCAGCCCCTGGGAGATCGTCCGCCCGGAGAAGACGGTGGCGGTGCGCTTCTACGGCCACGTCGAACACCACCACAGCGCGGATGGCCGGCCGGTGGCGCGCTGGGTGGGCGGCAAGACGGTGCTGGGGGTGCCCTACGACGTGCCGATCGCCGGCTACGGCACCAACACAGTCAACACCCTGCGGCTGTGGCAGGCCCGCGCCTCCGCCGAGTTCGACCTCAAGGTCTTCAACGACGGCGACTACGAGCGGTCGGTGGTGGAGAAGAACGACTCGGAGGTGATCTCCAAGGTCCTCTACCCCAACGACAAGTTCGCCTTCGGCAAGGAGCTGCGGCTGCGCCAGCAGTACTTCTTCGTGGCCTGCTCGATCGCGGACATCGTCCGGCGCTACCTCAAGACCCACACCGACTTCGCCTCCTTCGCCAAGAAGGCCAACATCCAGCTCAACGACACCCACCCCTCGATCGCGGTGGCCGAGCTGATGCGGGTGCTGGTGGACGAGAAGCGCCTGGGCTGGGACGAGGCGTGGGCGATCACCGTGGACGTGTTCGGCTACACCAACCACACCCTGCTGGCGGAGGCCCTGGAGACCTGGCCGGTGGCCCTGTTCGAGCGGCTGCTGCCCCGGCACCTGGAGATCATCTACGACATCAACGCCCGCTTCCTGCGCCAGGTGCAGATCCGCTATCCGCGCGACGACGGCCGGCTGGCCCGGATGTCGCTGATCCAGGAGGGCAACGAGCGCCAGGTGCGGATGGCCAACCTGGCGGTGGTGGGCAGCCACAGCATCAACGGGGTGGCGGCGCTGCACACCGAGCTGCTCAAGCGGCACCTGCTCCACGACTTCGCCGAGATGTACCCCGAGCGGTTCAACAACAAGACCAACGGGGTCACCCCGCGCCGCTGGATGTACCTGTGCAACCCCAAGCTCTCCTCGCTGATCACCTCCCGGATCGGCGAGGGGTGGGTCAAGGATCTGGACCTGCTGCAGAAGCTGGAGCCCCACGCCGACGATCCGGCCTTCGCCGCCGAGTTCGCGCAGATCAAGTTGGAGAACAAGGTGGCGCTGGCCAACCACATCCGGGATCTGGTGTGGACGCGGCTGGATCCGACCGCGATCTTCGACGTCCAGATCAAGCGGCTGCACGAGTACAAGCGGCAGCTGCTCAACGCGCTGCACATCGTCCACCTGTGGAGCAAGGCCCGGAACGATCCGTCGGTGGTGATCCACCCCCGCGCCTTCATCTTCGGGGGCAAGGCGGCCCCGGGCTACCACCTGGCCAAGCTGGTGATCCGGCTGATCAACGGGATCGCGGAGGTGGTCAACGGGGACGCGGCGCGCACCGGGATCCAGGTGGTGTTCATCCCCAACTACCGGGTCTCGCTGGCGGAGCGGATCATCCCCGCGGCGGACATCTCGGAGCAGATCTCCACCGCAGGCAAGGAGGCCTCCGGCACCGGGAACATGAAGTTCGCGCTCAACGGGGCGCTGACCGTGGGCACCCTGGACGGGGCGAACATCGAGATCCGCGACGCGGTGGGGCCGGAGAACTTCTTCCTCTTCGGGCTGACCGAGGATCAAGTGGTGCAAAAGCAGCGCACCTACGATCCGCGCCGGGTCTATGAGACCAACCCGGACGTGCGCGAGGTGCTGGACCTGATCTCCTCTGGCTTCTTCTCCCCCGAGGACAAGCACCTGTTCGACCCGCTGATCCAGACCCTGCTGGGCGAGGATCGCTACATGGTGCTGGAGGACTTCGCCGCCTACGCCGAGGCCCAGCAGCAGGTGGGCCACGCCTACCGGGACCAGCAGACCTGGGTGAAGAAGGCGATCTTGAACGTGGCCCGCTGCGGCCAGTTCTCCTCCGACCGGACCATCCGCCAGTACGCCGACGAGATCTGGCACGTCAAGCCGGTGGACGTGAAGTTGTGAGGCCCGCGTGGTGACCCACCCCATCCTCGAAGGGCCACTCTGGACGAGCCTAGCCAGTTCCTCCGCTGGCTTTCGAGCGACCCGGTGAATGTCGAGGTGGGGCTGGTCGACCCACTGGAGATGTGGGCGCTGGTCGCCCTCGGCAGACGCTTTGGGTGGGTGATTTCCACCAGCACCGTCAACCACTACGGGGAGTGAAGCCGATGAGCGAAGGTCTCTGGTACGTCGCGGTCCACGGGAAGCAGGAGGGGCCGATGCCGGCCGCCCAGGTGTTAGAGCACCCTCGATCCCAACGAGGCCTGTATCGCCGAGGCCGGAGCCCTGATGTACATGGAGCCAGGGATCGAGATGGAGACCGTGTTCGGGGACGGCTCGCAGAAGCAGAGCGGCTTCATGGACAAGCTCTTCTCCGCCGGCAAGCGGATGCTCACCGGCGAGTCCCTGTTCATGACCGTGTTTGGCAACCGCGGCGGCGGACGGCAGAAGGTCGCCTTCGCCTCCCCCTACCCGGGGAAAATCATCCCGGTGGACCTGCGTCAGCACGGGGGCACCCTGCTCTGCCAGAAGGACGCCTTCCTGTGCGCCGCGAAGGGGATCTCGGTGGGGGTGGAGTTCAGCAAGAAGCTGGGCACCGGGCTGTTCGGCGGCGAAGGCTTCATCCTCCAGAAGCTGGAGGGCAGCGGCTTTGCCTTCATGCACGCGGGGGGAATGGTGGTGTCCCGGGACCTGAAGGCGGGCGAGACCCTGCGGCTGGACACCGGCTGTCTGGTCGCCTTTGAACGGTCGGTAAACTACGACGTGCAGTTCGTGGGTGGGATCAAGACCGCGCTCTTTGGCGGGGAGGGCCTGTTCTTCGCCACCCTCACCGGGCCGGGACGGATCTGGATCCAGTCGCTGCCCTTTAGCCGGCTGGCCAACCGGATCGTGGGTGAGGTCCGCCGGGGCAGCCAGACTGGCGCAGGCTCGGTGCTGCAGGGCTTTGGCCTGGGCGAGTAGGCGAAAAATTGTGCCCCCCGGTGGTGGGGGCACCCGAAGGTTCCACCGGGGAGCATCAGGGTTCCGGGACGGAGCCCGGCACTCGAAGGTGAATTGATCCCAGCAGGAATCCTGGATCGGGCACCCGCATAAAAATCCCTGACCCAGGGGCCGCGGGGGAGCGGGGGGGGCCCCCGCCCGGCCCGGAGCCTCACCCCAGCTCGACCACCTTGGCGCCGAACAGCTTGTCCACCGCGGCGATCAGCTCGTCGGAGACCTGGACCTTCAGCTGGGTGCCGCCGATCAGCACTTCCGCCTCGCCGGGGAAGACTACCGACACCGCCACCGGGGTGGCGCCGGCGTACTGCTTGGCGATGGCGGAGAGCTTCTGCAGCTTCTCCTCCGAGCAGAGGGTGGCGTCCAGCCGCAGCTCCATCCGCTTGACCCGCTTCTCCCGGACCTCCTTGAGCGATTCGATCGACTCGCAGATCAGCTCGGCGGTGGTCTGCTCCTCGTCCCGGGTGTTGATCTGCACGGTGCCGGTGATCAGCAGTGGCTCGTCGCCCTTGAGCATCTGCTCCCAGTGCTCGTAGCCCGGCTTGGGGCCGCCCTTGGCCCACTTGCCGTCCTTGCCCATCATCGGGCGGTTGCCGTCCTTGCCGGGGAAGCACACCACCTCCACCGAGCCGGAGAGGTCCTCGATGGTCACCCACGCCATTCGCTTGCCGGTCTTGGTGGGCCGCTCGCGCAGCTGGGCCACGATCCCGGCCACGGTCACCTTCTCGTCCCGCCGGGCCCGCTGGATGTTCACCGCCGGGCGCGCGTAGCGGCGCAATTCCTTGTCGTACTGGTGCAGCGGATGGCCAGAGACGTAGAAGCCGATCGACTCCTTCTCCAGGGAGAGGCGTTCCTTCTCCGGCCACTCCTCCACCGCGGCATACTCATTCTTCATCGCCGGAGCGGCGGCGCCCTTGGCGGGGGCGGCATCGAAGAGGCCGAACAGCGAGGACTGCCCCGCCGCCAGGTCCCGCTGGGTGGTGGCCCCGCGGGCGATCGCCCTCTCGATGGTGTCGAACAGCTGCCGCCGGGGGCGCTTCTCGAAGTCGAAGGCCCCGGCCTTCACCAGCGCCTCCAGCACCTTGCGGTTCACCTTGCGCGAGTCCACCCGCTCGCAGAAGTCGAACAGGTCCTTGAACAGCCCGGTGCCCCGGGCCTCCATGATCGCCTCGATGGCCCCCTCCCCCACGCCCTTGATCGCCCCCAGGCCGAAGCGGATCCTGCCGCTCAGCTCCCCGTTCTCCCCCGAACCCTGGGGGCGCCCGGGAGCGACCTGCGGTCGTCCTTGAGGCACGGTCGCGGTGGCCGGCGGCTCCACCGAAAACGCCAGGTCGGAGACGTTCACGTCCGGGGGCAGCACCAGATGCCCCGAGGCGCGGATCTCCCCGATGTGGCCCACCACCTTGTCGGTGTTGTCCTTCTCGGAGGTCAACAGCGCCGCCATGAACTCCATGGGGTAGTGCGCCTTGAGCCACGCGGTGTGGATGGTGATCAGCCCATAGGCGGCCGAGTGCGACTTGTTGAAGCCGTACTCGGCGAACTTCTCCATCAGGTCGAAGATCTCGCCGGCGACCTTGAGGTCCACCTTGTTGGCGGCGCAGCCGTCCAGGAAGCCCTTGCGCTCGGCCTGCATCACCTCCGCCTTCTTCTTGCCCATCGCCCGGCGCAAGAGGTCGGCGCGGCCCAGTGAGTAGCCTCCCAGCACCTGGGAGATCTGCATCACCTGCTCCTGGTAGACGATCACCCCGTAGGTGTCCTTGAGCACCGGCTCGAGGTCCGGGTGGGGAAAGGAGACCTTCTCCCGCCCGTGCTTACGGTTGATGAACACGTCCACCATTCCGGAGTCCAGCGGACCGGGGCGGTAGAGGGCGCCGGCGGCGATCACGTCCTCGAAGCAGTTGGGCCGCAGCTTGATCACCATCTCGGTGAAGCCCGAGGACTCCATCTGGAAGATGCCGGCGGTCTCCCCGCGGGCCATCAGCTCCCAGACCTTGTCGTCGTTGAGCGGGATCTCGTGCCGGAGGATCTGCTGGTCCGGCCCCCGGCTCTTGTTGATCAGGTTCAGCGCGTGCTGGATGACGGTGAGGGTCTTGAGCCCCAGAAAGTCGAACTTCACCAGCCCGGCCGCCTCCACCTCGTCCTTGGCGAACTGGGTGATCAGCGCCGTCTCCCCCGGCGGCTGGTAGACCGGCACGTACTCCCACAGCGGCTTGTCGGCGATCACCACCCCGGCGGCGTGCATCCCCGGCTGGCGGTGCAGCCCCTCCAGCGCCAGCGCCACCTCCAGGTACTCCTTGGTGGTGATCTCCCGCCCATCCACCTGGGCCAAGGTGGTGGGCTTCTCCATCATCTCCTTGAGGCGCGGCTCCTGCTCGATCGCGTCCTTGAGGGTGATGTTCAGCACCTCCGGGACCAGCTTGGCGATCCGGTCCCCCTCGGAGAAGGGCAGCCCGTACACCCGGGCGCAGTCCCGCAGCACGCTCTTGGCCTTGAGCGAACCGAAGGTGATGATCTGCCCGACGTTCTTCTCCCCGTACTTGGTGCCGACGTACTTGATCACCTCGTCGCGGCGGTCCTGGCAGAAGTCGATGTCGAAGTCGGGCATCGACACCCGCTCGGGGTTCAAGAACCGTTCGAAGAGCAGGTTGTAGGGGATGGGATCCAGGTCGGTGATCTTCAGGCAGTAGGCCACCAGCGATCCGGCGCCGGAGCCACGGCCGGGGCCCACCGGGATGTTCATCTTCTTGGCCCAGTTGATGAAGTCCTGGACGATCAGGAAGTAGCCGGCGAACCCCATCTTGGAGATCACCGACAGCTCCAGGTCCAGCCGGGCCCGATACACGTCCTCGTCCACCGGGTACTGGGGCCGCAGCTCCACGAAGCGGTCGCGCAGGCCCTGGTGGGCCAGCTCCGCCATGTAGCTGTCCGGGGTGTGCGACTCGGGGACCTTGAAGGTGGGCAGCATCGGCTTGCCCAGCTTGAGCTCCACGTTGCACATCTCGGCGATGCGCATGGTGTTGTGCACCGCCTCCGGGGTGTCGGAGAAGGCCTCCAGCATGTCCTGCGGCGAGGTGACGTACAGCTTGTCGGTGGAGTGCTTCATCCGCTTGCCGTCGGCCAGCGTCTTGCCGGAGGCAATGCACATCAACAGCTCGTGGGCGCGCGCGTCCTCCCGTTTGATGTAGTGGGCATCCGCGGTGGCCACCAGCGGGATGTCCAGGTCCCGCGAGAGCTGCTTGAGGTTGGTGTTGGCCTTCTCCTGTTCGGGGAGTCCGTTGGACTGGATCTCCAGGAAGAAGTTCCCCGGCTCGAAGATCTCCTTGTACTCAAGCGCGGCGCGCTTGGCGTGATCCATGTCCCCGCGGAAGCAGGCGGCGGTCACCTCTCCGCCCAGGCACGCGGTCAGCCCCACCAGCCCCTTGGAGTGCTCCTTGAGCAGCTCCTTGTCGATCCGGGGGTGGTAGTAGAACCCCTCGGTGTAGGACATGGAGGAGAGGTAGCGGAGGTTGGCGTAGCCGTCGTTGTCCTTGGCCACCAGGATCAGGTGGTTGGCCACCTTCTCGGTCCGGTCCCCGCGCCCCTTGGGGCCGGCCACGTAGGCCTCCAGCCCGATGATCGGCTTGATCCCCGCGTCCTTCGCCTTCTTGTAGAAGTCGATGGCCCCGAACATGTTGCCGTGGTCGGTGACCGCCACCGCCCCCATCCCCTTCTCCTTGACGGTCTTGATCAGGTCCTTCATCCGGATCGCCCCGTCCAGCAGCGAGTAGAGGGTGTGCAGGTGCAGGTGGGTGAAGGACATGGCTGTTGGGCCCCGGATGGTTGAACCGGCCGAATGTAAGGCAAGGGGCTGACGCGACCGACAGCCCCATTGGACAGGTCACGAATCGCAGCCACCCGCTCTATCCTCCCTCAGCGAGGGACGCCACATGCGCAGGGTTCAACGGGCAGCGGCAACCGGGGTGCTGGCGGGACTGATCGCCCTGGGGACGGGCAGCGGGTGCGCCGCCGCCCCTCCGGCCCTGGTGGTGCCCCTGTCCCTCCCAGAGCAGGTTCAAGGGTCCCCGCCCAATCCGGTGGCCGTGGCGGTGACGGAGGCGCCCCCGGTCCCCTCCCCTTGTGGAGAGACCATCCCCGGGTGGCGCTCCTTCGCCCGTCCCGGACGGATGGTGGTGCTGGGAGAGAAGCCCGGGTCCCACGAGATCCCGGCCTTCGTGGGGGACGCGGTCTGTCAGGCAGCGCAGGTGGGGCTGGCTGTCCATGTGGCGCTGGAGATTCCCCGGCTGGAACAGCCGCTGGTGGACGCCTATCTGGCCAGCGAGGGCACCCCGGACGACCGGGCCCGGCTGTTCCGGGGCGGGATGTGGCACCGGATGTACGAGGACGGCCGCAGCAGCAGCGCTGTGGCGGACCTGATTGAGCGGGTGCGGGGGCTGCGCCGGGCCGGCCAGCCGGTCTCGCTGCATTTCTATGATGAACTCCAGGAGCCGGGAAGCCTCAAGGAACAGCGGCTGGCGGCCAACCTGGTCTCGCTGTGGAAGCAGGCCCCGCGCGACCTGTACGTGGTGCTCACCGGGAACATCCACGCCCGCACCGTGGTGGGGGTGGCGTGGGACAAGCGCTTCGAGCCGATGGGCTATCACCTGGCCAGCGCGCTGCCGGACGTGCTGGTGCTGGACGCCCAATACACCGGCGGCGACGCCTGGGTGTGCGAGCTCTCCCGCTGGGGCCGGCGGCTGGATTGCGGCGCCCGGCCCGCGGGCATCCCCCGCCGCGCGTTCTGGGCTCAGGAGCGGCCCCGGCTGACGGATGGGCGGCTGGCCTCGCGCTTCGCCGGAAGCTTCACCGCGCCGTCCGCGGAGGGGTACCACGGGATCTTCTTCGTGGGCCGGCTGACCCCGGCGCCTCCCGCGGTGGAGCGGATCGCCAGCCGCTAGAAGGAGGGCGTCCGCTCAGCCAGCCGGTGCCCCGGCAGGAGCTGGAGGCGGAAGCCGCGGCGGAGGCGGAGTCCAAACACCTCCACTCTTGAAGTCAGACCCCGCGCCGTCGCTGCTCGCCTTCGATCATCACCCGTTCCGCCTTGAGGCGGGAGAAGTTCCACAGCAGCGCGTTGGGCTGCATCCCCATGTGGGTCCGCAGCTCCAGCCGCAGGTTCTCCAGCGAGCTCTTCACCTCCGAGAGCCGGGCGGTCAGCTCGTCGGAGGTGGAGAAGAGCAGGGTCAGCACCTCGTCCAGCTCCAGCCGACCCTCCAGATCCTTGTCCAGGGCCTTGAGTGACAGCGCGGGGCGCTTCTCCGCGGTGAGCGCGCGCTCGATGGCGGACTGCAGCTTTCCGGCCTCGCCCATGAAGGCGTCCACCGTCTCCGCGGCGTTCATCGCCAGGTAGCCCCGGGTCAGCTCGGCCAGGAAGGGGACCCGGGCGGCGGGGGCGCCCTTCTTGCCCAACAGCCCCCACACCACCGCGTCCACCCCGTCCCCCCCCACCTGCTCCACCGCCTGACGCACGAAGGGCAGCCAGTTCTGCTTTACCTCCCGGCGCACTTCGTCCGGCGCCGCGATTGGGGAGGGCGAGCTGACCAGCGCCATCTTCAACACCGAGCGCAGGCCGGAGGAGATCTCCTCGCTGGAGAGGGTGGCCCGGGGGGTGCCGGCCCGCTCCCGCCACGCCCCCTGGGAGACCTCCGGGGCGGCCTTCTGCAGCTTGGCCTTGAGGGTGGGATCGATCTGGATCTGGGAGTCCTGATACAGGTCCGCCAGCGGTCCATCATCGTCTGGCCGGGTGGGCTTGTCGGAGCTCATTGGGCTGCCCGATATGTTCCTATGCCGGGCGAGTCAAAGGAAGGGTGCAGGGTGCGAAGCCAGGCGGAGATCGACGGCGGGCTGGACGAGGAGGCGTTGGCCCTGGCCTTCTCCCCCGGCGAGCGGCTGGACCGTGGCATCTTCTTCACCCCCGCCGCTCTGGTGCAGGAGGTGCTGGGGAGGATCCAGGCCTACCTCCCCCCCCAC
>JALYOC010000037.1 GCA_030857095.1 Myxococcota bacterium | reverse complement strand
CAGTGGGGCGGCGCACCTGGTGCTCAGCCCGGATCCCCAGGGGCGCTTCGCGCTGACCGCGGAGGCGATCCGCGGCGTCCAGCTGGCCGGCGCTCCCACCGTGGTGCTGGCCGCCTGCGACTCCGGACAGGTGGCCGCCTACCTGCATCAAGCCTGGGGATTGCCGCAGGCCTTCCGCGAGGCCGGAGCCCGGGCGGTGTTCGCCGCGCGGGGCGCGCTCCCGGACGCCTCCTCCGCCGCCTTCTTCGACGGGGTGCTGCGTCGGATCCGCGCCGGGGTGGCGCCCGCCCGCGCGCTGCGCGATGAACGGGTGGGGTGGCTGGACCGCGGGGACGATTGGGTGACAGACGTAGTGCTGTTCGAATGACGTGTTCGCAGTTGAAGGGAGAGACGATGAAGCCGTGCATCCGTTGGAGCGTGGTGGGGCTGTTCTTGCTGGGCTGTAGCGGGGAGCTGGTGCAACCGCCCGCGGTCGCCAGGTCCGGGATGTCAGAGGAGCGGGATCCCTCCGCCGCGAGCTCGGTGGAGCCTTCGTCCTTCTCCGGCTACGACGGTCCGCTCTGGCCGGACGGCAAGCGGGTGGTGGTGCTCAGCGCCGGCCACGAAGAGAAGGAGGGGGCCTTCATCGCCTACGGGGTGGATGTGGACGCGCAGGAGGTCCGCTACGTGCTCGTCGGCAGCGTGGAGGAGTACCCCCGCTTCGCGGAGCGTCTGGCTGCCGAGCTGCTGCTGGGCGACGCCGGGCGGTGCCGGATCGGCCTCGGCCAGGTGCCGATCCCGCTCCCTCCGCCTCCCAACCCGGACGGCGAACCCTTCAGCGAGGTCTTCCGCCGCGCCACGCTCGTGGCCGCTGACGCCTGCCCGTAGTCCGGGCTCCAGCGCTCGCCGCTCAGCGATGGGCGGCGAGGTCCGGAGTGGACCTCCCAGGTCTTGCGGCCAGGGAGGCGCCGCTCAGCGGGGCAGCTTGGGCGAGACCCACTGCACCATCGCCTCCTCCAGCTTCCCCGCCGCGCCGCGCAGGCCAGCGCCCCCCGCCTCGTCCTCCAGCGCCTTGCGCGCCGCCGCCTCAAAGCGCCAGCGGGGTTGGTAGTCGATCAGCGTCCAGTAGCGATCGTCGTGGGGGAGCAGGTCCCCCTTGAGCCCCAGCACCAGCTCCCGGGCCAGGCCGAAGTCCGCCCGGGTCACCAGCTTGAGCCACCAGGAGGAGAGGGAGACGCTCAAGAAGGGCACCGGGACCGCGGGCACGCGCCGGCCGCGCAGCCCGGCGATCAGCGAGAGGATCTCCTTGGCGCTCACCGTGTCCGGGCCGGGGAGGTCGTACCAGGCGCTGTGGGGCAGCGGCAGTTGCAGCGCGCGCACCAGGGCCACCACCACGTCCTCCAGCGCCACCGGACAGGTGCGGGACGCGGTCCAGGAGGGCAGCAGCATCGCCGGTAGGCGCATCGCCAGGTCGCGGACGATCTGCCAAGACGCGCTGCCCTGGCCGATGATCATCGACGCCCTCAGCTCCACCGCCGGGACCGTCCCCGCGCGCAGCAGCTCCCCCACCGCCAGCCGGCTCTGGAGATGTTCGGAGGGCTGGGAGGCCGGCGCCACTCCCCCCAGGTAGACGATCCGCCGGACCCCGGCCCGGGCCGCGGCATCCCGGAACTGCTCCGCGGCGCGGCGCTCGGTCCGGGCGTAGTCGTGCGCCCCGCCCCCCATGGCGTGGACCAGGAAGTAGACTGCGTCCATCCCCTCCATCGCCCGCGCCAACTCCTCTGGCACGTTGACGTCGCACTGCACCCACTCCACGCCGGGCTGGGTCCGGGCGCGTGCGACGTTGCGGGTGGTGGCGCGGACACGGTGCCCGGCCTCCACCAGCGCGGGGACCAGGGCCCGGCCCACAAAGCCGGTCGCTCCGGTCACCAGCACCTGCTGCAGGGTCGGTTGGGGCTCCATCTGCAGCGGTCTACCACCCCAGTTGGGGCCGGCCCCCGTCAGCCCGTTGAGGAGGGTGCGCTGGGAGACGAAGCGGCGTCCTGGGCCAGGTGGCGAGCAAAGGCCCGCATCACCCACAGGTGCACCCGGGCCTGGGTGGCCATGTAGAGGAGCCAGGGCAGCCGGGGGACGAAGTCGTGGATCGCGGCCAGCACGAAGGCCCCCTCCAGCACCGACCGGAACTCCAGCCGGGGGCGGGCGCCGGCCGCCTCTCCACGCAGCATCCCCCCGGTGACGAAGAACAGCTGCCGATCCGGGGTGCTGCGCTTGGGGGCGAAGGTCAGCACCAGCAGCGGCCTCCGAATCGGCCACAGCCAGAACAGTGCGTCGCCGGTCTCGGCGACGGTGACCTTGAGCACGTGGCGCAGGAAGCGCGGCAGCCAGCGCACGTACTCGCCGGCCACCCAGGTGGCGTCGCGCCCCTCTCCCACCGCCAACCGCTGCACCGAGCACACCCGGCGATCGTGCGAATGGGGGCGGGTGAGCAGCGGGGGCTCCGACCCGGCCAGAGGGTCCGCCTCCTGCGGAGGACCCGGCTCCGGCGACCCCAGCAGCTGGGCGTCGGCACCGACCAGATCGTACGCGCGGCCCCACAGCGCCGGCTGGTGCACCGCGGAGCCCAGCAGCGACACCACCTGGGCCAGCGGGAGCGAAGGGGCGCGCGGATCGCTGACGCCCGGACGGGAGGTGAGGTCCACCACCCCGCCCTGGGGGAGGAGGATCCTCCCCGCCCGCAGGGTGGTCAGTGGCACCCCCCGGGAGGCCAGGGTCCACTCCACCTCCCGGCGGCTGGAGTCGCCGTGCAACAGGCCGCCCAGGTACACGATCCCGCGCACCCCCACCGCCGCCGCCGCGCGCGCGAAGTTGTCGGCGCAGATCAGCTCCAGATCCTCCAAGCGCCCCTGGGTCAGCCGCGCTGAGGGCATGGGCGAGTGGACCAGGTACACCGCCATCTCCGCGCCGGCCAAGGCCTCCTCGGCCTCGCGCAGGTTGAACAGATCGAAGGCCCGCCAATCCACCCCCGGCACCGAGGGGTGCGGCTGCGCCGTCCGCTCCAGGGCGATCACCCGATGCGAGGGGGACAGCGCCCGCGCCAGGGAGAGACCGAGGAGGTCGCTGGCCCCGGCGATCGCCACCGCGGGCAACGACTGGGTTGGATCGGCCTTGGTGCTGATAGCTTCCTCCGAACGTTTGCACTCGTGGGCAAAATGCGTACTGGCAACACTGGAGCCGTGCCAAAGAACTACCTGGCCTTCGGCGATCCTACTCGCGCGGAGACGGTCGCCTACCTTGCGAAGCGCGGACGCCTGGGAAGAAAGCCCCCATATGACGCTATGAGTCCCGCACGCGAATGCGTGACCGAACAGATCCTCAGTGAGATCGGGCGGACGCTCCCGTTGGTGATCGCGAAGTCGAAGCTGGTTCGTTTGCCCTCGAAGGGCGCTCCTGATGTTCGCTTCATGTCGCGGATGTTCTTGCGGAGGGGAGAGGAAGTTCTCATCCACGGAGTAGAGATCGCTGCGGCCTTCCTGGGATCTCAGCAGAGAGAGCTGCACGAGGTGTTTCGCCTCGAAGATCCGATTGAAGAGCGGAAGTTCTTCAATGTCGCGACCATGATTGAGGTGCTGCGATTCTTCGGACGAAACCCGATCGAACGGAACGCCCTTGTCGATGCCTTCGGACGAATGCTGATGTTCGACGCCTTGGTTGGGGCGCAGGATCGACATCCGGAGAATTGGGGGGTCATTGAATCCGTAGTCGATCCGAGTGCTCCTCGCCGATTCGCTCCGCTCTACGACACCGCGCGCGGCCTGTTCTGGAACTCCCCGGACACGCAACTGCCGAATCACTCCATTGAGAAGTACGCCGAGCGCGCCCATCCGGTCTTCGGTTGTACGGAGTCGGATTCGGGCAAGGACGTGAACCACTTCAGATTGGCTGAGTACGTCCTCTACGAAGCAGATCCGGTTGCTCGGGCGTCGGCACAGCAAGTACTTCGCGCCTACAGTCCTGGGCTGATCCGACGCTTGCTGAAGCGTCGCTACAGCAGAATCATTAGCCCGCTGCGGATCGCATACATCATGGATTTGCTAAAAGTGCGCCACGCTCGTCTGATGGCTATCCTCCATAATGTCCATGGACGGGCGAGTTCCCAATGAAGGCCTACCTCACATCTGCTGCTGAAGCTGTTCGCGACCAACTTGAATCCTGGCGACGAGTCTGGGGACCCGGCAAGCGCCCCGCAGAACGCTTGGAGGTCTACCAGGCGCGACCCGATGGAAAGTCGATACTGGTCGGCTTCCTGTCTCAAGATGGTTCGGAGTTCGTGTTCAGGTACAGCCCGAGCTTCACCGCGCGCCGGGACGCGGTGCCGATCTCCGCTTTTCCGGACCTCCATCAAGATGAGTATCGAGCCGACAAGCTCTGGCCATTTTTCGGAGTCCGTCTGCCTCCTCTGGACCGAGACGACGTCAAAGAAGCGCTGGTCACCTACAACCTCTCGCCCGATGAGCCACTGAAACTGCTTGCTCGTCTCGCCCGTAGGACGGTCTCCAGCCCATACGAGCTTCACGAGGCCACAGTCGGTTAACTTCCCCGCCTCAGCGCCGTACGACGCTGCGTTGATCCGGCAGAAGGCCTGCGCCGGCCCCGGACTCCTCCCGCCGAACCAGAAGCTGCATCACCCCTCCCGCGAGACGGTGCCCCGATGGCGCGGGTCGCCGCGCCCCCAGCGTCAACGCCCGGCGGTGAGCAGCTGGTTGAAGCGGCGGGTGACCTCGGCCATCTGCTCCGGGTTCTGGCCCTTCATCGCCGCGCGGCCCAGGTCCAGCAGCGAGCGCACGGTGGCCACCGCCGCCTGCGCGTCCTGGCTGGGGTTCTCGGTGGCGCTGCGCTCCAGGATGCGGGCCAGCTTCTCGCCCCGCTCCAGCAGACGCTTGAAGTTCTCCTCCCCGCTCTTCTCGTCCTTCTTCTCCTGGCCCTTTGCGTACTGGCCCTGTTCCCTCTTCAGCTTGTCCACCTCGCCGGGGGTCAGCTCGGTACGGGCCTCGATCCGGACCGCCTGTTCGGCGCCGGTGGTGGTGTCCACCGCCCGGACGGTCAGGGTCCCCTCGGACGTCATCTCGAAGGTCACCTCCAGCGGGGTGTCGGCGCGGGCGGTGGTGTGCAGGTCCTTGAGCACCACCTCCCCCAGCTTGGTGTTCTCATCGCAGTACTCGCTCTCCCCCTGGAAGATCGGGATCCGCGCCTCGGTCTGGCCGTGCTTGCCGGGGACGAACACCTCCTTGGCCACCACCGGGATGGCGGTGTTCTTGGAGATCAGCCGCCGGGTCTTGTTCCCCAGCACACCCACCCCCAGCGAGTGGCTGGCCACGTCGATCAGCAGCGCCGCGCCGCCTTGATCGGCCAGCTCCGAGGCATGCACCGCGGCGCCCAGCGCCACCACCTCGTCCGGGTTCATGCTGATGTTGGGCGGCTTGTGGAAGTAATCCTCCACCAGCCGGCGCACCAGCGGCACCCGGGTCATTCCTCCCACCAGCAGCACCTGGTCGATCGCCGTCGGATCGTTCGGATCCAGCCGGGCGTCGCTCATCACCTGGGCGCACACCTCCAGGCAGCGGCGGGAGAGCGGGTCGGAGATGTTCTCGAAGAACGACCGGGTCAGCGCGGTGTTGATCTCGATGTGCGGCTTGCCGCCCCGCAGGTGGCTGCCCAGGTCGTTGATCGAGATGTAGGCCTCTTCGGCCAGGGTCAGCTCGCGCTTGGAGCGCTCGGCGGCCAACTTCAGCCGCTGCATCGAGACCGGATCGGTGCGGATCTCCTCCCGGCGATCATCCGGGATCTGCGCCAGCAGCCACTGCACGATCCGGTTGTCGAAGTCCTCGCCGCCCAGCTGCGGGTCGCCGCCGGTGGCCTTGACCTCGAACACCCCGTTCTGGACCTCCAGGATCGAGACGTCGAAGGTGCCGCCGCCCAGGTCGAACACCAGCGCCCGGCCCTCGAACTTCTGGGTCAGCCCGTAGGCCACCGCCGCCGCGGTGGGCTCGTTGACGATCCGCAACACCTCCAGCCCGGCAATGGCCGCCGCCTCCTTGGTGCCCTGCCGCTGGCCGTCGTCGAAGTTGGCGGGGACGGTGATCACCGCCTTGTGCACCGGGCGGCCGTAGTAGGCCTGAGCGTCCAGCTTCAGCTCTCCTAGCACCATCGCCGAGATCTGGGTGATCGGCAGCACCTGGCCGGCGACCTTGATGCGGATCTCGCCCTGCGGTCCGGCGATCAGCGGGTAGGGGACCAGGTACTTGGCCTGCGCCGCCAGCTCTGGGGACCAACGCCGGCCGATGAACCGCTTGGTGGCGAAGGCCACGTTCTCCGGCAGCTCCTCGGCCAGGGTCCGGGCAGCCTCGCCCACCACCCGGTCTCCGCCGTGGGTGAACCCCACCATGGAGGGAGTCAGCCGGCCTCCGCGGCGGGACGGGATCACACGCGGAGCCCCGTCCTCCACGGTTGCGGTGGCGCTGTAGGTGGTGCCGAGATCGATTCCGATGACGGGCTCGCGCATGGGCGTGCGGCCTCCCCCTCAGTTGGGCCGTTGCTTCGCATCATCCGTGCATCTTCTGATTCGTCCAACTTGTCTGACCGCAATGGTCGTCTTGGCTCGGACCTCAATTGCGCCCACCCCGGCGCGGTGCTAAGGCGCGCGCACCATGCAGAACCTCTCCATCGCCCGCCGCTACGCCCGGGCGCTGATCGACGTGGCCGCCGAGACCGGGTCCCTGGACCCCGTCGCCAATCAGCTGGACACCCTGTCCACCCTGATGCGCGACAGCGCCGACCTGAGGGATGTGCTCCTCAACCCCGCGTACTCCCGTGAACAGCGGGGCGCGGTGTTGGGCGGGATCCTCAAGTCCATCCCCAAGCTGGAGCCGTCGGTGAACAGCCTGGTCCAGCTGCTTCTGGACCGTCAGCGCTTCGCCGCCATGCCGGACATCGCCCGAGCGTTCCGGGGGATGGCCGATGGCCGCGCCGGCCGGGTGCGTGGAAAGGTGACCTCCGCTACCCCCCTCTCCACCGAAGCGCTTCGCGGAGTGGAGCAGGCGCTGGAGAAGCTGGTGCAGCGGGACGTGGTCCTGGAGGCGGCGGTGGACCCGGCGCTGCTGGGTGGGGTGTCCGCCCAGGTCGGTTCGATCCTGTTTGACGGTTCTTTGCGGACCCAGCTGGAAGACCTGCGGCGCTCACTCAAGGCGCGCTAGGTCTGGTTGCCCGCTGTGGAGACGTGCCTTCACCCGCGGTGAGAAGCGGGGTGTCCCTGGGCGGCAGTCTGTGGTTGGATGGCGCGCCCCTGACGCTTCATGTCAGGGAGTGCAGCCCTCAGCGGGGGACCCCATGGCCGAGGCCGAGTCCTCGCAAAAGCAGCACGAGATTTCGTTGAACATCGCGGACCCGCTTTGCGGACGCGTGCTCAGCGGACGTTTCAGCATCGTCGAGCCCATCGGCTCCGGCGGGATGGGGAAGGTCTACAAGGCCATCCAGTCCCCGCTGGACAGGGTGGTGGCGCTCAAGGTGCTGCACCCCCACTTTGCCAACAGCAAGGATCCGGGCTTCGTTAAACGGTTCGTGCTGGAGGCCTCGCTGACGTCCCGGCTGCGGCACCCGAACACGGTCACAGTGATCGACTACGGGCAGACCGAGGACGGGATCTTCTACATCGCGATGGAGTACCTGGAGGGCCACACAGTCGCGGAGACGCTGGCCAAGCACGGGCCCATCTCCTGGCAGCGGGGGATCGGGATCGGGCAGCAGGTGTGCCGCTCGTTGCGCGAGGCGCACAAGTTCGGGATCCTCCACCGCGACCTCAAGCCCGCCAACGTGATGCTGTTGGACGAGGCGGACAACGACGTGGTCAAGGTGCTGGACTTCGGTCTGGTCAAGTCCTTCGTCCCCGAGTCGGAGGCGGTCAGCCCGGCGATTACCCAGAACGGGATGTTGCTGGGGTCCCCGCAGTACATGGCCCCCGAACAGGCCAAGAACCAGAGCGATCCGCGCAGCGACATCTACTCCTTCGGCGTCCTGCTGTACGAGATGCTGACCACCCGCCCGCCCTTCCAGGCCAAGGACTACCTGGAAGTGATCGTGAAGCACATCAAGGACCCCCCGCCGACCTTCCGCCAGATGCGGCCGGACCTGGACCTGCCGGTGGAGGTGGAGCGGGTGGTGATGCGCTGCCTGGAGAAGGAACCGCACCACCGCTACCAGACCATGGACGAACTGCTGGACGCGCTGCGCCTGGTGGGCGGCGGTCAGGTGGGGCTCTCCTCCAGCTTCCAGGCGCAGCAGGCCGCGTCCCAGACCGGCAAGTGGGCCCTTCCGAACGGTGTCACCCCGCCCCCGCTTCCGGGCGGCCGCGCGAACCTGGCCACCCCCAATCCCAACAACCCGGCGATGCTGCCGGCCACCCCCGCGCCCTCCGGTGGAAACATCCCCACCGGCGCGCACATGCGCACCCCCACCGGGCAGTTCTACCACCTGACCCAGCCTCAGCCGGGCGGGCAGACCCCGGCTCCGTTGGGGCCGGCGCCGCTGTTCGGGTCGGTGCATAAGACGATGCCTCCGGGGCCGGCCCTGCCTCCTGCGGAGCCCAACCTGTTCTCGGTGGCCTCCAACGAGGAGACCGGCAACCCGGCGGTGAAGAACGCGGTGATCGCCGCAGTGGCAGTGCTGGTGCTGGGTCTGGGCGGCTGGCTGCTCAGCCGCGACACCCGCGCCGAACCGGAGAAGGCCCAGGCGGCCAAGCCTGCGGAGGTCCCCGGCGCCACCCCACCCGGGGACAAGCCCGGCGCCACCACCCCGGCCCGGGCAGTGCGCTTCAAGGTCTCCACCGAGCCCTCCGGGGCCCAGGTGTTCATGGGGGCGCGCGATTTGGGCCGCACCCCCACCAGCTTCGAGGTTCCCCCAGGCCCGGATGGTACCGCCACCGCGGAGCTGGTGTTCATCCTCGACGGTCACCATCCCCTGGCGGTCACCGCCGGCGGCTCGGGCGATGTGCTGATCACCCAGCGGCTGCAGCGCAAGTCCAGCGAGCGTCCGGCCCCGTCCGGTGGCGGCGCGCGGGTGGCCCGCAGCGCGCCTCCTCCCCGGGACGAGGTCCCGGAGACGGTGGCCCCGCCTCCTGAGGTGCCGCGGGCGGAGGTGCCCCGCGTGGAGGTGGCCACCGCGCCCGCCCTGGGTGGCCCGGGCACCGGTGGTTTCCAGGCGGATCCCTACGCCTCTCCCTACGCCGCCTCTGCCACCGCCTCCGCGGTGGCCAACCGCCCGGCGACCATCGAGGCCGCCCCCCCGGAGGGGATCACCGTCCCCGCAGCGGCGATCGTGGCCGCCCCGGTCACCACCCGCGCCTCGGATGGCAGCGAGATCATCTCCTTTGGCGAGGGGATGGAACGCCCAGTCCCGATCGAGACCGGCAAGCCGGTGCAGTACTCGCGGGAGGCGCTCACCGCCCAGGTCCAGGGGCTGATGATCGTCAAGTGTGTGATCACCACCGCCGGCCGGCTGGAGAACTGCCGGGTGATCAAGTCGCTGCCCTACATGGAGAAGCCGGTGCTGGAGTCGCTCTACTCGCGGCTCTACAAGCCGGTCACTTTCCAGGGGAAGCCGGTGTCGGTCAGCTACGTGTTCGACGTGAAGCTGGTCCTTCCCCGCCGCTGAGGGCCTCTGCTTCCATGGCCGGCAACTTCGATCGCGACTTTGGCTACCTGATGCCGTTCCTGGATCGGATGGTGGACACCGCCCGCAGCGCGGATCCGCGGATCCGCCCGGAGCTGCTCTCGCTGGTGGAAGGGGAGAAGGCCCGCTGGCAGCGGATCGGCGCCTTGCTCTCCGGCGCCGCCGCCTCCGACCAGCCCCAGGCCACCTTGGGCCCCCGCCACCGCGCCGGGTCGGCGCCGGTGGAGGACGTGGCGCAGGCCCCGGTCCGCGGCTTCACCGTCGGCTCGCTGCGGCGGAGCTAAAAGCTACTCCCCCCCGGTCTGGCTGACCACCAGCCCGCCGGAGTTCGCGGGCAGCAGCACCAGGTTGGGATCGTCCCGGTCCACCAGCCCGGCCTTGGCCCACCCCCCGAACAGCTCCAGGTCCTGCGCCCGCCAGGTGGCGCCCGAATCGTCGGAGCGGAAGAAGAGGTACTCGCCGCCCGCGTAAACCGTCTGGCTGGGCGCCGGAGCGGTGAACAAGAACTTCGAGTAGGCCAGTGAGTCCCCGGTCTCCGGAAGCAGCTGCCAGGTCTGGGTGTCGAACGGCATCCGCGCCACCCGGTTGTTCCCCACCAGCGCCACCAGGGCATTGGGCGTGGCGGCCAGGGCGCCGACGCCATAGCCAAAGGTCTCCGGCACCAGATTACCGACCGGCGTCCAGGCGCTGGTTCCGATCGCTGGCCGGGTATAGGCCTGGGAGGAGACGCCGCCGCCGCCGAGCATCGTGTACAGCTGGAGGCCGAAGCCATCGAACCGGGACACCACCCCGGGCAGGTAAGAGGCGCTCTCGATCCCAGTCACGTCGGACACCCAGTTGCCCAACGGATCCTTGCGGTACAGCCCGTAGTAGGGAATCAGGAAGAGCAGATTGGGGTCCGCGGGCAAGGTCTGCAGCCGCTGTCCCTGGATCGGGCCTCCCCATCCGTCCACGACCGGGGTCCAGGGCAGCCCCGGGGCCTTCCGGAAGAGCTGTTCCCCTTCCACCACCGCATAGAGCACCGACTCGCTGGCCTCCTGGACCACCGCCAGTGAGATGACCGCCCGGGTTCCGAACACCGTCCCCCGATCCTCCCAGGTCCTCCCCTGATCGCTGCTGAAGGCGACCTTCCCGGAGCGGGTGCCGGCGTAGATTCCGGAGGCGTCCTGCGCCAGTGCCTGGAGGGAGGGACTCTCCAACCCCTGGTGCTGCACCGAGAATTTGTTCCCGGTCGCCACCTCCCGGCGGACCACGCCGGTGCCGCCGGCCACGATCAACCGGCCAGTGACGTCGGCGAGGAGGGTGCTGACCTCCCTGAATTCCAGCAATGGGTTCCAGGCAACAGGGATGTTGGAGGGATCCAGCTCGTAGAGCTGGTTGTAGTCGGCCAGCACGTACCGTGCGGTGGCGGGGTTGGAGAAGAAGGCCTGGAGTACGCCGACCGGAGAGGTCTCGGGGGGAGTGCTCCAGGTCAGCCCCAGGTCCTGGCTTCGGCGCAGCTCACCGGAGTTGGTCCCGTACCAGAACTCGGCCGCGCCCAGGCCGGGCTCGGCGAAGGTCACCTCCTGGGTGTCGACGTAGGCGAAGGTCACTCCGCCGTTGCTGCTGGTGGCCGAGATGCTCTGACCCAGCAGGTGGATCCCGTCGCCATTGGATGGATGCACCCGTAGCTGCCGCGGATCGGGCACCGTGTGGCCGGAGAGCCGGGTGAAGCTGGCGCCTTGATTGTCGCTGTAGAACAGCGACTGGTCGCTGGCGGCGAACAGCCTTCTGTCGGTGGGACGCAGCGCCAGCGCGCGGATCGACACCTCCTGGCCGTTGTCGGTCAGCACGGTGCGCGCCCAGTTCATTCCGCCATCGGAGGAGCGGTAGAGGCTGCTCGCGGCGAAGTACACCCGCTGGCCGTCGACGGGGTCCACCACCAGGTGGTTGTCCCGCGCCAGCTTTTCCACTGCCGGATGGACCACCCGGGTCCAGCTGGCCAGCCCATCGTCCGACCGGTACAGGTCGGTGTTGGTGCCCACGTAGAAGACCTCCGCAGTGCCGCCCCGGGCCATCCACCGCACCCCGCCGATGTCGTTGAAGCCGCTGGGGATTCGCCGCTCCCAGGCCACATAGCGAAACACGCCGTCGACTAGCATCGTGCCGCCCGGGCCCTCCAGCCGCAGCGGCACCTCGCCCACCGTGCTGTGGGGAGGAACCGTCCCGGAGAGCGTGGTCCGTTCGGGGTTGATGATCACCGGCACCACCTCCTGGTCGGCCACGAACAGCCTGGTCCCGGGGTGGAAATCGGTGCCCAGCAGGGTCACCTGGGTTCCGCCCCACTTGGGCGCCGAACGGGGGGTTACCGACTGCACCACCGAGGGCGCGCGGAAGGTGAACTTCCCCGGGAACTCGAACTCTCCGTTGAGGTTGACGATCCTCAGCAGCGCCGGGCCGGTGGAGCCGATGGGGGAGGTCGCCTGGACCTCGTTGCGGCTCTTGTAGACGACGTTCAGCAGCCGGTTCCCACCCAGGAAAAGCTCGCCTCCCGCCTCCAGGGCGGCGCCGCGGATGGTCAGCGGGGTGCCACCGGTGGTGGGCCCCTCCGCCGGCTCCACGACGGAGATGGTGGTCTTGCAGATGGCGTCATGGTCCTCGCACCAGCTCTCGGCGCCGGTGTCCACACAGCCGACCAGGCTCAAGCAGGCGGCCAGCGCCCAAGCGATCCGCGCGTTCATGGAAGCTCCCAGGAGAAGGAGACGTTGCCCCCGGTGGGGCCCACCGTGACCTGCACCAGGGTGGGCCGGTCCAGCACGAACAGCGCCGCCCCGGCCCCGCCCGCCACCACCCCCACCGCGGTGGCGATCATCGAAATCGTCTGCAGCCCGGCGATCCCGCTCAGCGTCTCGTTCAACTGGGCCCGGGAGGCGATCACCACCTGGCCCCCGTCCAGCCGGGAGCGGGACACCGCCGCCGCCCCATAGAAGCCGATCCC
>JALYOC010000065.1 GCA_030857095.1 Myxococcota bacterium | reverse complement strand
ACCGGTGGCACCACCGTGAACACCGGCGGCACCACCGTCCCCGCGGGGGGAACGGCGCCGGTACCCACCACTCCCTGAGGACTCGGGAAGGGGGAAAAGAAAAGGGCCCCCAGGTCCGAAGACCTGGAGGCCCACTTTTCTGCGAGGGGTACGGGACTTGAACCCGTGACCTTCGGCGTGACAGGCCGACGTTCTAACCAGCTGAACTAACCCCCCATGGGGTCTACTTCTACATCACTGCTTGGGCGGAACAGGGATCGAACCTGTGACATTCGCCTTGTAAGGGCGACGCTCTACCAACTGAGCTATCCGCCCTGCCCGACCGCGGGGCGCCTTCTACTGGTCACCCCCGACCGTGTCAACAGCCCAGAAGCGGGGACGAGTTTTTACTTCGGTCGCACCCTCCACGACGTCCCCGACCGACCGGGACTGACCTCGCGAAAGCCGGCCTCTTTTTCAGTGAAGCCGCCTCCCTTCTTACCGATTCTCAACCGGGTAGGTCGCGGACCGATTCCGGCAGCCGCCTTCGTCCGAAGCTAGACCTCCGGGAGCTGGACCCTTCTGTTCATTGGCGGGAGGCCGTTCACCAACTGGCAGCAGGGTTGCACTGGGCGGACCTCGTGGTGTTCGCCCCCGACAACTCTCCTGGTGACTTCTGGTCTCGAACTCACTCGCTTGGGAGCGACCTGCCTGCCTCGGATACCCGCCGCCTGATCCTGGGCCTGCTGCAGCTGCGGCGGCTGTGGGAGGCCTTCGATGCCCGGCGCAAGTGGCTGGCCCGCGAGTCCCACGACTCGCGGTCGATCCACTTCACCTTCAGCGAAGCAGACCGCGCCCGGCTGATCGAACGCCCTGAGCTCTACCGGTCCGGGGGCCTCGCCTGGCTTCCCCGCGCCGCCCGCTGGACGACGCTGCGGGCCTACGTGGGGCAGCCCAACCTGGGGCGGCTGCTGGACCTGGGCATCGGCTCGCTGGAGATCGACAATCCGTCCCTCCACGGGCTGATCCCGAGCCAGTACGGCGCCCCGCGGGTCCGCTCCACGGCGGTGGTGGAGTGGATCACCCTGATTGATCAGTACGTGGACTCCTCCCTGGATCCGCTCTCGGCGATCCAGGGACTGCTCCACGCCCCGGCGGATGCGGGACACAGCGCCCTGGGCAGCTCGCCCGAGGCCCGGCTGCGCACCCTGAGATCGCTGAGCAGCCAGGCGCCGAATGGAAGGCTGCTGGACCGGCTGGACGACCAGCTGCGCGAGCTGGACAAGCTGATCGTTCAGACCCGGCGCACCCGCTCCGGAGGCCGCGGCGGCGACTGAGGGGTCCGCCCCATTGCCGTCTTGTGCCGCCGCCATGGCCCCGCTATGGGGCCACGGCATGAACGACCGAATCCTGCGCGCGGCCCGCCGTGAACCCACCGACACCACCCCGGTTTGGATCATGCGCCAGGCGGGGCGGTACCTGCCCGAGTACCGCGCCATCCGCGGCAACATCGCGTTTCTGGATCTGTGCAAGTCCCCGGACCTGGCGGCAGAGGTCACCGTGCAGCCGGTGACCCGGCTGGGCGTGGACGCGGCGATCATCTTCTCCGACATCCTGATCCCAATCGAGGCGATGGGGATGGAGCTGGAGCTGGGCGACAAGGGTCCCCACTTTCCAACCCCGCTGCGGACCCCGGCCCAGATCGAAGCGCTGATCGTCCCCGACCCGGTGGAGAAGACCGGGTTTCTGGCGGAGGCCATCCGCCGCACCCGCAAGGCGCTCAACGACTCGGTCCCGGTGATCGGCTTCTGTGGCGCCCCGTTCACCCTGGCCGCCTACATGGTGGAAGGCGGCGGTTCGAAGACCTTCATCCAGATCAAGCGGCTGATGTTCGAACAGCCCAAGGTGGCCCACGCCCTCTTCGAGAAGCTGACCCGGACGCTGATCCCCTATCTGGAGATGCAGATCGAGGCCGGGGCCAAGCTGGTCCAGGTGTTTGACTCCTGGGGCGGGGAACTCTCCCCCCGCGACTTCGCCCACTTCAGCCTGCCCTACCTGCAGCGGATCGTGGCCGCGGCCAAGGCCAAGGGGGTGCCGGTGATCGTGTTCGGCACCGCGATGAGCACCCACCTGGCCGGCCTCAAGCAGACCGGGGCGGACGTGGTGGGGGTGGACTGGCGGATGAACCTGGACGACGCCCGGTCGGTGCTGGGCCCCGACGTGGCGGTGCAGGGCAACCTGGACCCGCTGGCCCTGTTCCTGCCCCGCGCGGAGCTGGAAGACCGGGTGGCGGACATCCTCCGCCGCGCCGGCCCCGTAGGGCACATCTTCAACCTGGGGCACGGCATCCTTCCCCCCACCGACCCGGACGCCGCCGCCGCCCTGGTGGAGATGGTCCACCGCCTGGGTGCCAAGCGCTGATCCGCCCGCCGGTCGGATTGGCTGACTCAAAAATCAATTTGGGTTGACGCGTCGCGTTGGCGGCGACTAGGTTCCCCTGCCGCTCCCTCTTTCCGGGGGCAGCAGGGGAGAGTTCCATGGCAAGTCGCAACGGCCAACGTCGGGTGGCCATCGTCTCGGGGCTGCGCACGCCCTTCGTGAAGGCAGGAACGCTGTTCGCGAACCTGACCGCGCTGGACCTGGGGCGGATCGTGGTCCAGGAGCTGGTGCAGCGCAGCGGGATCGACGCCAAGGAGATTGACCAGCTGGTGTTCGGGCAGGTGATCCCCACGCTGCTGGCGCCCTCCATCGCCCGCGAGGTGGTGTTGGCCTCGGGGTTGCCCCGTGGGATCGAGGCCCACACAGTGGCCCGGGCCTGCGCCACCTCCATCCAGTCCTTCACCGACGCCGCCAACTCCATCGCACTGGGCCACTCGGACGTGGCGCTGACCGGCGGCACCGAGTCCTTGTCGGACGCGCCGATCTTCACCAGCCGCCCGCTGGCCCAGGCACTGGTGGCCTCCTCCAGGGGACGGTCGCTGCCACAGAAGCTCCGGTCCTTCCAGGGCCTCAAGGCCAAGGACCTGGTCCCGGTGCCCCCGGCGATCGCCGAGTACTCCACCGGGCAGACGATGGGTGAGAGCGCGGAGAAGATGGCCAAGGAGAACGGCATCACCCGCCTGGAGCAGGATCAGATCGCGCTGGCCTCCCACCACAACGCCGCCTTGGCCTGGAAGGAGGGCCGCTTCGATTCGCAGGTGATGCACGTGCTGGTGCCGCCCTCCTACGAGAAGGTGGCGGACACCGACAACATCGTCCGGGCCGACACCACTGCGGAGGCGCTGGCCGGCCTCAAGCCGGTGTTCGACCGCAAGTACGGCAGCATCACCGCCGGCAACGCCTCGCCGCTCACCGACGGCGCGTCGGCGCTGTTGCTGATGAGCGAGGAGAAGGCCAAGGCGCTGGGCTACCAGCCGCTGGGCTACCTGCGCTCGTATGCGTATGCGGCCACCGATCCGGCGGACCAGCTGCTGCAGGGCCCGGCCTACGCGGTCCCGCTGGCGCTCAAGCGGGCGGGGATGACCCTGGCGGACGTGGAGGTGGTGGAGATGCACGAGGCGTTCGCCGCCCAGGTGGCCTCCAACATCCAGGCGCTGGCCTCCAAGAAGTTCGCGGAAAAGGCGGGCTGGTCCGCGCCGGTGGGCGAGGTGGACCGCAGCCGGCTCAATCTAAGCGGCGGGTCGATCGCCCTGGGGCACCCCTTCGGCGCCACCGGCGGCCGGATGATCTCCCAGGCGTTGCATGAGCTGGCTCGGCAGAACAAGAACACCGTGATGTGCACCGTGTGCGCCGCTGGCGGACTGGGCGCCGCGGTCATCCTGGAGCGTGCGTGATGGCAAGCAACACCGAACAGAGCGGCTTTGCGTACGCGGTAGATGACGGGGTGGCTGTCATCACCATGGATCAGGCGGGTGAGCCGGTGAACACGCTCTCCCCGGAGTCTGGCGCGGCCTTTGGCCAGCTGCTGGAGCGGGCGGAGGCGGACCCGGCGGTCCAGGCGGTGGTGTTCACCTCCGGCAAGAAGGACAGCTTCATCGCTGGGGCGAAGATCGACTGGCTCTCCACCCTCACCACCAGCGAGGCCGCGGTGGCGGTGGCCAAGGAGGCCCACCGGGGCTTCGAGCGGATCGAGAAGGCGAAGAAGCCGGTCCTGGTCGCGATCAACGGGGTGTGTCTGGGCGGCGGGCTGGAGTGGGCCCTGGCCTGCGCGTATCGGCTCTCGTCGGACAGCCCCAAGGTCAGCATCGGGCTGCCGGAGGTCCAGCTGGGGCTGCTGCCCGGTGGCGGCGGCACCCAGCGGCTGCCCCGGCTGATCGGCGCCCAGGCGGCGCTGGATCTGATCCTGGGCTCCAAGTCGGTCAAGTCGGCCAAGGCCAAAAAGCTGGGCATCGTGGACGAGGTGGTCCCCGCGCCGATCCTGATGGCGGTGGCCAAGACCCGGGCCCGGGAGCTGGCGTCGGGCAAGCTGAAGATGGAACGCGACCGGGGGATGACCGGCGCGGCCAGGAGCGCCAAGGGCTTTGGGGGGATCCTCAAGGGCCTGACCAACATGGGCAACTGGACCGAGTTGGCGCTGGAGGACAACCCGGTCGGCCGCAAGGTGCTGTTCGATCAGGCGCGCAAGCAGGTGATGAAGAAGACCCGCGGGAAGTACCCGGCGCCGCTCAAGGCGCTGGAGGCGATCCGGGTCGGTCTGGACAAGGGGATGGAGGCCGGGCTGGAGGCGGAGGCCCGCGGCTTCGGTGAGCTGGTGGTCTCCCCCGAGTCCAAGCGGTTGGTGGAGATCTTCTTCGCCACCACCGCGCTGAAGAAGGACAACGGGACCTCCAACCCCGACGTGAAGCCGCGGCCGGTGAACAAGGTAGGCGTTCTGGGCGGCGGGCTGATGGGCGGGGGAATCGCCTACGTCAGCGCGGTCAACGAAGGGGTCCCGGTCCGGATCAAGGAGCGGGACGACGCCGGCGCCGGGCGTGCGCTCAAGCACGTGCAGGGGCTGCTGGACGAGAAGGTCAAGCGCCGCTCGCTGGGATCCCGCGAGGCCTCCGCCAAGATGGCGATGGTGACCGCCGGCACCAGCTGGGCCGGCTTCCAGAACGTGGATGTGGTGATCGAGGCGGTGTTCGAGGACATGGACCTCAAGCACCGGATGATCCGCGAGGTGGAGGCGGTCACCCGCAAGGACTGCATCTTCGCCTCCAACACCTCGTCGCTGCCGATCACCCAGCTGGCCGAGGCCTCGGCGCACCCGGAGACGATCATCGGGATGCACTACTTCAGCCCGGTGCAGAAGATGCCGCTGCTGGAGATCATCACCCACAAGGGCACCGCCGACTGGGTCACCGCCACCTGCGTGGAGATCGGCAAGAAGCAGGGCAAGACGGTGATCGTGGTCAACGACGGGGTGGGCTTCTACACCTCGCGGATCCTGGCCCCGTACATGAACGAGGCCGCGTACCTGCTGGCGGAGGGCGCGGACATCGCCGAGCTGGACAAGGCGCTGGTGGAGTTCGGCTTCCCGGTGGGGCCGCTCACCCTGCTGGACGAGGTGGGGATCGACGTGGCGGCCAAGGTCGCCAAGATCATGCACGGGGCGTTCGGGCTGCGGATGGCGCCCCCGGACGTCCTCAAAAAAGTCATCGACGACAACCGCCAGGGCCGCAAGAACCGCCGCGGCTTCTACTCCTACGAGGGGAAGAAGAAGAAGGAGGTAGACGTCTCGGTCTACGAGCTGCTGCCGGGCGGGAAGAACCGCAAGCAGCTGGACCGGCAGGAGATGGCCGAGCGCTGCGCGCTGCAGTTCGTCAACGAGGCCTACCTGTGCCTGGGCGAGAACATCCTGCGCAGCCCGCGGGACGGGGACATCGGCGCGATCTTCGGGCTGGGCTTCCCTCCCTTCCTGGGCGGGCCGTTCCGCTACGCGGACAGCGTCGGCGCCGCCAAGCTGCTGGAGCGGATGGAGCACTGGCGCGCGAAGTTCGGCGAGCGGTTCACCCCCGCCCCGACGCTGGTCGAGGCGGCGAAGTCCGGGCGGAAGTTCTACGCCTGATGACTGCTTAGAACGGGGGCAGGCAACCAAGGTAGCCTGTCCCCGCTCTACAGCCGGACGCTCCTGGGCCGGACCTTCGACCCGTTGGGCTCCTCCTCCGGGTGCTCGTGGTCCAGGTCCACCTTCCCGGTGGCCTTGACCGGGGCCTCACAGGTCTTGGTCTTGTACTTGGGGTGGCAGTGCCTCAGCCCGTACTGGTGATGGCACCCGCACTTGTCGGCGCGCTTCTCGTGCGCTGCCGCCGGACCCAC
>JALYOC010000050.1 GCA_030857095.1 Myxococcota bacterium | reverse complement strand
CTGCAGCGGCGCGGTCTGCTCCGGATCCGACAACCCCACGTCCGACGCGGTGGGCGTCGCTTCGTCCGCGTCCTCCAGTCGGGCACCACCCACGATCACCGAGGGCTGCTCCGCGGCCAGGGCGGCGCGGCGGCGGTTGGACTCCTCCGCCAGGGAGGAGACCCGCTTCTTCTCCGGGGGCGCGGTGGGGGCCGGACCGATCACCGTCTCGCCCTTGCCCTCCAGCGAAGGCCAGGGCGGAGGCGCCTCGTCCTCCTCCTCCGGCGGCTCCTCGCCGAAGCTGTAGCTCTCCACCCCCTGGGTGCGAGGCTCGTCGTCGGCGAACTCCGGGGGCTGCGCGAAGGCGCCGGTGTCCTGGGGGAGATCATGCACCCCGGTGTCCGGCGCGGAGTCGTAGGCCTGATCCAGGCCCAGGCCGGCGTCCACCACCACGCTGGGGGGCGCGTTGATCGGCGGCGGGTTGCGGCGGGCGGCCGGCTTGCTGCGGGACTCGGGGGCGGCGCCGATCACGGTGGGGCCGTGGACCGCCTTGTCCCCGATCACGACCTTGCCCTTGGGCGGGTGCTGGGTCTTGACGTTGGTGGGCTGCTCCGCCACCGCGCGCGCCTGGAGGTGGGAGGCATCCACGATCTGGGTGCGCTCATGGGGAGGCGGCGCCTCCAGCTCCTCGGGCGCGGGGCCGGGCTTGCGGGCCAGCTCCACGCTGGGAGGACGCGCGCGGGGAACCGCCGGGTCCGACGGCTTGCGGGCCGGGGCCCCCCCGGTGGGGGTCCCGCGGGAGGGGGTCAGCCGGGGGGCAGGCGCGGTGACGATGGGGATCTGCCGCGAGCTGCGCCGCCGCGGGGAGACCGCGACGTTCGAGTCCTCCAGGTCATCGGGGCGCTCGACCGAGGCGAAGCGCTCCATCCGCTCCGCCTCCAGCTGCAGATCGTCGGCGAAGGCCTCGTGCATGAAGTGGGACAGCTGCTTTCCGGAGTAGATGGTCCCTTCGCTGATCAGGAAGCGGTTCAGATCCTCCTGCAGCTCGCTGCACCACTGGTAGCGGTCGTGCTGATCCCGCGCCAGGGCCTTGAGGATCACCTTCTCCAGCGCCTTGGGGATCTCCGGGTTCATCTCCCGAGGGGAGATGATGTCCGCGTTCCGGACCTTCTCGACCACCGAGAAGTCGGACTCGCCCACGAACAGCCGGTCACCCGTGAGCAGCTCGTAGAGGATCACCCCCACCGCGAACAGGTCGCTGCGCCGATCAATCGGCTTGCCCAGGGCCTGCTCGGGGCTCATGTACCCGAACTTGCCCTTGAGGATCCCGACCTGGGTCTGCTGGGTCCGGTTCGCCGCCTTGGCGATCCCGAAGTCGATGATCTTCACCTCCCCGTCGAACGACACCAACACGTTCTGGGGAGAGACGTCGCGGTGGACAATGTTCAGGTCCTGGCCGCGCCCGTCCTTTGCCCGGTGGGCGTAGTCCAGCCCCTCGCAGACCCGGGAGATGATGTACGCGGCCATCGGCACCGGCATCGCCTGGCGCTCGCGGCGGTACAGCTCGGCGATGGCGCGCAGGTCCAGGCCCTGCACGTGTTCCATCGCGATGTAGTACGCGTCGTCGTACTTACCGAGTTCGTGGATGTGCACGACGTTGGCGTGGTTCAGCTGGGAGCTGATCCGCGCCTCGTCGATGAACATCGTGATGAACTCAAGGTCCTCCGCCATGCTGGGGAGGATCTTCTTGATGGCGAGCATTCGCTCGAAGCCCTCAACGCCGAAGGCCTTGGCGATGAAAATCTCCGCCATGCCGCCAACGCTGATTCGCTCGAGGAGGAGATACTTCCCGAAGACTTGGGGAGACTTCATCGGAGGCACGGAGCCTAGTCCAGGACGGCGGCCGAGTCTCCCTTCGGCCGCCGTTGAAAGTGCATGTCGGTTGCTTGCCTACTTGGCAAGCCCGCCCACGACCTGCTTGGCCAACTGACCGGCGGTGAAGGTCCCGTTGGCGTCCAGCCCGTTGATGATCGCCACCTCCTCCACCTTCACCGTGGAGGGGAACTGCTGGTTGAACTCGGCGACGCTCATCGCCTTGGGGACGGTGACGATCTTCACCTTGGCCGGCTGGACGTTCAGCGCGGCCGGATCGGTGAGGGTGGTGAAGCTGCCCAGGGTGTTCTGGAACGTCCCCGCGTAGGTGCCCAGGTTCCCGGCCTTGGTGTACGCCAGAAGCTGCAGGGTGTTCCCGGCGTGGGTGAAGAAGGTGATCACCCCTTCAATGGCGCCCTGCTCCGACTGGGCCTGGAAGGTGGAGGACGCCGCGGGCTGGCCGTTCACGGTGGGCGAACTGGCCTGCCCCGCCTGGACCCCCTTCTGGGAGAGGAACTTCTGCAAGGCGGCCTGGGGGCTCTCCTTGCCGCCAACGCCCAGCACGATCAGCCCATCCTCCGCGGGGCTGACCGCGGCCACCGCGGCGGCGGTGTTCTGGGTCTTCCAACCGTTGGGGAAGCTTAGCTGGAACTTGAGCCCCGGGTGCAGGAACAGGCTGTCCTTGAAGTAGCCCTGGCGGGGATCTTGGCCGAACACCATCCCGTCGATCATCTTCAGGTAGCCGTCGCGGTTGAGGGTGGCGTTGACCACGCTGACGTTGGCCTTCTGCATCCGCAGCTGGTTGGCCGCCACCCGGTTCTCCGGGTTGGGGTGCGTGGACAGCCACTCCGGCATCCCCCCTGCCCCCGCCTGGGTGCTGACCCGGGTCAGGGTGGTGAACATCGAGCTGAGCGCGCGCACGTCGTAGTCGTTGGCCACGCTGTACTTGAAGGCAAGCTGATCCGACTCCCGCTCCGCATCGCGGCCGTGGCTCATCAGCAGCAGCTGCATCCCCGCGCCCGCCGCCTGCCCCAGCGCACCTTGCAGCGCGGGGACGAACACCGACCCCAGCCCCAGTCCCAGCTGTGCCAGCTGCGCCTGGGACATCTGCGCCACCGAGTGCCGGGCGGTGACATGGCCGATCTCATGGCCCAACACGCCTGCCAGCTCTGCCTCCGAGTTCATGTGGGTCATGATCCCGCGGGTGATGAACACCGGTCCGCCGGGCAGCGCGAAGGCGTTGACTGTGGGCTCGTCCACCACGTGGAACTGCCAGGGGACGTCGGGGCGCTCGGAGTCAGCGGCCAGCTTCTTGCCGATCCCGGCCACGTAGTCCTGGATCTTCTGGTCCGGGTAGGGAGCCATCTGCTGGAGGATCTGCTGGGCGTACTCCTTGCCCATCGCCACCTCCTGCTCCTCCGAGATCAGCACAAACTGGTTGCGGCCGGTGACAGGGTTCTTGGCGCACGCCAGCGCCAGCGTCAAAAGCGCGGCGGACCACAGTGCCTTCTTCATCGTCGTACCTCCTGAGACGGCCCCTAGGTTCGTCGTCCAGAGAGAGGACGGCGACCCCCAGGGCCAGGTTCACGAACGGCTGGCTGCCCCACGGTAGGGGGCGGCACTCGCAGGCTTCCTAGACGAGCGTCCAGGCAGAGACACGCACTTCCTGGGGCGACCAACGACCGGTGGACATCTGCTCAGCGATCCCCGGCCAGCAGCGCAGCGTCCATCAGCAACTCCACCGTGCCCGCGGGGGAGAGCTCGTCCACCACCGCGTGGAACTGCGCCTTGGCCCGGCTGAACTGATCGGCGGCGGCCTGGGCGGCCTGTTGCGAGGTGATCAGCTGCTTGGCCAGGATCGCCGGGTTCTTGGGATCACCGGGGCCGGTGCTGGACGGCAGATAGAAACGCGCGGTGACCCCCTCGTGCCGCAGCAGCGCCAGGGTCGCGTCCGGTCCCGACTGATAGGTGACCGCGGACGGGTCGGCGCCGGCCCGCTCCACCGGGATCAGCAGCTCGGAGGCGGTCAGGGCCAGGGATCCGCCAAACAGGGTCCGGGCGACCAGCCGGTCCCAGACCTGCTCTGGGAAGCTCAGCTTCCCCTCCGGCTTCTGTCCGGCGATCCGGGCCCGAAGGATCTCCCCCAGGTTGGACCGGGCCACCAGCCCGGCCGGCTCCGGCGTCCGCTTGAGGATCTCCGCGAGCTGGGAGGCGGCGAACCGCACGTCTTCCGAGTAGGCGGTCAGCTCGTCCAGGAACAGCTCCTGGTCTCCCAGCCCCGGCCCCTTGAGGTACCCCTGCAGCGGCGCCAGCCAGCCGCTGCGCAGGGTCCCGAAGGTGCGGACATGGACCAGCTCGTGACGGACCGTGGGCTCGTCCGGGTTGAGCTCCAGCAGCGCCGCGTGGGGCAAGAAGAGGTCCCCGCTTCCGGGATCGAAGTGCGCGGGCGCGTCCGGATCCTTCAGCAAGCGTCCCAGGTCGTAGATCGCCCTCCCCTTCACGGTCTCCCGAAGCTGCAGCGCCAGCCGGTTCAACCCGGTGTCCAGCGAGGGCTGCAGGGAGAGGGTCAGATCTCCGGGCCGCCCGCTGAAGGTGTGGGCCACCGCGTTGGCGCCCAACATCCGCGAGGCCAGGCGGATCAGCCCCGGCGCGTCCGGCGCTCCGCCCGGTCTCTGCTGGGCCCGGAACTCCAGCACCGCCTGGTGGAAGCGCACCCGCAGCGCCTCAGCGGAGGTTTCCTCAGGGGCCACCGCCCGGCCGGACCCGGCACAGCCGGCCAGCACCAGCCCGGCGGCGATGACGACCCGGCTCATTCCCACTCGATGGTTGCGGGCGGCTTGGACGAGATGTCGTAGACCACCCGGTTGATCCCGCGGACCTCGTTGGTGATGCGGGTGGACATCTTCGCCAGCAGCTCGTGGGGCAGCCGCGCCCAGTCGGCGGTCATCCCGTCCACGCTCTGCACCGCGCGGATCACGCAGGTGGACTCGTAGGTGCGCTCGTCCCCCATCACCCCCACGCTCTGCACCGGCAGCAGCACCGCGAAGGCCTGCCACAGCTCCTGGTACAGGCCGGCCGCCAGGATCTCCTCCTGGACGATCTTGTCGGCGCCGCGGACCAGCGCCAGCCGCTCTTCGGTCAGCGCGCCCAGCACCCGGATCGCCAGGCCGGGGCCGGGGAAGGGCTGGCGGTTGACCATCTCGTCCGGCATCCCCAGCTCACGGCCCAGGGCGCGGACCTCGTCCTTGAACAGCTCGCGCAGCGGCTCCACCAGCTGCAGCTTCATCACCTCCGGCAGGCCGCCGACGTTGTGGTGGCTCTTGATGGTCACCGACGAACCCACCACCGACACCGACTCGATCACGTCCGGGTACAGCGTCCCCTGGGCCAGGAACCCGGCGTCCTGTACGTCCTTGGCCGCCTCCTCGAACACGGCGATGAACTCCCGGCCGATGATCTTCCGCTTGGTCTCCGGATCGGTCACCCCGGCCAGCTTGTCCAGGAAGCGCTTCCGGGCATCCACGGTGATCATCGGGACGTGGAAGCGGTCCACAAACAGCCGCTCCACCTGTTCCCGTTCCCCGGTGCGCAGCACCCCGTTGTCCACGAAGATGCACTGCAGCCGGTCTCCGATCGCCTTGTGGATCAAGAGCGCGGTCACCGCGCTGTCCACCCCTCCGGACAGGGCGCAGATCACCCGGCCGTTGCCCACCTTGGCGCGGATCGCGTCCTGGGCCTCCTCGGCGAACCCCCGCATCGACCAGTTGCCGGCGACCTTGCACTCGTCGAACAGGAAGGCGCGCAGCATCTGCTTGCCCAGCGGGGTGTGCACCACCTCGGGGTGGAACTGCACCCCGAAGATCGGCTTGGACTGGTGGGCGGCGGCGGCGAACGGCGAGTTGCCGGACCGGCCGATGGACTCGAACCCGGGCGGCAGCGCCTCCACCCGGTCCCCGTGGGACATCCAGACCTTGACCTTCTCCCCCACCTGGAAGCCGGCGAACGGGCCCCGGCGGGCGCCCACCTCCACCTCGGCCGGGCCGTACTCGCGGTGCGCGGTGCGGTCCACCTTGCCCCCCAGCAGCTTGGCGATCAGCTGCAGCCCGTAGCAGATTCCCAGCACCGGGACCCCGTGCTCGAACACCAGCGGGTCCGGACGGGGCGCCCCCTCCTGATCCACCGACATCGGGCCCCCGGAGAGGATGATCCCCTGCGGGTTGAACCGGCGGATCGCGTCTGCGGACAGATCCGGCTTGTGGATCTCGCAGTACACCTTCAGCTCACGCACCCGTCGGGCGATCAGCTGGGTGTACTGGCTGCCGAAATCAAGGATCAGGATCTTTTCGGCGTGGATGTCCAAGCAAAGGCTCCGGTGGGTGTTCGTTGACGGGCGGCGTGTATCCCTACAAAGTTGGTCCAAGCAACACCGAATCCGTCACCAGGGGTCCTGCCACCGATGCGCTCCACCTGCCGTCTCGTGCTGCTCGCTGTGTTGGCCACCGGAAGCCTCGCCGGGTGCGTGAAGGAAATCAGCTCCGAGGAGCGCCTGGACCGGGAGACCAACAACGTCCCGGTCAAGGAGGCCGCCGGCGCGGCTGAGCTGCGCAAGATCACCTGCGCCGAACCGCCCGAGGAGCTGGTCAAGGCCCGGGACGTGAACCGCAACGAGACCGACCGGGTGATGGGCTACATGGAGGTGTACGAACAGTTCAAGTCGCGCACCACCACCTTCCAGGAGGCGATGAACCGCAACCCGGACCTGATGTACCAGGAGGGCAGCGCGGAGTTCGTCAACGCCCGGGATCTCTGCATCGCCCAGACCGCCGAGCTGCGGCTGGAGTTCGAGGCCTACGTGCGCGATCTGGCACAGGTGCCCACCGTGCAGGAGATCAAGGGCGGGAACACAGTCACCGTGGCCCGCCTGGATCTGAACACCCTCAAGCAGGCGATCGAGTCGCTCTCCCCGGACGACAAGGAGATGCTGCTCAACAAGGTCACCAGCGCGGAGAAGCGGCTGGAGACCGCGACCGAGAAGCCCAGCCGCAAGCGGTAGCTCTCCGGCCCCGCTCCCATGGAAGAGATTCTGGAGGCGTCGCCGGTCCCCACGACAGCGCCCCTGCTGCTGAGGACCCACCAGCTGCGCCGCTCCTTCGGGAAGTTCGAGGCGGTGCGGGGCGTCTCCCTGGAGCTTGCCGCCGGCCAGATCTACGGCTTTCTGGGCCGCAACGGCGCCGGCAAGACCACCACCTTGCGGATGTTGATCGGGGTGCTGCGGCCGGACTCCGGGGAGATCGAGCTGCTGGGCGAGCGTGGCCCCAAGGTCCGCCCGGCGCAGCGCCAGCGGGTAGGCTACCTGTCCCAGGAGCAGGTCTTCTACCCGTGGATGACCGGGGAGCAGCTGGGGCAGTTCATGTCCGGCTTCTACTCCGGCTGGGATCCCGCCGAGTTCGACCGGCTGCTGCGGCTGCTGGACGTCCCCAAGGATCGCAAGGCGCGGTTCCTCTCCGGGGGGACCCGGGCCAAGCTGGGGTTGGCGCTGGCGCTGTCCCACCACCCTTCCTTGTTGATCCTGGACGAACCCACCGCCGGGCTGGATCCGGTGGCCCGCAGAGAGTTCCTGGACATTCTGGCGTCGCAGATCCGTCGCGAGGGGCAGGCGGTGCTGTTCTCCTCCCACCTGGTCTCGGAGGTGGAGCAGGTCTGTGATCGGATCGGGATCCTTCAGGACGGACAGCTGCGCTTCCAGGGCGCGCTGACCCAGCTGCTGGCCTCCCACCGTCAGGTGCGGGTGACCGCGGAGACCCTCCTCCCGCCCCAGGTGGAGACGATCCGCGCCGAGCCCACCGAGGGCGGCGAGCTCCGGGTGCTGCGGGCCGATTCCGCGTTGTGGGCGGAAGACGGCCTGGCGCTGCTGGGGCCCCGCACGCTGACCCTGGAGGAGATCTTCCTGGCCTACGCGCGCAGAACCCCCCGGGCATGACCCGGGCCTGGCTCCAGAAGGAGCTGCGGGATCACTGGCTGGCGCTGACCGCCTGGCTGGCCTTCGCGGCCGCGCTGTACGGGCTGATGCTGTTTGGGCTCTCGCAAGATCAGGCCCGGGGCAGCTGGCTGGAGGCCCCCCGCCGCTTCGCCATCGGCTGGTCGCTGCTGGGCACCACCTACCTGGCCGGCCGGCTGATCCGCCGCGAATACAACAGCCGCACCCAGCTCTTCCTGGAGGCCCTGCCCGTCTCCCGCACCCGGGTGCTGACCACCAAGCTGGTGATGGGCGCGGCGCTGACCGCCGGGGTGTTCGGGGTGGCGATAGGGATCGCCACCGCGATCGGCGGAGCCAGCCAGGCCCACGGCCCCCGCCTGCTGGCCTTCGTCAGCGTGCGGGTGCTCAGCGTGGCCTGGTTCGTCTGGGCCTTGCTGGCGATGGCGGCGTTGCTGGGCCGCTACCGGATCCCGCTGCTGCTGGTGTTGGGATTGGCGCTGACGGCGCTGGCCCAGTTCACCTCCCTGGAGCTGACCAACCTGGGCCCGGCGCGCCTGTTGGGGGACGAACTGCCTTACGAAGACGCGGTGCTGCCCTGGGCGGCGCTGGCGCAGACCTGGGCCGGGACCGCGCTGTGCCTGGGCGCCTGCTACGCGCTGGTGCTGGCCGGAGACGGGCTGTTGACGGTGCAGCTCTCCGACCGGATGTCGCACCGGGAAAAGGTCTACGTGACCTGCGTGCTGCTGGCGTTCCTGGTGGGGCTGGGGACCCTGGAGGCCACCTTGAAGCCCGAGCCGTTCCGGCTCTCCGACGCGGTGGTGGCGGAGAAGAATGGCACCCGGGTGGAGGTCTCCGCCGAGCTGGAGCCCGCCTTCGCGACGGAGCTGGCGGACGGGATGCTGCGGATCCTGGAGTCGGCCCGCGAGGAGGTCGGCCTGACCCAGCTCCCCGGACTGGCGCTGCTGCCCACCCGGGAGTTGGACCCGGACGAGGCGGAGCGGGCCCATGTGGCCAACGCCTCTGGGGTGGTCCTACGGGCGGCGCTGGACGACCCGGAGCTGGACTCCTTCCGGCTGACGATGGTGGCGCTGCACGATGTGCTCTCCGAGGCCCGCGACGACCGGGCGATGAAGGAGACCAGCCACTGGCTGCTGGATGGGTTTGCCCACCTGCACACCGCCCGACAGTTGCTGGGCGAAGAGGGGGTGGCGCTGCTCTGGCTGCGCGCGGCGGTGATCCCCGCCCAGCCGCTGGAGCCCTTCCTTCGCCGGTGGGATCCGGCCCAGGAGGAGCTGGGCACCTGTCTGTCCGGCGCCGCGGCCGCCTCGGTGCTGTTGACGGTGGAGACCCTGGCCGGTCCCCAGGCGCTGCAGCGGCTGGTGCGAAGGGTGCTGGATGAGAACGCCCAGCGCTCCTGGCTGGTGGCGGACCCAGCGCTGGAGACCCTGCTCCAGGAGGAGGCCGGGCTGACGGTGGCGGCGGTGGAGCAGGCCTGGACCCAGCGGCTGGAGGCGGTCCGCCGTGAACACCCGGACGTGCTGGAACCGTTGCGGGCAGCCCGGCCGGAGCTGGAGCTGCGCCGCTTGTCGGGTCGCACCTTCGAGCTGCGCCACCGGCTGACCCTCTCCCCTCCCCCCGAAGAGTCCCTGCGCTATTCGGTCCGCTTCGGTGCGCTGGGGCCAATGGACGTTCCGGAGAACGAGAACGACTTCCAGCTGCAGCAGGCACAGGTGGGCTCCGGGGCGTTCACCGCCCTGCCCCCCGCCCTGGTGGAGGGCTCGCGCTGGATGTGGGTGGTGGATCTCCCCTCCCCGTCGCTGCGGTGCAGTGTCCGGGTGCTGGCCCAGCGCAGGGAGATCCGGTGATCCGCTCCCTGGTTCGCAAGGAGCTGAGGGATCAGCGCCCGTTCCTGGTGCTGGGCCTGTTCCTGGAGCTGCTGGATCAGCTCAGCGATCTCTTCACCGGCGCCTTTGCCCAGCAGCCGCTGGGCAACGAGATCGCCGACGGCTACAGCACCGCGGGGATCCTGTTCCTGATGGTGATCGCCTTTGCCCTGGGCACCGGCCTTTTGACCCGCGAGCACGAAGAAGGGACCCTGGAGTTCCTGGACAGCCTGCCGATCGGACGGGGCTGGCTGTTCGGGGTGAAGATCGCCGTCGGCTGGGGGGTGCTGATGGCCGGGATCGTCCTGGAGCTGGTGGCGCTGCTGCTGCGCCACCTGTGGTTCCACACCTCGCTGGATGGCGGCGTGCACCTGCCGCTGCTGATCCAGGGCGCCCTGCTCCAGGGGGCGGTGCTCTACGTGGGCCTGGCCCTGGGGGTGATTCTCTCGTTTACCGGCCGTCTCTCCTGGATGCTGGCCGGGATGCTGGGGCTGTTCGTGGTCGTGGCGGTCAAGCAGCTCCCCGCCGCGTCGATCCTGGATCCGACCTCCATCGCCTTGGCCCGCTTCGAGGGCAGCGACTGGCGGATCCCCTGGTCCACCCTGGCCCTGCACCTGACCTGGGCCACCTTGGCGCTGCTGTTGTCCCTGGCACTGTTCGCCGGGGTGTGGGACCGGCGGCTGCGCAAGCTGTGGGGGTTCCTCTCCGGACCGGCGGCCACCCCGATCACCGTGGCCACTTCAGTGGTCGGCCTGGTGCTGTTCGGGTTGATCTCCTACGACGCGGCAGAGAGCGGGACCGCCGCCGCCGGCTCCGAGCCCTCCTTCCCCGAGCCGGCGCTGGGGCAGTACGACTCACAGCACTACGCCTTCCGCTACCCGGCCCCGCTGAGTCAGCGGGCCTCCCCCTTGTTCGAAGAGGGAGACCAGACCTTCCAGCGGGTGAGCGAACTGCTGGGCGTAGGACCGCTGCCCACCCCGATCCGGGTGGACCTGACCGGCTCGGCGCAGCACACCGCCGGCCTGGCCTTCTGGAACGCGATCCGGATGGACCTGCTGGCCGCCGAGGACGGAGAGGAGCTGCTGGCGGTGCTGGCCCATGAGACCACCCACGTGCTGGCCGCGCAAACGGTGGGGGCGGAGCGGGCGCAGCGGCTGAACCAGCTGTTGGCCTTCAACGAGGGCCTCTCCCGCCATATCCAGCGGGAGCTGTTCCCCGACGCGCCGGATCGCGATCAGGGGCGCACCGTGGCCGCGCTGCTGCTGGCCCGGCGGCAGATGCGGGTGGAGGACGTCTTCAACGTCGCCGCGCTGGCCGCTGATCAGGATCGGGATCTGGTCTATCCCTTCGGGGAGGCGATCGTGCAGCAGCTGATTCGGCGCTACGGGAAGGACGCGGCCAGAAGGGTGCTGGAGGCCACCGGTCGCCAGGACGCCCCCGAACAGCTGGATCCGCTCTCGGTGTGGCAGGACGCCTTCCAGACCGCAGGCTACGACCTGACCCGGATCCTCTACGACGTGCAGAAGGACCTGGAGCGGGAGCACGCGCGCCACCGCCAGTTACACGACTCACTGCCGCGCCCCAAGCCGTCGGTGGAGGATCCCTCGGCCAGCTTCCTGCGGATCCTCACCCACCTGGACGGCCCCTTGCCCCAGGGCTGGTCCGTGGCCTGCCGCTTCCGGGCCGACGCCGACTCTCCCCCCACCGACTACGAGGGGCCAATGGAGGCCTACGACGGCGGCTGCTTCCGCGACCGGCGCAACGTGGAGAACAACACCCTGTGGGTCCAGCTGGGGGTGGTCGCGCCCGGCGGGTACCACGTCTACGAACCGTGGGTGTCGATCCCGCTGGACTGAGTGCGCAGCGAATCCTGGACCACCTCCAGTGCCGGACCGAGCAGCTCCGGGCCTCCGCTTTGGGCGCTCCGGCCCCGCTGGAACAACACCACCCGGTCGGCCAGGGCGGCGGCCTCCACCGGATCGTGGGTGACGAACACCGCCGGGGTCTGGTGGCGCGCCAGGGTGGCCCGCAGCACGCCCCACAGCTCGCGCCGGCCGGCCAGATCGATGGAGTTGAAGGGCTCATCCAAGAGCAGCAGCCGCGGCCGCACCGCCAGGGCGCGGGCCAGCGCGACCCGTTGGCGTTCCCCTCCCGAGAGACGTTCGGGCATGGCGTGGGTCAGGTGCTCCAACCCCAACTCCAGGATCAGCCCAGCCACCACCGGATGGTCCGGCCGGCGTTCGGCGCGGGGCAGCCCGAAGGCCACGTTCCGCCACACCGAACAGAACGGGAACAGCGCGTGGTGCTGGGGGACGTAGCCGATCCGGCGGCGGTGAGGCGGCACGTGGACCTTCGCCTCGCTGTCGGAGAGCCGCTCGCCGCCCAGGCGAACCTGCCCCGACTGGGGCCGGAGCAGCCCCGCGATCACCTGGAGGGTCAGCGACTTGCCGGACCCAGAGGGTCCGAACACCGCCAGCACCCCGCGGTCCAGACTCAGCTTCGCGGCCACCTCGAAGGGGGAGCTGCGAGGCCCCACCGTGACCCGGAAGTCCGCCTCCAGCGCGCTCATCTTCGCGCCCCGTTCCCGGAGAGGGTGGAGGCCAGCAGCGCCACCGCCAGCGAGACCACCGTGAGGGTGACCACGTACAAGAGCGCCCGGCCGTCCTCACCCGCCTGGTAGGCGGAGAAGATCTCCAGCGGCATGGTGTTGGTCCGCCCGGGGATGTTTCCGGCGAACATCAAGGTGGCGCCGAATTCGCCCAGGGCCCGGGCGAAGGCCAGGACCAGGGCGGCCACCAGCCCGCGCCAGGCGACCGGGAGGGTGACCCGGAAGAACAGCGCCAGCGGGCCCAGCCCCAGCGTCCGCCCGGCGGCCTCCAGCTCGCGGGGGACCTGGGCCAGCGCCGGCTGCAGCGTCTTGACCAGCATCGGCAGGGCCACCACGCAGGCGGCCAGCACCGCGGCGGCGGGGGTGAAGATCAGCCTCAGGCCGAGGGTGTCATCCAGCAGGCGGCCCAGCGCCCCGTTCCGCCCCAGCGCCACCACCAGGAAGTAGCCGATCACCGAAGGGGGCAGCACCATCGGCAGCAGGATCAGCCCCTCCACCAGCGACCAGCCCGGATAGCGCCGCCGGGCCTGCAGCCACGCCAGCGCCACGCCCGGGACCACCACCGCCGCCAGCGCAAGGGTGGCCACCTGGAGGGAGAGGCCAATCGGAAAGAGGACCGGATCGTTCACAAGGCTCAAGGATCGCCGAAGCCGAAGCGCCGCCAGGTGGGGCGCGCCTCCGGGGAGGCGAGGAAGCGCAGGAACTTCCGGGCGGCGCCCTCGCCCCCGGTGCCGGTCACCGCCATCACCACCTCCACCCGGGGAGCCCAGTCGCCCCGGGCCACGTCCAGCACCACCACCCCGTCCAGGCCACGGACATCGGTCTGGTACACCGCCGCCGCCGCCACCTCTCCCCTCCGGACGTAGGCCAAGGTGGCGGCCACATCTCCGCCGAAGATCATCCGGCCCCGCAGGCGCTCCCAGCTGCCCAGGGTCCGCAGCACCTGGCGGGCATAGTGTCCGGCCGGCACCGCGCTGGGGTCTCCCACCGCGAAGAGCTCGCCTTCGGGAAGCTGGGACAAGGTCTGCCAGGTCAGCGGCGGACCGCCCCGGGGCCCGACCAGCACCAGCTGATTGGTCGCCACCACCGTGCGGCTGTCCGCGCGCGCCAGCCCCTTGCCGATCAGCAGGTCCACCGGATCGGCGTGGGCAAAGACCACCGCGTCGATCGGCGCGCCGCCCTCCACCTGCTGACGCAGTCCCCCCGACGATCCATAGCTGACGGTCACCCCCAGCGCGTCTGGCCCGGCCCGGTACTGCTCGACCAGCGCCGGCATCACCCGGTTCAGGCTGGCCGCGGCGGCCAGGGTCACCTCGCCGTCCTTCCCGGAGGTGCAGGCGGACAGCGCCACGGCCAGGAGCAGCCCCCCGGTCCTGATCCAGGAATGAGAGTGGAGCAGGCCCATCGCGCCCAAGCTCAGGTCGCCGTCGCCGTGATCGCCGGCCGCTCGGTGCGGGGCGGCGCCGGGACCTTCAGGCCCTCCAGCACGTGGACCACCACCGGCTCCGCCCTGCCCTTCACCTGGCACTGGCCCATCTGCTGGCCCCGGAAGCGGCCCGCGGACTGATCCCAGGTGGCCTGGCTGACCAGGATGTCGGTGTCGTAGTTCTTGGTCAGCCCCTCGATGCGGGCGGTGAGGTTCACCGCGTCGCCGATCACCGTGTACTCCTGCTGCTCGCCGCCCAACATCCCCGCGGCCACGGTGCCGGTGTGGATCCCGATCCCGATCCGGAACGGCGGCTGGCCGTTCTTGATCCGCACCTGGTTCAGCTCCTCCACCACCCGGCGCATGTCCAGCGCGGCACGCATCGCCTTCTCCGCGTGCCCCTCCAGCCGCTCCGGGACACCCCACACCGCCAAGAGGCCATCGCCCAGGAACTTGTTCACGATCCCCTCGTGGGCCTTCACCAGCGCGGACATGTGGCCGAAGTACTCGTCCAGGAACTTGAGCACCACCGAGGGCGGCAGCTGTTCGGACTGGGTGGTGAAGTCGCGGATGTCGGTGAACATCACAGTCACCTCCCGCTGCACCGGCGCCAGCGAGGCGCCGCCCAGGCTCATCACCCGCTCCGCCACCTGCCGGGGCAGAAAGCGGGTCAGCATGTCGCGGCGGCGCAGGTCCAGGAACATCCGCCGGACCCGGCCCTGGGTCATCCCCATCAACACCCCCAGGGTCATCAGGATCGCCAGCACGTAGAAGTGCTGCCGGGCCTCGTCTGGCCGGTACCTCATCGACAAGAACATGTAGGCGCCACAGGAGAAGAAGGTGGCGATGAACACGTGCACCCGGGAGAACCGGGCCACCGAGAAGCAGATCAACAGCGCGAACACCGCCGCCGAAAACTGGGGGGCGTAGCTGCCCAGCTCCCCGTTGCGCCACCCCTGGAAGGTGAAGAACGAGTAGTCCACCACGGTGAGGATGATCGGGATCCACAGCGCCCGGGTGGGGTTGGGGACCTGCCGCCGCACCGCCAGGTAGCAGAGGACCGCGAAGAGCAGATACCCCAGCGCCGCCAGCGCGCGGGCCGAGTCGCGGATACCAGCGGGCAGCTCCACCACCCGCCGGGCCAGCACCAAGCTTCCCCAGCTCAGCCCCACCATCGCCAGGCGGGCGACGGTGATCAGCTTCTCTCCGTGCAGCGAGTTCTCCGCCAGGACCAGGTCTTCGTTGTCCTTGGCGAGGCTGAGGCGAGCGAGCGTCGAGTCCTGGGTGGGTCGTTTGGCCACGGCGCGGCAGATTACTCGACGCGGTAGTTCGGCGCCTCCTGGGTGATGATCACATCGTGTACGTGGCTCTCCTTGAGCCCGGCGGAGGTGATCTGCACGAAGGACGCCTTGTGCCGCAGCTCTTCAATGTCCTTGCACCCGGTGTAGCCCATCCCGGAGCGCAGCCCGCCCACCATCTGGAACACGTTCATCGCCAGCGATCCCTTGTAGGGGACCCGGCCTTCAATCCCCTCCGGGACCAGCTTCATCGCCTCCTCCACGTCCCCCTGGAAGTAGCGATCCTTGGAGCCCTTCTGCATCGCCCCCATCGACCCCATGCCCCGGTAGCTCTTGTAGGAGCGGCCCTGGTACAGGATCACCTCCCCGGGTGCCTCCTCGGTGCCTGCGAACAGCGAGCCGATCATCACGGTGGAGGCACCCGCCGCCAGGGCCTTCACCACGTCCCCGGAGTACTTGATCCCGCCGTCGGAGATGATCGGGATCCCGTGCTTGTCCGCCTCCTTGGCGCAGTCGTCCACCGCGGTCAGCTGCGGCACGCCCACCCCGGCCACCACCCGGGTGGTGCAGATCGACCCGGGGCCGATCCCGACCTTGACCGCGTCCACCCCGGCCTTGATCAGCGCGCGGGTGCCCTCGGCGGTGGCCACGTTGCCGGCGATCAGCTCGAAGCCAGTGAAGTTCTTCCGGGTGTCCCGCACCGCGTCGATCACGCCCCTGGAGTGGCCGTGGGCGGTGTCCACCACGATCACATCGCAGCCCGCCTTGAGCAGCGCGTCGATCCGCGCCTCGCGATCCCCGGAGACGCCCACCGCCGCCGCGCACAGCAGCCGCCCCTTGGCGTCCTTGGCGGAGTTGGGGTTGGACCGGGTGTTCTCGATGTCCCGGATGGTGATGATCCCCTTGAGGTTGTGCTGCGCATCCACGATCAGCAGCTTCTCGATCCGGTTCTTGTGCAGCAGCTCCTGGGCCTCGGCGGCGTCCACCCCCTCCCGGGCGGTGACCAGCTCCTTGGTCATCACCTCTTCCACCCTCAAATTCAGGTTCTTCTCGAAGCGCACGTCGCGGCTGGTCACGATCCCCACCAGCTTGCTGCCGCGGGTGACCGGGATCCCGGAGACCCCGTTGGCCCGCATCAGGTCCACCGCGTGGCGCAGCGGCTGGTCCGGCTCCACCGTGTAGGGATCGAGCACCATCCCGCTGGAGTACTTCTTCACCTTCTGGACCTCCCGGGCCTGCTGCTCCACGGTGAGGTTCTTGTGGATCACCCCGATCCCACCCTCCTGGGCCATGGTGATCGCGGTCCTGGCCTCGGTGACGGTGTCCATCGCCGAGGACAGCAGCGGGATCTGCAGCCGGAGGTTGCGGGTCAGCCGGGTGGAGAGGTCCGCGTCGCGGGGAAGGACCTCGCTCTCCGCCGGCTGGAGGAGGACGTCGTCGAAGGTAAGACCAAGGCGGAGGGTTTCGGGGAGCATGGTCGGGCCTGAATAGGTGATCCGGGCCTTTGCGTCGGCCGGAAAGGACGGCAAAATACGTTCACTGCTGTACTCACTCAACTGTGCCTTCGCACAGGGTTTTTTCTTCTAGGACCCACCGGTTTTGGCCGATCCAGCGCAGGCACCCATCGGGCTGAAGGTGAAGCTTCCCTTCCAGTCTCCCGAGGAGTTCATCTCGAAGTACGGCGCCAACCTCTCCCGGGGGGGCATCTACCTGCGTTCGCGCACGCTCAAGCCTCCGGGGACCGCGGTCACCCTGGAGTTGCAACTCCAGGACGGGCGGCGGCTGATCTACGCCTCGGCGGTGGTGGCCTTCGTCACCGGGCAAAAGGGAACTGGCATCTCGGGGATGGGGCTTCGGTTCCTGACCCTGGACCCGGAGACCAAGCGCTTCTTGGACACTGCCACCGCGTCCTTGCCGCACGCGAACTCCAGCCAGCCTCCCCTGCCCTCGGGCGCGGGAGAGCCGGACTACGGCACGCCCACCGCACAGGCCCCCGCGCCCTCGTCCGCTCCCCCGGTGCCCCAGCTGGCGACCCCGCCAAGGCCCAAGGCGGCGCCCACCCTCAACGCCAACGCCCCGGTGGTCGCGGTGGGCAGCGGCGCCCAGGTCTCCGCCCCTCCGTTCGAGGAGCCAAAAGAGGAGCCCAAGCGCACCGGGCCGATCATCGGCATCGACCTGGGCACCACCAACTCCTGCGCCTCGATGGTGCGCAACAACAAGCCGGCGGTGCTGACCAGCCGCGAGGGCCACAACACGGTCCCGTCGATCATCGCCCTCAACGCCCGGGGCAAGATCGTGATCGGCCATCCGGCCAAGGGGCAGATGCTGACCAACCCGCGGCTGACCGTGTACGGCGCCAAGCGACTGGTGGGGCGCGCCTACGACTCGCCGATCGTCCAGCAGATCAAGGATCGCTTCGCCTACGAGATCGTAGCCGGTGAGGGCGGTGAGTCGGCGGTGAAGCTGGGTTCCACCGTCTACAGCCTGCAGCAGATTTCGGCCCTGGTGCTGCGCGAGGTCCGGGAGGTGGCGCAGAACCAGCTGGGTCAGTCGGTGTCCCGCGCGGTGATCACCGTCCCCGCCTACTACAACGACAACCAGCGCCAGGCGGTCCGGGAGGCCGGGCGGCTGGCCGGGATCCACGTGGAGCGGATCCTCAACGAGCCCACCGCCGCGGCGCTGGCCTACGGCTTCGGGCGGGATCTGAAGCAGCGGGTGCTGGTCTACGACCTGGGCGGCGGGACGTTTGACGCCTCGGTGCTGGAGCTGTCCGGGAACGTCTACGAGGTGATCTCCACCGGCGGCGACACGTTCCTGGGCGGGCTGGACTTCGACAACGCGATCGTGGCCTTCCTGCTGGAGGAGTTCGCCAAGAAGAACGGCAAGCCCTTCCACTCAGACCGGGTGGCGATGCAGCGGATCACCGACGCCGCCGAGCGCGCCAAGTGCGCGCTGTCCGAGCGCGCCGAGGTCCGGGTCCACGTGCCGTTCGTGACCATGATCGACAACCAGCCGCTGGATCTGGATGTCACCCTGAACCGCGAGCAGCTGGTCTCCCTGACCGAGAAGCTGGTGGACCGCACCCTCGCGGTCTGTGACGAGGTGCTCAAGGCCAAGGGCCTGGGCCCCAAGGACGTGGACGAGGTGATCCTGGTCGGTGGCCAGAGCCGCTTCCCGCTGGTGCACAGGAAGATCGAGGCCTTCTTCGGCAGGCCCGCCTCCAAGGGCGTCCACCCGGACGAGGCTGTGGCGGTGGGCGCCTCACTGCTGGCCAACTCCCTGGGCCAGCTGGAGGGGGTGGTGCTGATCGACGTGCTGCCGATGGCGATCGGGATCGGGCTGCCCGGCGGACGGTTCAAGCCGGTGCTGGAGCGCAACTGCGCCCTGCCCGCCACCAAGCGCTACACCATCGGGACCTCGCGCGACGATCAGCCGGAGCTGGACCTGGCGATCTTCCAGGGGGACTCGGACAAGGCCCAGGAGAACGAATACCTGGGGACGCTGCGGCTGACCGGGCTCCCCCGGGGCGCCCGCGGCTCGGTGAAGATCGAGGTCACCTTCGAGGTGTCCAACGAGGCGCTGCTCAAGGTGAAGGGCCGCGAGCTGTCCACCGGCCGCGAGGTGGAGAGCACCTTCTCCACCCGCGACACCCCGGAGACGGTAAAGGCCAGACTGACCTCGGAGGATGGCTCCTCCAGTTCCCCGGCCGCGCCGGGCGCATCGGGTCCCAAGCAGCGGGTTCCCCCTGGCACCCCGTCTGCGGAGGTCGCCGCGGCGGCCAACTCCGGCGGGTTCCTGGGCTGGGTCAGGCGTCTGTTCGGGAGGTAGCCAGCGACTCTGGCCACAGCCTTCGACAGGTGACGAGAACCCGAGCGTCGGACCAGTCGGATCGCAGCAGACTGCATGCGGCGACAGTCTCCTGCGTGGTTCCGCGCTCTCCGTCGCAGGAGACTGTTCCCGGCGACATTCTGCTGCGAGGGACTCAAGCTCTCCGCCCGGTGCCAGCATCGCCCCGTGGTTGGAGTAGGCCTCCAGCACCGAGTCGATAGGCGGCCGGATGGGCGGGCCGGCGGGGCCTCTCGGGTTGTTACACGGAGGGCGCTACTTCTGCAGCGAGGAGCGCGACATCATCGACGCCTCCTGGCCCGGCGCGGCGGTGCGCTGGGTGGAGTTCTCGCCGGACACGCCGGGGGTAGGAGGGGCGGCCTGCCGGTGCTCCGCCTCCAGTTGACGGCGCGCGGCCTTGTTGCGGCTCCAGCGATAGAGGCCGTAGGCGGCGGCGGCGGCCACCAGGCTGCCGATCACCACCACCTGACCGTTCTTCAGCGCGTGGATCAGTCGCTCCAGTTCGCCGCCGAAGTAGTAGCCCAGGAACACGAACAGCGGTGCCGAGGCCAGGGCCGCCAACCCATCCCAGAAGATGAAGGTCAGGTACTTCATCTTGGTGGAGCCGGCGGTGAAATAGGTCACCGCCCGGACCCCCGGCATGAAGCGGGCGATCATCACGATTTTCTGCCCGTGGCGGTGGAAGAGGTGCTCCACCTTGGCCCGCTTCTCCGGGGTCACCACCCGGGCCAGGAAGCCACCCCGGGAGCTGACGTTGGTGCCCACCCGCCGGCCGGCGGCGAAGATCAGCGAGTCTCCGACCAGGATCCCCAAGAATCCCACCGTCATCATGATCGGCAGGTTGGCGGCGCCGGTGTGGGCCAGGTACCCGCCCAGGATCAGCGAGATGTCCTCGGGGAGCGGAACGCCCAGACCGCACACCACCAGGACCCCGAACACGGTCAGGTAGGCGCCGAGGCCAGTGGAGTTTTCGAAAAGGTTTCTGAGGATCTCGTCCAAGCGGTGGGTCTCGTGGAGGCGCTAGAGAGGCGCGGGAGGAACCGCGTCCCAGGGCTGGATATTCGGAACTTCAACCACCGAGCGGGCAGGCGAACGACTGCTCTTTGCGTCGCTGGGGGACATGGAGGCCCAACGTAACACCCGCCCTCCCCGTTGCCAGCCGTTCTGGAAGGGGCCAAGAAGCTAGGTGCCAATCAGCTTCCGGTTCCTGGAAATTCGATCACTTACGATGGTCGGCATCACGCCGCTCAACGCTGGCAGTGGAAGTGAGGGCGGCGGTGATCGCCTTTGCGCTTCGTCCTTTGACGGTCCGGGCACCTCAGCCAGAGTGAAGCGCCAGGATCCGGTTCGCTGAGGGGGGCCGGAGACGCGTTTGTCTTCATTGGGAAGAGGCGGCGACGGGTCAAGGTTTTATGGTTCGATGGCACCGGCCCTCTGTCTCCTCTCGAATGACGCCCGCTCGCTCTTCAACACGGCAAGCAAGACGGGTGGGAGATGCGCAGGCCTGATAACCATGGATACCCTCCCTGGATGACCCGCCAACAAGTTGTCGGTCTTCGTGCAGGCTGCGTTCTCTGCGCCTTATCAATTTCTGTCAGCGCAATGCCCCCGGTCGGGGCAGAGCTCCCGCATTTCTCAGGAGAGGCATTGGATGGGAAGCCTTTGAGTAGCTCCGCTCTTCAAGGGAAGCCGGCCCTCGTGTTGGCGATAACGGACAAGGACGCCGGCCAGGAGGCGCAGGCGTGGATGCAGAAAGCGTCCTCCTTGCTCCCGGAGGGCGTCGAGCGCATGGCGGTCGTGTCCATCGATGTTCCCTTCTTCGTTCCATCTTCGATGGTGCGATCGCGAGCGAAGAAGCACATTCCGACGAAGTACTGGTCGGACGTCATCGTCGATGGGGGTGGAATTGCCGACCAGCTCCAATTGGCGGACCGGAAGCAACCCGTGGCCATCGCCGTGAGCCAGGATGGCAGGGTTCTCGCCACTGCAAGTGGAGGTCCCGACAGCGCCGATGCCGCCGAGGTCTGGGCGTCATTATCGCCAACCCGTCCCCGTTGATTTGTCCTGCGGCATTCCTGCCCGAGGACCTCGCGCCGCGGGCCGCTCTCATCAACCGTAGAATGCGGACGAAGCGCACCAGCCGAAGCACGCGGACCGCGGGGACGATCAAGCTGGTCCTGCATGGGCAGGGGCTCCGGAGTCGGCAGCTTCGTGGCCCACAGCGGCCTGACAGTCCGCCCGAGCTGCTGCTCATCCAACTGCGCCGGTACGAGTGTCAGCGCTGCAAGGCGGTGGTGACCGTCGGACCGGCCGAGATGCTGACCCGGCGGCTGTATTCGGCCTGCGCCATTGGCTGGGCATTGGCGTTGTACGGGCTGTCGCTGCTGTCCCAGAGCACGGTGCGGGACCTGGTGAGCCCCTGGCGCGTGGTTGGCGACGGTTCCATCTCGCGGTGGCGGACGCTGACGCGTTGGTGCGGAGCGACGGCCCGCCGCGAGCTGTTCAAGCGCCTGCCACTCCTCGCGCCGCAGCGCCCCCGGGAGTTGGCGGCGGCGGCAGCGGCCGTGCTCTCGGCCTTCGCTGTGCCGGCGCCAGACCCGCCCCCGATGACTGTGCTCGCGTTCCACGGCGCCGTGCACGCTGGCTGAGGGACTTCGCCTTGGCCACGCTGGCGTTCTCCTCCTGAGTTCAGCCCCACCCGAAGGGTCCCTCCCTGGCCACGCCCGGGAGAGGGCATTGGTGTGCCCTCACCCAGGAGGATTCATGGATGCACTCACCCCGAAGACAAGACACGAGGCCGTGGCGGTGTTCCGACATGGCGTCATCGGCTCCCTGACGCAGGCGCAGATGGACCGCGGCCAACTGCGCGATGCTCTGCGCGCGCTCTCGAAGCAGCGGTTCCGTGCGCCCGGCGCCAAGGCAACGCGCAGCTTCTCCGTCGCCACCCTCGAGCGCTGGTTCTACAGGTACAAGAAGCGCGGGCTCGAGGGCCTGTCGCCTGGAAAGCGCAGCGACTCTGGTCGGGCACAGTCACTCACCCCGGAGCTGCGGGAGCTCCTCCTCGACATCCGCCGCGAGAACACCGGCGCGTCCTCCACCCTCATCCTCCGGACCCTCGTTGCCGACGGCCGCATGGAGCGAGACGCCCTGTCTCCCACCACGCTGCGGCGCCTCTACACGGACGCCGGCCTTGACCGCATCAGCCTGCGCGATGGCGACGGGGCGAAGACTCGCCTGCGCTGGCAGGCCGAGCGGCCGATGGCGCTCGTCC
>JALYOC010000038.1 GCA_030857095.1 Myxococcota bacterium | reverse complement strand
CGATCGCAGAGCGGCGGATGCGCTCGCTGGGCATGGGCCCCTCCCGCGCGCAGGAGCTCCCGCGGGAGCGGCTGCCCGCGCCCCGGCCTCCAGAGCCCCGCGCCACCGGGGAAGTGACCGCTCCTTTGCCCAGGAAGCAGGCCGGCGCTCCGGTGGACCGCCCCCAGACCTCGCCTGCCACCACCCGGCCTCCGGCGCTCAGGCGCACCCCCTCCAGTAAGGAGCCTGCCGGGGGACCGGCGGGGACCCACGTGGCCCGGCCTCCCCGGGTCAGCGGCCAGCACCCGGCGGCCAAGCCGCGCGGGCGGGGCGGAGACGACGAACGGTAGCCGCCAAGGCTACACTGGGACCCCATGGCACTCGGTAAGGTGATCAAGAGCGACGCTGCGCCGTCCGGAGAGCAGAACCGCCCCCGCGGGGTGATGAACGCCGAGGAGGTGGAGGCCCGCGGCCAGGCCCGGGAGATCCTCCAGGCCGCCCACCACAAGGCGCAGGAGATCATCGCCGAGGCCCACGCCAAGGCGCAGCGGGTGGAGTCGGAGGCCCAGGCCAAGGGCCGGGAGGAGGGGCTCTCCAAGGTCACCGAGGAGCTGGCCCGGGCCAAGATGCAGGCCGGGGAGATGCTCAAGGCCGCCGAGCAGGACATCGTCTCCCTCTCGCTGATCCTGGCGGAGAAGATCATCGGCCGAGACCTGGAGCGGGACCCGGAGGTGCTGCTGCAGATGTGCGCCACCGCCACCGAACACCTGCGCAACTCCAAGCAGATGACCCTGCGGGTGAACCCGGAGAACGGGGCCATGCTGCGGGCCAAGCTCAAGGGACTGATGGACCTGGTGGCCCGCTCGGTGGACATCTCGATCAAGGACGACTCGGAGGTGGAGCCCGCCGGCTGCATCGTCCAGACCGAGTTCGGCACCATCGACGCCCAGCTGCACACCCAGCTGGCGATGCTGCGTGAGCTGCTGGTGTCGGACACCGCCAAGAAGGAAGGGCCGGCGTAGCCCATGGCCATCGACCTGGGGCACTACAAGCAGCTGGTCAAGGAGGCCTCCACGGTCCGCATCCGCGGCCGGGTGACCGAGCTGACCGGCCTGATCATCAAGGCCTCGGTGCCCGGCGTCCGGGTGGGCGAGGTGGTGGAGATCCGCGGTAGGAACCGCAGCAAGGTCCGCGGGGAGGTGGTGGGGTTCCAGGGCGACGAGGTGATGCTGATGCCCCTGGGCGACCTGGCCGGGATCGGCCCGGACTCGGAGGTGATCCCCACCGGCCGTCCGCTGACGATCAAGGTCGGAGACGGGCTGCTGGGGCGGGTGCTGGGGGGGATGGGCCAGCCGATCGACGGCAAGCCCCTGCCGGAGGGGCTGATCGAGTGGTCGGTGGACCGCGACTGTCCCGACCCGTTCACCCGCCGGCGGATCGAGCGGCCGCTGCCCTTGGGGCTGCGCTGCGTGGACGGGCTGCTGACGGTGGGTGAAGGCCAGCGCGTGGGTCTGTTCGCCGGCTCCGGCGTCGGCAAGTCCACCCTGATGGGGCAGATCGCCCGCAACACCAAGGCGGAGATGAACGTGATCGCCCTGATCGGCGAGCGCGGTCGCGAGGTGCGGGAGTTCATCGAGGACGCGCTGGGCGAGGAGGGCCTGGCCCGCAGCGTGGTGGTGTGCGCGACCTCCGATCAGCCCTCGCTGGTCCGTCTGCGCGCCGCGTATGTGGCCACCTCCATCGCCGAGTACTTCCGCGACCGCGGCGGCAATGTGATGTTCATGCTGGATACGGTGACCCGTCTGGCCCGGGCCCAGCGTGAGATCGGCCTGGCGGTGGGCGAACCCCCGGCGCGCCAGGGCTATCCGCCCTCGGTGTTCTCGATGCTGCCCAAGATCCTCGAGCGCACCGGCAACTCGGACAAGGGCTCCTGCACCGCCATCTACACGGTGCTGGTGGCCGGCGGTGACATGGAGGAGCCTATCGCCGACGAAGTCCGCGGTATCCTCGACGGTCACTTCATCCTCAACCGCGCCCTGGGCGAGCGGAACCAGTGGCCGGCGATGGACGTGCTGGCCTCGCTGTCCCGCGTGATGAGCACGGTGGCCTCCCCTGAACACAAGAAGGCGGGCGGCAAGCTGCGCGAGACCCTGGCCACCTACGAGAAGCAGCGGGACTTGATCCTGCTGGGCGCCTACCAGTACGGCACCGACCCCAAGACCGACTACGCCATCGACAAGTACGAGGCGATCATCGAATTCCTCAAGCAGGGGACCGACGAGAACGTGGCCTTCGAGGAGACGGTGGACCGGCTGGTCCAGCTGTTTGCCGACTAGCCTCCCTTCGCCAGCAGGCCTCCTTTGGGGCATGGTGGTACACTCGACACCCCATGCCCGAGTACCGTCTGAAGACCCTGCTGGAGATGCGGGAGCGCGCCGAGGAGGAGGCCAAGGAGCGCTTCTCCGAGGCCATGCGCGAGCTGGTCAGGGAGCAGAAGGAGCAGGCCCGGCTGGAGGCCGACCTGGAGCAACGCAAGGCGGACCGCAAGGCCAAGGTGCAGGCCTACCTGGCGGAGATCATGTCCCGGGGGGTGGTGGGGATCAGCGGGATGAACCAGATGAACCGCTATGAAGACCGCCTCAAGGACGACGAGGCCCAGGTGGCACTGGAGATCGAGCGGCAGAAGGAAGCGGTGAAGGCCGCCGAACGCCAGCTGGAGACCCGCCGGCAGGAGATGGCCGAGGCCGCCAAGGAGAAGAAGGCCATCGAGAAGCACAAGGAGAACTGGCAGAAGGAAGTGCGCAAGGTGCGTGACGCCCGTGAGGAGTTGAACCAGGAGGAGATCGGCAACGCCCTCCACCTGGCCCGCACCCGGAAGAACGCTTAAGGGCGCGCCCCTGCCCGTGAGGACATCGCCATGAGCCGCGTTGACGACGATCGCCAGGAACAACGGATTGCCCAGCAGAAGGCGCTGCAGCGGCAGCAGGACGAGGCCAAGGTCAAGGACCGCCAGGCCGGGGACAGCGCCTTTGCCAAGAAGATGGCCACCAGCCAGACCGAGAAGGGCGTCGGTCAGCAGAAGGCGGTGGATCAGAAGCAGGGCGCAATGAGCGCCTACGAGGCGTTGCTGGGGGACATGGCCGGCGCCAAGCAGGCCGACGGCAAGGACAGCCTGGGGCGGACCGTGCTCAAGGAGGCCACCTCCGCCTTCCAGGAGAAGCTCTCCCAGAGCAGGGCCGGGGAGGGGGAGAAGATGGGCGAGACCCGCCTGGCCGGCTCCGAGACGGAGACCAGCACCGCCGCCGGCCGCAGCGAGGACTCCCACCAGACCGACCAGACCTCCGAGGGCCGGGCCACCGACGCCAAGACCACCAAGGAGGACCAGGCCGCCAAGGGGAAGGGCGGCGCGTTCGCCTCCCGCGAGGAGAAGCTGAAGACCGGCGCGGACGGCGGCGGAAGCAAGGGCAGCGGCGGGGGAGACTCTGGCCAGAGCGGCGGGGAGCTGGCCGCCGGCTTCCGCTTCAACCCGGCCCTGATGGCCCCGGTGCCGGTGGCCCAGGCCCGGGACAACTCGGCCAGCGAGCGGCTGCGCAAGGTGGCCCAGGAGATCGCCCAGAAGATCGTGGAGAACGTCCGGGTGGGCACCAACGCCGCCGGGAAGGCCGAGTTCCAGATCGACCTGCGCAGCAACGTCCTCTCCGGACTGACGATCAAGCTCTCCGGAGGCAACGGGAAGATCTCCGCCTCCTTCTCCGGATCGGACCGCGAGGTCCTCAAGATGCTGGAGGAGAACAAGGAGGGGCTGAAGAAGGCGCTGGGCCTGCGCGGGCTGACCCTTGAGGATCTGAAGATCGAGGTCCGTGCTTGAAGTCCAACCCGCCCCCCCGAAGGGGGCCGCCGCCTGCGCACGAGTCGACGGTGATCACCTCGCCGGGGCGGACCCCGTTTGACCCCGAGGAGGACACCGGGCAGGAGTCCGCGTTTCCGCCGCCGCCTCCGCCGGACGAGGACTCCCCCTCCGACGAGTGGGGGCCGCCGCCGCCCCCGGTGCTGACCCGTCCACCCACCGGGCTGCGTGGGGCCGCCGGCTTCCCGGAGTCGCCCCGCCCCGCCACCTCCGCTGGTCGCCCCGACGCAGCCCGGCCGCTGACCGCGGTCCGCGCCCCTTCCCCGGGTGAAGTGCGCCCGTTCGTCTTCCGGAACCTTCCCCGGGTGTCCCGGGCCCAGGCGTTGATCAGCGACCGGCTGGAGTGGCTGATGCCCACCGCCGGTGCGGACCGCGAGTCGATGGCGGCGGTGTGCGCCCGCCTCAAGGAGCTGTTTGAAGAGGAGGTCCAGCTGGTGCTGGACCACACCCACGTGGTCACCCCGCAGCAGCTGCGGAAGATCGCCGCCGAGCCCACCTTCCTGGCGGTGCTCTCCCCGGCCCCGCAGCGGACCCGGGGCCTGCTGGAGGTGGATCTCTCCTTGTGCCACGCCTCCATCGACAAGCTGCTGGGCGGCACCGGGGACTCGGTGGCGCTGCGGCCGCTGACCGACATCGAGGAGGGGGTGATGGCGTACATCATCCTGGAGGTCCTCAAGACCCTGGCCCCCAACCTGGATCCGGGGCTGCCCCGGCCCCGGCTGGAGGGGACGCTGCGCGGCCTGGACCAGGCGATGTCCCTGGTGGCCGAGGAGAGCCAGCTGGCGGTGCTGCAGTTCAAGGCCACCTTGGGCACCCAGGCGGGCTTCGTTCGGCTGTTCATCCCCGCCTCGATCGTGGGGATGACCAACTCCCCTACCGAGGGCCCGGAGCGGCGGGCGCGGCGGCGGCTGCAGATCCAGCGCAACCTGCCGCGGCTCAAGCTGGTGAAGACCTGGCTGCGGGCGGAGATCGGCCGGGCGGAAATCTACCGCAAGGATCTGGCCGGGATCCGCTCGGGGGACGTGGTGCTGTTGGACGAGCTGACCGCGCGGCCGGACCGGGGGGAGGGTGGGACGGTCAAGCTGCGGGTCGGTCGCGGCCAGGTGGGCCGGCTGCTGGCGGACCTGGTGGTGGATGAGGGCCAGCTCAAGGCGCGGATCACCGGTTTCGAGCATGGCGAAGAGCCGCGCACTCCGCCCCAGCCGGGCGAGGGCGCGCCGGCCACGGACGATTCAGGAGGGGCAGTGAGCGAGCAGAACGAGCAGGGCGAGGGTGCGGATCTGCTGGCGGACATCCCGCTGGCGATCGCGGTGGAGGTGGCGCGGGTGGCGGTCACCGCGGACGCGGTGGTGGGCCTCAAGAGCGGCCAAATTCTCGACCTGAACAAGGTCCCCGGCGAGCCGGTGGAGCTATCGGTCAACGGCAAGATCATCGCCCGCGGCGAGCTGGTGGAAATCGAGGGGCACCTGGGGGTGAAGGTGCTCTCGCTGGTCGACTAGGCAGAGGGTCCCCGGCGCCTGCCCGGCCCCCCTCCGGGCGCCCGACAGCGCGCGATGGAGATGTTCCCGTCGATCACATAGCGTTCGGGTCCGAATGCTCCGCCGTTTCCGCCTTGGGCGGTCCCTCTATCCCGCAGTGACCGCGGCCGTCCTCGCGGCGGCGACTGCCTGGGGTCAGGCCGCGCAGCCGCCGTCGTCCGCCGCCCACGCCGCCGCCGACGCCGGGTCTACGGTGGGGGTGATCCCCGCGCCGGATCCCATCCTGGACGCCCAGGCCGAGGAGGCGGAGCGGCTCCGCAAGCGCCAGGCGCTGGAGGAGGTCTACGGGGGCGACTCGGAGCTGGCAACCCAGGCCGAGCACGACGAGCGCAGCCTGGGCTCGGTGGCCTTCCAGACCTTCCTGGCGCTGGGGATCGTGATCCTGATGGTCTACCTGACCCTCAACTACGGGCTGCGGAGGATGATGGGCCTGCGCCCGGTCTCCGGCGGGGGCAAGGTCCGCCTGGTGGACGTGGTGGAGCGGGTGGCGTTGGACCAGAAGAAGTCGATGTACGTGGTGAAGGCGGCCGGCGAGTACCTGCTGGTTGGCGGGTCCGAGGGCGGTCTGTCGCTGATCTCCAGATTGGATCCGGAGGCGGTGGCCCGTCTCCAGGCGCAGGCCCCGGCGCGCAAGCCCCCCGCGATTTCGCCGTTCCTCCAGAAGCTCCTCTCCCGTCGTGACGGGACGCCCCCCAAGGCGGGCTAGGATTGTGACCGTGACCAACCTCCTGCGTATCTCCCCCTTGCTCCACCTGGCGGCGCTGCTCACCCCCGCCCTGGTCCTGGCCCAGGGGCGCGGCAAGTCCAGCGGCAGCGGCATCGATCCTTCGATCATGGGGGGCGACGGGCTCACCTCCCGCCCGCTGGTGCTGATCATCGCCCTGGCCGCGCTGGGCCTGGTGCCCTTCGTGCTGATGATGGTCACCAGCTTCGTGAAGATCTCGGTGGTGCTCTCCATCGTCCGCTCGGCGCTGGGCACCCAGCAGATCCCGCCCACCCAGGTGATCACCGGCCTGGCGATCATCCTCACCGTCTACATCATGGCGCCTGTGGGAACGGCGATGTACCGCTCCGCCGAGGTGGACCTGCTCCAGAAGGGCGGGAGCATGATGTCCGGCGAGACGGTGGAGAAGATGATCAAGGCCGGTGAGCGCGCCAAGGAGCCGCTGCGCAACTTCCTGCTCAAGAAGGTCACCCTCAAGGACCGGTCGCTGTTCTACAACCTGGCCAAGAAGATGCGGCCTCCGGAGGATCGGGACTCGATCGGGGTCACCGACTTCATGGTGCTGGTCCCGGCCTTCGTGGTCTCAGAGCTCAAGGAGGCCTTCCAGATCGGGTTCATCCTCTTCGTCCCCTTCATCGTGATCGACATGGTGGTCGCCAACATCCTGCTGGCGCTGGGCATGCACATGCTCTCGCCCACCACCATCTCCATGCCCTTCAAGCTGCTCCTCTTCGTGCTGGTGGATGGCTGGTACCTGATCGCCAAGGGCCTGGTCATCGGCTACCTGTGAGCTAACCGATGCAAGAGCTGACCTACATCGTGCAGGAGGCGCTGTACCTGGTCCTCCTGGTCTCCGGCCCGCCGGTGCTGCTGTCCCTGCTGGTGGGGCTGATGATCGCCGTGTTCCAGGCCACCACCCAGATCCAGGAGCAGACCCTGACCTTCGCCCCCAAGGTGATCGTGATCTTCGGGGTGCTGGCCCTGTTGGGCCCCTGGATGGGCAGCAGCCTGATGCGCTTCACCTTCCGCCTGTTCGACCGGTTCCCGTCGCTGATCTCGCACTAGCGCCTACCGGGCGGAACGACGATGGACAACGCGGCGATGATCGAAGAGGTGTTCGCCCGGCTGGGGTTCCAGACCAGCGTGTCGGTGCTGATCATGACCGGCGCCCTGGTCGCGGCCCGGGTGATCCCCACCATCGCCTTCTCGCCGTGGATGGGCGGGGAGTCGGTGCCCACCGAGGTGAAGGTCGGACTGGGGCTGATGCTGACCATCGTCCTCTTCCCGGCGGTGTCGGAGCGGATCAGCGAGGTCCCCACCGGCCCCTTGCCGTTCCTGCTCACCCTGCTCAAGGAGGTGTTCATCGGCGTCAGTCTGGCCTTCATCATCAGCATGGTGTTCGACGCCGCCCGGGTGGCCGGACACATGGTGGACGTGATGACCGGCGCGCAGCAGGCGCAGATGCAGGTCCCGATGCTGGGTCAGCAGGGGTCAATCTGGTCCGGCTTCCAGCTGATGCTCACCGTCACCCTGTTCCTGACCATGAATGGCCACCACTGGGTGATCAACATCCTGGGGGACAGCCTGGTGCTGCTGCCGGTGGATCAGTTCCCCCGCTTCTCCCACGGGATCTGGGGCTTCTTCGAATTGATCATGAGGGTGTTCGGGGACCTGATGCGGCTGGGGATCGCCCTGGCCGCGCCCGGCCTGTTGGCCGCCTTCCTGGTCGACCTGTCGATGGGGATGGTCAACAAGGTCGCCCCCCAGGTCCAGGTGTTCTTCATGGCGATGAGCCTCAAGCCGATCGTGGGGGCGCTGGTGATGTTCGTCACCCTCTACGAGATCCTCAGCCGGATCGGCGGGGAGTTCACCTTCATGCTCAAGCTGATGCAGGACGCAGTGCGCCTGCTGGTCTAGGAAAGGAGGGCTAGGAGTCGTGTCGGAGAGCTCGGGCGAAAAAACCGAAGAACCCACGCAGAAGAAGATCGACGACTCTCGCAAGAAGGGTCAGGTCTGGAAGAGCAAGGATCTGGCCGCGGTGGGGGTGTTCGTCGCCGGGATGGGGTCGTTGCGGGTGTTGTGGCCGGCGCTGGAGGAGCAGAGCGCCGAGCTGTTCCGCTTCGCCTTCGAGCAGCTGGCCAACCCGGAGGATCTGCCCAAGGCCACCACCGCGATCCTGTTCATGGCGCTCAAGACGGTGGTGCTGTTGACGGTCCCCTTCGCCCTGGGCTGCGCGATCCTGGCCGGCCTGTTGGAGTTCCTCCAGGTGGGCGCGCTGTTCGCCCCCGACGCGATCAAGCCCAAGCTGGACAAGCTCAACCCGGTGGGTGGGTTGAAGAACATGTTCTCCAAGAAGCAGGCAGTGGAGCTGCTCAAGAACCTCTTCAAGCTCTCCATCACCGGCTACGTGGTGTTCGGCACGGTGCGGGACTCGATGGGGCTGGTGGTCAGCAGCATCCGGGGCACCGAGACCGCCGTCCTGTTGGTGATGGGGGAGCTGCTCACCCGCATCGCCATCAAGGTCAGCCTGCTGTTGATGGTCTTCGCGATCTTCGACGTCTGGTGGCAGCGCCGGTCGTTCATGAAGGATCTGATGATGACCAAGGACGAGGTGAAGCGGGAGTACAAGGAGAGCGAAGGCGACCCCCAACACAAGTCCGCCCGCAAGCAGCTGCACCACGAGATCCTGGAGGGCGCCCAGATGGAGGCGGTGAAGGGGGCGGATGTGATCGTCACCAACCCGGACCACGTGGCGGTGGCCCTGCGCTACGACCGCGGCTCGGATCAGGCGCCCCGCCTCCTCTGCAAGGGGATCGACGCCCGGGCGGAGGCGATCAAGGCCCTGGCCAAAGAGCACCAGGTGGCGATCTTGCGCAACATCCCCCTGGCCCACGCCCTGCTGCGGGTAGAGGTGGGGGAGGACATCCCGGAGGCGCTGTACGACGCGGTGGCAGAGGTGCTTACCTTTGTCTACGGGCTCAAGCAGGGTGAGACAGGCGGAAAGGCCGGAATCGGCACCGGCCAGGCGGCGTGAGGGGGCCGGGAAGCAACCCCGGGACCCGGGAGGGGATAATCAGGACAAGGATCACCCGTCCGTCCTGAGGAGCGCGCATGTCCACCACCATCGCCGGCGTCTACAACACCCAAACCATCGACAACACCGAACGGCTGCGCCGGCAGCAGGCGGTGGACGGCGCGGTGGCGCAGCTGTCCTACAACACCTACGTGGGCTCGGACGGGAAGACCGTCAACCTGCTCTCCAAGTATGAATTGGGGGACCTGCAGGCTGGCCGCGGTCCGATCGCTGACCAGATCCGCGCCCTGCTCACAAAGAGCCCGGCGCTCTCCTCCGCGGAGATCAAGACCCAGGCCGCCGCGCTGGTGAATCAGTTCCGGGCCCAGTTCCCGGTGGCGCCCAGGGTCGTGACCACCACCGCCGCCCCCATTTCCTCCCCGGCGGACACCCTCAGCACCCGGGACCGGCTGCTGCGGCTGCAGGCCCGGGACAGCTCGCTGGGGCAGCTGAGCTACAACGCCTTCCCGGACGCGTCGGGCAAGACGGTCAACCTGCTGCGCAGCGGCTACACCCTCTCCCAGATCAACGAGAAGCGGGCCCCGTTCACCGCGCAGATCAACGCCTTGTACGCCAAGCAGCCGCCGCTGACCCCGGATCAGATCCGGGCCGAGGCGGGGAAGATCATCAACCAGTTCCGCGCCCAGTTCGGCGGGGCGGCCACCGCCGCCGCCGGGGCCACCACCGCCACCGGGGACGAGGCGGCCCGCATCGCCGCCCGCGACGCGGCGCTGGCCAAGCTGCGGGGCATCACCTCCGGCTCCTATACCGAGGACGGGAAGACCGAGACTTACGACTTCAACGACCTGCCGGGGATGGACGCCATGGACGAGGAGCGCGGGCCCTACGAGGCCCAGATCAACGCCCTGTTCACCCGCCAGCCCCCCTACACCGCGGCGGAGATCACCCAAAAGTCCGAGGCGATCATCGCCGAGTTCCAGGAGTTGGGGACCCTGATGGCGGTGATGGTGGAGGGGATGATGATGCAGCTGTGGTTCGCCTCCATGCCCAAGCCGGGCTTCGGCTTTATCGGCTAGACTCGCCAGCAGGTGGCCGAAGACTCCGACATCGCGATTGCAATCAAGTACGACCGGGAGAAGGACGGCGCTCCCCGGGTGATCGCCAAGGGCCTGCGGCTCAAGGCGGAGAAGATCCGGGAGATCGCCAAGCTGTACAACATCCCGGTGATGCGCAACGTGAACCTGGCCAACGCCTTGTTCCGCGTGGAGGTGGGGGAGGAGATCCCCGAGGACCTCTACGACGCGGTGGCGGAGGTGCTGACCTTCGTGTTCTCCTTGCAGGAGGGCAGCCAGCCCAGCGGGCCCCGCTAAAACCCTGAGCGCGCCGGGCTTCTGGCCGGCGCCTCGCCTCTGTTACGATTCGAGGGGTCATGGCCAAGATCAATCAGCAGCCTCAGCCCGGGCCGATGTGGCCCTGGGGCGGTCCCCGCAATGTGCGCGAGCGTCTGGTGGACCGCGCGCAACTGGACCGCACCAAGAAGACCGGCAAGACCGGCAACCCCAAGGCGCCAGCAATGGCCTCCTCGGCGCTGCTGGACTCCATTGGCCCGGCCCACAACAGCGAGGGGCTGCGGCTGCCGCTGCCCACCCCTCCGCCCGGGCACGACGCGGACGTGGAGACCTTCTACGACCGGCCCCACCTGATCAACGTCGGCCGCCGCTCGGAGGACGACAAGAAGCAGATGCTGGACCGCGCGTTTACCCGCCTCAACGCCCCCCCGGACCGGGTGGAGCGGATGAAGGCCCTGCTGGCGCGAGAGGCCCAGATGCTGTCCATCTGCGAGAACGTGGGGTCGGAGATGAAGGAGATCCTCCGGCTGATGTGGGACGCGCAAAAGGACGAGGGCCTCTAGGCCCATGCGCAACCCCAACGAGCTGGTTCCCCCCGCCGCCCCCCAGGAGGAGGCCCGGCTGCAGCAGTTGCTTCAGCGCTGGGCCGACGGCAAGGCCACCCTCAAGGAGGTCCGGGGCTACGCGGACGAGGAGCTGTACGCGGTGGCCAAGACCGCCTACTTCTTCTTCCTCCAGGGCCGGATCGCCGAGGCCCGCACCCTGTTCCAGGGGCTTTACTCGGTGAACCCGGTGGACCCGTACTTCGCCCGGGCCCTGGGGGTGATTGAACTGGCCGCCGGGAACGCTCCGGGCGCGCTGCAGGCCTACGACGTGGCGATCAAGCTGCAGCCCCAGGACCCGGGGGTGTATGTGGGCCGGGCAGAGGTGAAGCTGCTGATGGGCCAGAAGACCCAGGCCGCCGAGGACCTCAAGAAGGCCACCACCCTGGGGCAGCCGCAGGACCCGAACCGGCTCAAGGCCGCCGCGATGCTCAGCTCGCTGCGCCTGCCCACCCGTTAGCGGGTGTCGGATGCTGTGATCTCCGGTATGCAGGTGTAAGCGCCTGGAATGCCAGGGAAAAATCGCCGGGGCTGGCAACCAGAAAATGGCCCCTCCGATAATCAGTACAGGAAGCGCATTTCGCGCCCTGCCTCAAACCCGGAGAGAAACACATGTCCTCGACCATTGCGGCTATGCAGAAGATGAACGCGGAGATGGAGGCCAACAACCTGGCGATCCAGAAGGAGTCCCACCGGGCCGCCCTGGAGAAGTCCCGTCACGACGGCATCATGTCGGTCATCAACAAGATCTGATTTCGTCTCACCTTGTTGAACCGAATGGGCGTGGCCTCCGAAAACCGGAGCCACGCCCTTCGACTTTGCGGGGTAGCGCGGGGCAGGGATGTCCGCCTCTGTGTTCCCGGGTGAGTAGATGTAAGCGCCTGGGATCAATGGAGAATTAATCCATCGGTTGCAACTCGGGCAGGCAGGCTCCGATAATCTGTACAGGAAGCGCATCCAGCGCCTCCCACTGGTAGCGCCTCACTCCCCCGTATTCCTTACCGGAGAAGCACATGTCCTCGACCATTGCGGCTATGCAGAAGATGAACGCGGAGATGGAAGCCAACAACCTGGCGATCCAGAAGGAGTCCCACCGGGCCGCGCTGGAGAAGTCCCGTCACGACGGCATCATGTCGGTCATCAACAAGATCTGATTTCGTCCCCTGCGACGAAACCGGGCGTGGCGCTCTCCTTGAGTGCCGCGCCCGTTGCCTTTGCGGGGCCCGGCTTGCCCGGGGCGGTTGACGACCCGTACCCGCAAATGAATCGGGCCGGCCCCAGCGAACTGGAACCGGCCCGCGGCAGCTTGCCCGGAAGGGCGACTACTTCAGCTTGGAGAGCAGCGCCTGCGCCTCGGTCTGGAGGTTCTGCGCGGTGGACAGCGCGGACTGGGCCAGCTGCCGGGCCTGGTCCTTCTGGCCGCTGACGCTCAGCGCCACTGCCTGGAAGATCCGGACGCGGGCGTCTTCGCTGCCCATCTCCTCCAGGGTATTGAGCTCCTTGAGGGCTTCGGCTCCATTGCCCTCTGCGATTGCCTTCTCCGCCCGCTCCATCAGGTTCTTGATCAGATCCTTCTGCGACACGATGGCCTCCTTGGCTTGAACTGCTTGGACAGACTTCGGGAAATGGACGGGCCGGGTTAGCGGCGCAGCTTCTCCTGGCACTTGGCGACCAGCGCATCCGCCTCGGCCTTGAGGTACTGGTTCTTCGACGCCTGGACCCTCTGGGCGTACTGCAGCGCCAGCGAGTATTGCTTGGAGAGGCCCAGGGCCAGCGCCTTGTCCAGGTTCGCCTTGGGAAACTCCGGGTTGATCGCCAGCGCGGCGTCCAGCAGCCGAAGCGCGCCCTCGGTGTCCGGCGGGTTCTTGGCCAGCAACAGCGCCTCGGCCTGCTTGCAGGCGTCCTCCGGCATCAGCGGAGCGCCGGAGGCGACAGGGGCGGCCGCGACCGGGGCCGCCACCTGGGCGGGCACATTGTGGCTGCCGGTCCGGGGGGGCACGGTGGCCTCCTGCCACAGCTCGGTGCTGCCGGTGGCGCGGGGCTTGTTGCCCACCTGGGTGGCCGCGGCCTGCGCCTCATCCCGCCACTTCTGGTACTCGGGCTCGTCTGGGTTCAACTCCAGGGCGGCCACCGCGATGGTCAGCGCCGCCTGGAACTCGCGGGCGTCGAAGGCCAACTTGTACCCTTCGTCCAGCCACTGGGCCTTGGTCTGCTCGGTGGCGCGGTTGATCGCCTCCAGCATCGCCTGGCTGCCGGCGGTGGTCTCCCCCAGCGCGTAGTGGGCGCGGGAGAGCAGCAGGTAGGCCTCCCCGTCGTTGGGAGCGGAGAACTCGCAGGCCTTCTGGTACTTGACCACCGCGTTGCGGTAGTCGCCCCGCCGCTCGGCGATCTTGGCCAACTCCAGATGGGCGCGCATGTTGCGGGCATCCACCCGCAAGGCCAGCTCGAACTCCTTCTGGGCCTTGGCGTCGTCCTTCTCCGCCAGGTACAGGCCGTAGTTGACGTGCTCGGACGGGCCGGCGCGGCGATCCTTGGCCGCGTCCTCCAGGTCCTTGAGGCCCTTGTGGTCGCCCTTCTCGATCAGCAGCCGGCCGCGGAGGCTCCTCGCCTCCAGGTGATCCGGTTTGAACTCGAAGACCTGCTGGACAGTGGAGAGCGCGTCGTCGAGCTGCCCCGACGCCAACTGGGTCCGCACCAGCCCCAGCAGGCACTTGGTGTCCTTGGGGTCAGACTGCAGCGCTGCCTTGAACTCCGCCTCGGCCTCGGACAGCAGACCCTGATTCAGGAGACGGTAGCCCTCATTCGACCGGGTCGGTGGAAGCATGCGCCTGCCTCCTTACCACACGGCATTTCACGATTGGAATGCGAAACCTGGGGGCGGCCCTTTACGAAAACCAGGCTAGACTAAGGTGCCCATGTCCGAGATCCGCGTCAGCAGAGATGCCCTCACCAGCCTGGTCCGGGATGCCTCGCGTCAAATCGAACAGGTCGCCGGTACCGCGGTCGGCAAGCAGGCGGAGGCCCTCCTCAGCGAGGTCACCCAGTCGGTCTTCCAGGACGCCAAGGGGCCGGGGAAGGTCGCGGACCGGCTGCCCTCGGCGCTGGAGCAGCTGAGCACCCAGCTCAAGGGGCTGGGGATCGACGCCGCCACCGTGGGTGAGGTGCTCAACCGGTTGGGAGAACAGCTGGCCGGGGCCCACCGCCAGATGCGGCCGGGCAAGACGCTGAAGAGCGCGCTGGCCAAGAACAAGGGCCTGCTGGAGGACGCGGACGAGGAGCTGCAGGAGGCGATCGACAGCCAGGCGGACGCGGCGGAGCTGCTGGCCCGCTTCGCGGAGGCGAAGGATCTGGCCACGAAGGGTCGCTTCGGAAAGGTGTAGAGGGACCCCAATGGCCAGCTCCAACCACGTCCCCAGCTCCAAGGCTCGTCCGGCCACCGTGGAACGGTCGGTGGCCGAAGACACCCTCTACACCCCCGAGCGGGTGGCGGCGTGGGTGCGCGGCGAATTGACCCTGGCCGAGCTCTCCGCCGTCTCCGGACCCGAGATGCTGGAGATGGCGGTGGTGGGCTACTCCATGTACGAGCAGGGCCGCTACGAGGACGCGCGGGTGATCTTCAGCGGCCTGTGCGCGCTGGATCCCAAGGAGGGCTACTACCGCACCGCGCTGGGCGCGGTGTTCCTGGCCCTGGACGATCTGCCCCGAGCGGAGAAGTGCTTCAACGTGGCGATCCGGCTCAACGACCGGGAGATCGCCTCCTACGTCAACCGCGGCGAGGTGTACCTGCGCCAGGGAAAGATCCTGGAGGCGGCCAAGGACTTCAAGCGCGCGGTGGAGCTGGATCCGCACAGCCGGGATCCGATCACCCAGCGCGCGCGGGTGCTGGCGGCCGCGGCACTGCAGACCCTGGAGTCGGCGCAGGCCGCCCCCCGGGTGCCGGCCAGCAGCGGGGTGCGCGCCGCGGTCCAGTCCGCCCAGCCCCAGCCGGTCCCGGCCGCTTCCCGGCAGCCCCGGGCGCCCTCCCGGGCGGGGAACCCGGCGGCGGTCAGCAGCTTCGAGCGGGACCCCAAGCGCCCGTTCGACTCCCACCCGGAACGTCCCTTGGACCGCGCACCCAAAAAGAAGTAGGGGCAACGGCAAGCGATGGCGAACAGCACCGGCAAGAAGGGGCCCACGCGTGGGCGGGTGGAGGTCACCTATTTCCAGAAGCCGGCGGACCGGACCCGCACCCTGCTGGAGACGCCGGTGATCAGCCGGCGGGACACCCCGCCCGAGCGCGGCCGGCCCCGGGACACGGTGCGCGAGCTGCCCATCCCCCAAGCCCAACCGGTCACTACCGCGCCCCCGGCCCGCAAGGAGCGGCGTCGCACCACCGACCTGGAACTGGAGATCCCGGCCCACGCCCGGGAGGAGAAGGCGCCCGCCCCCGGGCCGGACGGAATCGTCCGCCACGGCGCCAAGACGCTGGGCCGAAAGCAGATCGCCGAGATGGCCCAGTTTGGCCACCACCTGTTCGAGAACGGGCGGGTGCCCGAGGCCAAGGCGGTGTTCGAGGGGCTTGTGGAGTTGGGGGTGGAGGACGCCTTCCCGCACACCATGCTGGGGATCCTGTTCCTGTCCGAGGGCGCCACCGACCGGGCCCTGGCCCTGTTCCAGGCGGCGCTGGCCCTGGATCCCCGCGATCTGGCGGCCCGGGTCTACCGGGCGGAGGTCCAGCTGGGGCAGGGGAAGGTCCGCACCGCGGTAGCAGAGCTGGAGGCGCTGGCCGCCGCCACCCCCGCGGACAGCCCGTTTGGTGAGCGGGCACGCAAGCTGCTGTCAGAGGCGCGGACGAGCGGAGCGGTGCGTCGCAGGAAGCGTTAACCCGGGGCGGTGGCCTTTGGGCTAGGATGCCCATCCCCGATGGCCGCCAAATCCGGAACCTTCCTAGCCAAGTATTCAGACATCGTCCTGGCGTGCGTGGTGGTGTCGATCGTCGGGATGATGATCGTCCCGCTGCCGACGATCCTGCTGGACATGCTGCTGACGCTGAACATCAGCATCTCGGTGGTCCTGCTGCTGATCTCGCTCTACATCCCGCACGCGCTGCAGATCTCGGTGTTCCCGACCCTGCTGCTGATCACGACCATGTTCCGGCTGTCGCTGACCATCTCCACCACCCGGTTGATCCTGCTCACCGGTGATCCGGGAGAGGTGGTGGTGGCCTTCGGTAACTTCGTGGTCCAGGGCAACTTCGTGGTGGGCGCGGTGATCTTCATCATCCTCACCATCGTGAACTTCATCGTGATCTCCAAGGGCTCGGAGCGCGTGGCCGAGGTGGCCGCCCGCTTCACCCTGGACGCGATGCCCGGCAAGCAGATGTCCATCGACGCGGACATGCGCTCGGGGGCGATCGACATGGAGACCGGCAAGAAGAAGCGCCGGGATCTGGAGCGGGAGAGCTCGCTGTTCGGCGCCATGGACGGCGCCATGAAGTTCGTCAAGGGCGACGCCATCGCCGGCATCATCATCACCGTGGTGAACATCGTCGGTGGCCTGGTGATCGGCGTGATGCAGAAGAACATGGCGGTGGCCGACGCCGCCAAGAAGTACACCCTGCTCACCATCGGTGACGGCCTGGTGGGGATGATCCCCGCAATCCTGATCTCCACCTGCGCCGGCATCATCGTCACCCGGGTGGGCGGCGAGGAGGAGGGCGCCCACCTGGGCAAGGATATCGGCACCCAGCTGACCGCGTACCCGAAGGCGATCGCCATCGCCGGTGCGATGCTGATCGTCCTGGGCATGGTGCCCGGACTTCCGAAGATCCCATTCTTCCTGTTGGGGATCGGCGCCTCCTTTGGCGCCTACACAATGATCCGCAAGCAGAGGGCGCTGGAGTCGGGGGAGACCACCGAGGCCGGGGGGAACGAGGCAGAGGAGGGCGCCGCCCCCAAGGCGGTGGAGCCCGGCCCCAAGGAGCCGATCAACCCGGACTCGGAGCTGTTCGTGCCGATCGTCACCCCGATCGTGCTGGAGGTCTCCGACGCCCTGGTTCCGTACGTGGACTCGCGGCAGGACGGCGGCCGCTTCCTGTACGAGCTGATCCCGTTCATGCGCGACGGATTGTTCGTGGAGCTGGGCGCCCGCTTCCCGGGTGTGCGGGCGCGTGGAAATCCGTCGCTGCCTCCCGGCGCGTACCAGATCCAGATCAACGAAGTGCCGGTGGTCACCGGCCAGGCCACCTTGGGCCACATCCTGGTCAACGACACGGTGGAGCGGCTCAAGCTGATGAACGTCAGCGGCTTTGAGGCCATCAACCCCGCCACCCGCCAGCCGGCGGCCTGGGTCCCCGAACAGCACAAGGAGATGCTGGAGGCGGCCGGTCTCACCACCTGGGATGTGCCCGGCTACATCATCCTCCACGTGGCCGCGGTGCTGCGCCGCCATGCCCGGGAGTTCGTGGGCGTCCAAGAGGTCCAGAACATGCTGGACCAGCTGGAGAAGGCCTTCCCAGCGATCGTCAAGGAGGTGATCCCCAAGGTGGTCAACCTTCTCAAGCTGACCGACATCCTGGGCCGGCTGGTGGAGGAGGAGATCTCCATCCGCGACCTGCGCGGGATCCTGCAGGCCCTGGCGGAGTACGGCCAGGTGGAGCAGGACAACGTGATGCTCACCGAGCATGTGCGCAGCTCGCTCAAGCGCTACGTCTCCAACAAGTACGCCCGGGGCACCAACACCCTGGTGGTGTACCTGCTCGATCCGCAGATCGAGGAGGCGGTGCGGGGGGCGATCAAGCGCACCAGCGCCGGCACCCACCTGGCGCTGGAGCCGGACATTGCCCAGGAGATCGTGCAGGCGGTGAAGAACGAGTGCGGCCACCTACCGCCCACCGCCCAGCGTCCGGTGATCCTCACCGCGATGGACATCCGCCGCTACGTCCGCAAGCTGCTGGAGTACGAGTTCAATCCGCCCTTCTCGGTGGTCAGCTACCAGGAGCTCTCCCCGGATCTGAACATCCAGCCGGTCAGCCGGATCAGCATCCGGTAGTCAAGGAGGCCTCTGGCGGTCAGTCCGGAGACAAACGCATTTCCAGAATTCACCGCATGGGCTAGGGTCGGGCCGCGGGCCGGCCTGGAGCTTCACATGCGACGCATCCTGGGGTGTTTGAGCGCGATCACGCTGGTTGGAGCCGTCCTCGCGCCCGAGGCGGAGGACCCAACGTTGATCGGGTGGCTGCCCATCGAACTCATGGAGGTAGCCCAGGACAAGGACCGCCACCTGGCGATCGGGTGAGGTCCAGCGTTGAACCTGCTGGAGGGTCACCTTGCCGGCCAGGGGGGTCTCCCAGCCGGTCACCACGCAGGCGCCCGGTTCATCCGGCCCACCTGGCCGCGAAAAGGCACCCTCTGGCTCAGGCCCCCACCAGCACCAGCACCAGCAGCAGCACCGCCATCAGGGCGAAGACGCCCAACATCCCCAGGACGATCATCCGCTTCCTGGGATCGGAGGTGGCCACCGCCACCGGATCCTCCTCCGGCTCGGGCGCCGGCATTTCCGCGAGACCCTCCTCGGGCGCGGGCTCCTCCACCGGGGGCTCCGCGGGGATCGGCTCCGGCTCGGGTGGGGCGGCCTCCAGTGCCGCGGGGGGCGGCGGCGCCGGTGCGGGCGCGGCAGCGGGCGCGGGGATCTTGCGCGCTGCGGGCTCCGGCTTCTTGGGCGGGGGAGAAGGAGGGGGCGCGGGGGCCTTCACCTCCTCCGGGGGGACGGTGAACCCCTCCTCTCCCTCGGAGACCAGCTCCTCCAGCGGGGCGGCCTCCTCGCGGACCTCGTTGGGGTCCAGGAAGAGCAGCCGGGTGCTGCCGATCTGCACCTCGTCCTTGTCCCGCAGGGTCTTGCGGGTGGTCCGCTTCTTGTTGACCTTGATCCCGTTGCGGCTGCCCAGATCCTCGATGTGGGTGCCGGACCAGTCGCGGCGCAGCTTCACGTGCCGCCGGGAGACCAGGTCGTCGTTGAACACCAGATCCGCCACCGTGGCGTCACGGCCAATCACCAGCTCCTGCGCGTCGGTCAGCTCGATCCGCTGACCCTCGCTGGGGCCGTTCATGTAGCGCAGGAACGGTGCCTCTCCAGAGCGCAGCCCGCGGATCACATCCTTCACCGCCTGCCGGGCCACGTAGGAGGTCTTCTCCGGGCTGGCCGGCAGATCGGCCACCCGGTCGAAGGTGACGTCGTACTGGGCAATGGCGATCACGTCCCCGTTGCGCAGCAGCCGCTTCTCCCCCTTGGGGAGCTTCTTCCCGTTGATGTTGGTGCCGTACGCGCTGCCCAGGTCCTCAATGAAGAACAGCGCCCCGTCCCGGGAGATCCGCGCGTGGTTGCGGGAGACCGCCTTCTCCTCCAGCTGGATCTGGCAGCCCTTCTCCCGGCCCAGGGTGATCACCTCATCGGAGAGGACGTGCTCCGCCCCGGCGGCGGACTTCTCCTCGCTGCGGTGCTTGACGGTCAGCTTGACGGGCATGGGGAGAGGACGCGCCGCGTGAACCTAGAACGCGTTGGAGGCGACGAAGCGCTCGCAGCTCTCCACTTCGCTGGGGAAGTCCTCGGTGACGGCGAACTTGAGGAAGTTCTTGCAGGCGATCAGCGCCTCCTCGTCGCGCCGGTCCTCCTTGTAGAGGAGGAACAGGCCGTAGTGGCAGGGGGCGTACTTGCCATCCAGCCGCACACACTTGCGGTAGGACCGCTCCTCCTCGTTGCGCAGCCCCCGCTCGCGGTAGCTGACCCCCAGCTGGTACAGCGCCGGGGCGGTGTTCTCCACCAGCTGCTGATCCCGGATCTCCTTCAGGGTGGGATCCAGCAGCTGCGCCTTGCGGTTGGCCAGGGCCACGTTGTTGCGGCAGGAGACGTTGGTCTGGTCCGCCTCCAGGCAGGAGGTGAACGCGTCCTTGGCCTCCACGAACTTGCCGGACTCCATGTAGGCCACGCCCAGGTTCAGCCAGGCGTCGGTGTAGTTGGGGGACAGCTCCACCGCCTTGGACAGCTCCGCCACCGCCTCCTCCAGCGCGCCCTCCTCCAGGGCGATCAGCCCCAGGTCGGCGTGCGCGTCGGCGATGTTGGGGTTCACCTCCAGCACCGTGCGGTACTCCTTGCGCGCCTCCGCCTTCTTCTTCATCTCCTTGAAGGTCAGGGCCAGGTTGTACCGGGCCTCGATGTAGTCCGGGTTCACCTTCAAGGCGCGCTGGAACAGGTCATGGGCGCGGCCGTACTGGCGGTCCTTGAAATAGATGAAGCCCAGGTTGTTGTAGGCGGCGGCGTGCTCCTGGTTGTAGCGGAGCGCCTTCTCGAAGTACTTCTTCGCCGCGTCGGTCTGGGTGCGCCGCAGGGCGATCAGCCCCTTGTTCACCCACAGGTCGGCGTACTCCGGGGAGAAGGAGAGGCCGTGGTCGCAGAGCACGTCCGCCCGGTCCAGCTGGCTGGCGTTGATCGCGTGCACACACAGCTCGTTGTTCTCCAGCGCGCGGGGGTGGGGCGGGGGAGCCTTCAGGCAGCCCACCATCAGGGCGGCCAGCGGGATCCACAGGTGCTTGAAGGGGCTTCTCATGGCGCGCGGAAGTGTAGGGGACACCCCCGGGTCGATCAACGATGGGTGAGGAAATCCAGGGTGGTTTCCCGGGCTTGCGTAGGTAGGATTCGGGGAATGAGGCTCGCGCTCTCCGTGATGATCTTAGGCTCGGTGCTGTTGGCGCCGCAGGCCCAGGCCCAGTTCCAGAACCGGGGGATCGGCTTCAACGTCGGGTACCTGGACTTCACGAACCACGACGGGGTGGACTTCGGGATCCCGGTGGGGCTCCACCACTCGAACTACATCGACAACAACATCGAGTTCACCACCCACCTCACCGCGATGCTGACCGAGGTGCCGGCGGTGGGACAGCTGGGGGTGGGGCTGGGAGGGCAGATCGGTGCCCGCTACCTGTTCATGACCGATGTGCTGCGCCCGTACGTGGGGGCGCATCTGGCGTACTTCGGGGTCTACTACCCAGGCACGCAGTTCCACGCCGGCGGGATCGGGCCCAACGCGGGGGTGGATTACTTCCTCAATGACTCCTGGAGCATCGGCGCCCGCGGGCAGTTCACCCTCTTCGTCCAGCTGGGGCAGGAGCCGGCCTGGAGCTACGGCGGCGGGCTGGAGCTGACCACCTGGTATTAGCGGCGCCTTGAAGGGCGGCCGGCGTTCCCCCGCCGGGCCAGCCCCGAGGCCACCAGCAGCACCAGCTTCTCGTCGGAGAGGTGCGCCGGCTGGTAGAAGCCGCGGGACTGCAGGTGTTCGCTCAAGGCGTGGAAGAGCTTGAGGCGCGCTTCCATCGCCAGCTCTTCGCGGCGCAGGGCCGCGCTGAGCACCACCTCCTGCTCCTCGGCGCTCAGCTGCGAGAGGCGGGAGGTGAAGGCAGGGTCGGCCAGCAGCTGCGCCTCCTCCGGCGCGCGGGTCAGGCTGGCGGGCAGCTTCTGGCGGCGGTCCCGGACCACGATTGTCCCCGCCAGCAGATCCCCCAGCCGCTGCTGGGAGGAGGAGAGCACCGCGGTCGTAGCGCCCACCAGATATAGGAAGGGGAGGCGATCCACCGCCCGCGCCAGGTTCCGCAAGGCGGCCTGGATGAAGCCAAGGCGGACCCCGCTCTCCTGGATCACCCGGATCCCCAGCAGCCGCTTGCCCACCGTCTGCCCGGACCACCAGGTCTCGAGCACCATCGCGTAGCCCCAGTCGAGCAGGAAGTAGAGGACGAAGCCCAACGCGGAGAGGAAGCCGGGGAAGCCGGCCATCACCTGCGCCAGCACCATCATCACCGCGGCAAAGCCCAGCAGGATGATCCCCGCGTCCACCAGCCAGGCCAGAAAGCGGCTGTAGAGCCCGGCCAACGGATAGCGGAACTCCACATACTCGGGGGTGAGGACCTCGTGCACACCTTCCAGGAGTCCGGTCCCTGCTCGCATCGGGACGGAGCTTATCGGGTCTTGGGCTGGGCTACAGTCCTGGCGAATGGAGATCGCCGCATTCGTGGAGGGCAGACGCCCGCGCTGGCAGCAGCTGGAGGCGCTCTTGACCAAGGCGGACGGCACCGGGTTGTCCTCGCTGAAGCTGGAGGAGGCCCAGAACCTCTCCAGGCTGTACCGGGCCGCCAGCTCGGATCTGCTCCAGGTCCGCGCCCACGGCGGGGCCTCGGAGGTCGCCGCCTACCTCAACGATCTGGTGGCCCGCGCCTACGCGCTGACCTATCCGGGCCGCAGCGCCCGCCTCTCCGACGTGCGGCGGTTCTTGGCGCGCGGCTTTCCCGATGTGCTGGCCCGCCACTGGCGCCCGGTGGCGGCAGCGGCGCTGATCTTCCTGGCCGGCAGCGCCTTTGGCTGGCTGGGGATGGCGTTTGATCCCAAGGCCGCGCCGTACCTGGTCCCCGAACAGCACCTGAAGACCGACCCGTTGGAGCGGGCCAAGGAGGAGGCCAACCGGGAGGTGGCGGACGTGGAGAACCAGGCGGCCTTCACCAGCTTCCTGTTCACCAACAACATCCAGGTGGCGTTCCTGGCCTTCGCCCTGGGGCTGACCGCTGGGGTGGGCACGGCGATCGTCCTCTTCTTCAACGGGATCTTCCTGGGCTCGCTGGCCTGGGTCTATGCCTCCAAGGGGATGGCCGGCTGGTTCTGGGCGTGGATCCTTCCCCACGGGATCCCGGAGCTGACCGCGATCTTCATCGGCGGGGGGGCCGGGTTCGTGCTGGCGCGCGCGCTGGTCGCGCCGGGGGGCCTGTCCCGGCGGGCGGCCCTGCGCCGAGAGGCCCCAGATGCGCTTTTGCTGGTGCTGGGCACCCTGGCCATCTTCGTGCTGGCCGGCTTCATCGAGGGGACGATCTCGCAGATCCATCCCCCCAAGCTGTCGGTGGGGTTCAAGGTCTCCTTCGCCCTGGCGGTGGGGGCGGGAGTGTACGCGTACCTGCTCTCCGGGCTCCGCCGGGCCAGACGGGCGGAGGACGCTGCGCGGCTGGAGGCGTAGCCGCTACTCCGTCCAGTCCACCCGCCAGACGACGTGCTCGCCCTACGGCCGGCGCCCTCACAGCACTCCTCGGGACTTGATCTCCACGTAGCGGTTCACCGCGGCCACCGTCAGCTCGTCAGCGGCCACGTCCAACAGTTGCACCCCGTCGCGGGCCACCGCGGCCTTCATCCGCTCCCGGTCCGCCAACAGCTCGGAGGCGGCGGCGTGCTGGAAGGCCTCCTCTGGACCGGAGGGCTCGCGGCCCAGCAGCTTCAGCAGTCCGGTGTCCTTCACGGTCAGGCACAGCGGCACGTGTCGGCGGGACAGCCTGCGCAGCGGGGTGGCGATCCGCGCCCCCTGCTCCTCGTCCAACAGATCGGTGAACAGGCACAGCAGCGATCGCCGGCGGACCCGGGTGTCCAGCTCGCGGAACAGCGCGTCGTAGTCGGTGTAGGTGAGGCTGGCCCGGGTGGCGAACAGCGCGTCCACGATGCGGCGGTACTGCAGCTTGCCGGTGTTGGGGGGCAGGAAGGATTTGACCCCGTCGGCGAACACGATCAGCCCCACCCGGTCCCCATGCCGCAGGGCGATGAAGGCCAGGAACAAGGCGGCGTTCACCGCGTGGTCCAGCTTGGTCAGCCCCTCCACCCGCGCGGCCATGGACCGGCCCGCGTCCACGCAGAGCATCACCATCTGGGAACGTTCCGACTCCATTACCCGGGTCACCGGGCGGGTGCGGCGGGCGGTGGCCTTCCAGTCCACCTCCCGCACCGAATCTCCCTGCGCGTAGTCGCGCAGCCGGGAGAACTCCGAGCCCCGCCCATCCCGGCGCAGCTCCCGCAGGCCCAGGCTGCGCAGGTCCACCGAGGCAGACGAGAGCAGCAGCGCCGACCCGCGCAGATCCGGGTACACCGAGACCGGGGCCGCCGCCTTCACCGTCCGCTGGTGCCAGATCAGCCCCAGCGGGCCGCGCACCCGCAGGTGGAGATCCCCGAACTCGAAGCGGCCGCGGCGGGTGGGGGTGGCGCGGTAGCTGGCCCGGACGCGCGCCCCGGCCTCCAGCACCACCGGCACCGGCTGGGGCGTGGCCTCCAGGGCGTCGGGCACATCGTCCTGGATCAACACCGACACCGCCCGCCGGGCGCGGTTGTGCAGCGCCAGGGTGACCTTGTTGGCCGCGCCCACCGAGAGCTTGTTGGGCAGCTCGCGGTGCAGCTCCACCCTCACCGCCCGGGCCAGCAGGTGATCGACCAGCGCGCAGGAGAGCAGCACCAGATCCGCTAGCAGCACGAAGCCCCAGGCGCGGGGGATGAAGCCCGCCGCCATCGCCGGCGCGGAGAGCAGACACAGGAACAACCAGAGGCGGGTGGTGGGGATCACCGGGAAGAGCTGCTCGTCACCGGGGCACTTCCACCGAGTCCACCGCCTCGCGCAGCACCTCGCCGGGGGTGGCGCCGTCCAGCTCCGCGTCCGGGGACAGCAACAGCCGGTGGGCCAGCACCGGGCCGGAGAGGAAGCGGACATCGTCGGGGGTGACGAAGTCCCGGCCGCGCATCGCCGCCAGGGCCTTGCTGGCCAGCAGCAAATGGACCCCGGCGCGGGGCCCGGCGCCCAGGCGGATCCGCGGCGAGCGCCGGGTGGAGCCGATCACCTGGCGCAGGTAGGTCAGCACCGCCTTTTCCACGTTCACCCGCAGCGCCGCGGCGCGGGCCTCCAGCACGTTCTCGGTGGTGACCACCGGGGAGACCCCGGCCCGGCCCAGATCGCCGGCGTCGAAGCCCTGGTGCACCTGGGAGAGCAGGGCGTCCTCGTGCTCGTCGGAGGGGTAGCCGACCTCGATCTTGAACAGGAAGCGATCCAGCTGCGCTTCGGGGAGCGGGTAGGTGCCCTCGGACTCGATCGGGTTCTGGGTGGCGAACACGGTGAACAGCGGCGAGAGCCCGATGTTCCGGCCCTCCAGGGTCACCTGGCGCTCCTGCATCGCCTCCAGCAGGGCGGACTGGGTCTTGGCCGGGGCCCGGTTGATCTCGTCCGCCAGCAGCAGGTCGGTGAAGATCGGCCCGCGCACCAGCACGAAGGACTGGGTCTTGAGATCGAAGATCGAGGTCCCCAGGATGTCCGAGGGCATCAGGTCCGGGGTGAACTGGATCCGCTTGAAGTCCGCGCCGATGCTGCGGGCCAGGGCCCGGGCCATCAGGGTCTTGGCCACCCCCGGCACCCCCTCCAACAGCAGGTGGCCGCCGGCGATCAGCGCGCACAGCATCAGCTCCAGCACCTCGTGCTGACCAACCACCGCCTTCTGGACCTCGCCCAGCGCGCGCTCGCGCAGGGTGTTCGCGCTGGCGGCGGGGCCGGCGGGGGAGGGGATGGGCATCTGGGACATGGACAAGTCAGCTCCTCGGTTTTCGATGACGGTTTCTCGCGCGCGCCGCCAGCCGCGCGACCTTCTCCACGGTGCGATCGGAGTGGGCCTCGGCGGCCGCGGCCTGCACTTCATTGAGCGAGGCCGCCAGGTCCCGCCGGCCTCGCGCCGCCAGCGCGGCGATCACCTCGCGGGGCGCGGAGGTGGCGGGCAGCCCTGCCACCGGCGCCAGCTCCTGCGCCGCCCCCTGGGCGATCAGCTTGGCCGCGTAGCCGTGGTGATGGCCTTCCCGGTACAGCCGGCTGGTGGCCAACAGCGCGTCCACCCCGCCCTCGCGTTGATCCTGGGGCGGCGGCCGCGGGCGGCCGAAGCGACGCAGCGCCGCGGCCCAGCAGCACAGGCCCAACAGCAGCTGCGCCACCGCCAGGTGCAGCTGGTAGCGCAGCGCGAAGTGGATCACCGACCGGTCGTCGGAGAAGCCGTGGTGGAACTCGTCCAGATAGAGGGCGCCGCGCTGCAGCCTGCCGGCGTCGTCGTGGGAGAGGGGGGCGCTGGCCGACAACAGCGAGGCCCACAGCCGGGCGTTGTCCGCGCGGGGCAGGGCGCGGTTCATTGCCAGCTCTGGCGCGGCCAGCACCACGATCCGCCCCGCGCCATGGGGCGCCACCGCGGCCACCGTCTCCCCCAGGTGGGAGTCGGTCAGCAGCGGCACCGCGTGCTGGGAGTAGTCCAGCCAGCCCTGCACCCGCGCCTCTACCCGCTCCACGTCCAGGGTGTACGGCGCCGGCTGGGAGGGGACCAGGGTCCGGATCCCCAGGCCGCTGGGCGCCGGACGCAGGGAGAAGCCCACCGCGTCTAGCAGCGGATCCTTCTTCACTCCCCAGGGCACGTAGATCAGGGTGTTGCCGGCGCTGACGTGAGCCAGCAGAGCGGTGATCTCGTCCGAGGAGAGCCGGGGGACCCAGCGGTTCGTCCCCTCGTAACGTTCTTCTTCCTCCTCGGGTTCGTCTTCGTCCTTGGGGGGGACCAGCGGCTCCGCGTCGGTGGACTCCACCGCCAGCAGCACGAAGGCCCCGGTCTCCGGAAGCTGTTCCAGATCCTGGGTGTAGCGCTGCACGTTGAGGCCCAGCTCGCTTCCCAGCAGGTACAGGGCGCGCGCTCCCCGTGGCGAGGCGCGAAAGCTGGAGAGCACATCCGCGTGCTCCGCCCGCTGGGCGCCCCGGACCAGGAACGCTCCCAGCGAGCCGAACAGCAGCAGCCCGCCGACCAGGAGCAGCGGAAAGCGGTCCCGCCCTGCGCGCTCAGCCAAAGGAGGCCTCCTGCCGCGCACCGTCGGCGGCGAGGATCCGTTCGGCCCCCTGCCGGAAGCGGGCGTAGGCCTCCGCGCTGACCTCCTGCTGTCCGTAGAAGGCGTAGTCGAAGCGGAAGGTCAGCTCGCGAAAGTCGGTGCGCCAGAGGTCCGGCCCCTTGAACCGGCGCAGGTAGTCCCAGTTGGAGAGCCCCGGGTCGTAGTCGATGGCCCCCAGCCCATGCAGCTTGGCCAGCACTGCCAGGTAGAGATGCCGGATCGCCTCGCGCGGCTGTCCCTGCGCCGCCAGCCGGTCCGCCAGCTCCGCCCAGCCCTGGGGCGCCCTGGCCAGCGCTCCCTCGGAGACGGAGGCTCCGGCGGCGGCGGCCAGGGTCACCTCCAGGTGCTCCAGCCCGGACTGCCGCTTGCCGCCGGTCCGCAGCACCAGCCACACCACCACCCCGATCACCGCCAGCCCCAGCACCACTGCGATCAGCCAGGCGAAGGTGCTGCCCGAACCCGAGGAGAGGTTCGCCCGCGGACGTTCCACCGGATCGCGCTCGAACCACTCCTTGAGCTTCAAGCTCAGCCACTTCCAGAACCGGCTCCAGGCGCTCTCTTCGTCGGTGGGAGGCACCTCCTCCACCACCTCCGGCGTCGGCTCCGGGGCGGGCCCCGGCGTCTGGAACTCGGGGCGGGCCAGGATCTGCTGGGCCAGGGTGGAAGGGTCCGGCGTCTCCCCCTCGGCCAGCAGCTCCTGGACCTCGGTGATCAACGGCAGCCCGTTCTCCAGCCGCAGGACCGCCGACTCGCAGTCCTCGTCGTCGTAGGCCAGCGTCTCCACCTCACCCAGGAAGCGGGAGAGCGGGGCGTTCTCGCGGCTGCGCAGCAGGGGCAGCCGTTCCACCTGCGCGGTCAGCCCCTCGTCTCCCCCCGCGCACTCCTCCACCACCTGCTGAAACCGTTGGGTCAGCTCGCGGTTGGAGGGAACTGGCTCCGGATCGGCGGCCCGCACCGTCCCCGGCCAGGCCAACGCCAGCAGCAGCGCCGCCGCGACTCCGGTCCCCCGCGTCCGGCGCTTGAAGAGCTGGGCGATCGCTGATTGTAGATCCACCCCGTCCTGGCGGACCCGGCCGTCCACGACCAGCAGCGCCGCCGCCGCCGCCCGCAGCGGTTCCAGCAGGGCGAAGGCCACCGCGATCACCGCCACCCCCCACACGGGGTTGTCCAAGGACGCGTACCGGTCCAGGAAGGTGAGGTTCAGCCCCAGCAGCTTGCGGCCCAGCAGGATGGCGAAGTTGGCGGCAAGGTGGAGGTTCAAGGCCACCAGCACCATCAGCCACAGGGCCACCCGGACCCCGGGGGTGTTGTGCCGGGCCGGCCCCAGTACCCGGGCGCAGGTGGCGATCAGCGCCAGCGGATGGCCGGCGTCCTTCATCGCCACCGCGTAGGCGGCCAGGTGCGCGGAGAGGAACAGCACCGAGAACCCCAAGGTCAGCGGCAGGCTGATCAGGTTCACCAGCAGCACCAGCCCGGTGGTGATGAACAGGGTGGGGGCGTGGGCCAAGGCCGCCCGCAGCGACCCGCGCAGCGAAGGGGGAGTGGGGTCCACCAGGGTGCGCTCGGCGAAGTGACAGGCCGCGCCCTGGAACAGGCTGCGCAGGAACCAGGCGGCGGTCATCACAGCGCAGGCCCAAAGGACGTTGCGCCGCGAGGTGATGGCCTCGGTCAGCAAGGTGGCCGCGGCCACCACCAGCGCCCCGCCAGGCAGCGCCAGGGCCCACAGATCCGCGGAGCGCGCGCACAGCCGCACCGCGGCATCCACGATGCCGATCGCGCCCCGGGGGCGAAGCTCGGAGGGAGAGGCGGCCACGGTGGGGTCAGCCCTTGAAGACCAGCGAGATCAGCACCACCACCCCGAACACCCCACCGATGGAGAGCAGGGCCAGAAGCACGTTCCCCACCGTCCAGGAACGTCGCTCACCGGTCACCCGGAGCGAGGCGTGCCGTCGGGCCAGACAGCTGGCGCAGCGGTTGATCCCCTCGAACTGGGTGCTGCACTCCGCGCAGATGACGTTGCGGCACTCGATACAGATGCCGATGCCCATCCGCTCGGGGTGATAGCGGCAGCGGCCGGACGCGGGAACCATGCGCTGTGGAGACTAGCTCCGGAACGCGCGGGCGGGGCAACAAGCTTCCTGCGGAGCCCGCCACAGGGTAGGGAGGGAGCTCGAGTCCACTCCCTCGTGACGACCCTGTTCGGGAAGGGCCGCTCGTTCGACGGCGCACTGCAGGCAGATCGCGCGCGAGTATTGAGCTTGCCCATCCGCTGCCGTACTCTGGAAACGGTGGGAAGCCCGTCCTTCCAGATGCTGGTGCCCACGCCGATGAGCGACGAGATTATGACGGTCCTAGAGGCGCGGCCTTGCTGAAGGTTGCGGACAAGACCGTCTACACAATGGTCCAGCAGGGAGAGCTTTCGGCTTTCAAGGTGCGCGGCCAGTGGCGCTTCCGTCGCCCGGACATCGATGCGTGGATGGCTTTGCAGGTCGCGCGGACCACCAAGAAGACCGAGGCGCCTCGCCGACCCAAGGGAGCCCGGAAGTGATCGAGTCCCTTTTCGCCCGCGTCGGCTTCTCACCGAACGATAGCCAGCGCCAGGCCATCGAGCATCTCGACGGCCCGCTCTTCCTCGTCGCGGGTCCGGGCTCGGGCAGCAGCGAGAACGACCAAGACGTCGTCATCTCAGGTCGCGCAAGAGGAAGTCACGGGAAGGGCGTGCGGGCGATCACCAGAGCCGCGTTCAACCTAGCGCTCCTGCGCCTCTGCATCGAGGACGAGCGCCCGTTCCCCAAC
>JALYOC010000035.1 GCA_030857095.1 Myxococcota bacterium | reverse complement strand
GCGCGCACCCCGCGAGGAGCGCGCACCCCGCAAGGAGCGGGCCCCCCGTGGAACCCCGGAGGGCGTGGAGGGGCTTCACGCCGGTGGCCCGGGGCGGGGTGGGATCTTCAAGCGGGGGGCCGGCGGCTATCAGCCTGCGCGCGGCGCTGCCGGTGCCGAGCGTGGCCCTCGTCGCTTCGGTGAGGGCAGGGCGCCCAGCAAGGGTCACCGCGCTCCCGGAGGGGATCGCGGCAGCCGTCCGCCGCCGCGGGGCGGTGGGGCCAAGACCAAGCGCTGGAACCCCTCGGGCGAGGGTGGCGGCACCAAGGAGTAGCCGCCGCACCCTGGAAATCCTCCCGGTCAGCGGATCCGGGGGGTGAAGTTTGCCTCAGGCGATCATTGCCGCCCGCCTCTGCGCTGATATAAACCCTCGTGCTCGTTCAAGTTTCTAGCGGGGGCCATGCGCAAACTGATCGTTCTTGCCTGGGTGGTACTCGCCCTCGCCTGTGGTGGCAGCCGGGACAAGCTGCTGGCTGATCTTCAGAGTCCGCGCCCCCAGGACCGGGCGCTGGCGGTGAAGAAGCTGGCCGAGCAGGGCAACGCCGAGGATCTGGTGTTGTTCACCCGCGCGGCCAAGGACGTCGCCTCCATCGTCCGGGGAGAGGCGGCCCAGGCCCTGGGCAACAGTCAGGATCCCCGCGTCGTCGATCTGCTGGGGGAGCTGCTGGAAGACCCGGACGAGGGTGTCCAGGGCAAAGCGGCGATGGCCCTGGCGCGGATCAAGGACGACAAGTCCAAGGCCTACCTCACCGTGCAGTACGCCCGGCGGAGCCGGTCCACCCGGATCGCGATCGTCCAGGCCCTCAAGTCGGCCAACGTCCCCGGCGCGATGGCCCAGGTGGTGGCCTCCGAGGCCCAGGGGATCTGGGATCGCAACCTGCGCGCGCTCAAGGACGGCTCGCTTCCGGAGCGGGTGGCGGCCGCGGAGGAGCTGGGCAAGAGCGGGCGGGCGGAGGCGGTCAACCGGCTGCTGCCCCTGATCAAGGACAGCCAGATCATCCTCGCCTCCGCCGCGGTCCGGGGCCTGGGGTACGCGGGTGACAAGCGCGCCAGCCAGGAGATCTCCATGCTGCTGACCGAGAACTTCCCGGAGCTTCGGGAGGCGGCCTGCGGCGCGCTGATGGCCTTGGGGGATCCCCAGGCGCTGCCCACCCTCAAGGCGGTGGCGATGGAGAAGAGCGCCACCAGCCCCTTCGCGGTCAACGCGCTGATCGGCCTGCCGCGCTCCACACAGGTGGACGAGGCGCTGTGTGACGTGGCGGGCGGGGGCGGGGAGGACGAGGCCCTGCTGGCCGCGCGGACCATGGGGGCCCGGGGCGGCTGTTCGCTCGATCCACTGGCAGAGCGGCTGGCCAAGAACCGGGACGTGGGGGGAGTGCTGGTGGCGCTGCGCGGTCTGGGGCCCACCGCGACCCTGTTGGCCCCAAAGGTGGCGCCGTTGCTGGCCTCGCAGGATGCGACCACCCGCGCCCAGGCGCTGTGGGCTGCGCTGGCGCTGCGGGACGGCAGCCTGGCCCCCGCGGTGCAGAAGATCTTCGACGAGGAGCTCAAGGCGGTGCAGGCGCTGCGCGCGGACTGGGTGAAGGCAGATCTGGGCCAGCAGTACGGGCCCGGCTTCGGAGGTCAGCCCGGACGAACGGCGGAGGAGGCCGGAGGCAAGCGGGACGACCTGTTCCAACGGGTGGAGGCCGCCAACCAGGCCCGGGTGCGGGAGAGCGGCAAGGTCCGGGTGACCGCCGCCGCCCCGGCGGAGCTGATCGACGACGCCTCCGAGGACCAGCTGCGGATGCTGGCCCTCTCGCTGCGCGCGCTGGGGGCGCTGCGCGCACCGGGGGTGATGGAGCTGGCACTGCAGCACACCCGTGATCCCAGCCCGCAGCTGCGCGCCGCCGCCTATTCCGCGCTGGCCCCACAGGGGGAGGCGGGCCAAGATGCGGTGTCCAAGGGGCTGCTGGATCCAGACCGGGACGTCCAGTCCGCGGCGGCCGAGGCGCTGGCCGCCCAGGGGCCGGAGGGCCAGCAGCGGATCCTGGAGCTGTTGCCCAAGCTGGCGGGCGGCGGCCTGCGCTTGATGTCCGCGCTGCTGGAGGCGGGAATGGAGCCGGCCCCGGCGGACGGCCTGATCGCGGTGGTGAAGGAGGGCGGCCCGGACGCGGCCTATGCGGCGCGGCTGCTGGGGTCGCTCAAGGCGGGCTCCGCGGTGGAGCCCCTGATCAAGTACCTGGACGATCCCACCGGGGTGGCCCGGCGCGACGTGCTGTGGGCGCTGGGGGAAATAGGCGACGCGAAGGCCGCGGACGTGGTGGCCAAGGACCTGTACCACGACAGCCCGGACGTCCGCGCCGCCGCGGCCCAGGCGATGGCCAGGCTGGCCACCGACCGGAACCACGAACCGCTGGACGCACTCAAAGGCGACTACTACCGCACGGTCCGGGAGAGCGCGGAGGCGGCCCTCTCCCGGCTGGGCAGCGCGGTCGCGGAGCCCAACAAGTAATGGACCTGCGCCGCCTCAAGGACAAGGCCACCGAGTCTTTCTCGAAGGGCAAGTTCGCCAAGGCGGCGGAGCTGTACGAGGCCTACTGCGCGGCGGACCCCAAGGATCTCCAGGCGCGCCTGCGGATGGGAGACGCCTGGGCCAAGGCCGGCGGAAAGACCTCCCGGGACAAGGCGATCGAGGCCTACAAATCCGCGGCCGAGGGCTTCGCCAAGGAGGGCTTTCTTCCCCGGGCCATTGCCGCCTCCAAGCTGATCCTGGAGCTGGATCCGGCGCACAAGGGCGTGCAGCAGATGCTGGCCGGACTGTACGCCAGCCGTACCGGAGGGCCGTCGCGGAGCCCGCGCAAGACGGTGGAGCTGCCGGCAGCCGGGAAGTTCGCGCCGATCGATTTGCCCCCGGACACCGGGGAGGGCGTGGAGCTGGCGCCAGCGTCCCCGGTCGAAACACCTCGTCAGGCTCCGCCGCCGCCCCGCAAGGTGGCGCCGCCGGTGCCCAGGCCGGCCGCCCTGGAGTTGGACGGAGAGATCGACCTCGAGGCCGCGGCGCGCGAGGCGGAGCAGGCGCTGGGCTCCGGTTCGGCGGAGGACGGCGGGATGGACCTGTCGATGGAGGGCGACGGCTCCCCGGGGTTGGAGCTGGATCACTCCGCCCAGCTGCCTCCGGAGCTGGAGCTCCAGTTGGCCCCCCAGGAGCCCCCGCGCACGCCGGCGGCGATGGATCCCGGCCCGCCCGGGCTCAAGTCGCGCCGGGGGACCGGCGAGGTCCCGGTGGTGCAGCTGCCCGACCTCCATGACGAAGACGAGTTCGTCGTCGAGCTGACGGTGAAGAAGCACGCGGAGGCCCCGCCGCCGGAGCAGGCGCCGTCGCTGGAGTTGGAGCTGTCCGCACAGGTCGCCGAGGCGGCGCCGCCTCCCTCCGCCTTTCCCACCGCGCGCCACAGCCGGATCTGGCTCCCGGGGGCCCCGGAGGTCGCGCCCGCTCCGGCGCCGCGTCCGGAGCTGATCAGGCCCGGGTACACCGCCTCCCCCACCACCGCGGAGACCGGCCACAAGCGCGAGATCGAGCGGACCCTGGCGGCCTTCTCCGCCTTTGACGAGCTGGACCTGGACATGATCTCCGGCGGGGAGCCGACCTACGACTTCCCTCTTCCGGCCCCGCTCCCGGTGGCTCGTCCGACGGTGCCGCCGCCGGCTCAAGCCGCGCCCCCGCCCCCGCCCCGCATCCCCACCTTCACCGAACTGGAGCTGGAGGGAGACAGCCTGCTGCATGCGGTGGAGATGGCCGCCCTGGCCGGACTCACCCAGCGCGGGGTGAGCTCCGAAGAGCAGGCCGAGGATTCGTTGGCCGACGAGGGCCAGAACGCCGACTCCCAGCTCCAGGGCGGGCTGCCCAAGATCCCGCTGTTCTCTGATCTCCCCGCCGACGCCTTCATCGAGCTGTTCGAGCGCTGCCCGCTCAAGCGCTTCGGGATGGGGGAGCGGATCATCGACCAGGGGAGCGTGGGCGACGCCTTCTATGTGATCTGCGGCGGCAGCGTGCAGGTGGTCCGCGAGGATCAGGGCCAGTCCCGGACCCTGGCCACCCTGCCGGAGGGTTCGTTCTTCGGCGAGATGGCGCTGCTCTCCGGCGCCGCCCGCACCGCCTCGGTGGACAGCAACCACGAGGACACCCAGCTGCTGGAGATCTCCGCCACGGTGCTGGCGCACCTCTCCCACCGCTATCCGCAGGTGGCCCAGGCGCTGAAGAAGTTCTGCCGTCAGCGGCTGCTGTCCAACGTGATGAACACCGCGCCGCTCTTCCAGCCGTTCGCCAAGAAGGAGCGCAAGACGCTGATCGAGCGCTTCCGGGCCCGGGACGTGAAGAAGGGCGACACCATCATCCGCGAAGGGGGGCAGACCGACGGGCTGTACGTGCTGCTCTCCGGCGAGGTGGAGGTGATGAAGGAGGCCAGGGTGCTGGCCCGTCTCAAGGAGGGTGACGTGTTCGGGGAGATGTCGCTGCTGCAGAAGGGGCCCGCCTCGGCCACCGTCTCGGCCACCAAGCGCACCTCGCTGCTGCGGTTGCCGCGGCCGGACTTCGACGACGTGGTCAAGGCCCACCCCCAGATCCTGGCCCTGATCTCCCAGCTCAGCGAGGACCGCCGCCGGGCCACCGAGGCGGTGCTGGGCGGCGGCGCGATCGAAGGCGACGAGGGGTTGATGCTGGTCTGAGGGGCCCGCTCACTCCCGCGAGCGGACCTTGGCCAGGTACTCGTCGCGGGTGATGAAGCCCTTCTCCACCATCAGCTCGAACAGCCCCCGCAGCGCACGGACCTGATTGGCGGCGTGCTTCTCCAGCGCGCCCAGCCGCTCGGTCAGCTCCTTGACCTGGCGGCTCAGCTCCTGCTGGGCTACCTGCGCGGCGGCGTTGGGGGGCAGCGGCGCGGGGACCGGGGTGGCCAGGGACGGCGGCAGGGTGTGTGCGCCGGATCGATCGATCAGATCCTCGGCGCTCAACGACATCTCATTGACCCCCAGCGCCTCGGGGCTGGTGGTGTCCGAGGCGGTGGTCTGCTCACCGTAGTAGTAGCGGCGGATCGCCTTGTCGATGGCGCTGGTCCCGCACACCGCCAGCTGGATCTTGTACCCGGTGTAGAAGGCCAGCTCGCCCTGCGCCTCCTGGTTGGTGGGATCGGACGTCGCCAGGGTCAGTAACTTGTGCTTGGGGTCGAAGGCCAGCGGGAACACCCCGTAGCGCTCGGCGATGTCCAGGCGCAGGTGCTGGACGATGTCCGGGGCCAGGCGGGCGGTCTCCAGATTCACCCGCGGCAAGGAGAGCTGGCGGGACAGCGCCAGCACCATCGACTCCTCATCCACGAAGCCCATCTCCACCAACACCCGTCCCAGCTTGCCGCCCCACTTCTTCTGTTCGGAGAGGGCGGCGTTGAGCTGAAGCTGGGTGATCAGCCCGGCGTCGAGGAGGATCTCTCCCAGGCGGCGCTTCTTGGCTGCGGGGGGGAGCTGGGGAGGTTGCACGGCGGCAGGGGGCCTGGGCGCGGGGTTCACGGGGCGGTCGGCTTTGGCTTCTTGTTCGGCTTCGGGGTGCGGGCGGGTTCCAGGGCCTTGGCCGCCTTCTTCTCCTCCGCGGTCGGCTTGGGCGCCTTGAACAGCTTCCAGCTCGCCTTCCCTTTTGAGTAGGTGACCACCGCCGCCGAGCCGAAGGAGGCCCAGCCGCCGTTCATTTCCCATCGGGAGGTGTCCGCCGCCCCGGGGTTGAGCATCAGCGTCTTGACGCTCTTGCCCTCCGGGATCTGGGTGGCCAGATCCGCCGCGGTGGCGCGGCCCCCGGCCTCCTTGATGTTGGAGAACAGCCCAAAGGCGATCTTCCCCTCGGTGATCACCTTGTTCACCTGCGGGTCGCCCACGTTTCCGGCGCTGGTCGCGTAGTCCAGCGACTGGCTGGAGGCGCCCCTGGGAGGACCGTGGGACACCAGCACCACCGGGGTCCGGGCCTCCTTGGCCAGGGTGATCACGTCGGCCAGGGTGCGGTCGTCGTAGCGGCAGCCGGTCTCACAGGTGATGTAGTTGGGGTCGTGGTAGCCGGGGAGGGAGACGAAGGTCATCCCCCCCAGCTCGACCGAGCGGATCGCGTTGAGGTTCACGATCCCGTCGAAGCGGGTCTGGGCCAGCGCCACCCCCTGGTTGAAGTCCTCCTTGCACTCCCGGTTTCCGGAGGCCACCAGGACCGGCAGCCCGGCGGCAGAGAGCTCCTTGAGCATCCGGTCCATGCTGCTGGGGGTCTCCCCCGAATCTCCGGTCACCACCACCGCCTCCGCCTGGTGCTCGGTGAAGAAGGCCAGGTACTTGCGCAACGCCAGCAGGTTGAGCCCGGAGTCCTCGTTGATCGGCCCCAGCACCCCGATCACCAGCTGTCCGTCCAAATCAGGCTCGGTGAAGCGCAGCCGGGCGCCGGTCTGGGTTGCCTTGCGGCCGGCCAGGGTCAGCTCGCGGGTGAGGCCCTCCCCGATGTTGGCGGCGCAGCCGGCAAACGCGCCTTCGGGGGCGCCATTCTCCGCCGGGGCCGTCGCCGCCGCCGGAGCGGGGGCGCCGGGTGGGGGCGCCTGGGTGGGCACCGGAGGGGAGGGGGCCTGCGCCGAGGGGGCAGCGCACCCCAGCAGCACTGCGGCCATCATCACGCCGAACGGATTGCTTGTGGACCGCATCGCCATGTTCTCTCTCGACGGAAAAGTGCAGGGGCTTTAGCTGAATGCCACAGGACAGGTCCAGACCCGGAAGGCTCTGGTATGAGGCCAGCCTATGTCGAAGCTCTGGGTGGTGGGGTTCGCGATGTTGGCGCTCGCGTGCGGACACCGACGATTGTCGGGCAGCGAGCTGGACCGCGTCCAGCGTCCCGCCTTCATTTCGCGGATCGAAGATGACGCCGGCCCGCGGGCCCTGGTGTTCAGGGAAGACGGCGCCTACGGCGGCAAGCTCAAGAAGCTGGACGCCAAGGAGGCGGATCGGCGGTTGGCGGTGAAGCTGCAGCGGGGCCTGACCCGCTTCGAGCTCTCCGACCGGCTCCGGGCCACCACCCTCAGCGGACTGCCGGCGGAGTCACCCTGGACCCATGCCGTGGATCCGGCCAGCGTGGCCACGGTGCTGGAGAGCTTCCTGGTGGAGGAGGTGCCAGCCAACCCGCCGGACTACGAGCTGCTGCGGCCGCTGGGCGCGGACGCGGTGGTGGAGTTCGTGATCTCCGAGTACGGGATGCACAGCCGCAACGGGCGGGCCGGAGCCTACTTCAAGGGCTACGCCCGGATGTTCTTCCTGGACGGGGCAGAGGCCTGGCGTCACCCGATCGACGAAGACGAGCTGGAGCTGAGCACCCCGCATCTGGATCCGTTCGCGGTGGGGAAGACCCCGGAGCTGTACCGGGCCCGGATGGTGGCCCTGGTGGATCGGCTGGCCAAGCGGTTCGTCAGCGAGCTGAGCCCCAAGGACCGCCGCGGTGGTCCGGCGGTGAAGCCTGTGACCCGGGAGCTCTCGGCGCCCCCCGACGACACGAACCGGACCGGCAAGGAGAACCGGCCGCCGCCCGCTGCGCCGGAGGAGGACGCGTTGCCCCCCGGTGAGCTTCCGGATCCGGATTGATCGAACCCAATTCTTCTCCCCAGGAATGTTGATGACCTCCTCTTCGCGCCGTCCCTCCCCGCTCGCCGCGGTCGTGCTCTCGCTTTTCGCGGTGGGCTGCGCCGCCCGAACCCGCAGGCCCCCGGTCCAGGACATGAACTCACTTGCCGAGTCGTACGTGAAGCTGGTGCTGGCCGTCGGTGAGCATGACGACGGCTACGTGGACGCCTTCTATGGCCCACCCGCGTGGCGGGAGGAGGTCAAGGCGCAGAAGAAGACGCTGCCGGCGATCCACAGCGAGGCGGTGACCCTGATCGCCGAGGTGGAGCGCACCCCCCAGTACGAGGACGGGACGGCGGAGCAGCTGCGGCGCAACTACCTGACCCGCCAGCTGCAGGCGCTGACCTCCTGGGTGGAGCACCTGGAGGGAAAGCGGCTGCCGTTCGACCAGGAGTCGCGCGCCCTCTACGACGCGGTGGCACCCACCCACCCGCTGGAGAGCTTCCAGCCGGCGCTGGACGCGCTGGACCAGGCGCTGCCGGGGACCGGCCCCCTCCACGAGCGCTACCACGCCTTCCGCAACCGCTTCGTGATCCCCCCCGAGCGCCTGGACGGGGTGTTCCAGGCCGCGATCGCCGCCTGCCGGAAGAAGACCGCCGAGCGGATCCCGCTGCCCCCGGGAGAGACCTTCGTCCTCGAGTACGTCAAGGACAAGCCGTGGAGCGGCTACAACTGGTACCAGGGGAAGTTCCACAGCCTGATCCAGGTGAACACCGAGCTGCCGATCTACATCGACCGCGCTCTGGACCTGGCCTGTCACGAGGGCTACCCCGGCCACCACGTCTACAACGCGCTGCTGGAGCAGACCCTGGTGCAGGGCAGGGGCTGGGTGGAGTTCACCGTCTATCCGCTCTACAGCCCCCAGTCGTTGATCGCCGAGGGGAGCGCCAACTACGGGGTGGACCTGGCCTTTCCCGACGAGGAGCGGGTGCAGTTCGAGCAGCAGACGATCTTCCCGCTGGCCGGGCTGGATCCCGCAGGGGCGGCCAACTACTACCGGATCCAGAACCTGGCGGAGAAGGTGGGCTACGCGGCCAACGAGGTGGCCCGTCGGCGGCTGGATCAGGGCCTGGACGACGCGGAGTCAATCCGGCTGCTGGTCCGCTACGCGCTGATGAGCCCCGAGCGGGCGGCGCAGCGGATCAAGTTCATCGACCACTACCGCAGCTACGTGATCAACTACAACCTGGGCAAGGACCTGGTCCGCCAGTACGTGGAGGCCCGGGGCGGGGACTCGGTGGAGGAGCGCTGGAAGGTGTTCACCCAGCTGCTCTCCTCGCCGCGGCTGCCCTCGGATCTGCAGACCCCCAAAAAGGGGGCCGCTCCCTAGCGCAGCGTGCCCAGCAGGGCGTGCTGCGCCAGCAGGGCCGCCATCCCCAGCACCAGGCTGATCAGGGTGACCGGGATCCCCAGCTTGGCGTACTCCCAGAAGCCGACCCGGTATTTCTCCTTGGCCAGCTCGAAGACGATCAGGTTGGCCACGCTGCCCACCAGGGTGAGGTTGCCGGCCAGGGTGGAGGACAGCGCCAGCACCTCCCAGCCCAGCCCCGGGGCCTGCAGCGCCGGCACCCAGCTGCGGGCCAGCATCACGAAGGGCACGTTGGAGAAGAGGTTGGAGGCCAGCAGGCTGAGGCCGGCAAAGCCCCAGGCCTCCCGGATCGGTCCTCCCGCCAGCAGCGGCGCGAACGCCTGGTGGATCCGGTCCGCCCAGCCCTCCTGGTTCACCCCGTAGACCACGATGAACAGCGCCGAGAAGAACAACAGCAGCTGGTAGTCCACCCGCTCCAGCGCGCGCCGCGGCTCGTGGCGGGAGACGGTCATCACGAACGCCGCCCCGGCCAGCGCCGCCCAGCCCATCGGCGCCTCCAGGAAGAAGGCCACCACCACTCCCAACAGCGCCAGCGAGCTGAGCCACAACAGCGGGCGATCGACCGGCGGCGGAGGGGGATGGGGCTGGATCGGCTCGCGCGGGAGTTGATGGCGGAAGGCGAACAGCAGCACCCCGATCACCACCCCGGTGGACAGCGCCGCCGGCAGCGCCATGTGGGCCAGGAAGGTCGCATACGGGATCCCCGAGGCTCCCTGGATCAGCATGTTCTGCGGGTTGCCGGTGAAGGTGGCCGCGCTGCCGGCGTTGGAGCTCATGCACAGCGCCAGGAGGTAGGGCAGCGGCGGCAGCCTGGACTCGGCCACCACCGCCAGGACCAGCGGGGTCAGCATCAGGCAGACGGTGTCGTTGACCAGGAAGGCGGACATCACCGCGCTGACCGCGGAGACGGCGACCAGCAGGGTGCGCGGGGTCCGGGCCACCCGGACCGCGTGGTAGGCGGCGGCCCGGAAGAAGGCAGCCTCGGAGAGGTAGGAGGCCAGCATCATCATCCCCAGCAAAAGGACGATCGTCCCCCCGTCGATGGCCTCCATGACCTGCTCCGGCAACACCGCGCCGGTGACCACCATCAGCACCGCTCCAAGCAGGGCGCCTCCGGTGCGATCCAGCTTCACCCAGGGGACGCGGACGCCGGCGATGAACAGGTAGGTGAGGGCGAAGATCGCGATGGCCATGGGCGGCGGGAAGGTGCCCCAGCGAACCCTTGCCGTCCATCGCTGCTGGTCTGGAGCCGGTTTGCCAACTACTCTCCGCCGCCATTTCCGGGAGCGGGGACGTGCCGAAGCTGGTGGTGCTGGATGGGAGCGAAGGGGAGGGGGGCGGACAGATCCTCCGCAGCGCGCTTTCTCTCTCGCTGATCACCCAGACCCCGTTCACGCTGCGGAACATCCGGGCCCACCGCAAGCCGCCCGGGCTGCGGCCCCAGCACCTGGCCTGCGTGCGGGGGGCGGAGGCGATCAGCGGTTCCTCCAGTCAGGGCGCCGAGGTGGGCGCCTCCGAGCTGACCTTCACGCCCGGGCCGGTGCGCCCCGGAGAGTACCTGCTGGAGATCGGGACCGCCGGCAGCACCGCGCTGCTGCTGCAGTGTCTCTATTACCCGCTGGCCCTGGCCGGCGGAGGACAGCTGACCCTGCGCGGCGGGACCCACCAGCCGCACAGCCCCAGCTACCCGTACCTGGCCGCGGTGTGGGCGCCGATGCTGGCCCGCCTGGGGCTGACCCTGGAGCTGCACCTCAAGGAGGCGGGCTTCTATCCGCAGGGCGGGGGGGAGATCCGGGCAGTGGTGTCCCCGCCCTCACCGGTGGATCGCGGGGTGAACCTCCCCTCGCGCGGGACCCTGCAGGACATGGACGTGGGTTCGTTCATCGCCGGGCTCGGCCTGGGGATCGCCGAACGGCAGGGCGCGGCCGCGTTGGCGGTGCTGCGGGAGAAGGGGATCTACGCCACCACCGAGAACCTCCCGCTGGCGGCGCGCCACTCCAGGGGCACCGCGGTGTTCATCAAGGCCCAGTTCGAACATTCGGTGGCCGGGTTCACCGCGCTGGGAGACCGGGGCAAGCCGGCCGAACAGGTGGGCCGGGAGGCGGCGGCGCAGGCCACCGCCTTCATGGCCAGCGGTGGCGCGGTGGACGAACACCTGGGCGACCAGCTGCTGGTGCCCGCCGCGCTGCTGGCCGCGGGGGTGATCCCCGGTCAGCGCCCGGTCTCCTCCCGGTTCACCCCCTCGGAGGTGACCTCCCATTTGACCACCAACGCCCGGATCCTGGAGCGGTTCCTGCCGGTGAAGATCGAGGTCGGTCCGGAGGGAGAGGTCCGGGTGACTGTGGCCCCGGTGGACGCGGTTCAGGACCCGCCCGCTGCCTCCTGACCCGCGCGGGACCCGAATCCGAAGATCTCGCGGACCGAACCTCAGGCGTCCGGCGGCCGGGGCGGTGCCCGGCGGGCCGGAGGAGGGCGACCGGCCCCGGCCGAGGGGGCGGTGCTCCGCTCCCGGATCTCGCTGGCGGTGTTCTGGTAGGCGCGCAGCGCGAACGGCGCGGCGACGGCGAACACCAGGACCATCAGGCCGATCGCCATCCACGGCGGACCGGCCACTTCCCCGGTGGTGTCCTTGCCCCAGCGGTTGATGTCCGAACCTGCGCGGCTGCGCTCCTTGGCGGCGGCGATCTCCGCTTCGCTCATCTCGCGCGGCGCCTGGAATTCGTGCGGGCGGCGGCTCTGCGCGTAGCCGGCGGCGGAGAACAGCGAGAGGCTGACGAGGGCCAGGGAGACGATGCGGGTCAGGCGCATGTCGGAGAGCCTACCACGAGGCAATTGCGCAGCAGCGCCCCGGGTTGGGGGCTGGCAGAGTGGGCGTCCATGCGGCCCGTGATCGCGCTGATCGTCAATCTGTTCCGGCTGTTGTTCGCCGTCCTCGGTGGCCCCCTGCGGCTGCTGCGCCGACGCCGCCGGGTGTCCTACCTGCACTTCCGGCTGGAGGGCGACCCGCCGTACCGCCCCGGCAAGCGCAAGGGCCTCTCGCTGTTCCGCAAGAAGGCCGAGCCGGCCACTGTCACCTCGGTGGCGCAGCTGCAGCAGCAGCTAGAAGAGGTGGCGCGCGATCCCACGGTACACGGCGCGATGTTCGACCTGGAGACCCTGGAGGTGGCGCCGGCCAAGCGGGAGGCGATCGCCGCGCTGATCCGCTCCTTCCGGGCGGCGGGGAAGAAGGCGGTGGGCTTCGCGGTGACCGCCGGCACCTCCGAGTACGTGCTGCTGTGTGAGATGGATCAGATCCTGATGCCGTCCGCCGGCCGGCTGGACGTCACCGGCTTTGCCGCGGAGGCCACCGCCGCCGGCGCGGCCTTCAAGCGCTTTGGGATCGGCGCGCACTTCGTCCGCCGGGGTCCGTTCAAGACCGCGCCGGAGCTGTTCACCGAGCCGGCCATCTCGGAGAACGTCCGGGGGCTGCTCTCCCGCCTGCTGGAGGAGCGCTACCTCCACCTGGTGGGGGTGATCTCCCGCACCCGCAGGCTGTCTGTGGACCAGGTCCGGGAGAAGATCGACCAGGGACCGTACAGCGCCCGTCGCGCCCTGGCAGAGGGGCTGTGCGATTCAATCGTCAGCGAGGCGGACCTGCCGGAGTTCCTCACCGGAGGCGCGGTGGAGGTCCGGCCCTTCGAGCGGCGAATCGGCCCGCCCGCGGAGAAGAAGAAGGAGAAGAAGTCCGAAGAGAAGAAGGATGAAAAGCGGGTCCGGCTGGCCAGCTACCGCGCCTACTCCCGCCAGCAGCCCTGGGCGCCTGGGTGGATGTCCATGCGCGCCAAGGCCCGGGTGGGGCTGGTGAAGGTGGAGGGCATGATCGTCTCGGGCGAGGGGGGGCGGGGCCTCGGCTCGTTCGCCGGCGCAAAGTCCATCTCCAAGGCGCTGCGCGCAGCCCAGCACGATCCCCGGGTGGAGTCGGTGTTGCTGTACGTCAACAGCGGCGGAGGCTCGGCGATCGCCTCGGAGCTGATCCTGGAGGAGGCGCGCAACCTCCAGCGGAAGAAGCCGGTGATCGCCTACTTTGATCGCATCTCGGCCAGCGGCGGCTACATGGCGATGCTGGCCGCCGATGAGATCTGGGGCGGCCCGATGTCCCTGGTCGGGTCGATCGGCGTGTTCGCCGGCAAGTTCGAGACCTCGGAGCTGTTCGCGCGTCTGGGGGTGGCCAGGGAGGTGATCGCCTTTGGCCAGAACGCGGGGCTGCACTCCACCTCGCGCCCCTTCACCGGTCCGGAGCGGGAGTCGTTGGAGACCGAGGTGCAGGAGACCTACGAGGCCTTCCTGGATCTGGTGGGAGGGTCGCGGGGGATGACCCGGGACCAGGTCCATCAGCGGGGAGAGGGCAGGGTGTACTCGGCGGCCACCGCGCTGGAGGCAGGGCTGGTGGACCGGATCGGCTCCTTTGACGAGGCCTGCCGCCGGGCGCTGGCCCTGGCCGGGGAGAAGCGCAGCGAGTACGAACTGCTGCCCTTCGGTGGCGGCAAGAGCGGGCTGGGGGCACTGGCCTCGGCGGCGCAGGAGCTGACCTCGGCCCAGGTGTGGGCGATGTGGGTCCCCGACGCGCTTCCTCCGGACCTGGTGGGCCCCAGAACCCTGCGTCTGTAAACTTGGGAGCGACAGGCGGAGTGCTAACGTCGCGCTTCGACGCAGCTTTTTTCTGTTTCGCTCCACCCATGGGACACGGTCGCTGCCTTCACCGTTGACAGAGCTCCGCGCCGGTCGCCGAACCGCCGCGGTCGCAGGGATGTGTGTAGCGCTCGTCGCGTGTCGGACCGCCGTGTCCAGCGAGGCCCACTGCCGGGATGCTCAGCAGTCTTCGGGTCCCGCCGCGGCGGCGTTGGCCTACGCGGAGGCCCTGGAGCAGGGGCAGCTGGACGCCGCCTACGCGCTGCTCGATCCCCAGACAGGCGAGAGTGAGGCCGCCTTCCGCGCCCGCTACGCCGATCCCACCGTCCGCGCCGCCCGCGCCCGGCAGCTGCGCGCCTCCACCGGTGAGCTGCGCTTGTCCGGCACCCCGGTGAGCCTGGTGGATCGCGAAGGCTGGCGGGTGATCGACGGCGGCGGTGAGCTGGCCCAGCAGACCCTGCGCGCCTTCCTCTCTGCGGTGGACGGCCGGGACTTCGCCGGCGCCTACGCGCTGCTCTCCGGAGGCTGGCGGGCGCAGTACACCCCCGCGGCCTTCGCCCAGGACTTCCAGTCCGAACCGCTGGCCCAGGAGCGGCTGGCCCGCGCCCGCGCCGCCCTGGACGGCGCTGCTCCCCGGTTCGAGGCGGACGAAGTGCTGTTCCCGATCGGGGATGGCAAGGCGGTGCGGCTGGTTCGTGAAGACGGGACCTTCAAAGTGGCGGCGCTGGAATGAGGCCGTCGGACGAACAGCTGCAGAAGCTGGGTGGGACCCTTCGGGAGATCGATCCTGCCACCCTCCAGTCCGACCCGGACGAGGGCAAGGTCCGCTGGTTCCTGGGCGACAACGGCACCGAACTCTTCGTCTGGACCCACCAGGGCGAACCGCCCCACCACATCCAGCTGGTCTTCTCCCGGATCTCGGTGGAGTGGAGCCGCAAGACCGGGCTGATGACCGGGACCTTCAACGCCGGCGGCAGCACCATGGGCGGCCGGTACGATCCCTACCTGCTCACCCTGGGGATCCACGTGGACCCGGAGGTCTGCCGGGCGGCGCTGTTGCTGCTCAAGGAGACCCGGATCGATCCCACCGCGGTGGCCCCGCTGATCGAGTCTTTGGACAACGCCCTGGCGCAGCTGACCGAGCGCGGTTAACCCAGCCAGGGGACCAGCCAGGCAGATACCCGAGGCAACGCCCGCTGATACCGGGGGCCCCATCGAGACTGGACGCTGGCCCCGCCCCTTGAGAGTGTGCGCGCCCCATGAGCCTCAACGAGAGTGATGTCCTGTCCGCGATGTCGAAGGTGATGGATCCCGAGCTGCACCAGGACCTGGTGAAGCTGGGGATGGTCAAAGACATCCGGATCACCGGCAACCAGGTGAAGTTCAAGATCGAGCTGACCACCCCGGCCTGTCCGTTGAAGGGGAAGATCCAGGCGGACTCGGAGGCCGCGCTCAAGGGCGCGGGGATCAACGACTTCGACATCGAGTGGGGGGCGCGGGTGCGGTCGGCCCCGGCGGGGATGGCCAACAAGGACGGGATGCTGCCCGGGGTGAAGAACGTGATCCTGGTGGGCGCCGGCAAGGGCGGAGTGGGCAAGAGCACCGTCTCGGTGAACCTGGCGGTGGCCCTGGCCCGCTGCGGCGCCAAGGTCGGCCTGCTGGACGCGGACTTCTACGGACCGTCCATCCCGCTGATGACCGGGATCACCAAGAAGCCGGTCAGCCGCGACGGCAAGAAGCTGGACGTGCTGGAGGCCCACGGGATCTCGGTGATGTCGATTGGCTTCCTGGTGGAGGCGGACCAGGCGCTGATCTGGCGCGGACCGATGCTGCACGGCGCGCTGACCCAGCTGCTGCGGGACGTGAACTGGGGCGAGCTGGACTACCTGGTGCTGGATCTGCCCCCGGGCACAGGCGACGTGGCCCTGACCATCAGCCAGCAGCTGCGCGCGGCCGGCGCGGTGCTGGTCACCACCCCGCAGGACGTGGCGCTGGCGGACGTGGTGCGCGCCAAGCAGATGTTCGACAAGGTCTCGATCCCGGTGCTGGGGATCATCGAGAACATGAGCCAGTTCATCTGCCCGCACTGCAACCAGACCACCGAGATCTTCGATCACGGCGGCGGCAAGCGCGCCGGCGAGCTGATGGGCATCACCTTCCTGGGAGAGATCCCGCTGCAGCTGCGGATCCGCCAGGGCGGGGACAACGGGGTGCCGGTGGTGCTGGGCCACCCGGACAGCCAGGAGGCCAAGGCGTTCATGGAGATCGCCAAGACCCTGGCCGGCCGCATTTCACAGGAGAACTCCCGGGTGCCGCTGCAGGTGATCCAGGCTGCCCCCCACAGCCACCAAGGCTAGTGTCCACAGGCGGAGGCCAGGGATGAACCCGAACGACGAGCCAGAAGACTTCGAAGAGGGCGACGTCCACCCCGGTGGGGGCTGGGGCGTCTCCGAGTTCGTGAAGAAGATGGCCGTCGCCGGGCTGGGCGCGCTGTTCATGACCGAGGAGGGGCTGCGCAGCCTCGCCGGGCAGCTCAAGGTCCCCAAGGAGATGCTGGGCGTGATCCTGGGCCAGGCGGAGAAGGCCAAGACCGACGTCAGCCGGGTGGTCTCCGAGGAGATCCGCGGCTTCCTCCAGTCAGAGAAGCTGCGGGAGGAGTTCCTCAAGCTGCTCACCGGGATGACTGTGGAGATCAAGGCCGAGGTCCGGCTGATCCCCTCCGACAAGCCGGGCGCGCAGGCCAAGCCCACCCTGGTGGTCTCCGAGGTCAGCACCCGCCGGCAGCGCCGCACCCCCAAGAAGGAGTAGCCGCTGTCCGAGCCAACCCGACCGGGGCCGCTGTCCCATCCGCTGCTGCGCCGCCTGCCGGTGTTGGCGCTGGTCGCGCTGGGGGCGTGGCTTTACCAAAGCAGCCTCTTCCCCCAGGATCGCCAGCTGGTCTGGCGGCTGGACTCCAGCGGGGAGGCAATCACCCAACTGGAGCTGCAGCTCTGGAACCCCCAGAACGAGCTGCTCAAGCGCGAGGTGCAGGCCTTCCCCCACGGCGCCCCCGCGCAGCTGGAGCAGAAGGTGTCCCTCTCCGAAGGAAGGTACGAGGCCCGCTATGTGATCGACCGGGCCGGGGGAGGGCAGGAGGCAGGCAAGCGCACCCTGGAGGTAGGCGGGGAGCGGACCTACCACCTCACCCTGGGGCGTCGTTAGCCGCGTCTTCCCACGCCCGACGGTCCCCGAGTCCCCGCTGGCGGTCGAATCCGGACCGTCGTATGAGCGCGCTACTTCTCTGGTTTCGAGGTGGCAAGCACATGGCGATGGAACACGTTCTGGTCGTGGGCGCCGGGCAGATGGGCTCGGGGATCGCGCAGGTCGGTCTGACGGCGGGGCTGAAGGTCACGTTGGCCGACGCGCAGAAGGAGGCGCTGGATCGCGCCGAGACCCGCATCCGGGGCGGGATCGCCAAGCTGCTGGAGAAGAAGAAGATCGACGAGGCCACCGCCAAGCTGGCCAACGACAACCTCCGCCTGGTGACCTCCGCCACCGTGGCCAAGGACGTGGACGTGGCCATTGAGGCGGTCACCGAGAATGAGGATCTGAAGCGGAAGATCTTCACCGAGCTGGACGGGGTGGTACGCCCCGGCGGCGTGCTGGCCACCAACACCTCCTCGATCCCGATCACCCGCATCGCCACCGCCACCAAGCGGCCGGACGCGGTGATCGGGATGCACTTCATGAACCCGGTGCCGCTGATGTCGCTGGTGGAGCTGATCCGCGGCGCGGCCACCTCCGAGGAGACCTACGCGGCCACCAAGGGGCTGGCGGAGAAGATGGGGAAGACCACGGTGGTCTCCAAGGACTACCCGGGGTTCATCGTGAACCGGATCCTGATCCCGATGATCAACGAGGCCTGCTACGCCCTGATGGAGGGGCTGGGGACGCCCGAGGACATTGACACCGCGATGAAGCTGGGGACCAACCAGCCGATGGGCCCGCTGACCCTGGCGGACTTCATTGGCCTGGACACGGTGCTGTTCATCGCTGAGGTGCTGCACAAGGGCCTGGGCGATCCGAAGTACCGCCCCTGCCCGCTGCTGCGCCAGTACGTGGACGCCGGCTGGTACGGCAAGAAGAGCGGGCGCGGTTTCTACAAGTACTAAGAGGGAGAACTGGCCCATGGCCTACGAGAACATCCGGCTGGAATTTGAAGACTCGCTGGCGATCCTGACCATTGATCGCCCCAAGGCCCTCAACGCCTTCAACACCAAGGCGCTGCAGGAGACCGAGCTGGCGCTGCGCTTTTTGGCCCACAACAGCCAGCTGCGGGCGTTGATCGTCACCGGGGCGGGAGAGAAGGCCTTCGTCGCCGGCGCGGACATCACCGAGATGGCGGAGCTGACCCCCAACGAGGCGCGGGAGTTCGCCGGGGTCGGCCACCGGGTGTTCCAGTTGATGGAGTCGCTGAGCATCCCCACCATCGCCGCGGTGAACGGCTTCGCCCTGGGCGGCGGCTGTGAGCTGGCCCTGTGCTGTGACCTGATCTACGCCTCGGAGAAGGCCAAGTTCGGTCTGCCCGAGGTGGGGCTGGGGGTGATCCCCGGCTTTGGCGGCACCCAGCGACTGACCCGCCTGGTGGGCCGGGTCCGGGCCAAGGAGCTGATCTTCACCGGGGAGATCATCGACGCCGCCAAGGCCAAGGACATTGGCCTGGTGCTGGACGTGTTCCCGCCCGACCGGCTGCTGCCCCACTGCCGGGAGATGGCGGCCAAGATGATGAAGAAGGCGCCGCTGGCCATCGCCCAGGCCAAGCGGGTGATCGAGTTCGGCGCCGACTCCGACCTGCGCGCCGCCAATGAACTGGAGCGCCAGGGCTTCTCCATGCTCTTCGGCTCGCAGGATCAGCGCGAGGGGATGAAGGCCTTCTTGGAGAAGCGCACCCCTGTCTTCCAGGGGAAGTAGCGCACCGAGACAATAAAGGGGACAGGCTACATTTCCGGGCTTCCGGATTGCAGGGATGCAATCCAGCAGCCAGGAAATGTAGCCTGTCCCCTTTTTCTAGTTCGCGGCGATCAGCTGCTCTGCCGACTTCGTCTCATGGGCCTGTTGTGACTGGTAGGCGAGCAATCGGTTGCCGGAGCCGACCCAGCTCTGGTCCTGCTTTCCGTCCGCGGACTTCACCCTCAACATCCAGTCTCCCTGCTGGAAGGACCAGTGCCGCCCGTCCGCGTAGAAGTGCTGGATGGTGGCGCCGGTGCGGGTGCGGACGTGCCAGGCGTCGGCGGGCCGATCCCAGCTGGTGTCGATGATGAACTCGGTCAGCTGCCACTGCGCGCCCTGGGGAGTGACCCCGCGGGAGACGGACAGCGCCGAGTCGTTGGGGAGGCCGAACACCCGGGACTGCGGAAACTCGCGGGCTGCGTCGAACAGCGCTGCGTCTCGCGAAGGGTCGTGGTGGAGGGTGATCAGGGTGTCGGTGATCAAACCGAAGGCGCGGTTGTCGCCCGGGATGTGGTGGGTGACCCGGAACAGCTTCTCCATCAACTGGTCCGCGCCGGCGGAGAAGCCCACGGTCAGCAGCCCCCGCTTCTGGCGCTGCTCCAGGAGCTTGCGGAACTTGTCCGGGTCGTTGGCAAAGCGCGCGCCCAGGTCGCGGTAGCGCCGCAGGCCGACCATGCTGGAGCCACCGGACAGCAACACCACCTCCGACTCCTCCAGGTACTTGAACAGCAGCTCCACATCCTGCGGCCGCAGCGCGCTGTTCCAATAGAAGGGGACGAACTCCAGCCCCTTCTCGGCGAAGCCGCGGAAGTACCAGGCGAAGGTCTCCACCTCCTGCTTCTGCAGCGCCAACTCGTCCCCGTGCTGGGGGGACATGGACATTGGCAGCAGGAAGATCCGCTTGTTCGCGCGGCCCGACAGCGCCCGCTGAACGATCAGATCGTGGTGAATCCGATGACTCCGGTTGTGTGAGCTGTAGACCAGTGCGGTGGAGGGCATCCGCGGAGCCTGCGGGGTGCCGGTCCGGGGTTCAAGATCTCCCCAGGATTCTTTGCGGCGCGGGCGGGGGTCCTTCGTCGGCGGGCCGGCGCAAGACCCGCTCCCGCTGGGCAGGCAGGCGTGGGGGGGCGTTTCGATCCCCGGCGGACCCTTGGGTATCCTCCGCCCGCCTTGCTCCGCGTCCTTCGCCGCCACTCTCCGACCCAGCTGGAAGTTGCCACCCTGGAACCCGCCGCCCTGGGCCTGTGGGCCGAGCGAGGCTACCTGCGCCGCGGAGACCTGTGCTCGGTTCCCGACCTGGGCACCCTGACGCCGACGCAGCTTCCTCCCCTCGCGGCGCCGTTGGCGCGGGGCAGACGGCGGGATGCGCAAGATCTCCTCGTGGCGGCGCTGCTGGCCACCGCGGCCGGGCTGGCGGTGAAGCTGGGAGGAACCTCCGGTGGGCTGGCCTCGGTCCCCCTGGTGGCGGCAGCGCACCTGTGGCTGCAGCGCCTGCGCTGGCGGCGGGAGGTCTCGCTGGAGGCGCTGCCCACCACCGAGGTGGCGTTGGACCAGGCGGAGGCGTTGGCCCAGCGCCAGGCGGTCCGGAGCGCCGCGGCGCGGCTGGGCACCGTCGCACTGATCGGGCTGACCGCGTGCCTGCCGGTGGGCCTGTTCGCCAGGTTCGGCCTGGCGGCGCTGACGGCGGCCGGCGTCCGTCGGCTCTGGAACGCACCCTAAGGGGGTCTCACCCATCCCGGGGCCGTGCCGATTCGTGTAGAAGCCGCGCCCATGCACGCGTCGAACGCTCCCGTCCTGATCACCGTCACCGGCCACGACCATCCCGGGATCACCGCCCGGTTGACCCAGGTGGTGGCGGAGGAGGGGGGCCAGCTGCTGGACATCGAGCAGGTGGTGGTGCGGGGACGGTTGACCCTCAGCCTGCTGGTGTCGCTTGCCGGCTCGCGCCACGTCCTCAAGGAGCTCCTGTTCACCGCCAAGGAGCTGGGGGTGGAGCTGGACTTCGAACCGTTGGAGGAGACCGCGCCCCGCACGGTCCCGGTGCAGCGGCACGTGGTCACCGCCATCGGGCCCTCCCTGGGCGCGGCCGAGGTGCACCAGATCTCCACTGCCCTGGCCGCCCACGGGGGCAACATCGAGCGGATCTCCCGCCTCTCCGAGGGCGCCCTGGCCTCGCTGGAGATCACCCTCGGCCTGCCCAGCGACGAGAGCGCCCAGCGCCTCAAGCGGGACCTGCTGGCGCTGGCCATGGCCAGCACCTTTGATGTGGCCCTGCAGCGGGAGGGGATCTACCGCCGCAGCAAGCGGCTGGTGGTGATGGACATGGACTCCACCCTGATCCAGATCGAGGTGATCGACGAGCTGGCCCGCGCCCACGGGGTGATGGCGGAGGTGGCCAAGATCACCGAGCGGGCGATGCAGGGGGAGATGGACTTCAACGAGGCGCTCCGGCAGCGGCTGGCGCTGCTCAAGGGGATGGACGTGGCGGTGCTACGGAAGATCGCCTCCGAGCTGCCGCTGACCGAGGGCGCGGAGACGCTGATCCGGGTCCTCAAGCGGCTGGGGTATCGGACCGCGGTACTCAGCGGAGGCTTCTCGATCGCCGCCGACGCGCTCAAGGCCCGGCTGGGGATCGACTACGCCTACTCCAACGAGCTGGAGGTGGTGGACGGGAAGCTGACCGGGAATGTCCTGGGCCCGATCGTGAATGCCCAGCGAAAGGCGGAGCTGCTGGAGACCATTGCCCGCCAGGAGGGGATCCTGCTGGACCAGGTGATCGCGGTGGGGGACGGGGCCAACGATCTGCTGATGCTGCAGCTGGCCGGGCTGGGGATCGCGTTTCGCGCCAAGCCCAAGCTGAGGGAAGCGGCGGACACCTCGCTGTCCCGCAGCGGCCTGGACGCGATCTTGTACCTGCTGGGGATCAGCAGCCGGGAGATCGTGGAGGCGGGGCTGTAGTCGCTGTACCTCTTCCCCTCGCTGACTAGAATGCCCGCCCTCATGAACTTCGAACTCACCGACCTCCAGCAGGAGATCCAGAAGCTGACCCGCGACTTCGCGGCCCGCGAGCTGATCCCCAACGCCCGCAAGTGGGACGAACACCATCAGTGGCCGGAAGAGGCGGTGAAGAAGCTGGCCGAGCTCTCCTTGCTGGGGGTGGCGGTGCCCCAGGAGTACGGCGGCGCCGGGCTGGACAACGTCTGCTACGCGATCGCCATGGAGGAGATCTGCCGCGGCTGCGCCTCCACCGGGGTGATCATGAGCGTGAACAACTCGCTCTACTGCGACCCGGTGTCCAAGTTCGGCAACGAGGAGCAGAAGAAGGAGTTCCTCACCCCCTTCGCGTCGGGGGAGAAGCTGGGCTGCTTCGGGCTGACCGAGCCGGAGGCGGGATCGGACGCCGCCGCCCAGCAGACCACCGCGGTGAAGAAGGGCGACGAGTACATCATCAATGGATCCAAGAACTGGATCACCAACGGCCCCAAGGCGGACGCGATCGTGCTGTTCACGATGACCGACAAGGCCAAGGGGAACAAGGGCATCTCCGCCTTCCTGGTCCCCACCAGCACCCCCGGCTTCACCCGCGCCGCGCCGGACAAGAAGATGGGCATCTCCGGCGCCTGGTCCTGCTCGATGTTCTTCGAGGACATGCGGGTCCCGGCCAAGAACCTGCTGGGCAAGGAGGGGGACGGCTTCAAGGTGGCGATGAGCACCCTGGACGGCGGCCGGATCGGGATCGCCGCCCAGGCGCTGGGGATCGCCCGGGCGGCCTTCGAGGAGGCGGTGCGGTACTCGGGGGAGCGCAGGACCTTCGGCAAGCCGATCCGCGACCACCAGGCGATCCAGTTCATGATCGCGGACATGGCCACCGAGATCGACGCGGCCCGCCTGCTGATCCTGCGGGCGGCGCTGATGAAGGACCGCGGGGAGCGGCACTCGGCGGAGAGCGCGATGGCCAAGCTGTACGCCTCGGAGATGTCCGGGCGGGTGACCAACAAGGCCCTGCAGGTGCATGGGGGCATGGGTTACAGCAAGGAGATGGACGTGGAGCGGCATGTCCGCGACGCGCGCATCACCGAGATCTACGAGGGCACCAGCGAGATCCAGCGGATCGTCATCTCCGCCGGACTGCTCAAGTAGCCCCATGGATCTGGAGCTCAACGAGACGCAGCGGCTGATCCGCGACACCGCCCGGAACTTCGCCCGGGAGAAGATCGCGCCCAAGGCCAGGCAGCACGACCGGGAGGAGCTGTTCCCCCAGGCGCTGCTGCAGGAGATGGCCGGGCTGGGCCTGATGGGGGTGAACATCCCCTCCGAGCTGGGCGGCGCCGAGGCGGGGGTGGTTTCCTACTCGCTGGCGATCATGGAGGTGGCCGCGGCCTGCGCCTCCACCTCGGTGGCGATGGCGGTCACCAACATGTGCGCGGAGCTGATCACCCGCTTCGGCACCGACGCCCAGAAGCAGAAGTACGTCACCCAGCTCACCTCCGGGGAGGCAGTGGCCGGCGCGTTCGCGCTCTCCGAACCGCAGGCAGGGTCCGACCCGGGGGCTATCCAGACCACCGCCGCCCGCAAGGGCGACACCTGGGTGCTCAACGGCGCCAAGCAGTGGATCACCAGCGGCAGCCATGCCGGGGTGATGGTGGTGTGGGCCCGGACCGGCGGTGCAGGCAACAAGGGGCTGTCCTGCTTCCTGGTGGAGGGCGGCACTCCGGGCCTGGCCGTGGGCCGGCACGAGGACAAGATGGGGCTGCGCGGCTCCACCACCGTGCCGCTGACCTTCGAGGACTGCGCCATCCCCGCCGAGAACCTGCTGGCCAGGGAGGGCGAGGGCTTCAAGCTGGCGATGATCGCCCTGGACGGAGGGCGGATCGGGATCGCCAGCCAGGCCTGCGGGGTAGGGCGCGCGGCGCTGGAGGCGTCCTTGCGGTACATGAAGGACCGCACCGCGTTTGGTCAGCAGATCGGGGACTTCCAGGCCCTGCGCTGGTTCGTGGCGGACATGAAGGTCCGGCTCTCCGCCGCGGAGCTGCTGGTGTGGCGCGCCGCCGCGCTGAAGGAGGCCGGCAAGCCGTTCTCCCGCGAAGCCTCCATGGCCAAGCTCTTCGCCAGCGAGACCTCCAACTGGATCTGCGACAAGGCGGTGCAGATCCACGGGGGCTACGGCTACATCGACGAGTTCCCGGTGGAACGCTACCTGCGCGATGCCCGGGTGCAGACGATCTACGAGGGCACCAGCGAGGTGCAGCGGATCGTGATCGCCCGGGAGACGATCAAGCAGTTTGAACGGGCGTAGCGACCTGGCCCGAGCTTTCAGCACACTTCGCCATCGGCTCCAATGAGGGGCCCCACCCGGGGGCGGAGCCTGATCCGGCTACGTCGAGGGCGTCGCTCCGGCCACTGGGGGCGTCTGACGGGGCAGGCGGATCGTGAAGGTGGTCAGGCCCCCCGCCGAGCGCGCCTCCACGGTGCCACCGTGTGCGAGCACGATCTGCCTGGCGATGTAGAGGCCCAGCCCCAGGTTGGTGCTGTTCGCCGGAGCATGCTGCTTTCCCCTCCGGAAGGGCTCGAAGATGAACGGGAGGGTCTCGGGGGGGATGGGCGAACCCTGGTTGATGACCTCCACCACCACCTCGTCCCCCTCTCCCCGGACCTTGACCTGGACCGCGGTTCCTGGCGCCGCGTGCTCGATGGCGTTCCCGGCGAGGTTGGAGAGGACCTGCTCCAGACGGTCCCCGTCCCAGGCCCCAACCAGCTCTCCCTCCAACTCCAGCTGGATCCGCGCCTCGAACTCGTCGACCACGTTGTGGCACAGCGTTCCCAGATCCAGTGGCTTGGGCTCAATCGGCAGCCCGCCACCGAGGCGGGTGCGGGTGAGATCCAGCAACTGGGTGATCATCGTGGTCATCCGCTGGCCGCCGCGGATGATCTTCGCCGCCCCTTCCGCGTCCTTCTCGTTGAGGTTGCCCCTCCGCAACAGCAGCGCGGCGGAGACCAGCATCGACGCCAGCGGGTTGCGCAGGTCATGTCCCACGATGCCGATAAACAGCTCCCGGAACTCAGCAAGCTCCCGGAGCCCACGCTCGCTGGTCTCCGCGCGTTCGCGGGCCTCGTCCGCCTCCTGGGACAGTTCCTGTAGGCGGATGCCGCTGAGGACCAGCTGCTCATTGGCCGAGCGCTGATCGAGCAGCATGGCGTCCGTCTGGATCCGCTCGCCGGTCAGGAATCCGTCGGTGGTCTTCCGTTCGACGGCCACCGAGCGCTCCTCGCTGTTCGCCCGGATGCCCCGCTCGCGGAGCAGCACGGCATCGGCCACCGAGCGGGTCTCCCTGAGGCGACGATCCGCCTGGGTGCGGGCGGAGGAGTCGTGGTCGGCGTCCTCCGGTTGGAGACGGTCTGCGTCCTCGCGCGCGGTTTTTAGCACCTGGTCCGCGCGCTGCCTGGCAATCCGCACCACCTCGTCGGCCAGGTCCTCCAGCGCCTTGCGGAGAGAGGAGGTGTCCGCGTCGGACGAGGTCCGCTCGGACTGCAGGCTCAGGTCGGTCTGATCCCGGCGCGGAGTGGGCGGGTGGGCCCCGACCGAGATCTTGGCCAACGAAGCCAGCACCTCGGCGGGGCTTCCCAGGGTTCCCAGCGAGCGGATGGTCTCTTCGTCCAACTCGAGGGTGAGCCGTTGCTTCCCCATGGAAACCTGTCCTTCCTACTTCTGCCGGATCTTACGACGCCTCAGCTGGCTGCCCATGAGGGTGGGGGTCCCGGAGAGGAGACCTTCGTAGCCATTGAGCGTCCGTCCGATGACGATTCCGCCGCGGGTGGAGACATCATACTCGGTGAGTTCCTTGCTGTGTTGGCTGGAGCGGACCTTGACCACCGAGAGCGCGCGCCGGAGCCGCCCGTCAATCTCGATGTAGCGTTGGATCAGGATCACGTCCGTGAGGAAGGCGACCCCCTCCGGCGCGAACTTCAGGTTGGTGTAGGAGTCTTGCACCTCCACGGTGGCCATCAGCGTCACCCCCATTCCCGTTACCGCGCCCATCATCCGGTAGAGGGACTCACGGAAGTCGAGCCGGAAGGTCGGCGCCAAGGCCAGCTCCAGGCCGGAAAGGGAGTCGATCACCGCCCGCTTGGCCCCCAGACGCTTCACCGCGGTCTGGATCTCCAGCAGGGTCTCGTCGATCGAGAGATCCAATGGACGCAGGTAGAGGACCTCCAGCTTCTTCTCCTTGACCAGCTTCTCGAACTCCCTTCCGTAGGGCGTGGTCTGGAGGTAGTCGCTGGGCCGCTTCTCGAAGATGGCCACGATCCCCTTCTCGCCACGCCTGGCGCCTTCCACGATGAATTGGTTCGAGAGCACCGTCTTCCCCGAACCCGAGGGACCGGCGACCAGCACCGAATAGCCTCGCGGAATCCCGCCACCCATCAGCTTGTCCAGGCCCTTGATCCCGGTGGAGAGCCGATCCTTGAGCGGCTGGTCGATCATGACCTCCGCCGGTTTGAGGATCCGCGGGAACACGGTGAAGCCATCGTCGGTGATCCGGGAGGTGTGGAGCCCGGGGATCTGTCCCTGGCCGCGCATCTTGATGACCTGGAGCTTGCGCACCACTGAGTTGCGTTCCACCGCCTGGGAGATCCAGAGCAGGCCGTCCGCCACCGTGAACACCGCGGCGTCGCGTTCAGCGTCCGAGTACTCACCGATCAGGAAGGTGGTGGCCTCGTAGTTGGTGAGCGCCACCGCGAGGCGCTGCATGAAGTCGGTGACGTCATGCTCCCCCTCTGAGCCCCGGGCGATCGTGGTCCTCAACAACGCCCGGAAGGAGTCCACCACCACGATCCCAGGGCTGGTCTGTTCGATCTCCTTCAAGATCGCCTCCAGTACCTTGGCCACCCCGCCTTCTTGCGCCTCCTGGCCGAGGTTGACGAACCGCACCGAGCCGTCCCCGATCTTTTCCGCGTCGAAGAAGCTGTACTGCTGCTGATAGCGGAGCATCTTGATCGGGGGTTCGCCGACCATGCTGAAGTAGATGGCCTTCCGCTCGGGGGTCGCGGTGGCGAACATGATCTGGTGACCCATGGTGGTCTTCCCCGACCCGGGGCCACCGGCGATCAGGTTGAGCGAGAACTCAGGGAACCCACCGCCCAGGACCTCATCCAGCCCTGGCACCCCTGACGCCAACTGACGAATTGGAACTCGGCCGCTCATGCGTCTCTCTCTGTGGAATTCAACAAAAGAAGGGTGGGCCAGGCACTGCGCAGCAACTGCAGGGTGAGCCGCTCACCGATGAAGCCGGCGACGAGGGTGAAGAAGACGCCGTACAGGGCGGCAGCGGCCTCCATGGCCTGTCCGGGAGGCAGCGACTGCAGACAGTCCCCCAGCCGCGCCGAACTCTCTAGGCTGGCGGGGTCCGCCAAGAAAGGAAAGTCGTCCTTCACCAGCCTTGCGGATCGCACCAGCAGGGCCTGGACCGCGGCTGTGCCAAGCACCGGAGCGAGGTGCTGGTGAAGCTTGTCCAGGACGCGGCCCGCCGCGGAGGGGCTTCCCGTTCCATCGTCGGTCGCGCCCTCGTGAGCCAGCAGGTTGCGGGATCTCTGCAGCTGCACGGGCGTCGCTCGCCTTAGGGGCATCCGCTGTCCAATGGGGCAGTCGACCGGAACATCCCACCACCCTGCAGCACCCATCGACGCAGCGCAATCTGGCCGAACCGGAGACTGCTTCCCAATGAGCAGGGCCGCCCGCCTCTGAACCAGACGGCGCCGGGCTGCCGATGCAGAGTCAAGGCACCCCGTTCCCGGCACTGCTAGGGTAGAGGGGCTTGAAAGTCCCCTCCCTCCACCCGTCCGCCACGCCCGGATCCCCAGAGGCCATCGAGGCCGCCCGGGCGCTGTCCAGGAAGCTGTACTCCATCTACACCGAGATCTCGGTGGCGATGCTGATCAGCGGGGCCAGCCTGTTCTTCCTTAGCCTGGAGATGACCCGGCACCAGGTGTTGGTGGGACTGGGGATCTCCACCGCCACCTACCTGTTGATGATCCCGCTGGACCTGGTGGTGATCACCCGCCACTTCCGGCCGCTGGGACGCTTCCTGCGAGGCGAGGCCCCGGAGACCGCCGCGGCGGTGGCGATGCATGCGCTGAACCTCCCGGTGCTGGCCTTTGTCCGGGTGCTGCTGATCCACTTTCCCACCTTCGTGGTCGGCTCCTCGGTGGGGATCCTGATCGCCAACCGGTGGCTGGAGTTCGGCTTCCGTGGCTGGCAGTACGGCGCGCTCTTGCTGTTGGTGGTGTTCCTGGGCAGCCTTCACGCGGTCTACGAGTACTTCCAGGTGGTGCGCGCGGTGCGCCCGGTGATCCCGATGATCCGGCGCCACGTGGGCGAGGGATCCCAGAGCGCGGTGAGCCCGACCCGGGTCTCGATGCGCCAGAAGCTGATCGTCTCCTCCACCCTGGCCGGGGTGATCCCCCTGGTGGTGCTGGGCGGGACCACCGTCTTCAAGGCCGGGTATCTGTACGAGATGCTGGGCAGCAACGCGGTCCATGACCTGAGCCGGCTGTGGATCTGGGTGGCCTGGCTGGCGCTGGGAAGCGGGACGGTGGTGCTGGTGATGTCGCACGTGCTGGCCAAGGACGTCAGCGCCCCCGCGCAGGAGCTGGCGGAGGCGATGCGCCGGGTCGGCGCCGGCGAACTGGGGATGCGGATGGACATCACCAGCACCGACGAGTTCGCCGAGCTGTTCGGTGGCTTCAACCAGATGACCCAGGGGCTGGAGGAGCGCGAACGGCTGCGCGAGGCCTTCGGTCGTTATATGGGGCCGATCGCCGAGGAGGTGCTCAAGAACGGCGCCTCGCTGGGAGGGGAGAGCGCCCAGGCCACGATCCTGTTCGCCGACATCCGCGGCTTCACCTCCCTCTCCGAGGAGATGAAGCCGGCCCAGGTGGTGGCGCTGCTCAACGGCTACTTCGCCGCGGTAGAGCCGGAGCTGCAGGCCGAGGGTGGCTGGATCAACAAGTTCGGAGGCGACAGCCTCCTGGCGGTGTTCGGCGCGCCTGTGGCGTACCCGGATCACCCGGCCCGGGCCGTGCGCGCCGCCCTGCGGATCCGCGAGGCGCTGCGGCGGTTCAACGAACGCCAGCGGGCGATCGGGATGCCAGAGCTGGCGATTGGAATGGGGTTGCACTCCGGGGACGTGCTGGCCGGCAACGTGGGCAGCCCGACCCGGCTGGAGTACACGGTGATCGGCGATGTGGTGAACGTGGCCGCCCGGCTGCAGGCGCTGACCAAGGAGCACCACACGGACCTCATCGCCAGCCGGCAGACCCTGGAGGCCTCGGGGCTGGAGCTGCCCACCCGCGAACTGCCGGTGACCAGCGTCCGCGGCAAGTCCGAGGTGCTGCAGATCTTCTCTCTGGAACGCGAAGTCCAGGCGCGCTCGGCCTGAACCCGAACTCGGACTTCGAGGCGGGAGGTGATAGCGAGACGCTCCGGCGGCGTCTTTGACCGGTGAGAGGCATGGATTGAGCCCGGACGTAGACACAGTAGGCCTGACCGGCGATGCGATCGCCTTCCGGCTGGATGCGATCGAGGCCGAGGTCCAGGAGCACGAGCTGGACTCCGGGACCCTGGCCGAGTTGTTCGCCCTGGAGCGGGGCCTGAGCCGCCAGCCGGATGCCGGCCCCGGGATGGCCAGGCTCAATGGGATCCGCCGGGCCCTGGCGCGCTGGGACGACCAGCGGTTCGCCGCCGACCGGGCGAAGATCCGCTCTGGCGAGCTGCGCGGACCCGCCCTGACTGCCGCCATCGCCGCCGCTGCTGATCGCGACGAGTTCACCGAGCGCTTGCTGGGTGTGCGCTACCTCACCGTGACCATGAAGAAGCTGGGCGAGGAGCTGGTGCCCTATGTGCCCAGCGGGGTGGACGCCGTCCAGGAGTCCCTGGCCCAGGCCAGCGTCGGCCCCTCCGACACCTTCGTGGATCTGGGATCGGGCTGCGGCAAGGTCGCCCTCCTGGCGAACCTCCTGACCGGCGCCAAGTCGGTCGGCGTGGAGCTGCAGCCCGCCCTGGCGGACTTCGCCAAGTCCCGGGGGACCGATCTGGGCGCCACCGACGTCCGCTTCATCTCAGCGGATGCCCGCGAGTGCCTCCCCGAGGGGACCGTCTACTTCATGTACCTCCCGTTCTCCGGGCAGGTGCTGGAGGACGTGATGGCCCAGATGAAGCTGCAGGCCCAGAAGCACCCGATCCGGGTCTGTGCGTTGGGGGTGGAGTTGGGTCGCTACGACTGGCTGACCCCCATCCAGGCGGGCCACTTCTGGCTCACCACCTACCAGAGCATTCTCTAGAGCGGCGCTTGCCCCTTGAGGGCACCGGCGCCGGCGCCGGTTCCCGACGGTTGCTACAGGGATACACAGGCCCTTGACTGCACGTGATGGCCGCGCCTACGTTGCGCGCTTTCCGTTGACCCATTGTGGGTAAACGTAGGGCCTCCGCGTCATGCCCCACGCGGAGCACCCGTGTCTCCATCAACCCCGGGGCCGTTGTCGCAGCATCGAAGGACCTATCAACTAATGCAGCCTACCGTGAACACCCCCGTGATGGAGAACCCCGAAGAAGACTTCGCCTCGATGTTCGAGGCTTCGCTGAAGCAGGGCGGCGGCGAAGGCCTGTTGAAGGAAGGCGAGATCATCAAGGGCACCGTGATCCAGGTGACCAAGGACTACGCCGTCGTCGACATCGGCTACAAGTCCGAAGGGCAGATCCCCATCTCGGAGTTCACCAGCGCCCGCGGCGAGATCGCGGTCAAGGCGGGTGACCCCGTTGAAGTCCTCCTGGAGAGCCGTGAGAACGACACCGGGATGGTGGTCCTCTCCAAGGAGAAGGCCGACAAGATGCGCATCTGGGACGAGATCTCGGCCGCTTGCGAGCGCGACGAAATCGTCAAGGGCACCATCGTCGGACGCGTGAAGGGCGGCCTCTCCGTCGACATCGGCGTGAAGGCGTTCCTCCCTGGCAGCCAGGTCGACATCCGCCCGGTGCGGAACCTCGACCAGTACATCGCCAAGGAGTTCGAGTTCAAGGTCATCAAGTTCAACAAGAAGCGCGGCAACATCGTGCTTTCTCGTCGCGTCCTGCTGGAGAAGCAGCGCGAGGAGATGAAGAAGGAGACCCTCAAGAACCTGGCCGAGGGCGCGATCCTCAAGGGCGTGGTCAAGAACCTCACCGACTACGGCGCGTTCATTGACCTGGGCGGCATCGACGGTCTGCTCCACATCACCGACATGTCCTGGGGCCGGATCGGTCACCCCTCGGAGATGTTCAACGTGGGCGACGAGGTCCGCGTGGTGGTCCTCAAGTTCGACCCCACCGCCGAGCGCGTCTCCCTGGGGCTCAAGCAGATCCAGGAGGATCCGTGGCACCGCGCCGACGAGAAGTACCCGGTCGGCACCCGCGTGCGCGGCAAGGTGGTCAGCCTCACCGACTACGGCGCGTTCATTGAGCTGGAGCCGGGCCTGGAGGGGCTGGTGCATGTGTCCGAGATGTCCTGGACCAAGCGCCTCAAGCACCCGTCCAAGGTCATGGAGGTCGGCCGGGAGGTGGAGGCCGTGGTCCTGGACATCGATCCCAAGGCCAAGCGCATCGCGCTGGGCATGAAGCAGATCGAGCAGAACCCCTGGACCCTGCTGGAGGACAAGTACCCGATCGGCTCGATCATCAAGGGCCAGGTCCGGAACGTCACCGACTTCGGCATCTTCGTCGGCGTCGAGGAGGGCGTGGACGGTCTGGTGCACGTCTCCGACATCTCCTGGACCGTGCGGATCAAGCACCCGGGCGAGCTGTACAAGAAGGGCGACGAGGTTGAGGCGATGGTGCTCAACATCGACGTGGAGAACGAGCGCTTCTCCCTGGGCATCAAGCAGCTGGCCCAGGATCCCTGGGAGACGCTCTCCGAGCGCACCCCGGTGGGCAGCCGCGTGAAGGGCAAGGTCACCAAGGTCACCGACTTCGGCGCGTTCGTGGAGATCGAGCCGGGGATCGAGGGTCTGGTGCACGTCTCCGAGCTGCGCGACGAGCGGGTGGAGAACCCCCGTGACGTGGTGCAGGACGGCCAGGACGTCCAGGTGAAGATCATCGACATCAACACCCAGGACCGGAAGGTGGCGCTGTCCATCAAGGCGCTGCTGCACGAGGGCGAGGACGACTACCGCGAGTACCTCCGCAAGCAGGCGGAAGGCTCCAAGGCCCGTCTGGGCGACGTGATGAAGACCAAGCTGAAGTAGTCATCGCGTTTCGCTGAGGTTTCGAGTCGGGGCCGGTTCCCTTTGTTGGGGGCCGGCCCTTTCTCTTGGGGTTCGGTGCAGCAGGGGCGTCACGTTCTCCTCTGCCAGTCTCTGGCGCCAGGGCGGTTCCGGACAGCCCCGCGTCGCGATGGCTTTCGCGCCGGACGGATACGGATAAGGTCTCCCCGGGAGGTCGTATGGCGCAGCTACGGTGGGTGGTGCTGTTGATCTGTCTGGGGTCGGCCAGCGCTCAGGCGCAGTCGCAGGGTGGGGGCGGGGTGTTCCTGGACATCTCCGGAGGTGCCACCGTCGGGTACTCGCGGATCCTGGACGCGCAGCGGCCAATCTACGGGCTGTCGCTGCGATCGGGGACCACCTTCCTGAGCAGCTACACCAGCGGGCTGACCCTTCTCTTCGGGATCGATCTGCACTTCCCGTCCCCGAACCTGTTTGGCGCCGGCCTCGGCTACACCCTGTTCCCGGTGGGGGACGCGGTGATGTTCCGGGTCAGCGCGTTGATCTTCGGGTTCTCCTCGCTCAACTACGAGCTGGCCCTGGGGCCGGAGCTGGAGCTGCAGTACCAGCCGGTGGACTGGCCGGTGGGGATCGTGTTCCGGGCCGGAGGGATGATGGGGATCGTGGGCAGCGACGCCTTGATGGGCCGGGGCACCATCGGCGTGGTGTGGAAGCAGGGATGAGGCTCAAGCGGGTGTTGTGGGGCACCGCGGCGGTGCTGCTGGCCATGGTGGCGCTGGCGGGAGTCGGCGTGTACCGGCTGGTGGCGCCGCTCAAGCCCACGGTGGAGGGCGAGGTGCTGGGCTCGTCCACCGCGGTGCTGGACGGCTACAGCCAGGTGTTCGTGATCAACTCCGGCCGGCGGGCGGTGATCCTGATCGACGCCGGGATGGACAAGGAGGCCACCGCGGTCCGCCAGGCCCTGGTCAGCCGCAACATGGGCCCAGATGCGGTGCAGGCGATCCTGCTCACCCACGGGCATCCGGACCACATCGGCGGGGTGGGGATGTTCCCCAACGCCGAGGTCTACGCGCACCGGGAGGAGCTGGACCTGCTGGGTGGAAGGGTGGCGGCCGACTCCCCGGTGGCCAGGCTGATGCCTCGCTCCAAGGTCAACGTCCGGGTCACCCACCCGGTGGAGGACGGCCAGGTGATCCGGATTGGAGACAAGGAGATCGAGGTCTTCCACCTCCCTGGGCACACCGAGGGCAGTGTGGCCTATCTGGTCGACGGGCTCCTGTACCTGGGCGACAGCGCCTCTGGCACCAAGGTGGGGACTGTGATCCCCGCGCCCTGGATCTTCTCCGATGACACCCGGCGCAACCGGCGTTCGTTGGTGAAGCTGGCGGAGCGGCTAAAGGGCAAGGAGGTGCGGGGCCTGGTGTTCGCCCACTCCGGCGCGATCGATGACCCGCAGGCGCTGCAGAGGTTGGCCTCCGAGCTGAGTAGGTAGTCGGGCGGGTGCGACTACGCCGCGGTGGGCAGGTACTTCGCCACCAGCGGAGCCAGGCTGGCCGCCACGTCCTGGGAGAGGCCCAGCTGGGAGGCGGCGGCGTCCTGGGTCAGACCGGAGCGGACCAGGCCGGTCAGCGCGGCCAGCTGGTGGGCGCGGTTCTCGTTGATCAGCCCGCCGGACTGGGTGAGCGAACCCCACTCCTCGGCGCGGTCGGTGGTGTCGGCGATCATCCCCTTGAGCTCGGTGGCCTTGAGGGAGGGGTCCAGGATCAGCATCCGGGCGGCCAGGCCGGCCACCTGGGGCGCTGCCATCGAGGTGCCGCTCATCCGGATGAACTTGTCGCCGGGCACCGAGGCCAGCACGTCCGAGCCGATGGCGCCGTGGGTGGACCAGGGCAGCCCGACGTTGGAGTAGTCGGCTCGGGTCAGATCCTGATCCGCCGAGGAGACCACCGCCATGTTGTCGATGGTGTTCTTCGGCAGGTAGGCGTTGGCCTGGTAGGAGTCGATTTCCCGCCCGTCGTTGCCCGCGCTCTTGACGAACAGCACGTCCGGGTGCCGGGCCATGGCGGCGGAGACCGCCTCCACCAGCGCCGGGGTGGAGACCTTGAAGCTCATGTTGAACACCCGGGCGCCCTCGCCGACCGCGTAGTCGATCGCGTCGCTGAGCTTCTGCGCATCCAGCGGCGAGAAGGCGCGGATGGAGATCGACTTCACCTGATCGGTGCCCTTGGTGGCGATCCCGGTGGTGTGGGTGGCGTGGCCCGAGGAGTCGGTGCTGTTGGGGTTGTTGTCCCCGGAGACGAAGTCCCAGCCGTGGATGTCGTCCACCTTGCCGTTCTGGTCGTTGTCGATCCCATCGCCGGCGACCTCGTCCGGGTTGGTCCACAGCTTGGTGTCCAGCGCGTCGTGGTCGGTGTCAAAGCCGCTGTCCAGCACCGCGATGGTGGTGGTCGCGGTGGACTTCCCGGCGCGGGTGGCCAGGTCCAGGAACGCCTCGTCGGTCTCGCTGATGTTCGAGGACTTGATCTGGTTGAACAGCGCCTCGTCGCTGGCGCCGGCCGGGCGGGGGCGGGTGGCGGACGCGTCGTAGCCGCGCGAGTTCAGGTAGGTGGCCATGCCCTTCTTGGCGGTGTCCTCGACCTCGAAGGAGCTGTTGGTGAACAGCGACAGCACCTCGCGGGCATCGGCGGAGGCCTCCTTCACCGTCGCGTCCGCGGCAGGCTTCACCAGCGTGTTCCACTCTTCGGTGGTCACCTTGTTGTCGGCGGTGGCGGTACGGATGGCGTCGCGGATGGTGGTCATGTCGGCGGGCTGCTCCTTTGGCCTACATTGTCGGACCGTGTGTGTAAGCAGTTCCGTCCCAAACGAGGAAAAGAACTACTGCTCTCCCTGTCGGCGAGAAGAATGTCTGTAAACCTCAGTCATGGCCAGATGTTGGCGTAGACCTGGCCCGGTGATCGCCTCCCGACAGCGAACCGTACTGGGCGTCCTCGCTGCGGTCGGCTGCCCCCCGATGCGGTGGACCTGCCAGACCTCGCGCAGCGCCTGCTGGGCTTCCGCGCGGTGGTGTCCGTCGTCCCGGTGCTGTTGCTGCAGCGGCGTCCGCCCGACGCGCCCTAACGCCCGCGGCAACTTGGTCGAATGCTGGACGACCTTGGAGATTGAGCCCAGTTCCTGTGGCGCATATGTGCGTCCCTGGGCAAAACCAGTGTGGGGCGTGGGTCCCAGCAAACCTTTCGGAGGAAGTACACATGGCACGCGAAGTGGTGATTGTCGGCGCAGCCCGCACCCCGATCGGGGCATTTCAGGGGTCCCTCTCCAGCCTGACCGCTCCGCAGCTGGGCGCGATTGCGATCAAGGCCGCGCTGGAGCGGGCCGGGGTGTCCGCGAAGGACGTGAGCGAGGTGATCATGGGCAACGTGCTGCAGGCAGGCGTGGGCCAGGCCCCGGCGCGACAGGCCACCCTGGGCGCGGGGCTGCCGGAGACGGTGCCGGCGGTGACCGTGAACAAGGTCTGCGGCTCCGGGTTGCAGGCGGTGATCCAGGCGGCCCAGTCGATTGCCCAGGGCGACGCGGAGATCGTGGTCGCCGGCGGCATGGAGAGCATGTCCAACGCCCCCTACCTCTCGCACACCCTGCGCGGTGGCGCCCGGATGGGGAACGTGGAGTTCAAGGACGCGATGATCCTCGACGGCCTGTGGGACTCGTTCGGCAACGTCCACATGGGGACCTGCGCGGAGGAGTGCGCCACCTCGATGAACATCTCCCGCGCCGCCCAGGACGAGTTCGCGGTGGAGTCCACCCACCGCGCCATCCGCGCGGCCAAGGAGGGGCTGTTCAAGTCGGAGATCGTCCCGGTCAGCGTGCCCCAGAAGAAGGGGGAGGCGCTGCTGGTGACCGAGGACGACGGCCCCAAGAACGCCAAGCCGGAGAAGATCCCGGGCCTCAAGCCGGTGTTCAAGAAGGACGGCACCGTCACCGCCGCCAACGCCTCTTCGATCAACGACGGCGCCGCCGCGCTGGTGCTGATGACCGCCGAGCGGGCCAAGGCCGAGGGCCGCACCGTCCTGGGCCGGATCGTGGGGCACGCCTCCGCCGCCCGCAAGCCGGTGGAGTTCACCATCGCCCCCACCGACGCCATCAACAAGATGCTGGCCAAGACCCGGCACACCGCGGCCGAAGTTGATCTGTGGGAGATCAACGAGGCCTTCGCGGTGGTCTCGATCGCCAACAACAACCTGCTCAAGCTGGATCCCGCCAAGGTGAACGTGCGCGGCGGCGCGGTGGTGCTGGGCCACCCGATCGGCGCGTCGGGCGCCCGGGTGCTGGTGACCCTGCTGCACACCATGAAGGACCACAACGCCAAGCGCGGCGTCGCGTCGCTGTGCATCGGCGGCGGTGAGGGCATTGCCCTGATGGTCGAGAGGTAGTGGCGGGCGGCAGGGCTCGCGGCCGTGAGCGCTGCAAAGGTCGGGGCGGTTGGCCCTCGTCGTGACTGACCCCACCCACCGTGGGGACGGTGGTCCGGGTTGCGGCCGGCGGGGGGTTGGCAGTTGACCCGCTCGCCGGGCGAAGTATGGGTGGTCGGTTCGCAGCAGGAGGGGTGATGAACAAGGTCGTCGCGAGTGCGGAGGAAGCGGTCCGGGACATCGGGGACGGCGCCGTGATCATGAGTGGCGGGTTCGGCCTGTGCGGCAACCCGGAGAACCTGATCGCCGCCATCCACAAGAAGGGCGTCAAGGGCCTGACTGTCATCTCCAACAACTGCGGCACCACCGAGCTGGGGCTGGGGATCCTGCTCAAGTCCCGCCAGGTGAAGAAGATGGTCGCCAGCTACGTGGGCGAGAACAAGGAGTTCGAGCGCCAGTACCTCTCCGGGGAGCTGGAGGTGGAGCTCAACCCCCAGGGGACCCTGGCGGAGCGGATCCGCGCTGGCGGCTGTGGGATCGGCGGCTTCTACACCCCCACCGGGGTGGGCACGAAGATCGCCGAGGGCAAGGAGACCAAGGTGATCGACGGCAAGGAGTACGTGCTGGAGCTGCCGCTCAAGGCCGACTTCGCGATCATCCGGGCCTGGAAGGCGGACCGCTGGGGAAATCTCCTGTTCCGCAAGACCGCCCGGAACTTCTCGCCCCTGATGTGCATGGCCGCCAAGACCACCATCGTCGAGTGCGAGGAATTGGTGGAGGTCGGCGCGCTGGACGGCGACGCGGTCCACGTCCCCAGCATCTTCGTGCAGCGGGTGGTCAAGAGCCCGCATCTCGAGAAGTGGATCGAGAAGCGCACTGTCCGCCCCCGCGCCTGACCCTCGCCTTCTCCGAAACGAGCACGACCATGCCTCTGACCCGCGAACAGATCGCTCAACGGATCGCCCAGGAGTTGAAGGACGGGTACTACGTGAACCTCGGTATCGGGGTGCCCACCCTGGTGGCCAACTACATCCCGCCCGGGATGGACATCCTGCTCCAGTCGGAGAACGGGCTTTTGGGCATTGGCCCCTGGCCGGTGGAGGGCACCGAGGACCCAGACCTGATCAACGCAGGCAAGGAGACGGTGACCACGATTCCCGGGGCCGCCTTCTTCGACTCCGCCACCTCGTTCGGAATGATCCGCGGCGGGCACGTGGACATGGCGGTGCTGGGTGCGATGGAGGTCTCCGAGAAGGGCGATCTGGCCAACTGGATGATCCCCGGGAAGATGGTCAAGGGGATGGGCGGGGCCATGGACCTGGCCATTGGCGCCAAGCGGGTCTTCGTGGCCATGGAGCACGCCAACAAAGAAGGGGCGCCAAAGATCCTCAAGGAGTGCGCGCTGCCGCTGACCGGGAAGCGGTGTGTCCACTTCATCGTCACCGACTACGCCTTCCTGGAGGTCTCCCCCGAGGGGCTGATCCTGCGGGAGCTGGCCCCTGGCGTGACCCCCGAGCAGGTCCAGAAGATCACCGAGCCCACCCTGAAGTTGGCCAAGGACTTGAAGGAGATGCGGTTCTAGACGGTGCTATAGTCGGCGCCGGAACCGCATCGGAGACACGTATGCCGGAGAAGTCGGAAAAACCGAATCCCCCCCGCCGGGCCGACCGGCTCCAGCACGAAGTGCTGGTCGCCTATCGCACCGTCGACGGGTTCATCACCGACTGGGCCGTGAACATCTCCAAGGGTGGGCTGTTCATCAACACCCGCAATCCGCATCCGGTGGGCACCACCGTCAAGCTGATCATCTCGCTGCCGAACGAGGCGCTGCCGTTCGACCTGACCGGTCGGGTGACCCGGGTGAACGAGTTCGACAACCCGTCCAACCAGGTCCCCGGGATGGGCGTTGAGTTCCTGGATGTGGACGACGAGAAGAAGGTCCGGATCGAGCGCTTCGTGGACCGGCTCCGCAAGGAGCTGCCCGACGAGGAACCGAGCGGGCATTCCAACGCCACCTTCTCCCAGGCGAAGAAGTAGCCATCCGCTTATAGACGCCGGATGAGCCGCACCGTCGAGCTCACGATCGAGCGCCTCTCCCAGCTCGGCGAGGGCACCGCAGCGTTGGAGGGGAGGGCGGTGTTCGTCCGTGGCGCCCTGCCCGGCGAACGGATCCGCGCCGACGTCTCCGAAGACCATGGGATCCTCCGCGGCCGGCTGGAGTCCGTGCTGGCCCCCAGCCCGTCCCGCCGTCAGCCCTCCTGCGCCGTCGCCGACCGCTGTGGAGGGTGTGACTGGCTGCAGTTGGACGAGGCTGCGCAGCGGGAGGCGAAGCGGGAGATCGTGCTCTCCGCGCTGGAGCACCTGGGCGGGATTTCGCGCTCCGCTCTGGAGGTCGCGCCGGTGCTGACCGCCGGCCCGTCGATGGGCTACCGCCGGCGGGCGGTGCTCCATCCCCACCGGGGCGCGCTGGGCTTCTTCGAACACAAGAGCCACCAGCGGGTGACGGTGGACCGCTGCCCGGCGCTGGTCTCCGGGCTGGAGCCGCTGCCTGGCACGCTGCGCGAGCTGCTCAAGCCGGTGCTGGCGGACGCGGAGGAGGTCCAGTTGCTGGCGATCGAGGGCCAGGGATCGCTGGCTGCCACCTTGAAGACCGCGGTGAAGGACTCGCACCGCCGCGCCGCCGAGGCGGTGATCCGCGCCGGGCACGTGCGCGGGGTGGTGCTGGTTCCACTGGAGGGGTCTGCGTTCATCGCCGGCAATCCGGTATTGCGCGGCCCGGCGCCGCTGCGGCCCCAGGTCCCGCTGTTCTTCCGGGCGGACGCCTTCGCCCAGGCCAATGGTCCGGCAAATGATCTGCTGGTGGAAGCGGCGCTGTCGCTGCTGGGTCCCACCGAGATCACCGGGCCACCAACGGAATCGGGCCCGGCCGGGAGAGGCGGGACCGGCGAACCGGCCGCCCGCGTCCTGGAGCTGTACTCCGGCAACGGCAACTTCAGCTTCGCCCTCGCCGAGCGGGTGGGGTCGGTGCTGGGCGTGGAGAGCTCGTCCCTGGCGGTGGAGCTGGCGCGCCGTTCGGTGGCGGAGGCCAAACTGGAGAACGTGCGCTTCATCCTCGGCGACACCCAGAAGGTGGTGCAGGGGCTGATCGCCGAGGGGCGGAAGTTCGATTCGCTGTTGCTCGATCCCCCTCGCACCGGGGCCAAGGGCTGCGAGGCCTGGGCCACCGCGCTGGGGGTCCACCGGGTGGTCTACGTGGCCTGCGATCCCGGCGCGCTGGCCCGCGACGCCAAGGCACTGGCCGCGGCGGGCTTCCGGCCCTCCTCCTTGAGGATCGTGGACATGTTCCCCCAGACCCGACACGTGGAGGCGGTGATGCGGTTCGACCGCGTCGGCTAGGCGCCATGCTGGAGGCCCGACTGGTGGAGTTCGCCGAGGTGCTGCGTCAGAACGGCGTGCGGCTGAGCCCTGCCGAGGTGAACGACGCCGCCTTCGCGATCACCCTCACCGGGGTGGCGGACCGCGAGCTGTTCAAGGCCACCCTGCGCAGCACCCTGATCAAGCGCGAGGCGGACGTCGAACCGTTCGATCGCGCCTTCGAGTTCTTCTTCACCGGCGCCGCCCGGACTTTTGAGGCGCTGGACAAGGCGCTGTTGGACCGGCTGCGCGAAGAGGGGCTGCTGGAGGGGAAGGAGCTGGAGAACGTGATCGCCACCCTGGGGCAGCTCTTCAACGGGATGTCACCGCTGGCCCAGGCGGCGCTGATGGGCGATCGCGGCCGGCTGGCGCAGCTGTTCCGGGCCGCCTCCCTGCAACTGGACTTCACCCGGATGGAGAACGCTGTCCAGACCGGCTTCTTCTCCCGTCGGCTGCTCACCGGCGCGGGAGGAGAGAAGGCCCGCGGGGATCTGGCGGCGATGGAGCAGGAGCTCAGTTCGCGCGGGCTCTCCACCCAGGGGCTGGAGATCGTCTCCAAGCACGTGGCGGAGGCGATGCGGAAGGTGGAGGACGCGGCCCGGCTGGAGATCGCGCGGCAGGCCCGGGCCCGGCTGAAGAAGGCCTCCGGGGGGATCAACGAGCGCAACTTCCACACCCTCTCCCGGGCAGAGGTGGAGCAGGCCGAGCAGGCGGTCCGCAAGATGGCGGAGAAGCTGAAGACCCGGCTGATCCGCCGCCAGAAGTCCACCCGGCGGGGATCGCTGAATGTCCGCAAGACCCTGCGCCGGAACCTGCCCTGGGGCGGAGTACCGATGGTGCCCATCTTCCGCCGCCGCCGCCCACAGCGCCCGGAGGTGGTGATCCTCTGCGACGTCTCCGACTCGGTCCGCAACGCCTCGCGGATGATGATGCTGTTCACCTACAGCTTCCAGTCGCTGTTCGCCCGGGTCCGCTCCTTCGTCTTCGTCTCCGACATCGGGGAGGTGACCCGCTACTTCAAGGAGCAGGACGTGGACCAGGCGGTGGATCTGGCCACCGCCGGCAAGGCGATCTCGGTCTACTCCAACTCCAACTACGGCCGGGCGCTGGCCACCTTCGCCCGCGATCAGCTGGGGAGCATCACCCGCCGCACCACGGTGCTGGTGATTGGCGACGGGCGGAACAACTACAACGCCAACCACGCCTGGGCCCTGCAGGAGCTGCGGCGCAAGGCGAGGCGGCTGGTGTGGATCTGCACCGAGGACAAGCGCAGCTGGGGCTTCGGCGACAGCGAGATGCTCAACTACTCCCGGCACTGCCACCAGACGGTGACTGTGCAGTCGCTGGCCGACCTGGACAAGGTGGCCGACCAGCTGATCCCCCTCTGAGAAGGAACCCCATGATCGGCAACGAGAAGCAGGGCGGCGAGGAGCATGTTCCCAGGGTGGATCTGCAGTCCGCCGATTCAAAGACCCTCCGGCTGTCGGTGCCGGTGGTGACCGCGGAGCGGTTGGATCAGCTGATCCGGTTCCAGCAGCGGCTGGTCGTGGAGCTAAGGGCGCTGCCTTCGAACGAGGAGTCCACCGCAGCCAAGGCGCATCAGGCGGCGGTGGCCGCCTCCGGGATCAACGCCCGGATCATCAACGAGCTGGAGGCCCTGGTAAGGGTGTTCTCCGGGCGGAGGTGGACGGTGCGCAAGCTGGAGCAGCGGCTGTTGGAGGCCCGGGCCCACCTGGCCCAGGCCGAGGCCAGCGGCGCGGCGCCCTCCCCCAAGGAGGTGGCGGCGGTGGCCAAGCTGCCCAAGGAGATCGCTCTCAAGCAGGACCCCAGCGCGCTGGAGGCCCGCTATGGCGCCGAGGCCCTGGGACTGCTCGACGCCCGGGCCGACGAGCTGCTGGCGCTGCACGAGGAGCTGACCGCGCTGCAGCGAAGGTGAGCTGCGGTTCGAGCCCCGCGGGCCTTGGGGCCACCCGCCGGCTCACACCGGCCCCGGTTGATCCTCCGGGACGTCGATCTCCGCGAACACCCCCAGGTGATCGGAGGGGTAGAGGTCCGGATCGTGGGGCGAGCTGTCCTGGCAGAACACCGACGCCTTGCAGACCCGCAGGTCCGGGGCGACGAAGATGTAGTCCAGGGTGGTGTGGAACGGGCCCACGCCCCGGGCCAGATCGTTCCGTTCCGCCAGCGGGGTGCCGTAGGTCCAGTCCGGCTCCACCCCGTGGACCACCGGATAGGCGGAGCGATAGCGCGCCAGCATCAGCTGGGTGGAGGGTGACTCCGGGGCGGCATTGAAGTCCCCGGCGATGACCGGCAGCGGGGGAGGGCGGCGCAGCGCCTCCGCCTGGTAGCGGGCATCCAGCCAGGCCTCCAGACCGCGGATCTGGGACCTGCGCACGCCCTCCGCGGAGTCCGGGGGGCCAAAGTGCAGGTGGACGCTGATGAACTCCACCCGCACTCCCCGCCAGTTGACCACGGTGGAGATGGCCACCCGGCCACCGGGGAGGTCCACCCCGTGGCTCTCCAAAATCGGCAGCCGGCTGAGGATGGCCACCGACTCGTTGGACTGCTCGAAGCCCCACTTGGGGCGCTCCACCACCACGTACTTCTGGGGGGATTCGAGGTCCAGCCGGTCATTGAGCTTCTCACACAGCCACTGGGCCTGGCGGATCGGGATCCAGACCTCCTGCAGGGCGATCAGGTGGGGGGCCAGGTTGGCCAGTCCCTCCACGCACAGGGGCGCCCGGCGATCCCACTCGTCGGCGTTGTGGCGGACGTTGAAGGTCGCCACCCGCAGCCCGGTCTTCCTCTCCTCGCCCATGGTCCCCGTGCAATCTCCGTTCGGCCAGCCGGCCAGGCAACCGCCGGTCACTGGCTTTAGGACCGCAGGTTACGTAAAGACACCTCCCAATGAAGCGCTACTTCATCCACACGTTCGGCTGTCAGATGAACGTCAACGATTCCCTGCGGATGGGGGAGCAGTTGGCGCGGATGGACTACGCGCCCACTCCCACCGCGGAGAACGCCGACCTGATCATCCTCAACACCTGCTCCATCCGCGAGAAGGGGGAGGACAAGATGCTCTCCGCGTTGGGCCGGTACCGGACCCAGAAGGTCTCGCGGGGCGCGGTGATCGGGGTGGGCGGCTGCGTGGCCCAGCAGGAGAAGGACAAGCTGCTCAAGAAGGTCCCCTACGTGGACTTCGTCTTCGGCCCGGACAACATCTCCCGATTGCCGGCGATCATGGAGCGGGTGGAGCAGGATCGGGTCCGGGTGGTGGAGACCGCCTGGATGGACTCGGAGGAGTACGTCTTCCCCCGGGCCGACCCCTCCACCGCCGCCGGGAAGGTGACCGAGTTCGTCACCGTGATGAAGGGCTGCGACAACGTCTGCGCCTTCTGCGTGGTCCCCCACACCCGGGGCCGCGAGGTCAGCCGCGCCTACGCGGAGGTGATAGGCGAGGTGGCGGACCTGGCCACGGTGGGGGTCCGCGAGGTGACCCTGATCGGCCAGAACGTGAACTCCTATCTGGGCGGCTGCTCGTTCGCGGACCTGCTGCTGCGGGTCGCGGAGGTCCCGGGGATCGAGCGGGTGCGCTTCACCACCAGCCATCCCCACGACCTGTCCGACGCGCTGATCGACGCCTTCCGGGTCCAGCCGAAGATCGCCCCCCACTTCCACCTGCCGGTGCAGAGCGGGTCGGACGAGATCCTCAAGAAGATGCGGCGGGACTACACGGTGGTCCAGTACCTGGAGCGCCTGGCCAAGCTGCGCGAGGCCCGCCCGGGGATCGCGGTCACCACCGACATCATCGTCGGCTTCCCGGGGGAGACCGACGAGGACTTCGAGAGGACGATGGAGCTGACCCGTCAGGTCCAGTTCGAGGCCCAGTTCTCCTTCGTGTTCTCGCCCCGTCCCAAGACCACCGCCGCCCTCAAGGAGCCGGAGTGGGGGGTGGTGCCGCAGGAGGTGAAGGTGGCCCGGCTGGAGCGGCTGCAGAAGGTCCAGCGCGAGATCACCCGCGGGATCATGATCCCCCTGGTCGGCTCGGAGGTGGAGGTGCTGGTGGAGGGCCCCGCCCGCGGAGACGCCAACCGCTGCTTCGGCCGCACCGCCGAGAACCGCACCGTGACCTTCGACGGGGACGCACCCAGAGGCGCGCTGGTGAAGGTCCTGGTGGAGCGTGCCTCCCCCAACGCGCTGTTCGGAAAGCAGGGGCACCTGATCTCCGCCCCCTCCCGGCCCGCCCAGCCGGTCCGCTTCGAGCTGCCGGTGGTCGCCTCTCCCTGACGCCATGGGCCGCTTCGTTCGCTTCGGCCTCCCGCCGATCGCCGTGGCGGCGCTGATCTTCGCGCTCTCCTCCCGGTCCTCGCTTCCCGGGCCCGGGGTGGTGGGCCTGGACAAGGTCGCCCACGCGGTGGCCTACGCCACCTTGGCCTGGCTCACCGCCCGGGGCCTGTTCGGGTACCGGGTGGAGCGGTTGACGGCGGCGGTGCTGGGCGCGCTCCTGGCCACCCTGTACGGGGTCAGCGACGAGTGGCACCAGTCCTTCGTCCCCGGGCGGATGACCGATCCCGCGGACCTGGTGGCCGACGCCCTGGGCGCCTCGGTGGCCGCCTTTGCCTGGTTCCGCTTCCGCCACAGGTGGTAGAGCGCGCCCCATGGCGATCCGCTCGTTTCGAGGCCACGCTCCCCAACTCCATCCCTCCTGCTTCGTGGAGGACTCCGCCCAGGTGATCGGCGACGTGGTGCTGGGGGAGGGCGCCTCGGTGTGGTTCAACTGCGTGGTGCGCGGGGATGTGAACCCGATCCGGATCGGCGCCCGCACCAACATCCAGGACCTGACCATGATCCACGTCCAGTCCCACAAGTTCGGGACCACCATCGGCGAGGACGTGACCGTGGGGCACCACGTGGTCCTGCACGGATGCACGGTGGGAAGCCGGGTGCTGGTGGGGATGGGGGCAATCTTGATGGACGGGGTGGTGGTGGGGGACGACTGCATCATCGCCGCCGGGGCGCTGCTCACCCCGGGTACCCAGATCCCCGAAGGCTCGTTGGTGCTGGGCAGCCCGGCCAAGGTGAAGCGCCCGCTGACCGCCGAGGAGCGGGCCCACCTGGTGGCCTCCGCCCAGAACTACGTCCAGTACGCCCAGGAGCACAAAGCCTCTCGCTGACCTGGGTGGTTCGTCTCTCGCGCAGCCCCAGGGTGCGTGTTAAGCATCCTTTCAATGTCGACGGTTGACGGGTTGCGGACCTGCCCGCTCTTCAAGGGTTTCACCGACACCGGGCTGCAGATCCTCGCGGGGATCGCGACCGAGCGCATGTTTCCCAAGGGCGTCCCGCTCTTCGTGGAGAACATGGTCGCCGACTCATTGCTGATCCTGGTGGAGGGCAAGGTGGCCGTGACCGCCAAGAACCTCGATCAGCAGGAGGTCTCCTTGGGCACCCTGGTGGCGGGCGACTACCTGGGCGAGCTGTCCTTGATTCAACAGGGCCAGCGGATGTGCACCGCCACCGCCGCCGCCCAGGTGACCGCCCTGGAGTTCCGCCACGCCGACTTCCAGAAGCTGATGGCGCAGAAGCCTCAGGCCTGCCTGAAGCTGCTGATGACCATCTGCTCCACCTTCGGGCAGAAGGTCACCGACAACAAAGACGCCCTCCGGGCGCTGCTCCCCCGCGCGTAGAGCGCCGAACAGGTCAGGGAACGCAGCGCGTCGTTGCAGCTGCTGGCTCGGGAGAGCCCCTGCTGGATGTCCTGGAGCAGATGGGGACCACCTCGGCCTCGCTGACCGACCGCTACCTGCGCACCGGAGCGTCGGAGACCTCGCCCCTCGAGTTCAGGCGAGCGGAGGTGGAGGCCTTCCTTGCCCAGAGCGCGCCGGGAACCTCCTTCGAGCAGGTGCTCGCCCGGAAGGTCCAGCGGCCGGAGGTCCTGTCGCTGCTGGCCGGCGCCCTACCGTTCCGGGTGATCTCTGTCCAGGGGGAGTACCCGCTCCTGCCGGACTCCCTCAAGCACCAGCTGAAGGTGTCGGCCAGCGATGAGGCGGGCACCTCGCTGCTGGAGGTGACCGTTCCGCTCCACCGCCTCCTCGGGAAGCGTGCCCTCTTCGGGTCCCAGGCCGGCTCGGAGGTCGACCAGCAGCTGATCAGCGAAGCGGGCGGCCTGTATCGGGCCCCGGCCTCGGCGGTGCAGCTGCGGCCATTCTTCCGGGTGGACGGGATGGACCTGGCGATCGCCTCGCGGACCATCGGTCTGGGGGCGCGCCACCCCTGGTCGCTGGAGCTGCTGCTCCCGGGGGGCGTGCGTCGCAAGGTCCAGAACACCCTCATCGTCGGCAACTTCGTCGCGCTCGGGCTGGGAGGTCCGAGGAACAAGTTCGTGGAGCCCGTGACGCCCCTGCTCCCGCTGGAGCTGAAGGCGGGTCGCTCCGCCGAGTTCCTCCGGCTCTCCGGCTTCGAAGGGTCGTTCCAGGAGGCAAGGACCCTGGCCGAGGGGACCGGAGAAGAGGCCGTCTCGGCGGTGCTCGTGCTGCAGGAGGCCTACCGTCGGGGCGCCGAGGTCCTGGCGTTGACGCCCGCCAACGCCGCGGCGCTGCTGCCCCGGCTGCAGGTGCCGCTTCCCGTCCGGGCGGAGGTCGAGGACCTCCTGGCCCGGGGCTACCAGGTCACCATCCCCGCGGAGAACCTCGCCCTGCGTGACTGGCTGGGGACCGGCTTTGTGACCCTGGACGAGGCGACGTCGGAAGGCGGCTACTTCCTTTCGGGCCGAATCTCCGGTGGGCAGACGATTGTCTCGCCGGCGTACTGGACCGACGGGGACCTGGTGGAGGCGTTGGGCAGTCCTGATCGGCCGGAGTCGACCGATGACCGGACGGCGGTGGCGAGGATCGTGAAGATCACCTCCACCGACGCCCAAGCGGGGGTGGTCGGAGCCCGGCTTGAGCGTGACCTGGCCGTCTACGTGACGACCGCGGAGGGTGTCCCGGTGGCAAAGGCGCCGGTCACCTTCCGACGCTACGGGAAGTCCAAGCCGAACCTCACCTCACAGGTCACGGTGGAGGCTGAGACCTACGAGACCTTCACCGACTCCTACGGCATCGCCCGTTGTCCGGTGTACCTGGCCAAGAGCATCCTGGACGCCGCGATCTCGGTCCCGCCGACCTCCGGAACCCATCGGCAATTGAAGGGCTACAACGAGGTCACTGCCGAGAGCACCGCGGAGGGCGGCGCGACGGTGACCCTGGCGTTTCCCTTCCACGCCATCGCGGAGCCCAAGCCGGCCAAGCGGGTCCTGGTCGGAGTCGGAGGCGAGGGCTACGAGATGCTGGAGTTGGGGGTGGACCTGCCGGCCACGGTGGTGGACGAGTACGGCAACCTGCTGGCGAACCAGAAGGTGAGCTGGACCCAGGGAGGTGCCGGCGGTCGCTTCGTGACCGCGGTGGACGCCTACTCGGCGCCCATCGTCTTTGACCGCCACGACACCAACCAGCTTGAGACTGCAACCCAGATCACCTCCACGCTGGGAAAGGTCGCGTTGGTGTACGTGCCAGGGGCGATTGACGTGGCGGGGAGCCATGTCACCCTCACCGCCTCCGCAGCTCCCGCCTCACCGGGCCTCTACGACATCCTGGTCCGGGACACCGACGAGGAGACCGTGGCGTTCGTGGTGAAGGCGCCCGCGCAGGAGAGCTATTCGGGCATCTACGCCGTACCGCACATCGAGTACCCGGTGCCGTTCGTTGCAGAGGTGCTGCGGCCGACCGGATCGACGCCGCCCTGGCAGCCGCTGACCGGCCGCGAATTTGGATACTCGAAGGTGTCCATCTCCCTGGAGGTCTCGCACCTTGCTGACAACGGAGCGAAGGCAGTCCTGGGCGTCCAAACCGCAGCTCCCTTCGAGGTACGGCCAGGGGTGCCGGGGGACGATGACCAGCGGGTGGTCTTCTTCCTCCCTTTCTTGAAGGAGACCCCCGGGATCCAGAGGGCCGAGTTCACCGCGGAGGTGATGAAGACGGGGCAGACCACGAACCTCGTCGAGGGCGTCGCGACCTATCTGAACAGTCCGGTGGGTCAGGTCGAGATTGACACCTTCAGGCGCGCCAGCGGGACGGAAGCGCTGGTCGCGACGCTGCCTTGCAGCGCCGCCTATGCCTCGGATGTCGAGGTGATGTTCGAGGTGAACAACCCCGGCTGGACCAGTCTCTACGCCGAGTTGATCCAATCCCCGAAGTTCCCCGGGGAGCAGCTGGCCGCCTCGTCCTACGAGGGCATCGAGCAGGACGACCAGGGACGCTTCGTGCTTCCCCGCGATACCAGGTCACTCATCCGCCTCCCGCTCAATCCCCAGAACCGCGGCGGGACGATGACCCTCAAGGTGTTCTTCAAGGACCTCCGGCACCAGGGCCTTGAGAGGTTGTTGGCAGAGAAGACCATCGCCGTGGGATCCGGCGGGTCCGACGGCGACAGTCTGGCCTCGGCCACCAGTGCCCTGCTGGCAAGGCTCACCGTCCCGGTGCTGAACGCTGAGTCGGCCACGGAGGACGAGGACGTCGCGACCGAGAAGCCCTTCGTGCAGCCGGCGTCCCTGGAGCTGTGCGCCAGCCGAAGCGGCAAGCTGACCATCAAGCTCCAGGAAGCGGTGCTGGCGGCGGCCATGGTCACTGTCAGCGACGAGGGTCTGCTGTCCCTCTCTCCGGTGAACTCGACCACGCCGATGCCGGAGCTCACCCCCCAGCAGACGCTGTGGGCGCCTGTCCGGCCATCGTCCCTACCCGAAGACAAGGTGGTGGTGGTCTTCGAGCCTACCGCCGAGCCCAAGACGGCAAAGACCCTCGAGATTCCGCTGAAGACCAAGGTGGAGATCGCCGGGCCGCTTCCAATCGGCCACACCTTCGTGAAGGACGTCAGCGTGGTTGACGGTCACCTGACCAAGCAGTTCGAAGACCTCCGTCTGGCAGGTCGGGGTGGGGCCCTGTCGCTCTCGCGCACCTACACCAGCCACGGCACCGAGGCGAGCCCGTTGGGTCGAGGCTGGAGCCACAACCTCCGCTCCTACGTCCTGACCGATCCCAACAACCCCTTCCGGTATCTGGTGGTGGGAGGGCAGGGGGGAGGGCAGGCCTTCGAGTGTGTCACCGGAAACAGCAACTGCCGGCCCCAGCGCGGCTTTCACGGCTCCTTCTGGGCCGAGGACCGCACGACCGCGAGCGGAGGCCTGGAGCGGGTCTACAACTACCGCTCCAAGGACGGGACAGTGTTCGGCTATTCCAAGCTGGACATCGCCCGCGGTGCGCCCCGCTTCTGGCTGACCACCATCAAGGATGCCTCTGGCAACGAGACGGTTCTTGAGTACGGGGGTCCGGCTGAGGGCCACGAGGTGGTCCGGCTGTACGAGCCAGGCGCTACCCGCTACCTCCAGCTCTCGTACGCGCAGGGCAAGCAACATGCCCTCCTCACCTCGGTGGAGGTCCTCTCCAATCCACGGGCCCCCAGCAGGCTGGCGCCGAGCAGGACCGGCACCAGTCTGAACGTGTGTGTCCTGTTCGGGTACACCGGGTTGGGTGAGGTCGAGACTGCCTCCCGCTTCGACGCTTCTTGCGAGGAGGCGGAGTTCCCTGGCGCCCAGGCGCTGCGGACCGAGTCGTACTTCTACGAGGTCGACGAGAGGGACGAAGATGTCCAGAACAACCTCATCCGCCATGTGGACCCCAACGGCGCGGTCGTCGAGTTCGGCTGGTACCCGCAGGACGAATACATCCCCGGCCAGGGCGGCTACATCCGGTTCGGCAACCAGCGGGAGCGGGTGCGCGAGGTCCGCGAGGCCTCCATCGCCGCCACCACGTTCACCTACTCACTGCTTCCGAAAATCGTCTTCGGTGAACGGGAGACGTTCACCACCACCGTCCAGGGGCCGAGGGACGGAGTCCCCGCCACGGAGTACGTGGTCAGTCCCTACGGCGCCTCGTCGGAGGTGCACCGTCCCCTGGATGAAGACAGCCCGCCGGCAGTCTCCGGGACGACCTGGGACCCGGTCCACATCCGTCCCCTCACCGAGAGGGATCCCCGCGGACGCGAGACCACCCACCGATACGACAAGTACGGCAACATCATCGAGAGGAGAACCCGGACGCCCGTGCTGAGCCGGGGCGGCCCTCCGACCGAGCAGCTGCTGGATGAAACCGGGGCCGTGGTGACCGAGGTCGTCGAGAAGTGGGGCTTTGACCCCAGCTTCTCGGTGCCGACCTGTCACATCGACCCTTCGGGGCGCGCGACGACCTTCGTCGTCGACTCCCATGGCGACGACCCCCGAAGCACCCGCCCCCGCGGCACCGGGAAGCTGCTGCGGACGCAACAGCACACGGTTCGTGTCGCCCGCTCGGACCTATTGGGCGCGGCGACCTGCCAGGTGTTGGCCGCAGCGATCGCCAACGAGTCCGACCCCGTGTCCCGCCGCGAGTACTGCGAGTTGACCACCTGCCCGGGCAACGCCAGGAGAGGTGATTTGCTCAGGGAGATCGATGCCCTCGGCAGAGTCCGTGAGGTCCTCCGCTACGACCCGACGGGGAAGGTTGAGAAGGAGCGCGTCGTCTTCGGGGGCACGGAGTACGCGTCCACCGAGCGGCACTTTGACTCCCGGGGCAGGGCGGAGTGGGAGAAGACCAGCCGCGGCGGCGAGACGACCTTCGGCTACGACGGCCTGGACCGGGTGATCCTCCGGACGAGACACAATCAGAAGGGCGGCTCGCCCGGTTTGAACTGGACCGCCTCCTACTATCCAGGAGGGCAGGCCCAAGTCGTGACGGAGGGCGAACTCACGACCACCACCACGCTCGATGCCTTCAACCGTCCATGGACCATCCAGGAGACCGGGGCGCTTCTCCCGGAGGATGGCTACACCACCTCGCAGGAGTACGACCTCGCCGGCAACGCCACGGTGGCGACAGACCGCCGCGGCTTCCGCCAGGAGACCACCTACGACTTCGCGGACCGCCCCGTCTCTGTCTCCATCCCGTATGTCCTGCCACGGCCCGCCGAGCCCGCGCTCCTCTCGAGCGTGGAGTTCGACGCCGCCGGCAACAAGCTTGGCGAGACGAATCTCCACGGGTTCACCACCCGCTTCACGATGGATCCCCTGTATCGGGTGGTCGCCAGGACGCTCCCCCCTGTCCCCGGGCCGTCCCTGACGGGGAGCGAGGTGACCTACGTCGAGAAGCTGGCGTACGACCTGGCAGGGAACGTCACCTCGCGCACCGACGGGAATGGCCACACCAGCACCCAGGCCTATGACTTCGCCAGCCGGCTGGTGGAGAGCAGAGATTCCGTCGGCCGCACCGAAGAGCGCGCCTACGATGCCGTCGGGAATCTGGTCTCGCGCACGGTCCGGAACGGGGACGCAATCCACCGGATAGAGGCCACGCTGCAGCTCGACGGCCTGAATCGACCGCTCCACTCCACCGAGACCTTCGCCCTCCCGGGTGGGGAAGCGTCGACCCTCACCCGGCGTCGGGCGTACGACGACACGGCGAACATCACCTACGCCCAGGACGCGCGAGGGTTTGTCACCAAGGTCGAGCTCGATGACCTCGACCGGCCGTTCCGCCAGACCGTCGACGCCGCGTCCGGGCCCCTCCCCCGGTCTACAGCCTTCGCAGAGGCCGGCGTCGCACTGGAGCTGGTGACCGGGTTCACCTACGCCTCGAATGGGAAGCGGTTGACCGTGACCGACGCACTGGGTCGAGTGACCACCGAGGTGCACGACGCCCTCGGCCGGCTCACGACCCGGACCCTTCCGCTCGGGTTCGTCGAGACCTTCACCTACGACGCCGATGGACGGCTGGTCCAGGAGGTCGACCGTCGAGGCGTTGTTCGAGAGCACTCTTACGATGCACTAGGCAGACCGGATGAGAGTCGGCTCAAGGAAGACCTGACCAACGAAGGGGCGTGGCTGACCCAGCGGCAGGTCTTCTACCAAGACGCTCCGGACACCTCCGGCCTGGTGCGGGTGGAGGAGACCGATGCACGCGGTGCCAAGACCATCGTCGCAAAGGATGCCCTCGGCAGGGCGCTGAGCATCACGGACCCGCTCGGGAAGGTCTCGCTCAGCCGCTACGACGCCAAGAACCGGGTCCTGACCCAGGATCGCCGCGGCTACACCACCGGATGGGGTTTCGATGGAGCGGATCGCCAGGTTCGAGAGGACACCTTCGACCTGGGCGGCTCAGAACCCAAGTTCACCGCCACCATCGACTACGACGACGTCGCGCGCAGCGTGACCAGGACCGACCGTCGTGGAACCAAGAACGTTGAAGTCGCAGACGGGCTGGGCCGCATCGTCAAGCGCCTCCGCGCGCAAGACAGCCCGCTGGAGCAGCTGGAGACCAGCGAGTTTGACGCCAACGGGAACGAGACGCGTCGGGTGGACCCCCGCGACCACGCCAGCGCTTGGGCGTACGACGGGGCCAACCGGAAGGTGAAGGAGACCCGGGCGAGCGGGACGGCGGACGAAGCCATCACCCGCTGGACCCATGACGCGGCTGGAAACGTCCTCTCGGTGAAGGGACCCCGGGAGACCGGGGTCGCCTATGACGTCCGCACCACCTACGACGACCTCAACCGCCCGGTGCGCGACGAGGATGCGCTCGGCCGTGTGACGACGCGCTGGTTCGACGCGAGCGGAAGCAAGGTCTGCGAGAAGAGGCCCGCAGGAGGATGGGCCTTCGAGCACGGAGCGACGGGACTTGGGGCCGAGGACCTGGGGGCGGCAGCGTGTGCGGGGCAGGCGGTGACCCGCTGGGCCTACGACGAGGAGGGGAAGCTCGTTTCGGTCCACGACTCCCTCGGTGGGACCCACAGCTTCATCTACGACGCCGCGCGCAATCTGGTCGCCAAGCAGGACGCGAACGAGAACCTCACGACGTACGCCTACGATCTCAACGGCAGGCGGACGGCTGAGCATCAGCACCTCGATGCGCACCCAAGGCTCGCCACCAAGGACCGCGACAACCTCCCCGCGCCTGAGACCGCGAACCCGCCCCTGGGCGGGACGCTGACGCGCACCACCGGCTACGACGCCAACGGGAACCCCGACTTCGCCCAGGACCCGCTGGGGCAGCAGACCACCCGCACCTTTGGAGTGTCGGACCGCTTGGAGCTGGAGATGTTCAGCGGGCACCCGCTGGTGAGGGAGCTGCCGTCGCTGGAGTCCATCCGCTACGGGTACGACCCGACCGGCAACGTGACCCGGGTGGACGAGACCAAGCTGACGGAGGACGGGGTGCAGGTGGAGAC
>JALYOC010000189.1 GCA_030857095.1 Myxococcota bacterium | reverse complement strand
GAAGGACACCCGTGTCCTTCTTGGCGGCCAGTCCGAGATCCTCCGCAACGGCTTCATCTGGGCCGAGCCACCTGCCGCCGCCGGAGGCCGATATCGAGGCCGGCAGCTCCCCGGCCACACCACCTCCGCTGGCCCAGGCATCACGCCTTGCTTCCGCCTACGGAATCCCTTCGGCAGTGGTGAAGGGCGGCAGCCCGCTTCCGCCGGCGACGGAGTCCCCATCGATGGCCGCGGCCGGCACAATGATCGTCGCCGGCTCCGGAGACGCCTCGGTCTCGCTCTCTTCCGTCCGAGGGGCGGACTCCGCGGCCAGCCTCTCCTTCGGCCGGACCGGACCCACCGCGTCCTCGATGTCGATTCGGGCGGCGGCCGCGGCGGTGGAGCTGAGCCTCCCGTAGCGTTCCAGCCGGTGGATGATCTCCTGCGCCCGCTTGTGGAGCGTGGGCGGCCGCCGGGAGGGGAGCCACTTGCGGGGTGCGGGCAGCATCGCCGCGAGGATCGCCGCCTCTCCCGGGGTGAGCTCGCCGGCGCTCTTGTGGAAGTGCTCCCGGGAGGCGGCCTCGATTCCGTAGACCCCGTCTCCCCACTCCACCACGTTGAGGTACAGCTCCAGGATCCGCTCCTTCTCCAGTGCCGCCTCCAGGCGCTTGGCCAGCACCAACTCCTTGAGCTTGCGCACCAGGCTGCGGTCGGTGGACAGCCACAGGTTCTTGGCCAACTGCTGGGTGATGGTGGAGGCCCCGCGGGTCAGCCGGCGCTGCTTCCACACCTCCTGGAGCACCGTCCCCACCTGCTTGCCGTCCACGCCCTCATGCTGGAAGAAGGCGTCGTCTTCGGAGACCAGCACCGCCTCCACCGCGGTATCGGAGATCCGATCCAATCGCACCCAGGTCTGGCGCGCTCGCGGGCGGCGCTTGGCCTCCCGGGCCTCGGCGGCGCGGGCCTGGATGATCGCGGTGGTGGGTGGATTCTTGGTCCGCAGGGGGGTGGCGTCGGGCAGCCGGCTCCACTCGAAGCCCAGATACAGGCACAGCAATAGTCCCGCCCTGGCGGCCCACAGGGTCCAGGCCCGGGGGCTCAGCCGCGGACGGGCGCGCCGTCGTCTACCGGTGCGCGCCACGGCGATCTCCGTGAATGACGGGCAGGAACTGGTGCACCCCAACGCGACCACCGCGCGCGAGGGGAAGGCACCGGTGCACCCCAACGCGACCGCCGAGGGGGGCAGGCGGCGACCGGTGCGCACCCCGAAGGCAGACGACCAGGTGAATCGGCACCTCCCCGGTCGCCTGCGGGGTGGAGGAAACGGAAGCAGGACCCATGAAGGAGGCGGAGGTTACGGGGCCGCGGGCCGGGAGCAAACTCCGGCGGCCGTTGGAGCCCCTCCTATCCGGGAGTGTCCCCTGGCCGGGCAAAATCTCGCGTCCCGCCCGGGCTCGCGCGAAAAAGGGGGCCATGACCCTTTCCTACTCCCAGTCCCTCCGCCAGCTTGCGCTGACGGCCGCCGTCCTCCTTGCCTCTCCCTCGCTGGCCCAGACCGAAGAGTCCGCCGCCGCCGAGACCAGCGCCCCGGCCCCCTCCGCCGCCATCCAGGGTGGAACCTTCGGCCTCTCCGCCAGCCTGTTCGGAGCCGGCTCGGGCAGCATCGGCGGGCTGTACTTCCTGAGCCCCAACTCCGCCCTCCACCTGACCCTGGGCACCACCCTGGGGATCGTCCCCGCTACCTTCGGGTTCAACGTCGGGGTGGGCTACCGGATGTACATGGCCCGGTCCGGCCCGGTCGCTCTCTACCTGGAGCCGGGGGCCACGGTGGGCTTCAGCTCCACCACCAACCTCAACTTCAACGTCGGCGCCGGCCTGGGGCTGGAGTACTTCCTGGCCGAGCGGCTGTCGGTGGGCGCAGAGGCCAACCTCACCCTGCGGACCAACAACCGCTTCGAGACGGTGCTGATCGACACCTCGATGTCGCAGCTGTTCCTCAGCATCTACTTCTAGGGTTCCGACCCCGGCCGCCCCGGGCGCTACTGCCTGGGCGCGGCCGCATCCAGGCGCCGCAGCAGCGAGGCGGGATCCTCGAAGTGGAGGATCACCCCGCCCAGCCGAAGCTCGGCGCCGGGGACGATCCGGCTGCCCTCCGCGTTCAGCGGCCGGCCATCCAGCAGCGTCCGCGCCGTCTCCGAGCCGGGACGGATCCGCCACCCTTGGGCGTCCTGCTCCAGCCACAGGTGCTCGCGGGAGACGGTGGCGTCGTTGATCCGCAGGTCGCAGTCCGGCGCGCGCCCCACCTTCACCGGCCCGGGGCCGGCCAGCTCGAAGCACAGCGCATCTCCGTCCGGACGCTCTGGAGGTCGGGAGGAGAAGCTGGCCGGAAGCGTCTCCGCGCTCAGCGCGCTGAGTGGAGAGGGCTTCCACACCACCGGTTCCCAGACCAGCCAGGGGTGGGGATGGCGGAGCGGAAACTCCGCGCCCACCGCCAGGCGGCGGACGGCGAGCGAGGAGAACACGTGGGCGTGGATGAGTGCCATCCGCCTGGACCTAGACCGCCAGCGCGTCCCGGCACTTGAGGCACAGCTCCGAACCCTTCCCCACCGCGTCCGAGTAGGCCCAGCAGCGAGGGCACTTCTCGCCGTCGGCGGAGAGGACCTCGACCCGCACCGTCCCCGGCAGCGCCGAGGCCAGCGAGAGGGTGAAGGCCTTCGCCGAGGCCTGGTCCCGCAGCTCGACCTGGCTGACGATCAGCAGCGAGGGCAGCTCGGCCAGGTTCGCCTCCAGGAACTTCCGGGCCTCCGGGCTCTCGGCGAACAGCACCACCTTGGCCTCCAGCGAGGCGCCGATCAGCTTGTCGCGGCGCGCGGCCTCCAGCAGTTTCTGGACCTCGGCCCGGACGGCGAACAGCTTCAAGTAGCGCTCGCGCAGTGCGGCGTCAGCGGCCGCGTCGGTCACCGGGGCCGGCTGGGGCATCCCGCCCAGCAGCACGCTCTCGGTGCGCTGACCGGGCAGCAATTGCCAGGCCTCCTCGGTGGTGAAGCTCATCACCGGGGCCAACAACCGCAGCAGGTCCTTCACCGTGTCGTAGAGCACCGTCTGGGCGGCGCGGCGCGGCTGGCCGTCCCGCTTCCAGGTGTAGAGGCGGTCCTTGAGGATGTCGAAGTACACCGCCGAGAGGTCCATGGCACAGAACTCCACCGCCAGGTGGAACACCATGTGGAACTCGTAGGCCTCGTAGGCCTTGCGGACCTTGGCGGTCAGCTCGGTCAGCCGGGACTGGGCCCAGCGATCCAACGGGAGCAGGCCTTCGTTGGAGACCCGGTCCGTCTCCGGGTTGAAGTCGTGCAGGTTGGAGAGCGCGTAGCGGATGGTGTTGCGGATCTTCCGGTAGCCCTCGGAGAGGCCCTTGAGGATCTGGTCGGAGAGGCGGACATCATCGCGGTAGTCGGAGGAGGCTACCCACAGGCGCATCACCTCCGCGCCGTACTGGGTGATGATCTTCTCCGGCACCACCACGTTGCCCACCGACTTGGACATCTTGCGGCCTTCGCCGTCCACCACGAAGCCGTGGGTGAGGCAGGTCTTGTAGGGCGCCTTGCCCTCCGTCCCCACCGCCACCAGCAAGGAAGAGTGGAACCAGCCGCGGTGCTGGTCGGACCCCTCCAGGTACAGGTCGGCGGGGAAGCCCAGGGTGTCCCGCTTCTTGGCCACCGCGGCGAAGGTGCAGGCGGAGTCGAACCACACGTCCAGGATGTCCGTCTCCCGGCGCAGGTCGGCGCCGCCACAGCCGGGGCACTTGAACCCTGCGGGGAGGAACTCCTCCACCGGGGTCCGGTACCAGACGCCGGTGCCCTCGGTCTCCACCCGGTCCGCGACCTTCTCCATCAGCTCCGCGGACACGTGGGCGTGGTCACAGCCATTGCACAGCACCACCGGGATGGGGACGCCCCAGGTCCGCTGGCGGCTGATGCACCAGTCCGGGCGGCCCTCCAGCATCCCGTGGATCCGCTCCCGGCCCCACTTGGGCACCCAGTTGACCCGGTCGATCTCCTCCAGCGCCTGCTTGCGCAGACCGGTCTTGTCCAGGGCGATGAACCACTGGTTGGTGGCCAGGAACACCACCGGGTTGCGGCAGCGCCAGCAGTGCGGGTAGCTGTGGCTGACCTTGGCGTTCTTGTCGTTGAGCAGCGAGCCCTGGGCGAACAGCCGCTCCACGATCAGCGGGTTGGCCTCGAACAGCTTCTTGCCCGCCAGCTCCGGACCCACCGTGTCGTCGTAGCGGCCGTCGTGGCGGATGGGGTTGTAGATCTCCAGCCCGTTGGCCAGGCCCAGCTCGTAGTCCTCCTGGCCGTGGCCAGGGGCGGTGTGCACCAACCCGGTGCCCTGCTCCAGGGTGACGTGCTCGCCGGTGAGCACCGGAGAGACCCGGTCGTAGAACACGTGCTTGTACTGGGTGCCGCGCAGCTCTTCACCGCGGGCGTAGGCCAGGATCCGGGACGGATCGACCAGGGCGGTGGCGTCGAAGGTCAGCCCCTTGAGGTCCACCTGCTGGGCGGCCAGCTCGGCGGGGGCGATCTCCGTCAGCACCCGGACCAGCAGGTCCTTGGCCACCACCAGCACCCGCTCACCCAGCTGGTAGAACACGTACTCGAACTCCGGGTGGACCGCGATCGCCAGGTTGGCGGGCAGGGTCCAGGGAGTGGTGGTCCAGATGACGAAGGCCACCTTCTTGCCGGCCAGGGCAGACGACACCTGGGAGAGGTCGGTCACCGCCTCGAAGGGCACGTACACCGAAGGCGAGGTGTGCTCGTCGTACTCCACCTCCGCCTCCGCCAGCGCGGTGTGGTCGGTCAGGCACCAGTACACCGGCTTCTTGCGCCGGTAGACCATCTGCTGGCGGGCGAACTTGGCCAGCTCGCGGATCTCCTGGGCCTCGAAGTCGGTGGTCAGGGTCTTGTAGGGCTGGTCCCAGCGGGCCATCACCCCCATCCGCTTGAACTCCTCGCGCTGGATGGAGATGAACTCCTCCGCGTAGGCCCGGCACTTGTCCAGGAACTCATCGCGCGGCAGCGTGCGCCGGTCGATCTTCTTCTCCTTGAGCCGCTTCTCCACCGCCTGCTCGATCGGCAGCCCGTGGCAGTCCCAGCCGGGGACGAAGTCGCACAGCGCCCCGGACATGTTCCGGTACTTCACCACGATGTCCTTGAGGATCTTGTTGAGCGCGTGGCCGGCGTGCAGGTGCCCATTCGCGTAGGGCGGGCCGTCGTGCATCACGAAGCGCGGGCCCAGGGCGTTCTTCTCCAGGAGCTTGGCGTAGATCCCGTGCTCCTCCCACCAGCCCAACATCCGTGGCTCCAGCTGGGCCAGGTTCCCCTTCATCGGGAAGTCGGTCTTGGGGAGGTTGACGGTGTCCTTGAGCTCCAGCTTGCCGGCCTCGGTCTTCGTCTCGTCACTCATCGCGGGTCCGCCCGTAGCATTTTGCCAGGGCGCAATCCACGGCGGGCTGCGCCCAGGGTGGATGGGGGACGGGACGGGGCCCCGCCACCTGACCGGGGTTCAGTGGACGGCGGCCGGGGCGGCGTTGGGGTCGACCGGTCCCTCGGAAAGGAAGGCGCTTTGGGTGACGACCACCCCGGCAGCGCCGGTGCCCTGGTTCGGTTGGTAGGCCACCACCACCTGCTGGCGATCCTTGCGGAACTTGAGCTTGGCCACCGGGGTGTAGCCCTGCATCCCCAGCACGTCGGTGTAGAACTGCCCCACCTCCGCCTCGGAGGCGGTGACCGAGTACGCCACCACCACCGCTCCCTCCTGGCGGGACTGGATGGTCCCCTGGGCCAGGGGGTGGACCGGCAAGGCGAACCCGTTGCTGAGCCCGCGGCTCTCCTCCAGGTGGGCCTCTCCGAGAATCAAGGTGGTCGTCCCGTCCGGGTTGGGTTGGTAGATGACCGAGAAGCCGATTTTCCGGTACGGGTCGAACCCGTGCAGTTGGGGATCCGAGCTGAGCTTGGTGAGGTCCTTGCGAGGCGCCACATACAACCGGGCCTTGGCGAACTCGCGATCCATGAAGGCCATGATGTCCAGCAGCTTCATCCGGGTCCGGACCGCGTGCAGCTTCACCGGGGTCCCCATCCCCTCCACCACGCCGGGGACCTCCACCTGTTCCACCACCTGGGGGATGTCCCAGGTGAACTTCTTGGGGAGGTCCTTGGGAACCTGTTCGGCCTGCTGGAACGCCTGGCGGTCCAAGGTGGTCAGCTCCTTCTTGGTGAAGGACCGGCGGGGCTTGATCACCCCGCCATCCTGACCCGCAGCGGGAAGGGCCAGCAGCCCCAGCAGGATGAAGGCAAGCCGCCTCACTTCGACGAGTACTTGTTGCCGCAGGGGAAGCCCAGGAAGCAGGGCTTGCGATCGCCGTAGGCGGCGGCGTACTCCGGCACCGCCTCGTATCCCGGACCACCCGGGGTCACCGTCCAGACATCATCACCGGCGTGGACCCCCCCCAACTCCTGCTGGAAGCTGTTCTCTTCACCCTTGAAGGTGAACCAGTAGGCGCCCTCGCTGGTGCCATAGCCCGCCACCGCCACCGCCAGCGCCTGTCCCGCGCCGGTGGGTCCCTGGACATTCCCGAAGGCCGTCTCCACCGCGCCTTTGTACTGGGGGTTACCGCAGCTGTAGAGGTCGCACTCCTCGGCCTCCTGGTTGGAGGTGTCGCTCAGCGCCCAGTCGCCCAGCATGATCGGCACCGACCCCTGGCAGTCGCCGTTGCCGCCAGCGGTCCAGGCGCGGCCGGTGCCGCAAATCTTGAGGGTGGTCATCCCGGTGGCCACGTGCTCGGCCTTGAAGAAGCCCTCCGAACCCTGGTCGTGGAAGCTGCCGATGTTGATCAAATCCAGCTGACCCTCGGCGGTGCAGGCCATTCCCCGCTGGTTCCCGTTGGCGAACACCCCGTTGAGGCCAGCGCCGATGTTCAAGGTCCCCAGCACCCCGGTTCCGATCGCGTTGCACTGCACCTCGATCGGGTTGGCCTGGGTGAACACGTGGGTGGGGGCCGACCCGGTGGAGCTCTGGCGCCCATCCCAGTCCGCGTAGCGATCACTGGCCTCGTTCTTGGCCTGGGTGACCGCACCGCCGGTGGCGGAGCTGTTCAGCGATCCGCCGGCGTAGCGGTTGTGCTGCCGACCGGTGGCGTCCCAGGTGGCGAAGCTGGCGGCCTCGGTGACCTTCAAGGACAGGTAGCCGATCTCGGCGAAGTGGATGCCGAACACCAGCACCGTCACGAACACCAGCGTGCCCAGGGCCGCCTCCACCGCCGCTTGACCGCGCGGAGCGCGCCTACCAGCCTTCATAACCCTGCCCCTTGAGCGCGTTGACCACGGCATTGGCGGTCCCCTTGGAGGCCCCGCCGCCGTTGTTGATGGTGGCGTTCACATCGGTACCGGTGGAGGGATCCCCGTCTTCATCCACCATCACGCTGGCCAGGGTGCCGCGCCAGAAGGGGTTGAAGAAGTTGGGCGGTTCCCGCCAGTGGCCGGGGCGGTGGTAGTAGGTGACCCCGGTGCCAAGCGCGATCTGGTTGGAGATGTCGTTCCCGTTGGTCAACTTCAGCCCGCGGTTGTCGAAGTCCTGGCCGGCCCCGGCGCGGTTGAACTTGAAGTTGAAGAAGAAGTTCCAGGGGTCCGCCCCGGCGCAGTCCCCGCCGTAGATCGCGTCCCCGCAGCGGGCGCTGGTGTCCCGCCGCACGATGGCCATGTTCTTCGGCTGGCCGTAGAGGTGCTTGCGGGTGTTGCTGTTCACGATCGCCGGGTTGAGGTCGATGAACATCGTCCACACCCCGGGGCAGGCGGTGCAGTCGCCCATGGTGTGCTTGGTGATGTCCCCACCGGAGTGGTTCGTCTCGCCGTTCCAGTGGTGCTCATCGTCGTCCACCGAGGTGTCGGTGCTGATCACCCAGGACTCCACGTTCAGGCCGGGCATCACCGCCGGGCAGGTGATGTCCCCCACAAAGCCGGTCAGCGAACCCTCATCGTCGGCGGCCGATGCATAGGGCGCCGCGCCCGGGGGCGGGTGCTTGTTGAGGCTGGCCGACCAGTGTCCGGAGCCTTCGTTGGTGAGCAGGATCGCCTCCGGGAGGGCCAGGCCCAGGTCCAGGAACAGCTTGGCGGAGACGTAGAACCCATGGCCGCGGTCGCGCACGAAGGGCTCTCCGCGGGAGCCCATCGCCGCGTCCACTCCCAGCTCCCGGCTGACGTTCCGGGGCGAGAGGGCAAAGAAGTCCCCATCCCCGGCACCCGCGCCCGCGGTGGGCGGCCCACCCTTGGTCAGCAGCTCGCGGTTGGAGACAGCAGAGGCGGCGACGTCCACCTGGTACTCGTCGGGCCACTTGTGGCCTTGCTTGGCCTCGTTGACGATCCGCTGGGTCAGCGCCTGGTTGTCGATGAAGTTCGTCCCCACTGCGTCGTTGTAGATGCTCTCCTGGTGGGTGTGGACGTTGGTGGCCGCGCCCTGGATGGCGCGGGCCTGCAAGCCGGCCTGATGGTCCATCTGGTCGGCCTGGTAGTAGTCGTTGTAGGTGTCGGTGTATTGCTGATTGACCTTCACGGCCAGCGTTCCCAGCCGGGTAAGGGTGACCGAACAGGCGGGGTTGAGCGCCACCGCCAGCGCGATCACCGGGGTCACGATCGGGATCCAGTCCCGGATCGCGGTCAGCGCCCCCATATAGGTCGAGGCGTAGCTGATGTTGCTCTGGGTGGCGGCCATGGTGACCATCACCGCCACCGCGGCGCGGTTGAGGATCTCAACACCTTTGAGGGCGCGGGCGGTGACCACCGCGTTGGAGTAGGCCGCCGCGTCGGTGATCAGCTGCAGCTCCAGCTTCTCCTTGGCCTTCATCCCGAAGCCCAGGGTCATCATCACCATCAAGGTGAGGAGCATCAGGGTGAAGGCGAAGAGCACCATCGACTGACCGCGTGAGGATCGCATGGGTGGGCTCGGATTCTAGAGGCTAGGGGTGTTGGGACAGTCGTCCCAGGCGGCGGTGCGGGCGGGGGTCATCATCCGCATCGCCGAGGTGGCGTGGATCGGGAACAGGTACTTGCCACCGGTGGCGTACTCCTCGAACTGCCCGGCCACGATCGCCTGGCCGACGTGCGGGTAGGAGGCCAGGTCTCCCTGCTCGGCGGTGTAGCCCATGCTGGTGGGCCAGTTGGCGACCTGTGCGGGGCTGAGCGGGTTGATCACCCCGGAGTAGGTCTGCATCCCGTAGTGGGCCAGCAGCATCCGGGTGATCACCCAGTCCGCGAAGGGGATCCGCAGCGGGAACCAGAACACCAGCCGGATCTCCAGGGTCATCGGGTTGAAGCTGTAGTCGAAGTCTTCATCCTCCGGGCCGGCCCAGTCACCGATCACCGGCCGCTCGCGCCAGATCCACACCACCGGATCCCCGCTGAGGTTGGTGCCGTTGCTAAGGGTGGTGCTGCCGAACTCGTTGTTCTTCCGCTCACCGAAGGCGGCGGCCAGCTTGGCCGGGGTGTTGGTCTGGGTGAAGGTGGGCAGCAGCGAGGCGATGGCGGCGTGCATCATTGGCCGGCAGTTGCCGTGGTTGATGCTGCCGGCGCGGACGGCGCGGGCGGCGGCGTACTCGGCCATGATCCGCCCCTGGAGCATCATGAACAGCTGCAGGGTCCCCAGGATCAGGAACACCACCAGCGGCAGCACGATCGCGGATTCAACGGCGGCCTGACCTGCTTCGCGGCGGGAGCTCATCTTGGGACGGGATTGTGCCCGGGACCGGCGGCCGGGGGCATCGGTCGAGTGGACGGGGGAGTCGCCGGTGTAGGTGTGGCCGGAGCCTAACCCCTCGTCCGGGTGCTCGCCAGGCAGCGGTCCAGCGGGCAGACTCCGCCGCGCCGGTTGATTGAACAAGGACGCTGGTCGGACACTCCAACCGTCCTCCCTGGGAGCTCCTCGTGAAACTGACTCTTGCCGTCGTGCTGGCCGTCTTCTCCACCGCGGGGCTGGCCAAGGCCCCCAAGGGCGCGATCACCTACAAGGTGAACAAACGCCTCACCGACGGCCGGCCGGAAGTGACCCAAAGCAGCATCCGCACCCAGAAGGACGACTTCGCCCTCAAGGTGGAGTTCGACGTCCCGCCGACCGGGGCCTGCGGGGAGCGCTGCGCCCAGAGCACCTTCCTGCTGGACACCGACAACGACCATGGCACCGGGCTGCAGCAGGGGGCAGGCAAGGCCCCCACCGGCGCGGACCTGGCGATCACCCTCCAGGGGTCGGCGGACAAGCTGGCGGTGCTGGTGCGCCAGTTCAAGGACGAGGATCGCACCGTGGAGGACGGGGACGTGGTCCAGCAGTTGGACTCTGTGAAGGACCCCCGGGCGGTGAAGCTGGACGGGAAGGTGGTGAACCTCCTGGTGGACGCTTCGAGTTCCACCCTCCCCTCGGGCAAGGTCTGTCGGCTGGTGTTCCTGCCCCGCTCGGCGCGGCCGCTGACCACCCAGTGTGACGGGATGGGCAACCGGTCCGAGGACGGCGCCGGGGTCCGGGTCCAGCGGTCCCGGTCCACTGGGCGTTCGCAGGGCGGGCCGGTCAACGCCGCCGACGCCGCGGGGGGCACCACCTCGCCGGGCGCGGTGCAGATCAAGCCCGGCGGCTCCGCCTACGATCCCAAGGCCAAGCCCCGCTGGGGCGAGGGCGGCTAGGCGCCGGGCAGGGTGAACAGCAGGGCGGTGCCCTTCCCCTCCGTGCTCTCCGCCCACATCCGGCCCCCGTGGGCCTTGATCAGCTGCGCGGAGACATACAGCCCCAGCCCGTGTCCGGCGGCCTGGGCGCGCCCGCCCGGCTGGCGCACGTAGCGTTCGAAGATCGACCCCAGCTGATCAGCGGCCATCCCGATCCCCTGGTCGGTGACTGTGGTCAGCACCGTCCCGTCCGGCCCCCTCCGGGCGGTGACCCGGATCTCCCCGCCCCGGGGGGAGTACTTCACCGCGTTGCTAAGTAGGTTGTGCAAGACCTGAAGCACCCGGTCCGGATCCGCCAGCACCCGCAGCCCCGGGTCCACCTCCAGCGCCACCCGGTGCCCGGCGCCGGCCGCGGCCTGCCACTCCAGCGCCACCTCCTCCAGCAGCGGGTGATAGGGCAGCGGCTTGGGCATCACCTCCAGCTGGCCGGACTCCAGCATCCGGATGTCCAGCAGCGACGAGAGCAGCCGGTTGGTCCGGTCCACCTGGGCGCGGATGGTGCCCAGCCGTTCGATCACCCGGTCCTGCTTGAAGGTGCCGTTCTCCAGCTGCCGCTGCACCACGTGGGCGATCACCGCGATCGCTGTCAGCGGGGTGCGGATGTCGTGGACGATGATGTTCACGAAGTCGAACCGCTCGCGATCCAGCGCGTCGCGCAGCCGATGCTGGGCGATCACCGCCGCCGCCCGCTGCACCATGGTGTGGAACACCAGCCGGTCCCCCTCGGAGAACTCGTCGGCGTGGGTGGAGCCCATCACCGCCACCCCCACCAGCTCCCCGTCCACCACCATTGGGACCCCGAACAGGGCGCGCACCTTCTTCTCGCGGACCACCTTGCTGAACACCAGGTCCGAGAGGTGCGCCTCCCGCAGCAGCAGGGGCTGCCGGGTGGCGGCGATGGTCCCCGCGAACCCGGTGCCGATCGGCACCCGGTGCCCCTCCTTCAGTTCCTCCTCCAGCCCCTCCGCGGCGCGGGTGACCAGCTCCTCCCCCTCTGGGAGCAGGATCGCCACCGTGTCCACCGAGGGGGTCATCTCCACCAGCACCCGGATCAGCCCGGCCAAGAAGGACTGGAGATCGCGGCTCTCCGTCGCCGCGTGGGAGACCCGGTCCAACGCCGCCAGGGTCCGGTTGCGGGCCTGGGTGTAGAGGGCCACCGAGGTGAACACCGCCTCGTCCAGCACCTCGTTGAGCAGGGTCAAGGCGCCGCGCTCCTCCCGCCGGGGGTGGGTCCCCTCCCAGCGGGAGAGGATGATCCGTCTTAGCAGCGAGAACTCCCGGGCCACCTGCCGTAGGTCGAAGCCGGCCTCCAGCCGCTCCAGGGCGTGCAGCCGGGGGAACTCCTCAGCCGCCTGAGAGTTCGCGCGGGGCGAACCGGGCGTGGCCTCCATGGCCACCACCAGCCGGTCCAGCAAGGCCGGCACCCCGTTGCGCAGGACCGGCCGGGGCAGATCCCGGGCGGCAGGCAGCCGGCGGACCTCTCCCTCCCAGTCGGAGAGGATCTCCTCCTTCTGGGAGCGGACGATGTCGGCCAGCCGGGGAGCAGGTGCGTTCACGGTACGGTCAAGAAGCGCACTCCGCAGGGGCCTGGCCACCTTGGTGGCAGAATGTCCCGAACCCGCGGCAGCCTGCCTGCATGCTCAGCACCCGGGCAGGAGGCGCGCCTCCTACCGGCCGCGCAGCGCCTTGGCGTCCAGCTGGTACTTCTTCATCAGCCGCTCAATCGACTTGCGGTGCAGGCCGCTCTCCCGGGCCGCGCGGGAGACGTTGCCCTCGCAGCGCTTGAGCAGCTGCCCCAGGTACTCGCGCTCGAACGCCTCCAGCAGCCGCTCCTTGGCGTCCTTGAAGGAGAGGTGCTCGTTGAAGGACAGCCCCACCTCCTGCGGGGTGCCGCGGACCCGGGCCGGCAGGTGGGCCACGTCAATCTCCTGCCCCTCGGTGAGGGTGGCCACGTGGGAGACCACATTGAAGAGCTCACGGACGTTCCCCGGCCAGGAGTAGGCGGCCAGCAGATTGAGCGCCGAGGGGGTGAACTGCTTGGGGCCTGTCTTGGCCACCCGCTCCGGATCCTCCAGCGCGTGGCTCAACAACAGCGGCAGGTCTTCCATCCGCTGACGCAGCGGCGGCAGCTGCACCGGGATCACCGCCAGCCGGAAATACAGGTCCTGGCGGAAGCTCCCGGCGGCGACCTCCCGGACCAGGTCGCGGTGGGTGGAGGCCACCACCCGGACCCGTAACGGTTCGCCGTCCACCGGGCCGTACCCCTCCAACAACCGCAGCAGCTTGGGCTGCAGTTCCAGGGGCAGCTCGCCCACCTCGTCCAGGAACAAGGTGCCCCCGTGGGCCCGCTGCAAGGCCCCCCCTCTCCCCTCCTGCGGTGCGCCGAACAGCTCGCGCTCCAGCCCCTCTGGAGGCAGCGCGGCGCAGTCCACCACCACCAGCGGCCCTACGCCCTGGTGGAGCGCGCGGGCCACCAGCTCCTTGCCGGTGCCGGTCTCTCCCTGCACCAGCACCCCCAGGTTCAAGGAGGCCACCTTCTTGAGCAGCGCGAAAAGCTGCCGCATCTTGAGGCTTCTGCCCACCATCCCGCCCAGCCGGGTATCGTCGACGGGCCGCAGCTGCAGCTCCTCCTCCAGGGCAACAAAGCGCAGGGTGGACTTGCCGACCGAGATCCGCGCCTCGGGTCCCAGGTAGGCCCGCTCCACCTGGCGGCCGTCCAGGAAGGTCCCGTTGGTGGAGCCCAGGTCCACCAAGAGATACCCCCGGTCGGTGCGCTGGATCTCGAAGTGCTGGCGGGAGGCGGCCCCGTCCTCGCGCAGGATCAGGTCGCAGCCGTTCCCGGCGCCCACCCGGACCCCGGGCCCTGCGGAGGACAGCTCCCGGCCGCTGTCCGGCCCCTCCACCACCTCCAGCCGGAAGCTGGAAAGCCGCAGCGTGGTCCCTGTCTCCAGCACCTGGGTGTGGGCGGGGGCGATCCGCAGCGCCTCCACCACCTCCGGGACCGGCTCCTCGCCGGGGTGGGTGAGGATCTCGTCGGGGTGCGAGGGAGAACTCATCGCCCGCGAGGATACCCCGGCGGCGCGAAACCGCGTGTTAGGGTCCGCGCCCTCTATGGCGCAGCGAAGCACCCGACCGCCGGCCCAGCGCCGCGAGACGGCGAAGAAGAAGCAGCCCCAGGCGCCGCGGTTCGAGTCCCCGGTGGATCCGGAGCGGATGCGGATCGCCATCCTCTCCCGCAAACGGTCCCTCTACTCCACCTCCCGGATGGTGGAAGCGATCAAGGCCCGCGGACACCGGGCGCTGGTGCTGGACACCCTGCGCTGCAACATGATCATCGCCAACTCCGGATCCCGGATGACGTTCCGGGGCGCGGAGGTCCGCAACCTCTCGGTGGCCATCCCCCGCATCGGGGCTTCGATCACCGCCTACGGCCTGGCGGTGGTGAACCACCTGGAGATCATGGGGGTGCCGGTGCTGAACCGGGCCCCGCCCATCTCCCGCAGCCGGGACAAGCTGCGCTGTCTGCAGCTGCTCTCCAGCGCTGGGCTGGCGATCCCGGCCACGGTGCTGGCCCATGACCGCAGCAACGTGACCAAGCTGGTCGAGCAGGTGGGCGGGCTGCCGGCGATCATCAAGCTGATCCGCGGCACCCAGGGGGTGGGGGTGATGATCGCCTCCACCCTGCCCGAGGTGCAGACCATGCTGGATACCTTCTGGGACCTGGGCCAGGAGATCGTCCTCCAGGAGTTCATCCGCGAGTCGCGCGGGGTGGACGTCCGAGCGCTGGTGGTGGGGGACAGGGTGGTGGGAGCGATGCGCCGCCGGGCGAAGAAGGGAGAGTTCCGCTCCAACATCCACCGGGGCGGCGAGGGCACCCCGATCGAGCTGACCGCCGAGTACCGCGACGCGGCGGTGAAGGCGGCCCGGGTGATCGGCCTGGAGGTGGCGGGGGTGGACATGCTGGAGGGCGCGGACGGGCCGAAGATCATGGAGATCAACTCCAGCCCCGGCTTCGAAGGCCTGGAGCGCGCCAGCGGGGCGGACATCGCCGGGGCGATCATCGATCACGCGATTCAGGTCGCCAGGCGACCTCGGCCGGAGTGACGCGTTGCCTCCCTGGTCGCTCCTCGACCCTGCACGAATTTGCCCCCCAGGGGGATTGGCAGGGGCGGGGACGCCTCCATAGAGTCGGCGCCGTCGATGAAGCCCAACCAGAAGCCGCTTCAGATCATGGTCTACCAGGACGCGCTGTGCGCCTGGTGCTACGTGGCCGAGTCCCGCATCGAAGTGCTCAAGCGGGAGTTCGGTGACTCCGTCCGCTGGCTGCGCCGCCCGTTTCCGCTACGGCCCCAGGACCTCGTCCCCTCTGATCGGGACCGCGCCTTGTGGCTCAAGGAGGTGGCCGCCGCCCAGAAGGAGCCGGAGGGAGGGAAGCTGACCTCCGAGCTGTGGGACGCGCGGGAGCTGCCCCGCTCCAGCGTCCCGGCGCTGGCCGCGCTGGAGGCGGCCCGGCTCCAGGGACGCGACGCGCACGACGCCCTCTTCCACTCGCTGCAGCGGGCCGGGCTGGAGCAGGGGGTCAACATCACCCGCAGCGACGTGATCTTCGAATTGGCCGCGGGGCTGGGCCTGGAGATGAACCGCTTCTGCGCCGCCTTCGGGTCGCCGGAGACCCGCCGGCTGATCTCCGAGGAGCACAAGCTGGCCTCGGAGCGCGGGGTGAAGGGCGCTCCCACCCTGGTGATTGCGGGCAAGTGGATGCTGTCTGGACTTCGCGAGACTTCAGAATACCGGGAGCAGATCCTCTCCTGCCTGCACAAGGTGGACTGGGCCCAGGCCCCCGCCAGCGACCGCGTGCTTCACTAGGTCCGCGGCCCTTGCATGGGCACTTCCACCCATGCCAGTTTGGATGGACCGTCCATGAGCGAAGCCGCCAAGAATGTGACTGCGGGCGCGGCTACCCGGACCGTGGTGCCGTCGGGCGCCTCCCGGCAGTCCGAACGCTTCTACCTGTTGGTGTTGGAGGGAGCGTCCTCCTCCCTCTTCCACCTGCCCCACAACGGGGTGGTCACCATCGGTCGTACCGACGAGGTGGAGCTGAAGCTGGAGGACCCGGGCGCGTCGCGCAAGCACGCCAAGCTGGTGATCGCCGACGGCGACGTGCGGCTGGTGGACCTGCAAAGCCACAACGGCACCCGGGTCAACGGAGAGAGGCTCCAGGACGGGCGGACCCTGGTCTCCGGGGATGTGATCGGGATCGGCTCGGCCACCCTGGTGCTGCACGGGGCGCGGCCGCAGACCACCCGGGTGGTGCTGGACCAGGGGCAGCTGCGCAACCGGCTGGAGGAGGAGGTGGCGCGGGCGCTGGAGTACGAGCGTCCGCTGACGGTGCTGGCCCTGGCGCTCAAGGGCACCTTGAACGCCAAGGTGGATCTTCCCCGGGGCTTCGCCGAGCGGCTGCGGCTGATGGACGTGGCCGGCTGGAGCGCCGAGACCCTGCTGGTGATCCTGCTGCCGGAGTTCGGGCCGGAGGACGCGCGCGACGCGGCCCAGCCGCTGATCTCCGCGCTGACCCCGCTGGCCCCGGAGGTCACCGCCGGGTTCGCCTCCTTCCCCCAGGATGGGTGTGACGCGGACACCCTGCTGGCCGCCGCCCGGGCCGCCGCCTTCGTGGCCACCTCTGGGCAGCCGGCGGCGGGCAGCGAAGCCGCGGTGCGGCGGATCGTGCTGGGGGACCGGACCATCCTGGTGGCGGACACCGCGATGTTGCGGCTCTTCGAGCTGCTCAAGCGGCTGGCGGCCAGCGACCTTCCGGTCCTGATCTGCGGAGAGACCGGGGCCGGCAAGGAGAACGCCGCCTACTCGGTGCACCACTGGTCGGCGCGCACCGGCAAGGCGTACGTGACGGTGAACTGCGCGGCGATCCACGAGTCGCTGGTGGAGAGCGAGCTGTTCGGCCACGAGAAGGGCGCGTTCACCGGCGCGGTGGCCTCCAAGGCCGGCCTGTTCGAGACCGCCGACGGGGGGACCATCTTCCTGGACGAGATCGGCGAGCTGTCACCCAACGTGCAGGCCAAGCTGTTGCGGGCGCTGGAGACCAAGAAGATCAGCCGGGTGGGCGAGGTGAAGGAACGCTCGGTGAACATCCGGGTGGTGGCCGCCACCCACCGCAACCTGGAGGAGGAGGTGAAGGCCGGCCGCTTCCGCCAGGACCTCTACTTCCGCCTCTCCGCCGCCACGGTGATGCTGCCCCCGCTGCGGGACCGTCCCCGGGAGATCCCGATTCTTGCCCGGTCCTTCCTGGATCAGGCCTGCGCCCGGCTGAACCGGGAGGCGATGACCATCTCCCCCTCCACGATGCAGCTTTTGACCCGCCACCGCTGGGAGGGCAACGTCCGCGAGCTGCGCAACACCATGGAGTACGTGGCCGCCGCCTCGCAGGATCCGGTGCTGGAACCCTGGCAGCTGCCGGACCGGGTGCGGGGCGGAGCGGTGCCGGCGGGAGAGGACGGCAGCACCCCGGAGGCCAACACCCCCCAGGATTCTTCCAGCCGGGTGTTCCGGCGGGTCTCCGATGAGGTGCGGGACCTGGAGCGGACCCGGATGGTGGAGGCCCTGGAGGCCACCGGCGGGGTGCAGACCCGCGCCGCCAAGCTGATCGGGATGCCGCTGCGGACGTTTGTGCTCAAGCTCAAGGAGTACGGGCTGGGCAAGCACGCGCTCACCGCTGCCAAGGAGGGCTGAGCCGGTGTCGGGCGGAGGCTCCGGTCCGGACGGCGGCGAGTGGACTCCGCCCGAGCACTTCGAGGAGTACCGGATCGTGCGCGCGCTGGGCCGCGGCGCGATGGGCAGCGTGTACCTGGCCCATGACTCGCTGCTGGATCGCCCGGTGGCGGTGAAGTTCATCGCCGCGGACGACCCGGACGCCGACACCCGGGATCGCTTCTTCGTGGAGGCCCGGGCCGTGGCCCGGCTGCAGCATCCCAACGTGGTGGCGATCTTCCGGGTCGGCGAGCTGCGGGGCCGGCCCTACCTGGTCTCCGAGTTCCTGCGCGGCGAGTCGCTGGACCACGTCAAAAAGCCGCTGGAGTGGCAGCGGGTGCTGCAGATCGGGATCGAGCTCTCCCGCGGGCTGGCCGCCGCCCACCGCCGGGGGGTGCTGCACCGGGACATCAAGCCGGCCAACGCCATGCTCACCGAGGACGGCGGGGTGAAGCTGCTGGACTTCGGGCTGGCCAAGTTCCTGGACAGCGCCGGGCCCTCTCCCCACGCCACCTTGCTGGGCTTGAAGGCCGCGGGCCTGGCGCCGGCGCGGGCCGCCCCGGAGGCCGCCGGGCCGGGGCAGACGGTCACCTTGCCGGAGCCGGAGTCGGGCTCCGATCTGGCCCAGGTCTCCGTGGAGGCCGGCCATGGCGCGACGCTCGACCCGCCGTCCCCGCTGAAGAGCCCGAGTTCCCCGGCGCAGACGGTGACTCTCCAGGCGCTCTCGTCCGACGCGGCGAGCGCTGCGCCCCTCCCGGCGCAATCGGTGACCCCGGCCTCGCCGCCCGAGGAGGCGCACCGCTCCACCCGGGCGCTGGACTCCTTCGCCGAGCCGACTGGGCCTAGCGACCCTGCTCCGCCGGAGTCCTTCTTCGCCGGCTCCACCTGGGTCCGGCCCTCGGCGGCGAACGCCCCTGTGGAGAATCCGGACAGCGTCCCGGTGTTCGGTTCGGCGGACACCCGCATCCGCGAGGCACCCGGCGCGGCCACCCCCGTTCCCGCGCCCACCCCGGTGGTGGTCACCGCCGCCACCCTGGACCTGACCCGCTCCTCACCGCGGAAGGTGGCCTCGGGGTCGCGCGATCCCCTGGATCTAGCCAAGCGCTCGCCCTCGCTGACCGGGGACGGGGCGGTGTTGGGGTCGCCCTTGTACATGGCGCCGGAGGCCTGGCGGTCGGATCCGGCCACCCCGCGCACCGACGTCTACTCGATGGGGGTGCTGCTCTACGAGCTGGCCGCCGGCGGGTCTCCCTGGCACGGCCTGTCGGTTCCCCAGATCGCCGCCTCCACCCTGCAGAAGGACGCGCCGCTGCTGTTGACCCGGAACCCGAAGGTGGATCCGGCGCTGGCGGCGGTGATCGACCGCTGCCTCCGCCGCGAGCCCGCCGAACGCTACGAGTCAGGCGAGGCGCTGCGAGAGGCGCTGGAGAGTCTGGCCGCGCCGGCCCCGGTAACCGCGGTGCTCCCGGAGGGCAATCCCTACCGCGGGCTGCTCACCTTCGAGGCCGAGCACCGCTCGCTATTCTTCGGACGGGGCGCGGAGATCCGGGCCATCCTGGACCGGCTCCGCTCCGATTCGCGGGTGGTGGTGGCGGGCGACTCCGGGGTGGGCAAGTCCTCGCTGTGCCGCGCGGGGGTGTTGCCGGCGATATTGGACGGGGCGATGGGGGGCGAGCCGCCCACCGTGCTCCGGATGATTCCCGGCCGGCACCCGGTGGCCTCAATGGCCGCGGTGCTCAACGCCCAGCTGGGCAAGGAGGAGGCGGAGGTGGCCGCCTGGCTGCACGCGGATCCCAGCCAGCTGGGCCGCGAGCTGCGCAAGGTGGCCCCCCGGGGCGGGACGTTGCTGTTCATCGATCAGCTGGAGGAGCTGGTCACCCTCTCTGATCCGGACGAGGCCCGCATCGTGGCCGAGGCGCTGGGTTCGCTGGCCATCTCCGCCGCCGGGCTGCGGGTGCTGGGGACCGCCCGCTCCGACTTTCTGGGGCGGCTGGCCGCGCTGCCCGGCTTCGGCGACGAGCTGGCCCGGGTGCTGTACCTGCTCAAGCCGCTGGGAGAGGACGGGGTGCGGGAGGCGATCGTGGCCCCGGCCCGGGCAATGGGCTTCGGCTTCGAGACCGAAGCGATGGTCCAGTCGCTGGTGGACGCCGCCACCCGGGCGGACGGTTCGCTGCCGCTGTTGCAGTTCGCCCTCTCCGAATTGTGGGAGGCGCGGGACCTGGGCCGGAAGTTGATCCCCGCCTCGGCCCTGGAGCGGATGGGCGGGGTGGAGGGCGCGCTGGCCGAGCACGCCGACGGGGTGCTGCACTCGCTGGTGGGCGGACAGCGCGGCGCGGCGCGGCGGATCCTGCTCAAGCTGGTGACCCCGGAGCGGACCCGGGCCCGAAAGTCGGAGGCGGAGCTGGTGGCCGGAGAGCCGGAGGCTCGCCGGGCGCTGGAGACCCTGGTCCGCGGCCGGCTGGTAGTGGCCCGGGACACCGACGAGGGCGAGGGCAGCTACGAGGTGGCCCACGAGGCGCTGCTCACCGGCTGGACCACCCTGCGGGAGTGGCTCTCCAGCAACAAGGAGACCCGGGCCGCCCAGGCGCGCCTGGAGTCCGCGGCGGGAGAGTGGCTGAGGCTGGACCGGACCCGTGACGCGCTGTGGAGCCCACGGCAGCTGGAAGAGATCCGGATCATCAACCCGGAAGACCTGGGCTCCACCGAGCGCGCGTTCGTGGAGGAGTCCCGCCGGTCCTTCCGGCGCAAGCGGATCGTCCGCTGGGTGGGGCTCTCCGGGGCGGTGCTGGGGGTGGGGCTGATCATCGGCGCCATTCAATGGAGCGAGCGACTGGCGCTGCAGGCGAAGGTCGAGGAGCGGCTGAGGGAAGCAGACCGACACCTAGCGTCCGCCCAACTGCTCTCCACCTCGGGAGAGCAGGCGAGAACCCGGGCTTTCGAGCTGTTCGACAAGGACGAACTGCGGACCGCAGAAGACCGATGGGCCGAGGCTCGGGGGTTGTCGCGCGCGGCGGATCTCAAATACTACGAAGCGGAACGCGAACTGGAGGCGGCGCTCTCCTTGTCTGCCACCGATCCAGGCGCCCTCCAGCGGATGGGCACCGTGACGTGGGATCGTCTCCTGCTGGCGGAGCGCGACCACCGCTACCAACGCCGGGAGGAGCTGTTACATCGGTTGGTGAGGTTCGACGTGGACGGGAAGCTGCGGGACGAGTTGCTCCGGCCCTCCCTCCTGACCCTGACCACCAACGTGGAAGGCGTCTCGGTGGCACTGGAGCGGATCGATACCCAGGGCGACACGTTCCGGATGATCGGCCGGGTTGAGTTGGGCGCCACTCCACTCAACGCAGTTGAGCAAGCTCCGGGATCGGCCGTGTTGGTACTCTCCGATGATCGACTGGAGACTGTCCGCTACCCGGTGCTGTTCCGTCGCAATGAGCCTCTCTCTCTCTCTATCCGCATGTTCCCCAAGGGCAGTCTGCCGCCAGGATTCGTCTATCTGCCGGCAGGCGAGTTCCTCTTTGGAAGCGACGAAGACGACGACCTCCGAAAGTCGTTCTTGTATGCGACTCCGATGAGACGGCGGCAAACAGGGCCCTACCTGATCTCCCGTCAGGAGGTCACCTTCGGCGAGTGGCTGGACTATTTGGAGGCGCTGCCGCCTGCAGAACGACGAGCCCGAACGCCCCTGGTTCCACCTTCGCGCCGTTACATGACTCTGGAGTTGAAGGAAGCCAATGGCTGGACTCTGTCGTTGTCCCTGCCCTCCTCCAGCCACCGCGTCCGGGTTGGCGAACCCCTGCACTATCCCGCCAGGAGGGACAACCGGGTGATGGCCTGGAACCGCGTGCCGGTCAGCGGGATCTCCTTTTCCGATGCCGAGGCGTATGCAAGGTGGCTGGCCTCGACCGGAAGGGTCCCCCGGGCTCGGCTCTGTACCGAAGACGAGTGGGAGCGCGCCGCCCGGGGAGCGGATGGCCGGCCCTATCCCTGCGGACGGGTGCTCCTCCCCAGCGAAGCCAACTACGACGATAGCTATGGACGCATCGCCGAGGCGCTGGGCCCCGACGAGGTCGGTTCTCATCCTGCCTGCCAGAGCCCCTTCGGGCTGGTGGACGTCTCGGGCAACGTCTCCGAATTCCTACGCTCCTCGAGCGGTGGGACCCACTCCGTATATCGCGGTGGGAGCTTCTACGAAGGACGCCTCTCCAGCCGAATCTCTAACCGGAACGTGGGCGACGAACACCTCCGCGACGTCCGTATCGGAGTGCGCATCTGTGCGGACCCGCCTCCCTAACGGACCTGCGGCACCGTTGGCACGCGGGCTGCTAAGCCGGGAACTGCATCTTTGGGTCACTTGACCGCGAAAGCCTCGCGGCCCGATAAGGTAGGCCCTGGGGGATTTTTCTATGATCACTGTGAGCTTGACTCGACTGCTGTTGTTCGCTGGTACTGCCGCACTGCTCGCCTGTGGCACCGGCGATATCCCCGCAGCGCTGGCCCTGTCCCACAGCGCAGGCATCGAGTCCCAGGGCATCGAGTCCCAGGGCATCGAGTCCCAAGGCATCGAGTCCCAAGGCATCGAGTCCCAGGGCATCGAGTCCCAAGGCATTTCCATCTCCGGCACCGAGTTCGACGGCCGGGGGATGTACTGGCACTCCCAGCGCAAGCATGGGGCGACCCTGGTGGACGGCACCCCGCTGGATCTGGTGGGCGTGATCCAGGGCGAGCTGGTGGGGATCGCGTTCCTCCGCGGTGAGAAGGGAGACGGCACCAGCCACCTGGGCTGCAGGGTCACCAACTACGGGGTGACCCGCAATTGCGGCTGGACCCTCCGCAACGTGGGCAAATGCACCCCCAAGACCGAGGTCCGGGTGGCCGCGCAGGACAGCATCTGCCGCGGCAGCCCCGGCGCCCTGGGCAGCTCGGCGGGGAACGCGATGGTCCGTGTCTGCTCCGGGACCCGGGGCTGCGACTATCCCTCCAAGACCTGGCTGGCCCAGAACGACAATGCCTGCGGGTATGAGCCCAGCGTGAACTTCACCTGTCCGTACGACGGGACCTTCACGGTGATGACGGCCGCCTACGCCAGCTCGGACCTCAAGACCTCATCCGAGCCGGACGCCTCCAGCCTGGCCTCGGTCACCTACCCGGTGCTCAAGGCCATCTACCGCGGGCCGGACTTCAAGGGGGCCACCCTGCTGGCCGACGAGTATCTGCCGGACGGCACCACCGGGGTGACTGGCTTCAAGTACGTGATCACCTCGGTGGAGGCCGAGACCGAGTCGCTGCCCGAGGGCTACGCTGCCACCTACCCCGCCGGTACCACCTACCTGTACGGCCTGACGCACCAGCTGCCGGACTCCACCTGGGTCACCTCTTGCGGTGAGGACGGCTCGGCGGTCAGCGCGGCCATCCCCACCGACGGGACCTGGGATTCCACCGGCGCCAAGCTCCACTCCGGGACCCACTTCACCTTCGCCTGTACTTCCGGGGTGATGGGCAAGTGCTACCGCTGGGGTTACCGCCCGTGGGTGAACGCCAACTTCTGGGATCACCACCAGACCTGTACCCGGATGGCGCGGGCGGACTACTGCGGTGACGGCTACTCCTGGACCAAGGACGGGACCACCATCAACTTCTCCGACCGGATGGCAATCCCGGTCCAGAAGATGAGCAGCGAGTCCGCCTACACCGAGGACGGTGGCTTCTTCTTCGAGGCGGGCTGGGGAACCAGCGGCGCCCGCTGCCTCTCCCACTACCGGTGGTACGACCTGCCGGAGGGCTTCGCCGCCGACCGCTGCCAGAGCCAGCTGCGCGACCCCACCTTCCCCACCTACGTCTTCGCGGCAGGGAGCTACGGGCCCACCATCTGCGACACCGAGACCGAGGCGGTCACCCAGTTCGGCACCGCGATGCACGACCTCTCCCAGTGCAACGGCTACGAGGGCGGCTGCGCCGAGATCAGCTGGTAGTCGCCTGAAGCATGGGGGGATGGCAGCGGGCTCGACCTTCCAAGGAGGTCGGGCCCGTTGTCGTTTGGGGGAGTGAGCAAGAACTGCTCGGGTAGGCAGTTCCTGCCCGTGCAGCCTCTGCGCAATCTTCCCGGGGGATCACACTCGCCTACCGGCAGGGCGCAGGTCAGGATGCGCCCATGAACCGTCCTCTCGCCGCGGTGATCGCCGCGCTGCTGCTGGTGGGGCTGGGGTGCGAACCGCTGGCGGTGAACCCCGCCGCTCAGCGCCGCAGCTACCCGGTCCGGGCCAAGCCCAACCCCACCCTGCCTTCGGATGCGCCCACCCGCCTCAAGGTGATGACCTGGAACATCAAGTACGGGGCGGGGCGGATCGACTTCTGGTTCGACCTGTGGGGCGACCGGGTGCAGATGACCGCCAGCGAGGTGGACGGCAACCTGGACGGCATCTACCGGCTGATCAACGAAGTGCAGCCGGACGTGCTGCTGACCAATGAGATCGAGGTCGGCTCCCGCCGCAGCGCGTACGTGGACATGGTGGCGGGGATTTTGGAGAACACCGGGCTCAACTACGCCGGGTACGTCCCCAACTGGCAGAGCCGCTACGTCCCCAGCGAGGGGCTGGGTCGGGTGGACATGGGGAACGCGATCTTCTCCCGCTATCCGATCCGCTCGGTGGAGGGGATCCCCCAGGCGCAGCGCACCGATCAGGACGTGCTGACCGACACCTTCTCCCTGCACCGCACCCTGGGGCGGGCGGTGATCGACGCTGGCGGCAAGGACCTGGCGATCTACGTGGTCCACACCGAGGCCTACGACACCGACGGGACCAAGACCCGACAGCTGGAGGAGCTCAAGGCGCTGCTGGAGGAGGAGACCCTGACCTGGCTGGTGGGCGGAGATTTCAACGCGCTGCCCCCGACCGCGGTGCGCCTGAGCGGGTTCAACGATGACTCGCCAGACGCGCTGGGGACCGAGTTCGAGACCCCGCCCTATCTGCTCACCGAACTGCAGCCGTACTTCGCCGACTACCTCTCGGCGATCAGCCTCACCCAGCTTGGCACCACCGAGGCCGAGCAGCGGGACTTCTACACCCACTCCATCATCGGGCCGGAGCGCGTGGGCACCCAGGGGGAGCCCGGCTTCTGGACCCGCACCCTGGACTATCTGTTCGTGGAGACGCCCAGCAACTGGGTGCCCGGGACCACCGAGGTGCTGCAGACCCCGGGACGTTCCGGGATCCTCTCCAACCCGCTGCTGCTGAGCGATCACTGTCCGGTGATCGGCACCTGGGAGTTCGTCCGATGAAGGCCTGGCTGCTGCTGTTGGTGGCGTCGGTGGCGACCGCCTCGGAGTCGCCGTTGGTGGCCCGGGAGACGGCGGACGTCCTTCCCGCCGGGCGGTGGCAGATGGGGGTGTTCAACCCGCTGCAGGTGGGGCTGGGCGGCGGCTTCGAGCTGCAGGCCCACCCGCTGCTGTTCCTGGTCTCCCCCAACGTGGTGATGCGCAAGCAGCAGGCGGCGGTGGGCGACTGGACCTTCACCGGCGAGTTGGGGCTGTCCATGCCCACCCTGGCGATGCGGCTGACCCGCGGGTTCTTGTTCCCGGAGGCGGCGGAGATCGGCTGGACGCTGGTGCCGCGGGTAGGGGTGATGGCGTCCTTCCGACCCGGGTCCGCGCCGCTGGCGGAGGGCGAGGCGCCGAACATTCAGGACCCGTGGCGGAGGGAGGCCCAGGTGCTGACCCTGTCGGTGGATCTTGCCTATGGCTTTGAGCTGACCGAGGGCGAGGTGGGACCGCTGGGAACCTACGCCCCGCTGGAGATGCTGCTGGCGCCGGCGCTGGCCGACTACCGCTTCCGGGCCGGGGTGGCCTACGACCACCGGCTCCTCTCCTGGCTCCGGGCGCGGGCCTACGCGGATGGGTACTCCCACGGCTCGGTCACCGGCAACGCGCTCACCGTGCGGGCAGGCGTGGGGGTGGATCTGCAGGTCGGCGATCGCGGCCGGTTCACCCTGGGCGCGGTGTGGTGGAACTCCGACCAGGGCGCGCACGACGAGCTGGGGAACTTCCACCGCAGCAACGACTTCTACCCGACCGTCGACTTCCTCTGGAGCTGGTAGGCAGGCTCCCACACCGGATTTGAATCTTTGGGCGGGTTGGGCGTCTGATCGGACGCGTTCCTGCCTTTGGCCGGTGTTCTGGGGACGAGCGGTCCTCTTTTTCGAGGTTTGAAGCCATGAAGCGACTTCTGATCCCCCTGGTCCTGCTGGGCGCCTCCGGGTGTTTCGTCCCCTATCGCAGCTCCGGGACCTACTACCCGCCGAGCTCCACCTACTCCCAGTACACCCCGCGGGAGTACTACTTCTACAACGACCACCCGGTCCCGGACGCCTACGGCGGCGGCTGGTGCTTCATCGAACGCACCCACGTCCACGAGTACGAGCCGGAGTACGCGAACTACGACTATCGCGACTCCTACTACGTGTACCGGGGCCCGCGCGTGTACTGGTTCTTCAACGGGCACATCGACAACCATGACGGGTACTGCCGGCTGGGCGGGCGCCACTCGCACAACTACTACCCGTCGCGGCACTCCTCCTCCTTCGTCTGGGATCGCCGGCACCGCCACTACACCTGGCAGCAGGGCCCCAACGACGTCCCCCCGCGCGATACCACCCGGCCCGCGGGCTGGACTCCGGGCGGGAACCCGAACCACGGCGGCAGCAACCCCGGCGGCGGCTGGGGCAACCCGGGCGGCGGGCACGACGACGATGATGATGGTCGTGGCGGCGGTCGCCCCGGCAATGGCGGCGGTCGTCCCGGCAATGGCGGCGGCAACCCGGGCGGCGGGCACGACGATGACGATGATGATGGTCGTGGCGGCGGTCGCCCCGGGAACAACGGTGGCGGCAATGGCGGCGGCTGGGGCAATCCTGGACACGGCGGCGGCAGCTCGGGCGGCGGCCACCCCGGCAACGGCAACGGCTCGGGTGGGAACCCCGGACACAGCGGCGGTAACCCCGGCAACAGCGGCGGCGGCAACGGCGGAGGCTGGGGC
>JALYOC010000182.1 GCA_030857095.1 Myxococcota bacterium | reverse complement strand
GCCTTCGCCGCCGGGGTGGACCGGGAGGGCGGGCGGGCCACCGGGGCCGGGGCGCCGGAGGGGGCGCGGTTCCGCCACTGGGCGCGCGACCCGGGGGTGGACTGGCTGGGGGTGTGGTCCACGTCCGGGTCCAGCCCGTCGTGGAATTCGTCCAGGGTGGCGGGGTCAGCCTCGTGGGCGATCCGCGAGGCGTACAGCCCGTTGAGGTAGGCGGTCAGATGCGCGCTGCTGGCCGGCACCCGGTGGGCAAGCAGGAACTCCTCAATCTGCAGCCGGAGGGCGGAGGCGTCGCGGTAGCGCGTCTCCGGGAGCCGGGCCAGGGCCTGCATCACCACCGTGTCCAGCCCCTGCGGGAGCTTGGGGTTCAGCTTGGAGGGCGGGGGAACCTGGCAGTCCACCACCAGCCGCATGGTGGCCAGATCGCTCTCGCCCTTGAACAGCCGCTTGCCGGTGAGGATCTCCCACAGCACCACCCCCAGGGCGAAGATGTCCGAGCGGGCGTCCAGCTCGCGGCCCTCGGCCTGTTCGGGGGACATGTACGGGTACTTGCCCTTGAGGATCCCGGTGCCGGTGTGCTGGACCCGGCCGGCCGCCTTGGCCACCCCGAAGTCGATCAGCTTCACCGCACCATCGAAGCCGACCAGGATGTTCTGCGGGGAGACGTCGCGGTGGACCAGCCCCAGCGGCTGCCCCTGGGCGTCGCGGGCCTTGTGGGCGTAGTCCAGCCCGGCGGCGGCGTCGGCGATGATCCGCAAGGCCGGCCCCATCGGGATCAGGGCCCCCTGGGCGCGGGCGAAGCGGTCCAGCTTCCGCAGGTCCTCGCCCTGGACGTACTCCATCGCCAGGTACTGGGCCCGGTTGGCCTCCCCCAGGTCGAAGATCTGCACCAGGTTGGGGTGGTTGAGGCGGGCGGCGATCCGCGCCTCGTCGAAGAACATGGTGAGGAAGTCTTCGTCCTCCGCCAGGTGCGGGAGGATGCGCTTGATCACCACCAGCTTCTCGAAGCCCTGCTCGCCCGCGTGACGCGCCAGGAACACCTGACCCATCCCGCCGGAGCCGATCTTCTTGAGCAGCTGGTACTTGCCGTACGGGACCGCCATCGGGCGCGGAGGATAGCGCACCTGTGCTCCCGGGGTGCTGGCTGCCTGCCTGCCCGCTGTGTGAATTCGGTCGTGCGGGACGCACGGGGATACCCCGGGCTTGTCACGCTGTGGCACGGTCGGTCTCCCCCTTGGGTGAACCCATGCGAACTGCCCTGACCGTCCTGTTGCTGGTGCTGCCCTCCGCCGTGCTGGCGCAGATCCCGCCTCCGGGAGCCCCGCTCAAGCACAAGTCGTCCATCCTGTGGGACCTGCGGGCCACCGCCGGCGCCACCGCCCAGAGCCTGCGGGATATCAGCGGCCACGATTGGAATTATGGGGCGACGTTGGGGCTGGCCGGAGGGGTGATCTACCGGGGCCGCCCCAGCGCGGGGCTGACCGCCCGGGCGGCGCTGGACCTCAGCTTCCCGGACGTCCCCTCGCTGGTGACCTTCGGCTTCGGGTTCGCCCTCTTCCCGGTGGCCACCAGCCCCAACTTCATCCGGGTCACCGCCGGGCCGTCGGTGCTGCTGGGCTCGGTGGTGGAGGTGGGGGTGGGCTTCGAAGCGGACACCCAGCTGCGGCTGGGCGACAAGCTGAGCCTGGCGCTTGGACTGGGCGGGGTGTTCCGGCGCCGGGACGCCCCCTTCGCCGAGCTCTGGCTGGCCCGGGCCACGGTGGGCCTGGCCTACGAGCTTTAGTTGGAGGGCGGCAGGTCAGTCGCCCAGGTAGTGCAGCACCACCCGGCGGGTGTGTCCGCGGTGGCGATGCTCGAAGACGTACAGCCCCTGCCAGGTGCCCAGCGCCAGGCGCCCGTCAATCACCGGGATGCCCAGCTGGGTCTGGGTGAGCGCGGCCCGGACGTGGGCGGGCATGTCGTCCGGACCCTCCGCTGTGTGCGTGAAGAGGGGATCACCGTCCTCCACCAACCGGGACAGCCAGCGGTCCAGGTCGGTGCGCACGTCGGGGTCGGCGTTCTCCTGGATCAACAGGCCGGCCGAGGTGTGCTGGATGAACAGGGTCAACAGCCCGGTGGCGGGGCGCACCGAGGCAAGCCAGCGCTCCACCTGGGCAGTGAACGCCACCAGTCCCCTGCCGGGAGTCCGCACTTCCACGGTGTGATGGGCCTGGCGCACCTGCCTCACTGCCTCAGGCGATAGCCGCGCTTGAGCGCCAGGTACGCCAGGCCCGTGGCCACGGCCGCCACCGGGATGAGCAGCGCCAGGCTCCACAGCGGGGAGAGCACGCTTTGGCCCAGCATCCCGTAGCGAAGGCCATCCACCATGTAGACGATGGGGTTGAAGAGGCTGACGGTGTGCCAGGGCTGGGGCAGGTCCCGCACCGAGTAGAAGACGCCGCCCAGGAAGGTCAGCGGCAGCATCACGAAGGTGGGGAAGAGGTTGATCTCCTCGAACTTCTGCGCCCACACCCCGGCCAGCAACCCCAGCATCGAGAAGGTGTAGGGGATGAGCAGCATCAGGGTGAGGGTCATCAGCGGGGCGCGCAGCTGAAAGCCGGTGAAGAGGATCGCCACCGCCCAGGTGAGCAGTCCCACCGCCAGGCCGCGGACCATCGCTCCGCCAATGAAGCCGGCCATGATCTCCAGCGGCCCCAACGGCGCCACCAGCAGATCGACGATCGTGCCCTGCAGCTTCACCTGGAACAGCGAGGAGCTGCTGTTGAGGAACGCGTTGTTGGCGGTCCCCAGGAACACCAGCCCAGGCACGATGAAGTGGGTGTACGCCATGCCCTCCACCTCCTGGCCCCGGCCGCCCAGGGAGAAGCCGAACACCAGGAAGTAGAGCGAGGTGGAGACCAGGGGCGAGAGCACCGTCTGCCCGGGGACCCGCATGAAGCGACGGACCTCCTTGACGAACAGGGTCCGCATGCCGACGACGTTCACGGCGCGGGTCATAGCGGAAGCGCGGCCGTTCGTCGTGGACCGTGATCGTCGGCGCGTTCGCCGGCCGTCGGCGCCGGGTCCCGCTCGTCCCGCTCGTCCCGCTCGTCCCCTGGGGATGCCTGCAGACTTCCCCCGGGAGCGTTAGCCTCTTCAGGCAATGGGTTTGGCCCGACTCACGCTGCACGGAGATCTGGTGGCCCTCCTCGCCTCCTCCCGGCGCGGCAAGCCTGTGGACCAGGCGTTCTTCGGAACTGCCGCGGTGAAGGACGTGGTGGAGGCGGCGGGCATCCCCCATCCAGAGGTGGACTACCTCCTGGTGGATGGGAACGGCGTTCCCCTGAGCCAGCGGATCTCCGGCGAGGTCCGGGTGTCTGTCTTTCCCCACGGCCTGGCTCCGGAGCCCAGGCCGTCAGTGCAGGTGGGCTTCCCCTTCCCCGACCCCAGACGCTTCGTGCTCGACGTCCATCTGGGGGGCCTGGCCTCCGAGTTGCGGATGCTCGGCTTTGACACTGTTTGGTCAAACCACGCCGATGATCCGGACCTGGCCCGGGTCGCAGCCATCGAGGACAGGGTGCTGCTGACCCGAGATCTGGGACTCCTCAAACGCTCCGAGGTCAGACACGGCTACTTCCCCCGAGCCACCGCCACCCGCGGACAGCTCCAGGAGGTCCTCCGGCGCTTCGACCTGCTGCCAAGGTCGCTTCCGTTCACCCGCTGTCTGCGCTGCAACGGGCTGCTGCTTCCAGTGGAGAAGTTCGAGGTCGAGAGCCAGCTGCCACCCTGCGTCCGCGAAGAACATGACCAGTTCCGCCGCTGCCAGGGTTGTCAACAGGTCTACTGGAAGGGCTCGCACCACACCGAGATGCTGGCCCGCATCAGCAGACTGGGGTGATCAAAACAGGCCCTGCTCCGACCGACCGGAGGCACTGGTCTCATACCGGATCAGGGACGTGATCCCTCGGACCCGGCCGACTGGAGGCTATCGAAAATATTATGATCATCTTATTATTTCGGCCCCTCTTGGCCTGTTCGGGCGGCCGAGACCAGGCCTGGTCCGCGCTCTGCGCTCTGCGTCGGTTAGGCCCACGCCAGCGGTCCCCAGCGTCAAATCCGTTTACAGCTCGCGTCCGGGGACCTCCCGAGAATCCTTTCGTGCGGCGCGCCGCTTTGGCCGCCCTGGAAACGAAAGAGGCCCTCCCATGAAGCTCGACTCCCTCCGCTCCGCTTCCCCCGTCGCTCCCGCCGCCACCCCGGTGGGCGTTCCTCCAGGAACCGTGAAGCTGCCGCAGGATCCGATCACCGACTCCTGGAACCCGGGGCCGGTGGGGCCCCAGGTCCCGGACCTGGGCAAGCTGCAGGACTTCTTCTTCAAGCAGGGCCTCCAGAACAAGGGCGGCGAGGACCTGGACGCGGAGCGCGAGGTGCAGCAGCAGCGCGCCGCCCAGGCCCTGACCCAGTTCCCCCCCGACCTGGCCACCTTCCGCGACGCCAACGAGAAGATCCAGGCCATCGACGCCGAGAAGACCGGCCGTGCCCAGGAGCAGCGGGGCTTCGAGGTGGGGTTGAGGTTCAAGGACGACAAGGCCCTGCGCGGCGCGCTGGAGTCAACGGAGGCGGATCTTGGCCGGGTGCTGGATGATCCAAAGTCCAGCGAGGCGGACCGGGAGCGCGCCCGCGCCCGGCTGGACGCGGTGCTGGAGGAGATGGACCGCCGGGACTAACCGCCCCGCAGCACCCGGATCATCACGTCCTCCAGCCGCGAGCGACGGGTCTCCACATCCGAGATCTCCAGCTGCGCCCGGTACAGCGAGCGCAACACCTCGCCAGAACCTTGGGCCCCCTCCCGCTGGGTGAGGGTCAGCCGGGTCCGGTCCGCCGAGAGCACCGCCCCTGCCTGCACCGCCGGGGCGGGCAGCTGCTCCACCGGTCGGGCGAAGGTGACCTGGAGCTGCTTCTCCCCCAGCCGGCGCAGCAGGGCGGAGGTGGGCTCCACCGAAAGCAGCTTGCCCTCGTTGATGATCCCGATCCGGTCCGCCAGTTCCTCCGCCTCCTCCAGATAGTGGGTGGTGAGGATGATGGTGGTCCCCTCGTCGCGCAGCCGCCGGACATAGCGCCACAGGTCGCGGCGCAGCTCCACGTCCACTCCGGCGGTGGGCTCGTCCAGGAACAGCAGCTGGGGCCGGTGCACCAGCGCCTTGGCAATCAGCAGCCGGCGCTTCATGCCCCCGGAGAGAGCGCGGGTCCGGGACTGGGCCTTGTCCTGCAGGCTCAGCTCCCGCAGCACCTCGGCGATCCGCGCCGGGTCATTGGGCTTGCCGAAGTAGCCCAGCTGGTACTCCAGCGACTCCTGCACGGTGAAGAAGGGATCGAAGTTGATCTCCTGCGGCACCAGGCCGATCCGGAAGCGGGGGGAGATCGGATCCTGATCCAGATCCGTCCCCAGCACCCGCACCTTGCCGGAGGTCTTCTTCACCAGCCCGCACACCGCTCCGATCAGGGTGGTCTTCCCGGCCCCGTTGGGCCCGAGCAGGGCGAAGATCTCCCCCGGTTCAATCCGCAGCGAGACACCGTCCAGCGCGGTGAAGGCGCCGTAGCGCTTCACCAGATTCTCGACCTCCAGGATGGGCTCGCTCACGCCCCGGGCAGATAGCGCACCCCGCCCCCGGCAGCACGGGGTTGGATCGCCCGCAAGATGGCCTCCACCAGCTCGGGGACGTCCAGCGGCTTGCGCAGCACGGTCAGCCAGGGTTCGCCCAGGTTGGAGGGCATTCCGGTCAACAGCAGACAGGCGGTCCCCTCCAGCAGTCCCCGCTCCCGGGCGGACTTGAGCACCGCGGTCCCCTTCATCCCCTCCGCCAGGTTCTGGTCGCACAGCACCGCGTCGAAGTGCTGCCGCTCCAGCAGCCGCAGGAACTCCTCCACCGCGGGGGTGGCGGTGACCTCAAAGTCCTGGCTCAGCGTCTCCGCCATCAGGTCGCGCAGCGCTTCGTCGTCATCCATCAACAGCAAGCTGGCACGCATTCCGGCCTCCGCCCCGCCTTGGGGTGCTGCAGGGTGCATCCTCCATGTCCCCGCCGCAGGCCGCAATCGCCAGCGGTGGAAAGGCCCAGGCGGCAGTTCGTTCAGTGGGAGCCGCTGTCCTCCCATGTGGGTCCCGCCCCGCCGCCCTGCTACGGTCCGCCGCCGTGAAGCGCGCCACCGAGTACCCTGGTTCCAGACCGATCAGCGCCGAGAGCGGGTCCGGATCACCGACCGCGATGAAGCGGTGGTCCGCCAGTCGGGCGTGTTCGGCGGCCAGCGGCGCGAGGGGCTGGTGGTGAGGGTGCGGGGTGGGTAGCTACCGACGGCTGCTTCGCTATGCGAAGCCGTACACCCCGCAGCTGGCGCTGGCCGCCGCCGCCTCGGTGTTCGCGGCGCTGGCCACCGCCTTCTACGCGTATCTGAGCGGCCCGCTGCTAAGCGGGCTGCTGGGCGGCAACGCCGAGCGGTTCGGTCCGCTCTCCTTGGGGTCGGGCGACCTGGCGGTGAAGATCCCGCTCTTGCTGGTGGCGGTGGCGGCGGTCAAGGCGGTATCCCAGTGGCTGCACGGCGGACTGACCAACACCGTGGGCCAATCGGTGATGACCGACGTGCGCCGCGACCTGCACTCGCACCTGCTGGAGCTGCCCCCGAGCTTCTTCGAGACCCGGCACTCCGGCGAGCTGCTCTCGCGCTTCTCCTCTGATGTGGGCCAGGTGGAGTTCACCGTCTCCCAGGCCCTGGGCGCGTACGTGAAGGACGGGCTGCAGATCCTGGCGCTGGCCGGGGTGTGCCTGGCGCTGGATCCTTGGCTGTTCCTGCTGATCTTCATCGTCCTCCCCGGGTCCGCCTACCCGGTGGCACGCTTCGCCCGCTCGGCGCGCAAGGAGGCCAAGCGAACCCAGGCCAGCATGGGCCAGCTGACCGAACAGGGTTCGGAGCTGCTCCACAACCTGACGGTGGTCCAGGCCTACAACGCCACCCCGCGGCTGGCGGCCTCCTTCGAGGCGGAGCAGGACCGCTACCTTGCCGCGATGCGCCGCTCGCTCTTCATCCGCGGGGCCTTCTCCCCCACCGTGGAGCTGCTGGGGATAATCGGGGCGGCGCTGGCGATCGCCGTGGGCGCGCGCGCGGTGGAGGGGGACCCGGAGCTGGCCCCCAAGCTGCTCTCCTTCCTGGCCGCGGCGCTGCTGCTGTACCAGCCGATGAAGACGATCTCCGGGACCTTTGCCCAGGTGGTGCAGGGGGTGGCGGCCTCGCAGCGGGTGTTCGAGATCCTGGACGCGCCCCGCCCGCCGGACACCGGCGCTCCGGCCGGCCCGCTGCGAGGGGCGGTGGAGCTGCGGGACGTGAAGCTGTCCTACGACGGCGCCCGCCAGGTGCTGCAGGGGCTGACCCTGACCATCCCCGCCGGCCAGCGGGTGGCGCTGGTGGGCGCGTCCGGTGCGGGGAAGAGCACCGTGTTCTCCCTGCTGCTGGGGTTCATCCAGGCCCAGGAGGGGAAGGTGCTGTGGGACGGGGAGGCGCTGGATTCGCTGAGCCGGTCCTCGTTGCGGGAGCGGGTAGCCTGGGTGCCGCAGGAGCCGATCCTCTTCTCCGGGACGGTGCGCCACAACCTGCTGCTGGGGGACGTGGACGCCACCGAGGACCGGCTGTGGGAGGCGCTGCGCCGGGCCCACGCCGAGGCCTTCGTGCGGGCGCTGCCACTGGGACTGGAGCAGCCGGTGGGGGAGCGGGGGGGGTTGCTCTCCGGCGGGCAGCGGCAGCGGCTGGCCATCGCCCGGGCCTTCCTCAAGGAACCTTCGCTGCTGCTGCTGGACGAGCCCACCAGCGCGCTGGACGCTGCCTCCGAACAGGAAGTACAGGCCGGCCTGCGCGAGCTGATGGAGGGCCGCACCACCCTGGTGATCGCCCACCGGCTGCGGACGGTGCGGGACGCGGCGCTGATCCACGTCCTTTCCGAAGGCCGGCTGGTGGAGAGCGGCACCCACCAATCGCTGCTGGCGGCCCGCGGGGTCTACGCCTCGCTGCTGCAACAGGGCCAGCTGCGGGTCACCCCGGAGGGTTGAACCCGCAGGGGGCGCCGGCCGGCGATCGCCCCCCAGCCGCAGCGGCTGCCGGTGCCCAAGTAGGGGGTTTCCCCGAGGTAGCCGCGGCTGCCCACACCCGGCCCCAGATTCGTACCTCGACGGGGACCTCCTTGATCGGTCAGAATTTTCTTCCTGACGGTTGAACTCCAGTTTCACTGGAACTGCCGTCCAGAGAGGGGCCCCTTGAAGACACTCAATCAGATCCAGCGGACCTTGCTCAGCGCGCTCGGCAGTCAGGCCATGTTCTCATTGGTCAATACCCGGCTGATCCTGCGCACCGGGGTGGACCTGGCCAGCATCGCGCCCGCCCAGGACGTGGACGCGGCGCTGGTGACCAAGGTGCTGGGCGCGCTGCAGGCAATGGGCTACTCGCAGCAGGCATTGAACGTCGTTGCACAGAGGGGAAAATGATGTCCACCGGTGGTCTGAAGAGCGGGTACTCGGCGGCGTTGGATCCGGTGGCCGCGGCCGCGGAGCTGGGCGAACAGCTGGCGGCAGTGCAGCCCCGGGCGATCACCTTCTTCTGTTCGCACCGTCACGATGGGGCGGCGCTGTCCGCCTCGTTGCGGCAGCGGTTCCCCGACGCGGAGGTGATCGGCTGCACCTCCGCCGGTGAGTTCACCGAGTCCCGGAACGGGGTCAACGGGGTGTCGGCGATGGGCTTTGGGCCCCAGGTCCTCAAGCGCTGCGCCGGGGCCCTGGTGCGCGCCGGGGAGGGCGCGGAGGCGGGGGTGAAGAAGGCAGCCGAGTCGCTGACCCGCGTCTTTGGCGACCTGCGCGCGCTGAGCCCGGACCGCTTCGTGGGGGTGGTGCTGGTGGAGGGGTTGAAGATGAAGGAGGAGGAGATCAACGAAGCGCTGGGCAACCTGGCCCCGCTGATCTCCTTCGTGGGCGGGTCCGCCGGCGACAACCTGGAGTTCAAGCAGACCCGCGTCTTCTACAACGGCGAGCAGACCGACGATGGAGCGGCGCTGCTGCTGATCGAGCCGGCGGTGCCCTTCAAGGTGACCAAGTCCTGCTCCTTCCGCCCCACCGGCAAGTCCTGGAAGGTGACCCGCGCGGACGTGGCCACCCGCACCATCTACGAGCTGGATGGCCGGCCCATCGCCGAGGTCTACGCGGAGGCGCTGGGCGGAAGTCCGCAGGCGCTGGACGGCACGGTGTTCATGGCCAACCCGCTGGGGCTGGTGATCGACGACAAGCCGTGGATCCGCAGCCCGCAGCAGCTGCTGCCGGACGGCGGCCTGCGCTTCTACTGCCAGGTCCTCCCGGGGATGGAGATCCACCTGATGCAGTCCACCGACCTGGTGAAGGAGACCCACCAGGCCCTGGCCGCGGCCACCACCGAGCTGGGCGGAAACCTGCGCGGCGGGCTGGCCTTCAACTGCATCCTCCGGCGCCTGGAGCTGGACGCCAAGGACCTGCACGGGACCTTCTACCAGGGCTTCCGGGGCAGCCAGACCGCCGGGTTCCACACCTACGGCGAGAGCTGGCTGGGCCACATCAACCAGACCCTCACCGCGCTGTTGTTCGGCTGATCCTGAGACCACCCTCAGCGGGGATGGCCTGGGAAGTGAAGCCGGAAGGTGGTGCCGTCCGCGTCGGAGCGGGCCTCCACCTTCCCCCCGTGGGCTTGGGCGATCATCCGCACGATGTACAGCCCCAGGCCCAACCCGGAACTCTGGCTGCCGCGGCGGAAGGGCTCGAACAGCGTCTTCACCTCCTCGGGAAGGAGGGGGCCTGAGCGGTTCTGGTTGTGCACTTCCAGGGTCACCCCGCCCGGCTCGCCGTCCACCGTCACGGTGATCGGGGTCGCCTCCAGGCTGTGCTCGATGGCGTTGCCGACCAGGTTGGAGACCATCTGGGAGATCCGGTCCGGCGCCCACTCCCCCTCTCCGTCCGCCAGACGCCGGAAGGTGATCGGCCGGTCGGGGTGACTCTCTTCGAACTCCTCCGCCACAGCGGCCACCAGGTCGACCAGCCGGCCGGGAACCCGCTGCGCCACCAGGGTGCCGGCCCGGGCCCGCTCGAAGTCCAACAGGCCGGCGATCATCCGGCTCATCCGGATGGCGCTGGTCTGGACCCGGTGCAGCGAGCGGACGTGCACGTCGGTCAGGCCCCCGCGGCGCAGCACCGTGCTCACCCCCATGGTGATCGCCTGCAGCGGATTGCGCAGGTCGTGGCCCACGATCCCAATCAGCCGCTCCCGGTCCTGCAGCGAGGCCTCCAGCTCCCCCCGCGCCAAATCCAGCGCGCTGGTCAGCCCGTTCGCGTGCCGGGCCGCCTCGCGCGCGGCGGCGGCCTCGCCCTCCGCCACCCGGGCGCGGTGCTCGGCCTCCAGCACCGCCGCCGCAAGGGTCAGCTCCGGCCGACTCTCCTCCAGGAAGTCCGGGCGCGGTACTCCGCCCAGGAACACGAAGGCTGTGCCTCCCTCCAGTGCCAGCGCCAGGGCGGAGACCTCTGCCCCCTCGGGGGTGGCCACCCTTCCCGGGTGCAGGCCGGGCCGGAGCAGCGCCTCCAGCAGTTGGTGCCAGCCCGCTCCTCCGGCGAGGGTCTGGGAAAACCCGGGCGCGGGCAACAGCACCCCAATCGCCGGATCCTTCACCAGCACCACCAGCTCCTCCCCCCCGGCCTGGCAGGCCAGTTGGCGCGCGGCTTCCCGGCGGCGGCTGGGCGAGGCAAAGCCCTCCGTCCATTTCTCCTCGGCGCTCGGGGCGCCCGCTATTCCGGGAGTGCGCAGACGACGGCCGTGCAGTTGTGGAAACCACCGAACTGGCCGGTGGCGCGGGCGATCTGCCCGTGGGTGTTGCAGCCTGCGAACTGCACCTCCGTCCCCAGCTTGTCCGCCACCGCCTGCAGCTCATAGCCGAACACGTCGCCCAGCCGGAGCCGGGTGGCGACGCAGTCGAAGAACAGCGCCACCTTCGGCTTGGCCCCCTGGAGGTTCTCCAGTGCGGAGGCGGTGGCGCGGGCGGCAGCGTCGATGGCGGAGTTCGCGGTGGTGCGCATGATCGCCACCGTGGCGCCCACCGGAAGGTCGGCCGCGCAGAGCACGGTGCCGTCGCTCTCGATCGCCAGCGGCACCCGCAGCCTATGCTTCTCTCCCACCTGGATCCCGAGGATGTTCTGGAGGAAGAACGGGATGGGGGCGGCGACATCCAGCCGCTGGCCGGTGGACTCCGCGTGCCGGGAGAAGGCCTGCGCGGCGGGGAACCCGTTGAGGCTGATCAGCCGGGGCCCCTGCGCCTCGGTGACGCGCATCGGCGCCGAGGCTGGCTCCCAGCCGTGGCCCACCCCAATCCCCAGCGGCTTGTGGGAGAGGATCTCCAGCGCCACCGCGGCGTCGGTCACCGCCTCGGTGCCAAAGAAGACATGGGTGCGCTGGAACTCGGCGTTGTCCCCCGCCCCCCCGCCGAAGAACTGGTACTTCCCCGCGGTGGCCAAGGTGAGCTGATCCACCAGGTCGTCCGCGTGGCCGGCCAGGGCATCGGTGAGCACCAGCGCCGCCCGGTAGGCGAACTCGTTGCTGCTCAGGCCGTGGAAGGTGGAGGCGATTCCCTTGGCCACCCCCACCCGGTCCTGCTGGATACCGCGACCGATGCCGACGGTGAAGCGCATCTGGTCCGAACGCAGCGCCAGGGCGCAGGCCATCCCCTCCCCCCGCGTCTCGCGGGTGAACTCTCCCGCGGAGGAGGCGCCCACCAGCGCTTTGGGAGCGCAGGCCTGCTGCACCGCGCCCAGCAGCCGGGGGTGGTCATAGCGGGGGGCGGCGAAGACGATCAGCGCATCCGGAGGACCGGAGAGTTCCTTGCCGATCTGCGCCGACAGATCCCGGGCGGCGGCCTCCTCGTCCTCGGCGTTGGTGTAGACGACGGCGGTCTCGGTCACGGGAACTCTCCAAGGGGATGGGGCGCCCTCGTACTGTAAGTGTGCTGGGAAGAGCCTCCCCGGCGGCAGGGAAGCGGACGATTTTGGACAAGTACCGGCACGGCGGCCCCGCACGTACCTCCAGGCAGAGAAGCGCTCTGGAGCTCCGGCCCGCCCGGAGGCCCTCTCAAAACAGCCCGGCCGGATGGGTGAATTCCAGACCCCTGACCGCGCGGTTGTTCGGCTAGCTGCCTTCAGGGCTCCTCCGGAGGGCCTCTCCGGTAGAGCCCGTCCCGCAGCCGGACGAAGTGTTCCCAGGCGGTCTCGGAGACCGAGTCCAGCACCTGGCCGGTGGGCTCGCTGCCTGGGACCAGCCGGGGCTGCAGCTTGCGCTCCAGCCCCTCCGCCAGCAGGGAGAGGGTCTCCACCGCCTGGGCCACGGTGAGGCCGGGGCGAAGCCGGGTGGCGTCGATCCCGGCCAGAAAGCGCGGCCACTGCGCGGCCAGCAGGGCCGCGTACTTCGCGTCCAGCAGCGCCCGGACGTGGGGGGGGGACTGGAACCGGGCGGTGATCAGGAACTGGAAGGACCGCGGGTCGCGTTGGAAGGCCCGCAGCTTCTTCACCATCCACAGGTGCAGCCGCTCGAACAGGTCGCTGGGGAGCGGGTGGCTGGCGTCTCCGTAGATCGCCTCGGTGGTGCGGAGGATGGCGTCCTCCGCCACCGCCACGAACAGCCCCTCCTTGTTCCCGAAGTGGTGGAACACCAGTCCCTTGGCCACCCCCGCGGCGTCGGCGATGGCGTTGGTGGAGGCCGCCTCGAAGCCGCGGGCCGCGAACTCCTTCAAGGCCGCCACCAGGATCCGCTCCCGGCGATCGTCGCCCGGCTCGGTCATGCGTGGACGTCCTTTCGTCCGAAGCGGATCAGCGCCACCGCCAGCCCGGCGGCCCCCAACAGGAGCAGCCCCCCCGCGTGCAGCGGATCCAGGCCCCCGTGCCGCACGATCTCCGAGGGCTCCACGAAGCGGAATGGCGCCAGCCACCGCAGCGCCTCCAGCCGCTCCGACGCGTGGGACACCAGCCCCAACGCGTAGGAGCCGAACACCAGGGCCAGCGCCGCCGAGGGGGCGACGCGCGACTGGCGCACCCAGGTGGCCAGCCCCATCCCCAACCCCCCGAAGCACAGCCCCAAAAGCAGCGCGCCTGCGAACAGCTGCAGCGCCAGACCCGCCTCCAGGTTCCCCGGGACGAACACCCGCATCGACAGCAGCGCGGTGAGGGCCAGCACCGACTGGAAGGCCACCACCAGCAGCGAGAGGGCGCCGGCCTTTCCCAGCAGCACCTGGGCGCGGCTCACCGGCAGGGTCAGCAACAGCTCCGCGGTGTGGAAGGTCTCCTCCTTGGAGACCAGGGTCGCCCCCAGGATTCCGCCGAACAGCGCGCTGGTCAGGGTGACGGTGAGGAAGTTGGTGGCCAGGTACGCCACCGGTCGGGTCAGGCTCAGCCCCTGGAAGCCCAGGGCCTTGCGCATCGTCTCCGGCATTGCCGCCAGCTTCGCCTCCAGCAGCCCGCCGTCACCGGAGAGGGAGGCCTGCAGCGAGGCGTAGAGCACCAGCAGCGCCGCCATCGGCAGGGACCAGGAGAGCAGGCTCTTGAGGTTGGCCCGCAGCTCGCGGCCCAGGATCAGCCAGGGGGCGGACGGCAGCCGCGGCGCAGCGGCGGGGACCAGGATCTGGGCATCAGCGGACATGGGCGGCCTCGGACTTTGAAACGGCGTAGTGCCCCAGGAAGATCTCCTCCAGGGACGGCTCTTCGATCTGCACCTCTTCGGGGCTGTGGGCGGCCAGCGCCTGCAGCAGCGGAGTCATCGCCCCTGCGTAGAGGAAGCTCAGCGCGTTGCCCTCCCGCACCAGCGCGGTGACCCCCGGCAGCGTCGCCAGCGAGTCGGGGGCGGCGGAGGGCAGGCGGGTCTTCACCCGGCGCACCTGCTTGCCGCGCAGCGCGGCCACCGACTCCAGCGCGGTGAGCCGACCTTCGGTGAGCACCGCCACCCGGGCGCAGACCCGCTGCACCTCGGAGAGCACGTGCGAGGAGAAGAACACCGTGGTGCCTCCCCGCGCCTCCTCCCGGAGCACCTCGAACAGATGTGCCTGGACCACCGGATCCAGCCCGTTGGTGGGCTCGTCCAGCAGCACCAGCCGCGGGCGGTGCTGCAGCGCCGCCACCAGCGCGACCTTCTTGCGGTTGCCCAGCGAGAGGTCGGTGGTGCGCGCCCCAAGGTCCAGGCCCAGGGTGTCCGCCAGCTCCGCCCTGCGGGGAGAGCAGTCTCCGCCATGGAACCGGCCGACCCACGCCAGCAGGGCCCCCACCGCGAGATCGTCATAGAGGTGGGTCTCGCCACCGGCGTAGCCAATCCCCACCCTTGACCGCGGGCCCTCCTCCACCACGTTCCGGCCCAGCAGCCGCGCGGTGCCGGAGGTGGGCCGTAGCAGCCCCAGCATCGTCCGCAGGGTGGTGGTCTTCCCCGCCCCGTTGGGGCCGATGAAGCCGAAGATTTCGCCCTCCCCCACCTCCAGGGTGAGGTCCTCCACGCCCCGCTTCCCTCCGTACCGCTTGGTCAGGCCTTCCAGCTCAATGGCTGCCATCACGCACCTCCCGATTGACCACCTGGTCAGCAGGGATAGCGCCGGGCTGACCATGTGGTCAAGTCAACCGATAAATGCTTTAGGTTTCGGACGCTTAGGCATCATGGCGCGGAGGCGAAAACCAGCGGGGTGTCCAGCGCCTCGCCGTCCACCTCCAGATAGAAGTGGTCCCCGGCCAGGGTCGCGCAGAGCTTGATCCGTCGCTCTTCGTTGGCCGCCAGTGCGCGCAGCACCGAGGCGTCCACGGTGGTCAGCTTCACCTTCTCCAGGTGGGTGACCTTTTGCTCCCGGGCCTCGCGGAGGAAGGCGTCCATCCGGGCCTGGTTCTCGAAGAACACCGCCACCTGCGCCCCCGGGTTCTGGGTGACCGCCCGGCGGACCTTCACCGGATCCGCCTTGCCCACCCGGATCCACTGGGTGGTCCGCCCGGTGAGGTCATCCGAGCGCAGATCCGGCGCGTCCGGATCCGAGAGGCCGGTGGTGAAGGCCAGCCGCTCGTCGTAGCGCCAGCAGTAGGCCAAAAGCCGCAGCCACAGCCGCTCCATCGTCTCCGAGGGATGCCGGGCCACCTTCAGCCGCTGGTCGCACTCCAGCCCACGGTCGGTGTCACGCAACTCCAACTGCACGTCATAGAGGGTCGGGGCCAGCGCCATGCGCGGCACCATACCGTCTGCCTCTCCGGTGCCGGGCACCGGAGTTGAAACCCGGCCTCAGTACGCCCGCAGGAACTGCGCCACGCTGGGGGACTGCTTCTCCCGGGCCGCCACGCACAGGTCCATCCGCTCCAGGGTCTTTTGCAGGGCCCGCTCACCGCCGGGGATGGTGACCATCTTCGGCTGGAAGAAGGCCTCCGCGTCGTCCCGGTGCTGCAGGTCACAGAAGCCGCCGGGCAGCGCCGCCAGGTAGGCCTGGTTCTGCTTGGGGACCTGGGCCATCAGCAGCGCCCAGTTTGCCTTGACGAAGTCGTAGGCCTGCTGGCGGGTGGCCGGGTGTTCAGTCGCGCCCCACAGCAGGGTGTAGGCCTCGCGGATGTCGAACTGGCCGGACTTGATCAGCTCCAGACTGCGCAGGGAGAGGGCCGGATCCTCCACCACCCCCAGCGCGCCCAGCAGCAGCTGCCGCTCCCGTCGATCGGGGGTGGTCCTGGCTGCCGTCAGCAGCTGCTCGTACAGCGCCGGATCCGCGTTGCGCCCGGCGGTGTTCAGCACCGTCCCCACCATGTCCGGACTCACCGCGCCGCGCTGGGTCAGCCACCGGCGGGCCTGCGCCACCGCTTCGGCCTGCAGCTTGCGGTCCCCTCCCTCGTCGGCCACCAACCCGATCAGCGCCGGGCGCAGCAGCCGCTGCTCCTCGTCCTCCTTCTTCCTTGGGGTGAGGCCCAGCTTGCGGGCGCGGGGCCCGAAGGTCTTGTTCACGAAGCGCTGGAAGTGGGCCCGCTGCTCCTCGGGGACCAGCTCCCGCTCCACCGCGGCCAACACCTCCGCGGCGGCCACCACCACGTGGCGGCTGTCGCTGTTGGCCAACCGGGGGACCAGCTGCAGCACCTCGGCGGCGGCCATGTCCCCGCTGCGCATCAGCGCGAAGAGATCTCCCACCAGGCCCACCTGCTCGGAGGGGCTGAGCACCCCCGCGTCCAGCACCGCCTTGACCTGCTCCGCTGGCAGCCGGGACCGGTAGTAACCGGCCTGGTTCTCATTGGGATAGATCCAGTCCGGGCAGCCCTTGATCCCGGTCAGCGGCAGCACCCCCTCCGCGCCCTCCAGCAGCGTGCACTGGCGGGCCGACTCCTTGCCCACCCCAAAGCGCACGCACACCGGGACCTTCCACTGCTGGGCCGCCTCTCCCCCGCGCGAGCCGAGCGGGAAGTAGCGGCGCTGGGAGAGCAGCACCCTCGGGCCGCCCTGGCACTCCAGCCGGGCGGTGATCAGCGGCACCCCCGGCTGGTCGATGAAGCTGGAGAACACCGGGGTGACGTCGAGCCCGGCGGCCCTGGAGAGGGCGGCGAAGTAGTCCTGGGCATCGGCGTTCTTCCAGGCGTAGCGCTTGAGGTAGTCGCGGATCCCGGCCCGGTACTGCTCCGGCCCCACCCAGGCCTCCAGCATGGTCAGCACCGCGTCGCCCTTGAGGTAGGTGATCCCGAAGTCGAAGGCCCCGAGGATGTCTTCCTTGTTCTGGATCTCCGGGTGGATGGCGCGCGCGGCCACCAGGCTGTCGGAGTGCATCGCCTGCGAGCGCAGGCTGACCTGCCCCACCTCGCTCCTCCACTCCGGCTTCCAGGAGGCCAGGACCTTCGCCGCCATCCAGTCGGAGAAGGACTCCTTGAGCCAGGTGTCGTCCCACCACTTCATGGTGACCAGATCGCCGAACCACATGTGGGCCAGCTCGTGGGCCTGCACCGAGGCGAAGCTGCGCTGGCGGAGTGAGGAGTCCTGATCCGGAGGGGCCAGCAGCAACCCCTGGCTGTAGGTGATCAGCCCGGCGTTCTCCATTGCCCCTCCGAACAGCGGCACCGCCACCGTGTCCAGCTTCTGGTAGGGGTAGGCCATCCCGAAGTAGCTCTCCAGCTGGGAGAGCAGCTCCGCGGTGGCCTGGGCGGCATAGCGGGCCTGCGCGCTCTTGCCCTTGGCGAAGAGGATCCGGCCCGGGCGCTTGGAGACGCCCAGCGGTGGGGTGTCCAGGGTCTCGAACGGCCCCACCGCGAAGGCCACCAGGTAGGAGGGCAGGGTCACCGGCTTGAACTTCACCCGCTTCATCCCGTCCGGCCCCGGGGTCTCTGCCTCCTGCGGCCCGTTGGCGACGGCCAGGTCTCCCCGGCGCACCTGGAGCGTCAGCTCCCAGGGGACCTTGAACTGAGGCTCATCGAAGCAGGGGAACACCTCGCGGGCGTGGAAGGGCTCGAAGTGGGTGAACACGAACCAGTCCCCGCCCTCCTGCTGGCGGAAGGCGCCCTGCACCTCGCGGTCGGACTGCTTGCCGGTGTAGCGGGCCCGGAAGGTGGCCCGGCCCGGCCCCACCGGCGCGTTCAGCTGCAGCCCGATGAAGTCCTCGTTGCTGGAGACCACCCGGGCCGGGATCACCTGGTCCTTGACCTTGATGTCCGCGGCGGTGATCTCCAGCTGGCTGGCGTTGAGCCACAAGAGCTGCTGGGGGGCCTGGAGCTCCAGTTCGATTTCGATCACCCCCTGGAAGGTCTCCGCGGTGGGGACCACCGTCAGCTCCGCCTGGTAGCGGATCGGCCGCACCCCGGCGGGGAGCCGAAAGGTGGGAGGTTGGAGCCCATCCGCACTGGCAGTCTGGGGCCCGGACCCACCGTCGGTGCTGGAAGGGACGTTCTCCTCGTAGATGATCTCGGCCTTGGCCTCGACATTCTGGGTCTGGGCACAGGCCAGGCTGAACGCCACGGCGGCCACTGTGAGGGGGCGGAGAGCAGTCATTGGCGCGCAATCTAGACCCGCCTTCCAACGGATGTCTTGGATTTACCTCAGCTTTCTCCTGGCATGACCACCCGCGTCAGAAAAGGGGACAGGCTACATTTCCGCCGCACTGCGGCGAAAATGTAGCCTGTCCCCATTTTCGTCCTGCTGCGTCACGCAACCCGATTTCCGGATGGGCGAGAATGTGAGCATGAGCATCCAGATCAAGGCCGGTGACACGCTGTCCGCGCTCGCCTCCCGGTTCGGAACCAGCGTCAACGCGTTGATGAAGGTCAATCCGCAGATCCAGAACAAGGATCTGATCTTCACTGGCGCCCAGCTTCAGGTCCCCGGCGCGACCGACGGCTTCGACGGCCCCGGGGCCAGCGGCCCAGGCGGGCCCGGCGGCACGGGTGGGCCCGGTGGCGCGGAGTCGGTGGGTGGCGCCTCCAGTGGACCCGGCACCCGTGGCCCCGGGGGCAGCCCCTTCGACATCGCCATGTCCCACATGGGCAAGAACGCCGGCTCGCTGAAGTACGAGGGCAGCGGCGTCGGCTCGGACATGGAGGACTGGGTCCCCAACAACGTCAACTGCGCCAACTTCGTCTCCGCCGTTCTGGAGCAGGCGGGGCAGATCAGCGACGGGCAGCACAGCGCCTCGGTGATGGGCCTGATGGGGAACCTGGACGGGGACTCCGACTTCAAGCGGGTCTCACTCTCCGACGCCAAGCCGGGGGACGTGGTCTCGATGAAGACCCCGGGTGGCCAGCACGTGGTGATGTTCGCCGGCTTCAAGGACGGTCAGCCGCAGTTCGTCGGCTCCAACAACGTCAATTCCGATGGCAGCCAGCGGATCAGCCTCACCTCCATGAACTACCCGATCATGGCGGTCCACCAGTACCAGGGCTGAGCAGCCATCACCCCTCGTGGAACCCGAAGCCGTCGTCCTCCCCGGACGGCGGCTTTGTGCTGTGCCCGGAGGTGCGCGGCCGGCCGAGGTGTTCTGCCGCCCGCACTGAAGAGGCTGGCCTTGCGTCCCCGGCCCGGCCCCGGTTTGGTGCCGGGGCGGACCAGCCCGAGGAGATGACCAATGAGCGTGGTGTACGAGCGGACCGGCGGCTTTGCCGGGGTCCGGCAGCGGCTGGAGGTGGAGGAGACCAGCGGCGCCCTGCAGGTCACCGACCGGCACACCGGCGAGACCCGGCGCACGCTGGACCCGACGCAGCTGCAGACCCTGCGCTCGCTGGTGACGGGGGTGGAGGGCCAGCCGCCGCCCCACTCCTCCCCGGAGGCCCAGCACAGCTCGGACACGTTCACCGTTCGGTTGTGGCTGTCCGGGTCGGACCAGCCCCGGGTGACCCTCAGCACCCTGGCCGTCCCCCTGGGGGAAGGCGAAGGGTCGCCCTGGGGCCGGCTGCTGTCCTTCGTGGACGGGCTGCTCACCGCTGGCCTGGAGCAGACCCGGCCGGCGGGGGCGCCGCAAATCCTCTCCGCCGCCGACCTGGACAAGTAGCCGGACCAGCAGTCCCCCCATGAGGGGTTGCGCCCACCCGCGCTTAGGACTATCCGGCGCGGATGGCGCAGAACTTCATCTTCACGATGCAGGACCTCCGCAAGGTTCGCGGCGGCAAGGACATCCTCAAGGGCATCTACCTCTCGTTCTTTCCCGGAGCGAAGATTGGGGTGATCGGCCCCAACGGCGCCGGCAAGTCCACGCTGATCAAGATCATGGCCGGGGTGGACACCGAGTTCTTCGGCACCGCCCGCCCGGATCCCACCGCGCGGGTCGGCTACGTGCCCCAGGAGCCGCGGCTGGACGAGACCCTGGACGTGAAGGGGAACGTGGAGCTGGGGCTGAAGAACGTCCGCGACCTGCTCAACCGCTTCAACGAGATCGCCGAGAAGTTCTCCGACCCGGACGCGGACATGGACAAGCTGCTGGCCGAGCAGGGCCGGCTGCAGGACGCCATCGACGCGGCCAACGCCTGGGAGATCGACCGCACGGTGGAGATCGCCATGGACGCGCTGCGGCTGCCGCCGGGAGACGCGGACGTGAAAGTGCTCTCCGGCGGAGAGAAGCGCCGGGTGGCGCTGTGCCGGGTGCTGCTGGAGAAGCCGGATCTCCTGCTTTTGGACGAGCCCACCAACCACCTGGACGCGGAGTCGGTGGCCTGGCTGGAGCGCGCGCTCAAGGAGTTCCCCGGGACCATCGTCTCGGTGACCCACGACCGGTACTTCCTGGACAACGTGGCGGAGTGGATCCTGGAGCTGGATCGCGGCGAGGGGGTGCCCTGGAAGGGCAACTACTCGTCGTGGATGGAGCAGAAGCAGAAGCGGCTGCAGATCGAAGAGAAGTCCGAGTCCGCCCGCCAGAAGCAGCTGGCCCGCGAGCTGGAGTGGGTGCGCTCCTCCCCCAAGGCGCGGCAGGCCAAGAGCAAGGCGCGGATCGCGGCCTACGAGGATCTGCTCCGCGCGGATCCGGAGAAGCGCGACTCCAGCGGGGAGATCTACATCCCCCCCGGTCCCCGGTTGGGGGGGCTGGTGGTGGAGGCCAAGAACCTGCGCAAGGCCTACGGCGACCGGCTGCTGATCGACGATCTGTCCTTCAAGCTCCCGCCCGGCGGCATCGTGGGGGTGATCGGCCCCAACGGCGCCGGCAAGACCACCCTGTTCCGGATGATCACCGGGATCGAGAAGCCGGACGACGGTGTGCTGAACGTGGGCGAGACGGTGAAGCTGGCCTACGTGGACCAGAGCCGCGACGCGCTCAACGGCGACAAGAGCGTCTACGAAGAGGTGGCCGGGGGTCAGGAGTTCATCGACCTGGGCAAGCGGGGGCAGGTGCCGTCGCGCGCGTATCTCTCCGGGTTCGCCTTCAAGGGGTCGGACCAGCAGAAGAAGGTCAAGGATCTCTCGGGCGGCGAGCGCAACCGGACCCACCTGGCGAAGATGCTGAAGACCGGCGGCAACCTCTTGCTGCTGGACGAGCCCACCAACGACCTGGACGTGGAGACGCTGCGCTCGCTGGAGGAGGGGCTGCTGAACTTCGCCGGCTGCGCGGTGGTGATCAGCCACGACCGGTGGTTCCTGGACCGGGTGGCCACCCACATCCTGGCCTTCGAGGGGGACAGCCGGGTGTTCTTCTTTGAGGGCAACTACCAGGACTACGAGGCGGACAAGAAGAAGCGCCTGGGCGCGGAGGCCACCCAGCCCCACCGGATCAAGTACAAGCCGCTGGTCCGGAGCTGACCCCCCCCGATGGCCGGCGCGCCGCAGGGGGAAGGAGAGGGCGTGCCGAACACCACGATGGGTTCGTGCGCGCTGTGCAACCGGCGGCCGCCCACCGGCGCCGGGTACTTCTTCGCCGGCAGCGTGGTGGGCGCGATCGGCCTGGGGGTGGCAGTGGCCGCCTACCGGCTGCGGGGCGCGGACGCGGTCTCCGGGCTGGCCTGCGCGCTGAGCACCCTGCTGGGTGGGGGGCTGCTGTCGATGGGCGTGTTCCGCGGGATGCGCACCGCCACTCCCCGGTACCTGGGCGGTGGCCTGGACCTCTCCGCTGCTTCGGTGGCCGCCGGCGGGCAAGTGGTCGCCAAGGTCCACCTCACCCCCGATCACACCCTGCACCTGCGCGCGGCCACGATGGAGTTGCAGGCGGTGGAGACGGTGGCCGGAGAGGAGCGGGTCCTGCGCACCCAGGAGGCTCTCCTTCCCCTGCCCGGCCAGCTGCGGGAGGAGACGAAGCGGGAGCTGACCGTGACCCTGCCCACCAACTGGCCGGCCACCATGGTCTCGCCCGCCGGGGTGACCCCGCACCGGGAGGTCGGCACCCGGGTCCGGGTGGCGGTGGACGCCGACGCGCATCCGCTGTTCGTGGTGGATGTGCCGTTGACGGTGCGCGCGCGCGGCTGACCCCAAACCAACCAATGATGCGCGTTGACTCAGTGCGTATCAGCCGATTCAGGAGGCTGTTTTCATCCGGTGAGCGTGTTCTCGGGTGCCTTCGGCCCCAGGCGCCAGCGGAGGGCGGTGGCGAGCCTGGTGATGGTCTTCCCCGGGTCTCTTCCTTCTCCTCCTGGTGCTTGCCGTCCACTTCATCGATCGGAAGAACTGGCTCGCCGCCGGACCGGTGGGGGCCATCGCCACCGGTACCCGGTCCACCGGGATTGTGATCCCGCTGATGATTGTCGCCGCGGTGCTCCGCGCGCCGGGCATGGGGACAAAACTTCGCGGCCTCCTGTCGCCGGGCGCCGCCTCCGCCGGGCTGATTGCCTACTCGGCGTTCTGTCATTTCTAGTACGGCGACTGGAAGTACTACAGCGCGCTCCTACCCTGGTGGGGCCGGGAGTTCTCGCTGTTCGGGCCAGTGCGTGCCTTCCTGGCGTTCGACCACGACCCCGATTTCTACTTGGTATCCATTGCAACCATTGTTGCCGTGGTCGCTGGGTGGCGCAGCCTGTCTGGTTCGTTCAAGGTGATGGCCCTGGTGCTGTTGTTTCTGCCCCTTGAGCACCGGAACGCTCAAAAGGCTGACTTCGGCATCGGGTCAGAGCGCTTCACTCCGCGCCCGCCCCCCCAACCCCGCGAGGGTCTCGTCCCGCCGCGGCCCGCGCCGCCTCGGCCATCCCGGTCTCCTCCAGCCTGCGGGTCAGCCACTCCTCACGCACCGCGAAGGAGGCGGCGGCCTCGCGGCCCATGAAGGTCAGCCCCAGCGGGAACCCGTGCACCCGGGCCAGCAGCGCGCCATGGGTGCCGGTGCCGTCCCTCAAGATCCCACCCCTCAGGCTCAGGCCCCGTCCCTGCAGTTGGAAGCGGGGCAGCAGCAGCCGCTGGGGGCTGAGGTCCAGCTGCGCCTGCAGCTCCAGTCCGCGGGCGGTGAGGAACCGGGCGAAGGGCGGACGCTTCCGCTGCAGCAGCAACACCGGCCGCGCGTCCGAGGCCTCTCCGTTCACCGTGGCGATCAACCGGCGGCTGTGGGTGCGCAGGCTGGCCTCGCTCAGGGTCAGGGTCGCATCCCATCCATCGACCCGCCCCTCGGAGGTGATCAGGCTCAGGTTCCGCAGCAGGACCTTCGATCCGGAGAGGTCCGCCACCCCGCTGCTCTCCCGGAAGCGCTCCAGGTTCAGCCGCAGCTCCAGCTGTCCTTCGAAGCGTCCGTCGCGGAAGTGACCCTTGGCATCGCCAATCCGCAGTCGTAGGTCGCCCGAGGGTGAACCTTCGGGCGTCACCTCGCCCTCCAGCTCGGCGGTCACCCACCCGGACTCGAAGTCCACTGGCGCGGCGGCCAGCAGTCTTGAGAAGCGCTCCAGCGGCGCGGGAGCGGTGGGGGCCAACCGCAGGGTGACGTGGGGAGCGGCCAGCGGCGGCAGGAGGCTGGCCTCCGGCAGCGCCATGATCGCCGTCCCCCGGGGAGACTCCATCATCACCCGCTGGGAGGAGCGCAGCTGAAGCGGACGCACCGTGGCGGTCAGCCGCGCCGCGCCCGCCTCCACCCGGGCGTCCACCGACCACCGCGGGGCGGTGAGGCTCCAGCGGTCCTCCAGCGCAAAGCCGCCATCTCTTCCCTCCAACGAGAGCTGGGAGCCGGCGGTCAGCTTCCCGCCCAGATAGCCGACCGAGGCCTTCAGGTCCCCCACCCCGGAGATCCGCCCGGCCGTCTGTGGCAGGTGCGCGGAGATCAGGCTCAGCGAGATCCCACGGGCCTCCCCCTGGAGGGTTCCCCGCGGAGTTCGCAGCCGCTCTTCGTTCAGCGAGCTGGGAAGGTCCGCCAGATCCATCGCCGCGCTGAGCCGGACGGTGGCCTCGGCGACCACCGACTCCTCCCGGACGAACACCTGCGCCTGCCGGACGACCCCGCTGCCGTTGAAGTACACGTTCCAGCCACCGCGGGTCTGCAGGTCCCCGCGAAAAGAGCCGCTCAGCTCGCTGCGGTACGGGCCGATCCACACCTGGCGGACGTCATCGAACTGCACCGCCCGCAGGTCCACCGTCCAGGCGCGCTGCTCCGGTGGCCGCAGCGGTCCCTCGTAGCGCAGCGGCGGGGACTCCAGTCCGGTGATCGGGGGGAAGGCCTGGGCCTGCTCCAGGCGCAGCGGGGTTGGCGCCACCGTGGGACGCACCCGGACCACCACGCCGTGGGCCGCCACCTCCTCGGCGATGAACCGCCGGCGCAGCAGCGGCAGCAGTGAGATCCAGCCGCGAGCGTGGGCGACCTGGAGCTCCCACTGGACCTCCATCCCCTGGCCGACGATCGCCAGGTTGTGCACGTCCACCCGCCGCGGCCAGTAGGTGTAGGCAAAGTCCCAGCTGATTCGCGAGAACTCCTGATTGGGGTTGAGCACCCGGCGCAACAGCCTCGAGTTGACCAGCGCGTTGGCCCCCAGCAGATAGCTGAGGAGCAGCGCCACCAGCAGCACGCCGGTGAGGTACAGCGCCTGACCGCCCCGCCTCGCCCACTCCACGGGTACTGAGGTGGCCATGCCCTCCCCACGCAGCACCCTGGCCCATGGCTGCCTGCCTGCCCTGTGACCAACCCTTCGGGGGGGCCCTGCTGGCCTAGACTGGACGGATGTCCCTCCGCCTGTGTGCCGTCGCGCTGGTCCTTCTCTCCGCCTGCGCGGGGAAACGGGTCCCTCCCCCCGAGGACGCGGTGCGGCTCCACCGACAGTGCGCCGAGGCGCTGGCTGCATCCGAGTACGAGGACGCGCGGCTGTTTTGCCAGGGCGCCAGCGCCCAGGCGCCGCAGTTCGCCGAGGCCTGGCAGGATCTGGGCGTGGCGCTGCTCTCCGCGGGGAAGACGGCGGAGGCGGTGGAGCCACTGGAGAGGGCGCGCGCGCTGGACGACCGGCTGTGGCGCACCCACAACGGGCTGGGGATCGTGGCCTTCGTGGCGGGAGATCACGGCAAGGCGGAGGGCCACTTCAAGCGCGCCGTGGAGCTCAAGCCGGAGGCCGCAGAGCCGCGCTACAACCGCGCCTGGAACTTCTTCCGCTGGGAGAGGCTGCACGAGGCCCGGGAGGAGCTGCGCGCGGTGGTGAAGCAGCACCCGTCGCTGGGCCACCCGGTGCAGTTCCTGGGCATCGTCTTGCTGACGGAGGGGCGGGTGCCCGAGGCGATCGAGGCGATGGTGGAGGCCATCACCCGCGAGCCGGGCCAATGCCGCAACTGGCTGGGGATGGGCAATGGCTACGCCGCCGATCGCCGCTACGAGGAGGCGATGTCCGCCCTGGTCACCTGCGTGGAGCTGTGTCCGTCCGACCCGATCTGCGGCGCGGCGGTCGAGCAGCTGCGCACCCGGGAGGCGGTTCCGCTGGCCAAGCCCCGGGACCTGATCCCCTGACATCCCGCGGCACCTGCACCCAGGGCTGCGGCGGCGGGCCAACGGCCCCATTCAGGGCCTGGCCGGCACCACGAAGCGGCCGACCACCAGCCGTGACTCCTCGGCCGCCGCTCCAGAAGGAAGGAGGGGCACCAGCCGCGAGCCGTCGCCGGAGGCGTGCCACAGGCCCACGTTGACCTCCCACTCCCCTGCCTCCCAGTCGTGCGGGTTCACCGCGAAGGCGTCTCGCAGCAGCACCCCGCGCGGCGCGTCGTGGAAGAACCAGGTGCCGCCGATCACCGCGTGGTCCTTGGACTTGCGCTTCCCGGGCCCGGTGAGGTGGACGAAGATCCCCACCGTTCGCGGGACCGGACCGCTGACCCGCCAGTAGAGCTCCATCGGAACCTCTCCCCGCGCGTCGGGCGCGCTGGGGATCGCGGCCGCCACCAGCTCCAGGTGGGGATCGAACCGTGCTTCGATTGGGTTCACGCCCTGAGGCAGCGTCTCCACCCGCAGCGGACTTCGATCCGGGTTGGTGAGCAAGGGCGGCTGGGCCGGCTCCTTCCAGAGGATCGCTATCAACGCCCAGGCAATCAGTGGCACTGCGGCCATCGCCAGCGCGGGGGTTCCTCCCAGCGGAAGTCGCATCAGTGCTCCCAGCACCAGCACCGTCAGCAACGAGACCGCCAACCCGCCCAGCGCGGAGCGGGGCAGGAAGCGCAGCGTCACCTGATGCGTTCCTGCCGGCAACTGCACCGAGAGCAGCCCTCCGGCGGAGCCCACCTCCCCCACCGAACTCCTCCAGCCTGGATGCCAGTTCTGGTTCACCACCAGCCGCGCCGGCCGCGAAGCGTGCACCTCCAGCTCCAGCCGGTTGGGGGTCCATTGGTCGCGGCGGACGGTTCCCTCCCCGTCCTCCAGCCACTCCTCATGCGACAGGGCTCCGCTCAGTCGCGGGGACATCGGCACCGGGAAGCCCTCTCCGCAGGAGATCGAGCCACGGTTGAGCGCCAGCAGATGCCCCTGCGCCCAGCGGTTGCCGCGCGCCTGGGCGAAGGGCTGATCCACCCGGGTGGGCAGCGCCACCAGCGGCGCCCGCCCCGCCAGCCGCGCGTAGGCGGCCACCTGCGC
>JALYOC010000168.1 GCA_030857095.1 Myxococcota bacterium | reverse complement strand
AGCCTGCACCACCGAAACCAGCACGACCGCCGCCGGGACCACCGGTCCCCCGGCCGCCCGGACCACCACTCTCATTTGCCACTTTGAACCTCCGCTAAAAGGCGTAGCGCAGGTTCGGCATCAGCGAAATGCCCACTGCGCCGGAGCCCACCAGGAAGCTTCCGGCGAGTTCCAAGCCAATCGAAAAATGTCGAAGCCGCGTGTAGTACTCCACGCCCGCCCCGCCGAACACCAGAATGTCCGGGTCCGGTAAAAGCTGAACGGGCGCGAACATTGCGTAACCGGCACCGGCGCGCAGAAACAAGAAGGTCCGGCGGGTCTGCTGGGCGTCGGCGAACCCCACCAGGTTGACCTTGATCGCCGCTCCGGGAATCAGCGCCGAGAAGTCCCCGGACTGGATCCCGTCCCCAAGCCCCCGGTAGTCCTGACCGGCGCGGTTGGCGGTCCCCTGCAGGAACACCCCCACCGAGACCACCTCTCCGAAGTCGAAGCCCACCTCCACCGCCCCGGACTGGCCGGGGGCCAGCGGGCGAGCGACCCCGTCGGGGGCCGGCGCATTGAGGATGAAGAAGGGGCCGGCGCTGGCGCCGACGTACAGACCGCGCTCCACCTCCTCGAAGGTGACCGCCTCCTTGTCCTGGGTCTGGGCCAGGGCGGGGCCGGCAACGAAGAAGGCGGCGATCAGGAAGGTCCGGGGGATCCGAAACATGGGAGCGGACACTAACCCCGAATCGGGCCGGGTCGAAGAGGCTTCGCAAATCCTCCCCTCCCCCCTGGAAACGAAAAAAAGGCGCCCGGGAGGCCGCAGCCCACCGGACGCCCTTTTGCGAACCACGAAAGACGCCGACTACTCGCCGGACTGCTTGAAGATGAACGGGTAGGTCACCACCACGATCCCGCCGCCCTTGGGCTTGGGGAACTGCCAGGTCCGGACCCGGCCGGCCACGCACTGGTCGAGGGTGGCGTTGTTGGCGGTGGACTGGGCCACCGAGGAGGTGGAGACCGTTCCCGCGGCGGTGATCACGAACTTCACCGCCACCTTGCCCGCCAGCTTCGGGTACTGGTTGATCAGGCTCTCGTAGCAGTAGCGGATCTGGCCGCGGTTGCGGTGGATCACCTGGCGGATCAGCTCCTTGTCCAGCGACCCCATCACCACCGCCTCGGAGGAGGAGATGCCGATGTCCACGCTCTTCTTGCCGCCGATCACCCCCACGCCCTTGCCGTAGTCGCCGGTGCCGCCGCCACGGCCCTTGGTGCCGATGGCGCCGATGCCGATGGTGTCACCGGTGCCGCCGCCGCCCGCGCCGCTGCCGCGCAGCCCCAGGCCGCCGAAGCCCTTGGAGTCGCCAGGGGCGCTGCCGAACATGTTGCCCATCGCGCTCTTGAGTTCGCCGCCCAGACCGCCGGAGCCGAACACGGTGGAGAGGCCACCCTTCCCGCTGAAGATCTTGTCGGTCATCATCCGGGCCTGGTCCTTTTGGGACGGCTGACCCTTGGGCGCGGCGTGGGCATTCTTCTTGGGCGCCTCCTTCTTGCCCATCGATCCCTCGTCGCCCTTGCGCTTGGCGGCCTTCTCTCCGGACTGCTTCTCCTTCTGCTGGGCCAGCTTCTCCAGCAGCGGGTTCTTCTGCACGTCGGGGGCCTTGATGATCAGCCTGGCGATCCGCGCCTCGGTGGAGGAGAGCTCGTCGGCGAACTCGTCCCCCTCCAGCTCGCGGTTCATGGCGGTGATCACGAACAGCGCCGCCAGGAAGAACATCACCAGGAAGATGTTGACCACGGTGAAGTCCACCGAGTCCGCCCAGGGGACGAACACCGGCTTGGGCACCGGCTGGAAGCACACCTCCACCGTCACCCCGCCCAGGTCCACCCAGGCGAAGTCGTCCTGTTCCAGGTGGCAGGCGAAGGCCTCCCCGTCCTGGCTGGCGCGGTTGCTTTCGATCACCCCGCGCAGATCCAGGGTCTCATCCCCGCGGGTGATCTCGCCCTTCATCCGGTTGGTGAAGCGCAGGGAGAACCCCTCCCCGTCAGGCTTGACCACCTCGAAGGAGGGACCGCCCAGCTTGGAGTCCCCCATCACGAAGCCCACCCCGGGGGCGGATCCCACGGTGAAGCCCTTCTTGGCGTCTGGGTGGAGGAAGAACTCTCCCACCATCTGATCGCCCCACAGGAAGCGCAGCTCCACGCCCAGCGGGCCGGAGCCCTTCTCGCGCTGTGGGCGGCCACGACGGGAGGCCTCCGCGGGCAGCGGCTGCTCCTCCACCGGCGCCACCACCGCGTTCTGCTGGGTGGAGATGAAGGAGTCGTCCACCGCGGGTTCGGCGGCGGCGGCGGCGGGCTCGGGCGGAGCCTCCTCATGGGCGGCCTCCCCGACGGCGGCCTGCCCCAGCGCGGCGGCCACGTCCACCTTGCCGGTGTCGGCGGCGGCCACCTCCGGCGAGGCGGTCTGGGCGGCGGCCTGCAGGTTGGCCACCGCGTCCGCCACCCTCAGGGTGGTGTTGCCGAGCTTGATCTCGTCACCGAGGGTGATCCCGACCTTGGTCACCCGCTTGCCGTTGACGTAGGTCCCCTCCACGCTGCCCATGTCGATGATCGACAGCCCGCCATCCGCGGCGACCTCGATCACCGAGTGGATGCGGGAGACCTTCTCGTCGTCCAACACCAGGTGCGCCGACGAGAGCCGGCCGATCTTGATGTAGTCGCGATCAAAATCCTTCGTCGCGACCAGGTCGTCGCCCTTGTAGACATTCAATCTCACCGGGACGGCCACATGTCCTCCAATCTCGCTTGCTGCTCTCACCCGGACACCGCGGGGGGTCCGCGGTTCCCAGGCGTTGAAAAAATCAAAAGGTGATCCGGGTCCGGCCTACAGCTCGCTCACCGACTCCATCACCTTGTCCTTGAAGTCCTCACGGATGCGGATCAGCTTCTCGTGGTTGACCCGCTTGCGGGCATCCACGTACTCGCCGTCCGGCTTGGTGAGATCGCCTTCGATCGTGTCGGCCTCGAAGTCGATGGTGGTGGTCTTCTGGTACCGCGCGTTGTCCCCGCCCTTGCCCTCGTCCTGCGCCCACGCCGGGGCGGAGGTGAAGGCCAGCATCAGGACGGCGGCTGCGATTCTCTGGGGCTTCATGGACCGCTCCATATCAAGCGCTGCGAAGCGCGGATGGTATCACCGCAATTTCCGCCACCAAGGAGGGCAAGGTGCACTCAGGCCGCACGCTTGCCCCCTGGGAGGTGGGTCCGTCGCACATCGGGTTACAGCGAGTCGTCCGGCTCGTCGGAGGGTTGGTCGGCGCTGGGGGCAGGCGCGGTGGGCTGTTGGACCGGCGCCGGCTGGGAGGCCGGCTGGACCACCGCGGCCTCGCCCCCGGCGGCAGGCTGGACCTCTCCCTGCGCGTTGGGCTTGCCGGCGTTCTTCGCCGCCTCCGCCTCCTGCCGCTTCATCTCCGCCTCGGCGGCCGCCCCCTCCGCCTTGGCCTGCACCAGCGCCTCGGCCTCCTTGACCAGGGAGAGCACCGGGGAATCGGCGTCCACCACTCCCTCCGCGGAGAGGGCCAGGTAGCGCTTGTACAGCTCCAGGGCCCGCTCCGGCGCGTCCTTGTGCCGGTGGAGCAGGATGGCGCGGTTGAGGTAGACGGCGGCGATCTTGGAGTCCAGCTTCTCCGCCTGGTCGTACTCCAGCATCGCCTTGTCGTACTGGCCCAGGCCCTTGTAGGCCACGCCCAGCAGCAGGTGGGCCTCGGCGTTCTTGCCGTCCGCCTGGAGGATCTTGCGCAGGTGCACCTCGGCGCCCTCGTAGTCCTCCACCTTCATCGACAGCCGGGCCAGCTCCACGTGCGCGGGGAGGTAGTCGGCGCGGACGTCCACCGCCTTCTGGAACTGCAGCCGCGCCGCCTCCGGATCCTTCTCCGCCAGCTGGATCAGCCCCACCGAGTGGTAGAGTTCGGGGTCGTTCTCGTCGATCTTGATCGCCCGCAGCGCCACCAGCTTGGCCATGGAGAGCTGCTTGCGGTCCAGGTAGCTGCGCATCATCACCTTGTAGGCGGGCAGGGTGCGGGCCTCGCGGATCAGCGCCTCGCGGGCGAACTCCATTGCCTTGTCGTGGTCGCCCTGACGCCGGTACACCTCGGCCAGCCGGGCCCGGGAGGAGGCGTCATCCGGGTACTTGGTGAGGATGTCCCGGTAAATGGCCACCGCGCCGCCCACGTCCCCCTGGTTCTGGGCGATCACCGCCAGGTTCTCCGCGGCCTGCCTCAGGGTCGGCTTCTTCTTCAGCGCCGCCCGGTAGTGGGCCACCGCGGCGTCGGTCTTGCCCTGCCGCGCGGAGAGCACGCCCAGGTTGTAGTCGGCCTCCGCCAGGTTGGGATCGGCGTCGATCGCCGCCTGGAACTTCCGTTCCAGCGAGGCGTAGTCGTAGTTCTTGGCCTTCTCCTGGGCCTCGAGCGCCTTGAGCGCGTCGTCGAACAGCAGCTTGGCGCGGTTGGAGATCTCCACCGGCTGGGGCTGCCCGGGGGCCTGGGTCCCGGTGCCTTTGGGCCCCTGCAGTCCACCGGGGTTGGCGACCTTGGTGGTGGCGCAGCCCCACAGCGGCAGCAGCGCGATCAGCACGAGCTTCTTCATCACAGTTCGTCCTCCGGCTCGCTCTCGTCGGCCTGCGGTCCACCGCTGGGGGGCGGCGGCTCCGAGGGCTCCTCGTCGCGCTGGTCACGGACCTCGGGCCCCGGGTCGGGCCGGCTGGCGAGATCCTGGGTTTGTTCGCGGATTTCCAAGGACCGCTCCTTGGCCAATTCGGTCTGCTCGGCGGTCAGCACCGGAACCTCCTGGATGGCGGAGAGGATCTCCCCCCCCAGGATCGGGTCGTGGACCGAGGCCAGCTCCACGGTGGCCTCGTGCATCTCCGGGAAGCGATCCGGCTGGTAGGTCTCCCGAAGCTGGGCCAGCGCCCGCTTGGCGCAGTCGTTGTAGATGTCCAGCTCCCGGCTCTTCTGCACTGCCGCCCCGAAGGCCTCGGCCGCCTTGGCCTTGGGCGCATCCGCCTGGGCGTTGAGCTGATCGCGCAGCGCGTCCTGGAACTCCTGGTCCACGCCCCGGGGCATGGGGGCGTTCATCAGCACCTCGGCGAAGTTCGCGTAGGCCAGGCCGATCTTGTAGAGGCCGCAGATCGCCGGGTCTCCGGCCTTGAGCCCAATGGTCTCGGTGTAGATCTCCTGCACCCGCTTGAGCCGCTTGGCCTTCTCCTGCAGCGCGGCCGTGAACTCCCGGGTCGGATCCGGCGCGCCGCCCCAGCGCAGCTTGTAGGTGGCGTAGAACCGGTACTCCTCCTCGTTCTTGAGGTAGTGCGCCTTGGCCACCGCCTCCACCGCCCGGGGATCCAGGCTGCGGCGGGCCTTGGGCCCCAGGTCGTCGTAGTACTTGAGGATCCGGCCGTTGAGCCGGTTCACGTCGCGCGGACGCCGCAGCTTCTCCTCGAAGATCTTGACGATCCGGCCCTCGGCGCCCAGCACCTTGGAGGGGTCGCGCATCCACTTGCGCTCATACTCCTCCAGGTGGGTCAGCGCCTTGTTGTACAGGCCCATCTTCTCGTAGAGGTCGGCGATGGAGAGGAACATCGCCTCTCCGTCCTTCATCCCCTTCCCCTCCGCGGGCCACAGGGTCAGGTACCGCTCGCGGTTCTTGAGCGCCTGCTTGAACTGGCCCAGGTACTCGCGGAACACCCCGGCGTTGAAGAGGGCAATCTGCGCCTTGTCCTCCTCGTACTTCTGCTCCACCGGCTTGGGCGCGTCCTTGGGCTCCGGCCGCTTCTTGCCGCGCTTGCGCAGCTCCCGCTCGCGCTCCTTCTGGTTCAGCGAACGCTCGTAGCCGACCAGGTACCGCTCGTACTGCTCGGCGGCCTCGGTGAAGTCACCGATCGCCTCGTGGGTCTCGGCGTTGGCGTAGATGCAGCGGGGGACGAACTCCGAGCGGGGGTAGTCCTTGATGATCCGGTTGCGGACCTGCACCGCCCGGTCACGCATCTTGGCGTTGTGGAAGTCGATCGACGCGTTGTACAGCGCCTTGTCGGCGATCGCCGACCGGGGGAACTCGGAGACGAAGTTCAAGTAGGCCTCGGCCGCCTTGGCGAACTCCTTCTTGGCCTCCATCTGGTTGACGAGCTTGAAGCTGGACTCCTCGATCAGCTTGGAGAGCTCCTCGCGGAACTTGCCGGTGGCCAGCTTCTCGTTCTTGTAGAAGCGGCGGGCCCACTCGTTGACCTTCTCCCAGTTGCCCAGCGCGTTGAAGGAGTCCAGCACCAGGTTGGCGGAGATCTCCGCGGCCCGGGTTCCGTCCTCGAACTTGTACTCGGGGTAGCCCTGGGTGATCTCCGAGAAGCGGAGCACCGCCTCGTCGAAGTGGTTGTGGCGGTAGAAGAGCTGCGCCGCCTTGAACATGATCTCCACCCGCTTCTCGCCCTTGGGCTGGTACTTGATGTACCGGTCGCAGGCCTCCAGCAGCGCCAGCTTGGTGCCGTTGATCTCCTGCTTCTTGGTGAAGTCCACCGCGGCGGTCTTCTTGGGGTCCTTGGACTCCTTCGCCTCCTTGGCCTCGTCCTCCTTCTTGAGGACCTCGTCGTAGGCTAGGATCGCGTTGTAGAGGGCGTTGGTGAACCACTTGCCCGGCTTGCCCGGCTTCTTCACCTTGCCGGTCTTGGCGTCCGGCTCGCCGTTCTCCAGCTTGCCGATGTCCTGCCGGGCGACGATGGTGTACTGGCCGGCCGCCTTCTCGAACTTGAGCAGGTTGTCGTTGAGCAGCTCCGACCAGAAGAAGCGCAGGTCGTAGGCCTTGGGGTTGTCCGGGAACAGGGTCAGGTAGTCGGCGTAGACCTGGTTGGAGAAGTCGAAGGTCTCGTCGTCCCGGGTCTTCTTGGCCTCGTTGTGCCAGGTGACCGCCAGGTTGGACAGGGTCCGCTCGGACAGCTCCTTGGCATCCTCCAGGGCGCGCTTGTCCTTGTCCTCCTTGATCACGCCGGAGGACTCCACGTCCTGCATGATCTTCACCAGCCGGCGGACCTGCTGGACCGTCATGCCCTTGTTGCCGGCACGCATCACGCAGTCCACGATCTTGCCCTGGAAGCCGGGGGCCTCGGGGGAGAGCGGCTTCTGCTGGATCAGCATGTTGTAGGCCACCGCCGCGTCGCGGTCCTTGCCGTCCTCGTAGAACAGGTTCGCCAGCTGCTTGATCATGGTGAACTGGACATCGGCGTCGCCGGTGAACTTGAAGGCCGCCTTGGCGCCGGCCGCGTTGCCCACCCGGGAATAGGCGCGGACATAGTCGTTGCGCGCCTCGCGGATCAGCCCGCCCTTGCCGCCCTTGGCGCCGTCCTTCTCCACGCCCTTCTCTCCGGCCAGCTCGCCGAAGAGGACCACCGCCTTGAACTTGTCCATCGCCCCCTGGAAGTCACCCATGTTGAAGTGACACCAGCCCTGCTTGTAGATGGCGAAGGCGTAGACCTGACTCTCCGGGAACTCGGCCGCCTTCTTGTAGGCGGTGAGGCCCTTTTGCAGCCAGTCGTGACGGCCCTTGGAGTTGTTGAAGTAGTACTCGCCGAAGGCGAAGTGGGCGTCGGGGACGAACTTGGACTTGGGGTGCTTGGCGACCAGCCGCCCCAGCACGGTCAGGGCGTCCTTCTCGCGGTTCTGGTCCATCATCGCCGTGCCCAGGAAGAACAGCACCTCGTCCATGCGGGCGAAGTCCCGGTAGCCGACGACGATCTTCTTGTACTCGGCCTGGGCGCGGTCTGAGTACTTCTTGCTCTCGACCAGGAAGCGCGCCTTCTCCGCCTTGGCCCGCTGCTGTCCGGCGGCGTCCTTGGCGTTCATCGCCTTGATCAGCTCGTCGTCCTGCCGGTTGGCCTCAAAGAAGAAGAACTTCGACTCTTCGACGTACAGCTCCGCCAGTTGGAAGTGCAGCTTGGGGGCCTCGGACTTCTGCGGGGAGAGCTGGATGATCTTCTCCAGCTGTTCGATCAGCGAGCGGCGCTTGCTGGCCACCTGCAGCTCCACGCCCAGCCGGAACTGGTCGTACTGGAGCGCGGGGGCCTTCTTGTCGCCCTCCTCCTTCTTCCGGGTCAGGTCGCCGGCCAGGGACTTGTCGGGAGAGGCCGAGCTGGCCTTCTTGAGGTCCTGGTCCTTCGCGTCCCGACGATCCTGAGCAAGGACCGGGGTGGACAGAAGCAGTAATGCGAATGCGAGTCGTCGCATGCCTAGGCCTTCAAAGGGAGGAGCCCGCCTGCCCACCAACCGGGCATGTGCTGGAAACTCCTCATGTTTTCACGAGGGCGCGAATCAGACCCGAATCGGGGGGCCCGGTCAACGATGCTTCCACCCTAGATGCGCCTCTCGCTCGCCTGGTGTCGGAGCGTTCTGGTAGGTGGGATCATGGGGTTGTTGCCACACACCGCGTCGTTCGAAGAGCAGGTAGCGGATTTTTTCGTCCTGGTGCGAGGCAGCGGGCTGATGCTGTCGGCGTTGGACCGAGAGCTGCTTACAGGCTGGGCGAAGGTGGGAGTGCCCTTCGAGGTGGTGGCGAGGGGGATCCGGCAGGCCGCGGAGAAGGCGGCGTACGACGCGCGGCCCGGAATGGCGGCGCTGCGCTCGCTGCGCGCCTGCAAACGGGAGGTGGACTCGGAGATCCGCAAGCACCTGGATCGAAGCGCCGGCCAGACCCGGAAGGTTCCCTCCTCCCAGACGGATTCCGCACCGGAGACGCCGCGCAAGACCGTTGCCCAGGAGCGGGAGGCCCGGCTGCGGAAGGTGCTGCGGGAGGTGGCGGGGCGCCGGCCGGAGCTGGAGCCGGGCTGCGGCAGGCTGGCACTGCGGCTGTCCCGGCTGCTGGAGGCGTCCCCCTCCGGGGTGGATGACCGGGTGATCGCCGCCCTGGCGCGGGCCGCCCCCTTCCAGGAGAGGCGACGCTGGCTGCGGGAGGCCCGGGGAGCGGCGGGCCCCCAGGCCGGGGCCTCCTGGCGGGCGCGCAAGCTGGCGCTGCGGGTCCACCGGGCGGCCGTGATCCGACGAGCGCTGGATCTCTCCGCCTTCTGGTAAAGGACGCACCATGGTCCAGGCCCTTTCCGTTCCCCGCGTTTGCCAGACCTGTGGTGGCAAGAAGTACCTGCTGGATCGGCAGGGAGACCGCGCGGTGGCCAAGGTGTGCGGGTGTTCCCGCCCCTGTCCGCTGTGCAAGGGCGAGGGCTACGTGCTCTCCCAGTCGGAGGCCACCTTCAGCGCCCGGGTGGGGGCGCGCACCTACGATGTGCTGACCCCCTGCGCCTGCAAGCTGTTGGAGAAGCGGGTCCACCGGTTCAACGACGCCAACGTCCCCGGGGTGCTGGCCAGGGCGGACTTCGAAGGGTACCGGCCGATCAGCCCCGGGCAGGATCGGGCCCGACAGGTGTCCCAGTCCTTCGCCCACGCCTACCGCAAGGACCAGCCCACCAAGGGCTTCATCCTCAGTGGACCGGTGGGCACCGGGAAGACCCACCTGCTGGCGGCGGCGATCACCCACCTGGTGCTGGAGCTGGGGGTGCAGGCCCGGTACGTGGAGATCTCGCTGCTCTACGCGCAGATCCGCCGCGGCTTCCAGGATGGAAAGAGCGGCGGGGAGATCATCGGCCCGCTCTCGGAAGTGCAGGTGCTGGCGATCGACGAGCTGGGCAAGGGCCGCGGCAGCCCGTTCGAGCTGGAGACCCTGGATGAGCTGATCGCCCGCCGCTACAACGCCGGGCGCACCACCCTCTTCGGCACCAACTACTCGCTGGACTACGACCGGTCCCGGGCCGCCCCGGCGCGCAAGACGCACACCTCCACCGAGGAGCGGGGGCGGGAGAACAAGGACGGGGAGCTGTTGCGGGAGCGCACCACCGACCGGATCTACAGCCGGCTGTGCGAGATGTGCGAGTTCGTCCAGATGCCGCCAGATACCCCGGACATGCGGCGGATGAAGCACGAGCTGCGGGGCCGGTCATGATCGACCGTCCTCCCGGCCCGCTGGACCTGCGCATCTCGGTGGGCCCGTTCCCGATCACCGTCGAACCCACCTTCTGGCTGATCATGGCGCTGTTCGGCTACCAGCCCGGGCTGCCCGGCCACTATCTGGTGGGCTGGGTGTTCCTGGGCTTCGTGGCGATCCTTACCCACGAGCTGGGACACGCGGTGGCGATCCACGCCTTTGGAGGGGCGGCCGGGATCCGGCTCTACTCCTTCGGGGGCCTGACCTTTCCGGATCGGACCTTCTCCCGTGGCCAGTCGATCATCGTCTCCCTGGCCGGGCCCGCCACCGGGCTGGTGCTGGGGGGGCTGATCTCTCTGCTGGATTGGCTGTACCCGCCGCAGACCGGGCTTTGGCGATACCTGGTCCATGCGGGGAAGTTCGTCACCCTGGGCTGGTCGCTGTTGAACCTGATTCCGGTGATGCCGCTGGACGGAGGCCACGTGCTGGCGGCCGCGCTGGGACCTGCGCGGCTGCGCCTCTCGCTGCTGTTGGCGGGGCTGGCCGGGGCGGGGGCCGCGGTGTACTTCGCCCGTACAGAGAGCACCTACGCTGCGGTGCTCTTCGCCTTCCTGGGGCTGCGCAACTTCATGACCTGGTCGGAACTCAAGGCCCTGGAGACCCGGAAGCGGACCGTGGCCGGCCAGCCGGTGGCCGCCGAACCCCAGGTGGCGTTGCGGGCCTGGGAGCTGCTGCACCGCGGGGACGAGCGGGAGGCCCGGCGGATCGCCACCCGCGCCCTGGAGGCCACGCGCCCCTCTGCCCAGCGCAACGACCTGCTGGATGTGCTGGCCTGGGTGGAGCTGGCGGAGGGCGAGCTGGCCGCCGCGCAATTGCACCTGGATCAGGTCTCTCCCCGGGACGCGGTCCGGCCGCTCTCACAGGCGCTGCTCCAGGAGGCCCGGGGCGGAGAGGCGCAGGCGCTGCCCCTGGCGATCCTGGCCTTCGCGCAGGAACCTTCGGACACCTCCGCCTCCCTGGCGGTCCGCCTCTCGTTGAAGGCGGGGACGCTGGAAGAGGCCGAGCGGATCGTGCAGGCCCACGCCTGGAAGAACTCCCGGCTCTCTGACTCGCTCTCCGCCCAGATCGCGCTGCGCCGCTCCGACTTTCCACTGGCTGCCAGGCTGGCGGAGGCGGCCTTCGTGGCAGGCAAGCGGGCGCAGGACGCGCTCAACGCGGCGCGGGCCACCGCCTCCGCCGGGGATCTGGCCCGGGCCACCCTGTGGATCAAGCACGCCCTGGACTCCGGGTTCGAGGATCTGGAATCGATTGAACAGGAGGCGGAGCTGCTGCCTGTGCTGGCCCTCCCGGAGGTGGCCACCCGGCTGCGAGCGCTGCGCGGGGCCTGAGACTACAATCGGGACATGCCGTCCCTGCCTCCCCCGCCGCGGAACGTGCTCCCCTACCGCCGGCCCCGCGCCGGCCGTGACTACTGGATCACCGACGGGGTGCTGCCCAACGCCGAGGAGGTGCACCAGCGCTGCGCTTCACGGACCGACTGGTCCTTGGGGGCCCCCTACCGGCCGGAGACCTGGCCGGGAATGCGCGCCCCCCTGGCGCTGACGCTTCCCGAGCTGGCGAAGGTGGAGGAGCAGGTCAAGGCGTTGACCGGGGCCCGCTCGTTGGAGCAGCGGGCCGCTCTCGATGGGGGCGCCCTCTCCCACAACCACGTCCAGCTGGTGGGAGAGCAGGAGTCCGGTCCCCGTCCGCACGTTGACTCGCTCAAGCTGTGCAACCTGGCGGCGGTGATCTACCTCACCCCGCGCCCTCCCCCGGGCCGCGGAGGCACGGCCTTCTACCGGCTGCGGCTGGCGGGCGGGGTGTTGGGAGGCAACGCGGTAGCGGCGCCCCACTCCAACCTGGTGGACGCGCTGGGGGTGCGCCGGCTGCCCGCGGAGGCCTGGGCGCAGGATCTGGAGATCGAGAACCGGTTCAACCGGCTGCTGCTCTACAAATCCGACCTGGTGCACTCGGCGGCCAGCTACTTCGGACGGACGCTGCGCGAGAAGCGGATGACCGCGCTGTTCTTCTGGATGGCCAAGCTGACCGTGCTGGTGCTGTGGGCGCTGTCGCTGGCGGCAGCCCCGGCGGTTTCCACAAGGGTTCCCCGCCGCGCCGGACGGGGAATGCCCCGGCTCTCCCAACGCGCCGCCCGCCGGGGAGTGGCGGGGGCGGGTTGGCTGGAGGAGACGACCTCGCCGCGCACCCGGAGGCTGGGGCAGCGCGGGGCGGTGCGCCTGCAGGGGGCGCGGCCCCGGCCCTCGAACCGACTCCAGCAGCCCGCCCGGGCGGCAGCGGAGCGGCCGCGGCGCGTCTACGGGCCCGGTCACTGGAACCAGCGGTCCGGCGCTGACGTCCGTGTTACATCCCCGCAGCCTGAGCCCCATGGACAGCCCCGCCCCACCCCCCTCGCGTGAACGGATGTTTGGCGCCTTCACCGCGCCCCAACAAAGGCGCCGGTACCTGCCCTGGATCCTGGGGATCACCGCGCTGTTCGCCGGGCTGGTGGCCATCGCCGCGCAGCGCGATCCCGCCGTCTTCAACCTGGTGACTCCCAAGGGGATCAAGACCGTCCGGTTGGAGATGACCACCTCCCAGGTGCAGTCGATGCTGGGCCAGCCGATCGCCAGGGTGGGCGCGGAGGACTGCTTCCACTACGGCTGGCCGAAGATGGAGGCGGACTTCGACGTGTACCGGGTCTGCTTCGACAACGGGCGGGTCCGCGAGGTGAAGACCGAACGCTTCGAGGTCCGCCGGATCCTCGCGGAGGAGGAGGAGCTGCCGCCGGAGCCCAAGCCGCGCCGGTGGGAGGACATCGAGGTGTGGAACCCGGCGCTTGTCCCCAACGCCCCGGCTGCTCCCGCCGGCTCCACCGACTCCCCGTAGGCGCCCCTCAGCCCGGCGCTGTTCAACGCCCTGGAGCGGCTCTGGCCAACCGGGGCCGGGGCCAGGGCAGGCTCAGCGCACCAGCTCCTGGTGCAGCCGGCGGGTCAGCTCCTGGAGGTGGGGCTTGTCCACCAGCAGGGACAGCATCAGCGGCGAGGTGAACACCCCCCGCACCGGCGCGCCCAGCTCTTCGGCCAGCTCCAATGCCTTGCGCACGCAGGTCCAGTCGGAGTTCAGCCCGGTGCCCACCGCGGTCACCGCGCCCACCCCCTCCTCCAGCCGGGCCCCGGGGAAGCGCGCGGCGAGGTCCTTCCCCAGCACCGCCAGCCCGTGCACGTCCTGCAATGGCAGCGCGACCAGCATCTGCCCCGCGTCGCCCCGGCAGTCGAACAACAGGGTGCGGCCCCGGGCGCCGCGCGCGTCCAGGAACTCGAGCAGCTCGTCCAGCTTCGCCGCCGGGCCCTCCCAGCCGATGGCCGCCATCTCCGGCTCGGCGGTGACCCCCTTGACCCGGCCCCCGGCCGACGTCCCCTCGCCGCGGATCAACGTCCCGGTGCCCTGGCCGAAGGTGGATCGCGCGGAGAGGACGATCCCCTTCTCCTTGGCGAACTCCACCGCCTGGGCGTTGAGAACTTTCGCACCGGCCGAGGCCAGCTCCTGCATCTCGTCGTAGCCCAGCTGGGCCAGCTTGCGGGCCTGCGGCACCACCCGGGGATCGGCGGAGAACACCCCGTCCACGTCCGAGTAGATCTCGCAGTCCGCGCCCAGCGCCGCCGCCAACGCCACCGCGGTCGTGTCCGAGCCCCCGCGCCCCAGGGTGGTCACCTCCCGCTTGAAGGACACCCCCTGGTAGCCGGCCACGATCACCACCTTGCCGCGCTCCAGCTCCTCCAGGATCCGGTAGGGGCGGACCTCCACGATCCGCGCCTGGGCGTGGGCGTCGGTGGTGATGATCCCGCTCTGGCTGCCGGTGAAGCTGATCGCCGGCGCGCCCTGCTCCTGCAGTGCCATCGACATCAGGGCCATCGAGATCCGCTCGCCACAGGTCAGCAGCATGTCCAGCTCGCGCCGCGGGGGATCGGGGGACACCTGCTTGGCCAGGGCCAGCAGCTCGTCGGTGGTGTCCCCCATCGCCGAGACCACCACCACCAGCTGCCAGCCCTGATCGCGGCGGGCCTTCACCCGGGCGGCCACCTTGCGGATCCGCTCCACGTCACCGACCGAAGAGCCGCCATATTTCTGCACCACGATGGGCATGAAGTCCTCGGCGGCCTGTTCTGAGGCCAAACGCACGCGCCTGTCCAGGGGAGACCTGCTCGCCCGCCTGCCTTGACAGCGATCTGCCCATCTCTATATTCGCGCCGCTTCCGGCCGAGACGTTGGCTCTCCATCGGCCCCGTCACGGTGGGAACCTGCCTTCTGTCTTCTTCGAGGAGCGGTCCATGCCGATGATCGAGGTGAAGAACCTCACCAAGCGTTACCGCGAACGGATCGCCGTGGACGATCTGAGCTTTACGGTCAACGAGGGCGAGATCCTGGGCTTTTTGGGACCCAACGGCGCCGGCAAGTCCACCACCATGAAGGTGCTGACCGGCTTTCTGCCTCCCTCCTCCGGGACCGCGCGCGTGGGCGGGTTCGACGTGTTCGAGGCGCCGATGGAGGTGAAGCGACGCATCGGCTACCTGCCGGAGACCCCGCCGCTGTACCCGGAGATGACCGTGCGCGGATACCTGAAGTTCGTGGCGCGGATCAAGGCCATCGCCGGGAGGCAGCTGTCCGGCGAGGTGGACCGGGTGGCCGCCGCCACCGGGGTGACCCACGTGATGGACCGGGTGATCCAGAACCTGTCCAAGGGCTACCGGCAGCGGGTGGGGATCGCCCAGGCGCTGCTGGGGTCGCCGCCGCTGCTGATCCTGGATGAGCCCACCGAGGGGCTGGATCCCACCCAGCGCGCCGAGATCCGGGCGCTGGTGAAGGGCCTGGCCGGCAAGCACACGGTGATCCTCTCCACCCACATCCTCCACGAGGTGGCCCTGACCTGTCAGAAGGTCCTGATCATCAACCAGGGGAAGAAGGTGGCCTTCGACGAGATCGATCAGCTGGCCAGGGCGCACAGCACGACCGAACAGCCGGCCTCGCTGGAAGAGATCTTCATCAAGCTCACCGCGGCCTGAGCCACCTTGTCCATCTTCGGAGCCCATCGATGAGAAACATCCTGGCGATCGCCCGCAAAGAGCTGTCGATCTACTTCACCACCCCCTGGGCGTACGTGGTCTTCACCGCGATGATCGCCCTCTCCTCCTTCTTCTTCCTGGGGTTCATCCAGTCCTTCATTGAAGCGCAGGAACTGGCCAGGACGTACGGCTGGGAGCAGCTGCCGCCGGATTACGCCTCCTACCGCAACCTCACCGACGGGGTGGTGATCCAGCTGTGGGGGGTGGTGATGATCATCACCCTCTTCGTGGCGCCCTTCCTCTCGATGCGGCTGTTCGCCGAGGAGAAGCGCAACAAGACCTTCGAACTGCTGATGACCGCCCCGCTGCGGCCGGTGGAGATCGTGCTGGGAAAGTACCTGGGCGGGCTGGGGGTGATGAGCGCCACCCTGGGGCTGACCATCGTCTTCCCGCTGGTGCTGGCGGTGTATGGGTCCAGCCAGTCGGGGACCGCGGTGGAGTGGTCCACCGTGCTGCTGGGCTACGGCGGGCTGCTGTTGTGGGGCGCCACCTGTCTGGCGATCGGGATGTTCATTTCCTCGCTGACCGAGTCCCAGATGCTGGCGGCGTTCATCACCTTCGCGGTGCTGCTGCCCTGGTGGCTGCTCGGCTCGGTGCTCCAGAGGGCGGAGGAGCCGCTGCGGTCGATCCTCAACCACCTGTCCTTCGGCGCCCAACTGCAGGGGATGACGCAAGGGGTCTTCGAGCTCAAGGCGCTGATCTTCTTCCTCTCGGTGATCTTCCTCTCGGTGCTGCTCACCCACCGCACCGTCGAGGCCCAGCGGTGGGCCTGACCTGTCTGGAGACCGGACCATGAACAAGGCCACCCTCGGAAAGATCCTGGGCGCATTCGGGCTGCTGCTGCTGCTCTCCAGCCCGTTCACCTACTTCCTCACCACCGGCTCTCCGCTGTTGACCGCCGGCAAGGCGCTGATGGGGGCGGGGCTGATCGCCGCCTTCTTCGCCACCAACTACGGGCAGATCGGCCAGTTCGCCTCCCGCCGGTCCACCTACTTCATCCTCTCCAGCGTGGCCCTGGTGCTGGTGGTGATCGCCGCCCTGGTGGCGGTGAACTACATCGCCGCGCAGAAGAACCAGACCTGGGATCTGACCCACCAGAAGATCTTCACCCTGGCGCCGCAGACCCAGAGCACCCTGGCCAACCTCCCCGAGCCGGTCCGGGCGCTGGCCTTCATACAGCCGGACCACCCGTACTACGAGCCGCTGGAGAACCTGCTGCGGCGCTACCGGGACCAGGCGCCGGAGAAGTTCGACTATCGCTTCAAGGACCCGCGCAAGGCGCCGGATCTGGCGGCCAGGTACCAGCTCAAGGAGGGGCAGACCACTGTGGTGCTGATCCGTGGCAGCGGCCAGGGCGAGAGCCACACGGCGCTCAATGTGGTCTCCGAACAGGAGCTGACCAACGCGCTGATCAAGCTGGCCGGGGTGGGAGACCAGAAGGTCTACTTCGTGGTCGGCCACGGAGAGTGGCCGCTGGAGCCGCCCACCGCCGGAGACATGGAGGGGGCCTCCCTCTCCGAGCTGCGCGGCCAGCTGGTGCAGGAGGGCTACGCGCCCCAATCACTGTCCCTGCCGGGCAAGACAGAGCTCCCCCGGGATGCGGCGCTGGTGGTGCTGGCCGGCCCGCGCAGCCCGCTGACCGAGCAGGAGACGACCCTGCTGCGCGGCTATCTGGAGGAAGGGGGCCGACTGCTGTTCTTCGCCGAGACCAACACCGACAGCGGGCCGCACCTGTTCAAGCTGCTGGCCGATTACGGGGTGGAGGTGGACCACGGGCTGATCGCCGATGACCGCTTCTCGGTGGACAGCCCGTACATGCCGCTGTCCATGTTCTACGGCGAGCACGAGACCACCGCCCTGCTTTCCCAGATGCAGATCAACGTCCAGTTCCCCACCGCGCGGGGGCTGACCGCGCTGCGGACCGGAACCCTGGAGGGGGTGACCACCCTGCCGTTGGTGCTGACCTCGCCCTACGCCTGGGTGGAGAGCACCCCGGACGAGAACCCGGAGCGTTCCCCGGGGGAGAAGAGCGGGCAGATCCCGCTGGTGCTGGCGATCACCCGGCCTACCGCCTCCGCCCCGCAGAAGCGCTACGACGAGGCGCGGCTGGTGGTGTTCGGAGACTCGGAGCTGCTGGCCGACGCCAACTGGGGTCACGAGGGCAACCGCAACCTGGTGATGAACACCCTGGGCTGGGCCAGCAACCAGGTGGCGAAGATCACCCTCCGTCCGCCGGACCGCGAGGTGTCCACCCTGGAGATCGATCCCGGGCTGATGAACCGGATCCGCTTTCTGGCCACCGACCTGTTGCCGATCTCTCTCTTGGGGATCGGACTGGCGATCTGGCTGAAGCGGCGGACCCAGTGACCGCCACCGGGAAGAGCTTCGCCGGGCTGCTGGCGGCCTGCCTGGTCGCCGGAGCGTTGGGGCTGTACGCCTACTACGGGGTGAAGAAGCCCCAGGAGCGGCAGGCGGAGCAGAAGGAGGTCAGCGACCGGCTGGTGGCGGTGCCCCCCGCCGGAGGGGTGGATGGCGGGGTGCCCACCTTCACCTCGCTGACCGTGGAGGCGCGGGGCGAGACCACCGTGCTGGAGCGGCGCGGAGACAAGTGGTTCTTGACCTCGCCGGTGCAGGCCCCGGCGGATGAGCACGCGGTCAGCCAGCTGGTGGGGCAACTGCGAGCGGGCAAGGTGAAGGCCCGCCTGGACGAGCAGCCCAGCCCCGAGGATCTGGCCCGCTATGGGCTGGCCCCACCGAAGTTCAGCGTCCGCGGCACCGCCCAGAGCGGAGCGGCCACCCGCCCGTTCCAGCTCCAGGGAGGCATCGAGAACCCCTTTGATGGCTCGGTGTTCGTGCGCAAGGACCAGGACCCGGCGGTGTACGCGGCGCCCGGATCGGTGCGCAGCACGCTGGAGAAGACCCCCTTCCAACTCCGGGACAAGACGCTCTGGCACCTGGACCCCACCGCCCTGGCCGCGGTGGAGGTGAAGCTTCCCAGGAACGGCGGCTACTCGCTGCGGCATCCGGCGGAGGGATGGACCCTGGTCCTCCCCCGAAAGGGAGCCGCCGACGACGAGACGGTGACCGCGATGCTGACCGCGTTTGCCTCGGAGCGGGCGCTGGCCTTCCCTCAGGAGGCCCCCCAAGGCGTGTCCTTCCAGTCTCCGCTGCTGGACGCCAGCTTCAATACGGCGTCCGGCGCCCCGCTCCGGGTCCGGATCGCCGCCGACAAGGAGGGCAGGCACTACGCGCTGCGCGAGGAGGGAGCCGCCTCGTTGCTGGCCGAGGTGGCGCCCAGCGCGCTTACCCACCTGCAGAAGGGCTACGACCAGCTGCGGGACAAGTCGGTGCTCCGCTTTGATCGCCAGGCCGCGGCGCGGCTGGTGTTCAGGCCCGCCGGGACCGGTGAGGAGATCGAGCTGGTCCGGGAGGGTTCGGACGCCGGCGTCTCCGATCGCTGGAGGGTGACCCGTCCGGTCCAGGGGCCGGCCACAGCCTGGAAGGTGTCCACCCTGCTGTGGGGGCTCAGCTCGCTCAAGGCCAGGGCAGTGGCGGCGGAGAGTTCGCGGAACCTGGCCAGCTTCGGGCTGACCGCGGACTCCCCACGGGCCCGGGTCTACGACGCCTTGGGGCAGCTGCTGGCGGAGCTGACCGTGGGGGCCACCTCCCGGGCTGATCCCTCCCTGAGCTATGCGCGGGGAGGGTCGCCGCTGATCTTCGAGGTGGAGAAGAACCGGCTCACCGAGCTCCCCACCGACGCCAACACGTTGCTGGACTCCAGCCTGGCCAGCGATGCCGGGGTGGCGGCCTCCGACCCCCAGTAGCGCGGCTCAGCCGTCTTCGCGGCGGGTCGCCACCTGGGCCTTGAGCGCCTCGTCCAGCGCGTCCAGGGTCCGGTGGGGATCCTCCAGCAGCAGCGCGTGCCCGGCCTCCGGGACCACCTGGAGACGCGCGCCCTTGATCCGCTTGGCCAGCTCCTCGCTGTAGCGGGCCGGAGTGGCTAGGTCCCTGGCCCCCACCCGCAAGGTCACCCGCGACTTGAGCAGGCCCAGGTGCGGCGAGAGATCGCGGGCGTCGGCGGAGGACTCCAGCTCGTCGGCCAACAGCCAGGGGGTGGTCAGATCCAGCCAGCGGCCGACCTGCTGCGCCGCCTCCGGGTTCGCCTTGGCAGACTCCGGGGTCAGCATCCGCTCGGCCACCATCTGGCGGACGGCTGGGTTCTGGAAGTCCGGAAGGGTGCGCAGGAAACCCGCGGTCTGGCGCATCCCCTCGGCATCGGTGGGATCCAGGCCGGCGTAGCCGCCCACCAGGACCAGATCGGTGATCCGCAGCCGACCGTTGAGCGCCATCGACAAGGCCCGGTAGGCGCCGAGCGAGAAGCCGACGATCGCCAGCTCCTTGAGCCCCAGGGCAAGCACCGCATCCTCCAGCAGGGTCTGCACCCGGGCGATGGTGGTCTTGCCGTCCACCGGCGCGGAGAGCCCATAGCCGGGAAGATCCGGCCAGATGAAGCGATGGCGGCGACCCAACCGCTCCACCACCGGTCGGAAATCCTCAGCTGCCGAGGGCGCGCCGTGAAGCAGGAGGACCGGTGCACCACTGCCCGTCAATCTCAGATGAAGCATCGTGCTTTTTTTTTACCACAGGCCTGGTCGAGGATTCCCCTTATTGCTGCCACTCCGTGGTGCTGGCACAACGACGTCCGGGAAGGGGGCACCGTGGGGGGCGCCCTCTTCCGCCTGGCAGAGCGCGGCTACTGCCCGCCCCCGGTGAGGACCTCGAAGCCGGTGCGACGGACCTGCGAGTCTCCGCGCTCCCGCTCATCCCACGCCCGGCCGTCCCCGAAGCCCCAGCTGCCGATGTCCACGGTGTAGTTGACCCGGGAGATCAGGTTTCCGCGGCAGATCTTCGCCTCCCAGTCGCCGTCCTTCATGGTGCCCAGGGTGCGGGAGAGCAGCTCACTCATCACCCAGTCCGGCACGGTGGTCCGCTCGAAGGGATAGGCGAAGCGGAACATCATGATGTGTCCCAGCAGCACCTCCCAGTAGCGATCAAACCGTCGCAGCAGGCGCTCCCAATCCAGGTCCGCGCCGGCGCACTTGATCAGGTGGTTCACGTCCGAGCCATCGTAGCGTTCCCGCTCGCAGACGAAGGCCTTGGACCAGATGACCTCCTCGGCCGGCGCGATCTGGCAGCGGTGGCCAAAGACCTCGGCGGTCCTGGCGTGGGTGAACCACTCATCGTCCACCACCGCCACGCCGTTGCCGGAGGAGAAGATGAAGTCCACGAACCACTCGCCCTTGAAGGCCTTGTAGATCCACACCTCGTCGGTGCGCTCGGTGCGCCAGCCGTCCTTCTCCAGGACCTGCAGCGCCCGCAGCGCGTCACGCTTGCGGGGGAACAGGTCCAGATCCTTGGTGTCGCGGTAGATGCCCGTGTACTGCGCGTACGCGTAGGCGCCCCCGACCACGAAGGGGACCTCCGCGTCCTGCAGCACTTCGATTGCACGGGCCCGGGCGCCAATTTCGCCCTTGTCCCTGAGTCGGGTCGCCAACGACGCATCCGTTCCCAGTTCGCCAGGATGGTTCGGGTGTCGTTTCTCCATGGATTCAAGCTAGGGAGAACCCAGACCCGCGGGGAGCGCAGGCTGGGAACGCGTCCTGCGCGTGGGTGGGCAGGCGACGGACAGCCGATGCCTCGGCTGTCCGCCTGGTCGTCCTAGAAGAACGAGAAGCCGGCCGACGCGCCCACCACCAGACCGCCGGGGCTCATGAAGGTCAGCGAGGTCCGCGTGTCGGAGCTCAGCTCCGCACCATTCAGCGAACGGAACTTCTCACCGAACTGAAGGTTGGCCTGGTAACCGACCTTCACCGAGGTCCAGAACCAGGTGTTCCACGGCCGGCGGTAACCGATCGCCGCGCTGACCGCGGGGGTGAAGTGCATCCGGACCGGCTGTTCCACCCCACCCACGGTCAAGGTGGTGTCTCCTCCGGTGTTGAAGGAGAAGGCACCCTCCGCATACAGCCCGAAGTTGGTGACCCCGAACGGATAGAGGTGCACCACCGGAGAGATCCGGGTCCCCCACAAGCCCACTCCGCCGTGGACGCCGAACCCCAGGAAGTCGCTCGGCCGGATCAACAGCTCCAGGCCCAGCGCGCCGCCGGGCGCGTTGAAGCCAAGGCCCCCGCCCACATCCACGTGCGGGATGTACGAGTTCCAGTCCACATGGCCCTGTCCGGAGGAGCGCGGCCGCGGACGGTAGCGGCCACCCTCACCATAGTGGTTGGGCTGGTAGCCATTGTCGTAGTGATCGTGGTCGTACTCCCGATCCCGACCGCCCGAGCCATTGGAGCCCGGAGGCGAGGCGTCATGGGTGTTGCCGCCCCCTGAGCCCACCGGCGTGGAGCCATGGGTGCTGCCACCGGCAGGCTGGGTGCCGCCGCCGGTCCCCCATCCTCCGCCGTTGCCTCCGCCGTTGCCTCCGCCGTTGCCTCCGGCGGGGACTGTGGTGCCACCGCCCGAATTATCGGTTCCGCCGGGGACCGGACCGCAGTTGCCCTTGCCGCGGCCCTGGTTGCCTTCGCAGTGGTGGCCGTTGTCGCCGTTGTTGTTGCCGCCGTTGCCGACCCCACCGGGGCCATGACCGGTCCAGCCACCGCCGGAGTTGCCCGGATTCCCACTGCCGGAGTGGCCAGGATTGCCGCCACCGGAGTTGCCCGGATTCCCACCGCCGGAGTTGCCCGGATTCCCACCGCCGGAGTGGCCAGGATTGCCACCACCGGAGTTGCCCGGATTCCCGCCGCCGTTACCCGAACTCCCGCCCGAGTTACCCGAGCTCCCGCCCGAGTTGCCCGAGCTCCCACCCGAGTTGCCCGAGCTCCGGCCAGGATTTCCACCCGGAGAACGCCCACTGGAGACGGCGGGCCGCTCGTCCTTCGACGGGGGACCCTTGCTTGCTTCCTTGGGCCCAGCGAGTGCCGCCGTCCCCAGGGAAAGAACGCCGTAGAGGGACAGACGCGCACAGGCGCGGAACAGGGGGTGGATCATTGGGAAATTCTCCTTCAACAGCGTCGGCTCGGGAAGTAGTCAGGCAGACGAGCGTTGGAGGGAAAGATTCACGCGCCGCGGCACCCCACCTCCTCCCACCCTTCGCAAACCGGCGTCCCTCTTGGGGAATCAAGTTCCGCGCAGTTTTCGTCTCCGGGGGCTTTCTGTTTTTTTCCACCGCCGGGTCTGTAGCCGCAGAAACGGACGACCCGCCGGGGGTCGCCGATTTGCCCAGGAGAATCTCCGATGAAGCGCATCCTTTCCGCCGCGGTGATCACGCTGCTGCTCAGCGGCTGTAACCGCACGCTGGTGGACGAGTTCCGCAACGGCCTTCCCAAGAAGGAGATGGTGGAGGTCAAGACGCCCGGCAACGACTCCACGGCCCCGGTCCGCAGCCAGGGCTCGGCGCTGCAGGGAGACCGCTCCGACTCCTACCGGATGACCCGGGCCGCCACCGTCACCGTCAACGGCGCCACCCTGTCCGTGCTGGGGCTGATCAAGGCGATCACCGATCACCGGCCGACCACCATCGACGAGAACCAGGCAGTGTGGGGACCCAGCGTCCCCGAGGCGCTGGAGCCGCACATCTACCGGCTGACCGTCACCAAGAGCGCGGAGGGCGCCTTCTCCTACGCTCTAGAGGGCAAGGACAAGACCCTGGGCGATGACGCCTATGTGATCCTGATCTCCGGCAACCACCAGGCCACCGCCACCGAGGGCCGGGGCTCGGGATCGTTCCTGCTGGACTTCGACGCCGCCCAGACCCTGCCCGAGCATGACGCGCTGGTGGGTGCTGTGACCGTGGACTACGCCCGCGCCGATGAGACCGACGTGATCACCGTGGCCGCCGAGTTCGACAACGTGAACGACGGCCACGGGGGCCGGGACGACTTCAGCTACCGCTACAGCAAGACCCCCGGGACCGGCGGCACCTTCGACTTCCTGACCCGCGAGGACATCCACCATGACCCGGCGATGTCCCTCCCGGAGAAGCTGACCGTGCGCAGCCGCTGGAACGAGCAGGGCGCCGGCCGCTCCGACTACCAGGTCACCGAGGGGAACCTCTCCTCGGCGGTGACCGGCAACGAGTGCTGGGACACCTCCTTCGACAGCCAGTACCTCAACGCCAGCTGGAACCCCTCCGCCAACTACGGCGACGAGGCCTCGGCCTGCGCGTTTACCCCCGCCGAGTACAGCTCGCTGTAGTCTGCCAGGGTGGGTTGCCCCGGCCCGCGAGGACGCCCCTCGCGGGCCATGGGCGATCCCAGGACCCCGCGCATGGCCCGCCCCGCCCTCCAGCTGATCAAGGGAAGCCTCCAGGAGGAGGAGCGGGGCCGGCTGCGCGAGCTGTACGAGAAGTACGGAGCCCATGTTTACGGACGCTGCGCCTATCTGCTCAAGGACAAGGCGAAGGCCGAGGACGCCATGCAGGACGTGTTCGCCAAGGTGCTGACCCACCACACCGGCTTCCGGGCCGAGGCCTCGCCGCTGACCTGGTTGATCAAGATCGCCACCCACCACTGCCTGAACCAGCTGAGGGGCGAGCGCGCCGGATGGCGGGGATTGTTCGAGCGCCAGGAGCGCAGCCGTCCCCAGGGACACGGCGGAGAGCAGCAGATGGAGCAGCGCGAGGTGGTGCGCTCGCTGCTGGCCCGCTTCGATCCCGAGACCCAGGCGGCGGCGGTGCACTACCACGTGGATGAGATGACGCTGGAGGAGGTGGCGGCCCTCCTCGGCCGGTCGGTCCCCACCATCCGCAAGCGGCTGGAGAACTTCGCCACCCTCTCCGGGGAGGAGCTGAGGAACAATGGTTGAGCACCTCCCAGAGTTGAAGCTGCGCCGGCTGCGCGCCGGGGAGCTGGCCGGCCAGGACGGATTCGACGCCCGCGCCCATCTGGGTCGCTGCGGGGCCTGCCAGGATCGGCTCTCGGCGCTGGAGTTGGAGGCCCAGCGCTTCCAGGCGGAGATCCCCTTCGAGCGGTTCTCTGCCGGAGTCCACCGCGCCCAGCGCCGACCCCGGCTGCGTCCGGCGCAGTGGCTGACCCCGGTGGTGGCGCTGGCCGCGGTGTTGCTGGTGCTGGTGGCGGTGGGCCCGTTGCTGTCCTCCGGCAAGGAGAGAGAGACCGGCGGGCGGATCAAGGGCGACCGCTCCAAGCGCGGCGCGGAGGTGGAGCTGAGGATCGCCGCCGCGGTAGGACATCCCCAGCGCCAGGCCACCCCCCAGGCACCGGAGGTGCTCTCCACCGGCGAGCGGGTGCGGATCGGCTTCAAGCCGGGCGAGTATCGCTACCTGGCCGCGGTCTCGGTGGACGCGCAGGGGATGATCACCCCCCTCTATCCGGAGAAGGGCCCCAGCCTCCCTGTGTCCGAGGACGGCGCCACCCACTTCCTGCCCGGGAGCCTGGAGTTCACCGGCCAGGGAGCCGAGCGGGTGATCGTCGTGCTCACCGAGCGGCCCCTGCAGATGGAGGAGGTGAAGCGCGCCGCCCGGTTGGCCTACGATGCCGCCCACGGAGACGTGCTGAGGATGCCGGAGCTGGCGGTGCCTGGCGGGCAGTTCCACCAGACGTTGCTCAAACCTTGAGGAGCGCCCTGGACTTGCGGATCCCACTCCTGGCGTTGGTGCTGCTGACCGGGCTGCCCGCCCGCGCGCAGGTCACCCGGCGGATCGCAGTGATCGTCGGCAACGACGTCGGCGGCGAGGGGACCCAGCCGCTGTTGTACGCGGTGGAGGACGCCAAGAAGATCCGCGGCGTGCTCACCCGGCTAGGTGGGGTGCGGGAAGAGGACGCGGTGCTGGTGCTCAACCGCAACGCCGAGGCGCTGATCGCCGCGCTGACGGAGGCAGAGCGCAAGAGCGAGGCGGCCCGCTCCCGCGGCGAGCGCACCGCGCTGATCGTCTACTTCTCCGGTCACGCCAAGGACGGCGCGCTGCGGCTCAACGAGACCCGGCTGCCCTTCGACTCCCTCAAGTCCCGCCTGGCGCAGGCCCCGGCCGACATCCGGATCGGCATCTTCGACTCCTGCCGCTCGGGAACCCTGACCCGCACCAAGGGGGCGCGAAGGGCCCCGGAGTTCGAGATCCAGACCGACCAGGGCCGCGAGGCGCAAGGGATGGTCCTGCTGACCTCCAGCACCTCGGACGAGGACTCCCAGGAGTCGGATGCGCTGGGGGGCAGCTACTTCACCCACCACCTGGCCAGCGGATTGATGGGCGACGCGGATCGCTCGCGCGATGGACGGGTCACCCTGGCCGAGGCGTACGCCTATGCGTACGACCGCACCGTGGCGGACACCCTGGGCAGCGCCGCGGGCGCCCAGCACCCCACCTTCAGCTACGACCTGGCCGGCAACGGAGACCTGGTGATCACCGACGTGGTCACCCGCTCCGAGGGGCTGGAGTTCGCCGCCTCGGCGCCGGGAGGGCTCTGGTACCTGGTGGATGACCACGGCTTCGTGGTCGCCGAGGTGAACAAGCAGCCGGAGCAGCCGCGGCGGATCGCCCTGCCCCCGGGCAGGTACTGGGTCCGGCGGCGGCTGGAGGACCGGCTGAGGATTGGCCAGGTCCAGGTGGTGGGCGGCCGGGTGGAGCGGGTGGACGACAGCGTGCTGCGCGACGCGCCCTTCTCCGACGATCCGGTCAAGGGCGGCCGGCTGGTGAACCCGCCTCCCCGCTTCAGCTGGGCCGTGTCCTTCGCCTACCAGTCCTTCTTCGATCGGGCCGCGCGGCGGGAGCTGTTCCCGGCCACCGGGCTGGTCTCGGTGGAGCTGCTCCAGGACCGCTTCTTCCTGCCGCAGCTGCGGCTGGGGATCGACTTCTCCTTCGGCGGGACCGACTCCCGGCTGCAGCTGGGGACCTTGAACCTGGCCTACCAGTTCACCGAGCTGAACCTGGGCGGCACCCTGCTCTACGAGTTCGGGGCCGGGCAGGTGGTGCCCTTCGTGGGCGCCCGGGCGGCGGCGATGATCATGTCCCGCGCCTTCCAGGAGGGGAACGTGAGCCGGCAGAGCCTGCTCACCGTCTCCCCGGGAGTGGTGGCCGGGGTGCAGTGGAAGCTCACCTCCTGTTGGGGGCTGCAGGCCCGTGGCCGGGGCCACTACTTCTTCTACGGCCTGGAGGGCCCCGATCAGCCGCGGCACCTGGGCTTCTGGGAGCTGGGAGCGATGGTGACCTATGCGCTGTGAGCTTCGGACCTTGATCGCGGTCGGCGCCGGCTGCCTGGCGCTGGGATGCGGGAACTACTCCAACGCGGATCTGGAGTTCTTCAACGCCCTGCCCTCCCGGGAGGACATCAAGTCCAACCTCCCGGAGGCAGAGCCGACCCTGCGCGCGCCGTCCAGTCCGCAGGCCGCGCTGCGCCGGGCGCTGGGAACCGCCGCGCCGGCGGAGGTGGTGCTGGGCCAGACCGCCAAGCTGTACGAAGACACCCAAAACGCCTCCCACCTCTTCAAGGCGATCGCCGAGGTCCTGGTGACCCTGGTGGAGGAGGTGCAGCGCCACCCGCCCTCCACCCGCACCGCGCTGGAGCGCAGCTGGGGGCCGTTCACCCCCCGGGAGAATCCGGGCTTCGAGTTCCGGGTCACCATCGCCCGCGATCCGGCCGCCGCCGAGCGGTTCAACTACCGCTTCGAGTTCCGTCCCCAGGGCAGCGGCGAGGAGGGCTACCTGTCCTTCATCACCGGCCACTTCGTGCGCGGAGAGGGGCCGCTGGGGATCGGGGCGGTGCTGTTCGACAACCGGGTCCTGGAGGATGCGGGGATCGCCACCGGGCTGGAGTTGGACTGGCTGCAGATCGACTACGACACCCGCGCCTTTCCGCGCACGGTGCGGATGGAGTTCGCCCGGCTGTTGGACACCCTCACCTATCAGCACGCGGAGTACGCCGACGACAGCGGCGAGATGCAGTTCCGCTTCGACGACGCCTTCTCCGCGACCTTCGACATCTCCAGCGCCTGGACCGCAGGAGGGGCCGGGCGGGCGGCCGCCACGGTCACCCGCCTGTTCGGTCCGGTCGGGTCGCTAAGCCAGTGCTGGAACGACGCGTTCTTGCTGACCTTCCACCAGAGTGACTTCGAGGCGCCCAACCTGCTGGGCTCGGAGGACGCCTGCCCTCCTGCCCCGGGCGTTCCTTGACTTGACCGTGCCCGATCCCTAGGGTGCGCTGCTTCCCTACTCAGTGCAAAAGAGGTTCGATTCAAATGGCTCGCGTCACAGTCGAAGACTGCCTCCCGATGGTCGACAACCGCTTCGCGCTGGTGCTCCTGGCCGCCAAGCGCGCACGTCAGCTGATGGCTGGCGCCCGGCCGATCATGGAGATCTCCAAGAACAAGCCCCCCGTGCTCTCCCTGCGCGAGATCGCCACCGGCAACGTGAAGTTCGACCGGGACGTGCGTGAGGCGCTCTCCGGCAAGTACGGCATCCCGCCCAAGGACAAGAAGTAGCCTCACCGCTGTTCGCGGAGGCGGCGCTGGTTCAGCCGCCGCCTCCTATCCGCCGGTCGTAGCCTCCCCAGGCTCCCACGCGACCCACGACTCCGCTCGCAGTGACTTGGCGCTAAGGCAACGCCCGCAACGCGTTGCCATGCGCACGTGCGCCCCGCAGGGGTTCCCATGGAGCAGCGGCTGGAGGCGCCCGGGCGCCCCGTCTGGTTTTCTTGCTGTCAGACCCTTAGACTATACGCTTGTTCAGTTAAAGGCCTGGAGGGGCAGATGGCGGCAGACGTCGATTTCCGGAAGCAGTGGGTGCAGCAGCTGGCCCGCGCCCAGAGCGCGGCCTCGCGATGCGGGTGGAGCCACGGCAAGCAGGGGCAGGCTTCCTTGCGCAGCGCGCTGGCCAAGGCGCAGGAGGCCCACCAGGTCCTCACCCTCTGTGGGGGACCGGATCCGGAGGATCTGAAGGCCGCCCGGGACCGCTCCGGCCTGGACGGTTGGAAGTCGGCGCGGCTGGTCCAGCGCCTCTCCGAGGCCGGGATGCAGCAGGAGGCGGAACAGCTGGCCCAGCTGGCCTCTCCGCTGGACCCGGAGCACCGCGGGATTCCCCAGGCGGTGGCGGGGGCGGCGCGAGACTCCACCCTTACCCTGGAGCAGCTGGGGAGTCTGGTGGACGACTGCACCCGGACCGCGCGGGCCCGGCTCCACGCCGCGTGGTGGATGGCCACCCTGGCCCACGTGGAGGTCGGCCACGCCCGGCTGCTAGAGCTGCTGGATGCGGCCATGTCCGCCGGGGACTGGCTGGGCTCAGAGCTGGCAATGCGGGCGTTGCGCGCGCACCTGGAACACCGGCGCACGGCCAGCGCCTGGCCGGACAGCCGGAACCTCCCCACCCTGTGGGCCATTGAGCGGGACGCCCCGCTGACCGAGCCGGAGGAGGCGCGCGCCTCCTGGTTTCCGGATCAGGGGTACGGCGCCGGCGCGATGTAGCCGTGCCGTCCCGGATCGCGGAACTCAGGCCGGCTGCGCCAGGTAGCGCAGCTTGGCCTCCGCCCCCAGCCGGTAGGAGTAGCGCAGCTCCGTCAGCAGCCGGTCCAGTTGGCGGTGCTGCACGTGGGCCAACAGCCGCTGGCAGTAGTTGCGGGCCAGCCGGCTGGACTCGGCGTAGCGGTGGCGCAGCTCCGGTCCCAGCGAAGGAAGCAGGTGGGTGGCTTCGAACAGCCGGCGGATCAGCTCCCTCGCCCAAAGCAACGCTCCCTCTCCCCACCGCTGCAGCAGACAGAGGGCGAACTTGTCCACCTCCGCCTGGGCCTCCAATTCCAACAAGGAGACCTGCCGGTCCTGGGTGGCCGCCTGGGTCAGGTACAGGAAGTGGGAGACGCCCTCCGCCACCTGGCAGTAGCCATCCAGCTCGCCCTCCAGCAGGACCCGGTGGGTGCACGCCTCCAGCCGGGCCAGGAGGGCCGGCTCCAGGTAGAGGGCCAGGTCCAGGCCGTCCTCGGCCTCGTGCACGAACAGCTGCTCGCGCTGGCCCTGGGCGCCCAGCTGCTGGGCCAGCGCCTCGTCCACCACGAAGGCCTCCGCCCGGACCGGGGACTCCAGCCGGTAGATGGACTCCAGGTGCTGCTGCACGCGGTGGATCATCTCGGGCCGCCCTCCCCTGGACCTCAGTTGGCCAACCCCGGCTTTTTCACCAGCACCCCGGCATCGATCAGCACCCGCTCCAGCCGGTCGCTGCCGGTGCGGACCCAGGTCTCGTAGACCCGCAAGGTCCCCTCCGGGCCGTTGGCCACCAGCCCGCGGGCGGCGATCTCCTCCAGGACCTCCACCACCACCCGGAACTTGGCGCACAGCTCGCGGTACACCTCCGCGAAGCCGGTCAGCGGCGCCAGCTGGGCGACCTGGCCGTACGCGGCGCCGCCCATCTGGATGTAGTAGTCGGGGCCCACGACCTGGTCACGGAGGCTCTCGGAGAAGAAGCCGGCCTTGTAGAGGGAGACGTCCCCCAGCCGCCGCAGCAGCCGGATCCGCTCCTCCCGCTCCTTGAGCAGCGCCCGGTGGTAGAGCAGGGCCAGCGGCTCGTGGTCCTTGCGCCCGCCCTCCTCCTCGGTGAATAGCTTCTCGGACACCGCGAATTCGGTCAGGAGGTTGACCAGGTAGAACTCGGTTCCCTCCGCCAGCTCCACCCGCCGATGCTCGATTGCCTCCCCGAGCATTCCCTTGAAGAACTCTCTTAGGGTCGATCCCGCGAGAAGACCACTCATCTTCAAAGACCTCCTTTGGCTTCCATTCCGCTGGCGGAAGGCTAGCAACCACGCTCCCCTCTGGCAAAAGTCGTCCAATGAATCCAGGTGGTTGCGTTGGCAGTCGAGGAGGTCGAGTGCCAGGATCGGCCCGGAATTTCGCGGCGCAGTGGGCTGTCCTCCCCTCGAAAAACCGCGGCATTCCGGGCATTTGCACTGATGCCAGGGCGCCTTGACGGCATGAAGTCCCTGGTTATTATCCGCGGCGCTTCGCCGTTAGCACTCGTTAGGGATGAGTGCTAAGGCCAGCCACCATTCAACCCCCCGAGGGTCGCCAACCGACAGCACGGCGGCCCTCCGAACCACGAAGGAGAGACCCATCATGAAGATTCGTCCCCTGCAGGACCGCCTCATCGTCAAGCGCGTTGCCGAGGAGCTGAAGACCAAGGGCGGGATCATCATCCCGGACTCCGCCAAGGAGAAGCCGCTGGAGGGCCATGTGATCGCGGTCGGCAACGGCAAGGTCCTGGAGGACGGCAAGGTCCGCCCGCTGGACATCAAGGCCGGCGACACCGTGCTGTTCAGCAAGTACGCGGGCACCGAGGTCAAGATCGAGGGTGAGGACCACCTGATCCTGCGCGAGGAAGACGTCCTCGGCGTGATCGAGAAGTAGTCCGGTCACCTTCCTTCCCCACCCCTTTCGAAAAGAGAGCAACACCATGGCAAAAGACATTGTCTTCGACGTGCGCGCCCGCGAGGCGATCCTCCGCGGCGTCAACATCCTGGCCGACGCGGTCAAGGTCACCCTGGGGCCCAAGGGCCGCAACGTGGTGATCGAGAAGTCCTTCGGTTCGCCCACCATCACCAAGGACGGCGTCACCGTCGCCAAGGAGATCGAGCTGGAGAACCGGTTCGAGAACATGGGCGCCCAGATGGTCAAGGAGGTGGCCTCCAAGACCTCCGACGTGGCCGGTGACGGAACCACCACCGCGACCGTGCTGGCCCAGGCGATCTTCCGCGAGGGCGTCAAGCTGGTGGCCGCCGGGCACAACCCGATGGACATCAAGCGCGGCATCGACAAGGCCGTCACCCTGATCGTGGCCGAGATCAAGAAGATGGCCAAGCCCACCAAGGACAAGAAGGAGATTGCCCAGGTCGGCACCATCTCCGCCAACGGCGACTCCGACATCGGCACCAAGATCGCCGAGGCGATGGAGAAGGTCGGCAAGGAGGGCGTGATCACCGTCGAGGAGTCCAAGGGCCTGGAGACCACCCTGGACGTGGTGGAGGGCATGCAGTTCGACCGCGGCTACCTCTCCCCGTACTTCGTGACCGACCCGGAGCGGATGGAGGTCGTCCTCCAGGATCCGTACATCCTGATCCACGAGAAGAAGATCTCGTCGATGAAGGATCTGCTCCCGGTGCTGGAGCAGGTGGCCCGTTCCGGCAAGCCCCTGCTGATCATCGCCGAGGAGGTGGAGGGCGAGGCCCTGGCCACCCTGGTGGTGAACAAGATCCGCGGCGTGCTCAACACCTGCGCGGTCAAGGCCCCCGGCTTCGGTGATCGCCGCAAGGCGATGCTGGAGGACATCTCCGTCCTCACCGGCGGCAAGATGATCGCCGAGGATCTGGGGATCAAGCTGGACTCCATCACCCTGGCCGACCTGGGCCGCGCCAAGCGGATCACCGTCGACAAGGACAACACCACCCTGATCGACGGCGCCGGCGTCCAGAAGGACATCGAGGCCCGCGTGAAGCAGATCCGCGCCCAGGTCGAGGAGACCTCCTCGGACTACGACCGCGAGAAGCTGCAGGAGCGGCTGGCCAAGCTGGTGGGTGGCGTGGCGGTGATCAACGTCGGCGCCGCGACCGAGACCGAGATGAAGGAGAAGAAGGCCCGGGTCGAGGACGCGCTGAACGCGACCCGCGCCGCGGTCGAGGAGGGCGTGGTCCCCGGCGGCGGCGTGGCGCTGGTCCGTGCGCTCTCCGCCATCGAGAAGGGTGACTGGAACGAGGGCGAGAAGTTCGGCGTGGAGATCGTGCGCCGCGCCCTCGAGGAGCCCCTGCGCCAGATCGTCGGCAACGGTGGCCTGGAGGGCTCGGTGATCGTCAACAAGGTCAAGGAGGGCAAGGGCGCCTACGGCTTCAACGCGGCGACCGGCGTCTACGAGGACCTGCTGGCGGCCGGTGTGATCGACCCCGCCAAGGTGACCCGCACCGCGCTGCAGAACGCGGCGTCGGTTGCCTCCCTGATGCTCACCACCGAGGCCATGGTTGCCGAGCGTCCCAAGGACGACGACTCCAGGGGTCCGGCCGGCGGTGGGATGGGCGGCATGGGCGGGATGGGTGGAATGGGCGGCATGGGCATGTAGTCGCCCCCGGCCACAGCGCACCGTGGCCAAAGACGGCCTCCGGCACCTCGCCGGGGGCCGTTTTGCTTTTCTCCCGGGTGGGACCTTTTCTTCCCCGTTATTAGATTCCCTCCAGGAGGAGGCCGAATGAAGCCAGTGAAGATCTACACCACGACCTATTGCGGGTTCTGCTCGCGGGCCAAGGACTTCCTTCGCAACAAGGGGGTGGCCTACGAGGAGATCGACGTCACCTCCGACGACGCGATGCGCGCCCGCCTGGTGGAGCTGACCGAACGCCGCACCGTCCCGCAGATCTTCATCGGCGAGGAGGCGATTGGCGGCTACACCGACCTGGTGAAGCTGGACCACGCGGGTCGCCTGGATCCGATGCTTGCCTAGCTGCCCTCCGGGCGGGGCGGACGCCGCCTAGGCCCGCGTGGCTAGGTTTCAATCTCCAGACTTCAGACACCGGAGAAGAAATGGCCAGCCAGGGCAAGACGGTCCCAGACATCTCGTATGACCTGATCAGCGTGCTGTACCACTCGCTGCAGTCGGCGGAGATCCTTGAGAAGTACCTGACCGACGCCAAGGACTCGGGAGACCACGCGCTGGAGGCGTTCTTCAGCGAGCTGCGCGAACAGGATCAGGACCGCGCGGCGCGGGCCAAGTCTCTGCTGCGCGAGCGGCTGGCGCGGGGACACACCGACGTGGTGGACGAGGCGTCAATGGAGTCCTTCCCCGCCAGCGACGCGCCGGCCTACTGAGGCCGGGGCCGGCTCAAACCGGGAACAGCCATTTGATGGCGCCCCGGAAGGCCAGCTGGACGCTGTGGGGCGCGATCAGCACCGGGGCGCCCAGGGCCAGCGCCGCGCCCAGGGACCACAGCCAGACATGGGGGTGCTTCTCCAGCGCGGTCTGCAGGGCGCTGAGCAGCAGCACCAGGGTGGCGGCGATGCACAGCGCGATCGGCCCGGTGAAGCCGATCACCCGCAGGCCGATGGCCATCGTGGCCAGCGCGAACAGGTTGACCACGTCCCGTCCGTTGGAGGCCCACCAGGTGGTCGTCTCGGTCTCCCTCAGCTGGAACTGCAGTCGCTCCAGCACCCCGGTGATCACCAGGGTGCCCACGAACACCAGGCTCCCCAGCGCCCGCTGCATCGGCTCCAGCTCGCGATACCCGCCCAGCGCGTCCACAGGGGCTCCCGGGACCGCTCAGGCTCCGACGAACTGAACGATCCTGGACAGATGATCCTGCGCTAGCCGGGTGAACTTGATTCCCATCCCCGGCCCCAGCGCGTCGGTGTGGTGGTAGCGGACCTGCCCCACCGCCAGGAACTGCCCCGAGGGCAGCTGCACCGAGAGCTCCACCGACTGGCCCACCGGCAGCTGGGTGCCGCTGAAGAACATCCCACCCTGCGAGAGGCTCCTGCAGGTGCCGCGGATCGGACCGCGAGGTCCCTCCGCCTTGGCGGGCGCCTCACAGCTGACGCGCGCCGTCCTCCGGTTGCTGGTCTTGACTGCCATGTCCCTCCTTTATGCATCGCCCATATTCCGCGCAAGCCTGGGGGCAAATCCTGCTAGATACCCGGCGGCCCAAGCTCCGGGGTGGGTGGAGGTAGCCGCACGCATGGAGAGCAGACCCGACGTCACCGAATCAGTGACCTCGCCTGAAGCCGGGGGCGCCAGGGTCCTGCTCCACAACTGGTCCCTGGAGGTCACCGCCGGACCGGACAAGGGCCGGCGGTTCGAGACCCTGGGGGCACTGATCCGCGTCGGCTCGGACAGCTCCAACGACGTGGTGCTCACCGACACCACCGTCAGCCGCCGCCACCTGGAGGTGGAGCGGACCCCCGAGGGCCTGGTGGTGCGCGACCTGGGCAGCCGCAACGGGACCCTGGTGGAGGGCCGGCGGGTGCTGGCCGCCTACGTGGGCCCGGGGGATAAGATCGGCCTGGGCAAGACCAAGCTCACTGTCCGCGAGGAGGACCGGACCACCGAGGTGGAGGCCTCCGGCGCCGACTCCTTCGGCCAGTTGGTGGGCAGCTCGGAGAAGATGCGGGTGCTGTTCGCCGACCTGCGGCGGGTGGCACGCGAGGACGTCAGCGTCTTGCTGGGCGGCGAGACCGGGACCGGCAAGGAGCTGGCGGCGCGGGCCATCCACCAGCACTCGCTGCGGCGCCACGGGGCGTTCCGGGTGGTGGACTGCAACCTGATCTCCGAGGACGCCGCAGACCGGGAGCTGTTCGGCAAGGGCGCCGAGGGCGGTGAAGGGGTCTTCCAGGCCGCGGACGGGGGGACGGTGTTCCTGGATGAGGTGGGCGAGCTGCCCGCGTCGATCCAGCCCAAGCTGCTGCGGGTGCTGGAGAACCGCGAGCTGCCCTCGCTGTCCGGTCCGCCGGTGAAGCTGGATGTGCGGATCATCGCCTCCACCCAGCAGAACCTGGAGGAGGAGGTCCGGATGGGCCGCTTCCGGGCGGACCTGTTCTACCGGCTGGCGGTGGCCAACCTGCGCCTGCCTCCGCTGCGCACCCGCCGGGACGACATCCCGGTGCTGGCCCGCCACCTGCTCAAGTCGGTGGGGGGCCGGCTGGAGTTGACCCCGCAGATGCTGAGCCTGCTGGAGGGGTACGGGTGGCCAGGCAACGTGCGCGAGCTGCGCAACGTGCTGGAGCGCGGGGCGCTGATGCAGGAGACCGGTAACACCAGCTGGCTGGACCTGTTGGCGGGGCCGGCGGTGAAGGAGGGGCCGCCCACCCGCTCGGTGGCGGAGGTGGTGGTGGGGCTGCCGTACCACGAGGCAAAAGATCGCGTCACCGCCGACTTCGAACGTCTCTACTTCGCCGAGATGATGAAGACGGTGGGCTTCGACCTCCGCCTGGCCGAGGAACGGACCGGGCTGTCGATGCAGAGCCTGTATCGACTGCTGAAGAAGAATGGGTTGCGCTTGAAGGACTTGAAGAACGCCGAAGGCCTGGAGAAGTGAGCCTTCGCAAACACGGGAGAGGGGATATGCATCGTTTCGTCATTGCTGTCGTTTCTGTGAGCTTCCTGGCGGTCTGCGCCACCACCTCGTCGTCCGGCGGGCAGGGCGGTCAGGCCTCCGGGCCCACCGAGGAGAGCCAGCAGATCAAGAACATCGCCCACTTCGACGTCGGCACCTGCTTTGCCGTCTCGCCGGAGGTCTCGGCGCCGGTGGTGAAGGAGAGCGTGTTGGCGGTGCAGGTCTCCGCCCGGCCGCTGGTGATGGAGTGCCTGGTGGACCCGGCGAGCCGCGCCGGGGCCCCGGTGACCAAGGTGACGGTGGAGTCCACCTTCGCCAGCGGCGCCTTTGGCCACAAGGCCACCGGCGAGAACCTCACCGCCGACGGTGAGAAATGCATCGTGGACGCGCTGACCCGCTACACCCAGGCCAAGGTGGCCGGCGCAGAGAACGCGGCCCCGGTCTCCAATGCCTTCGACTACCAGCACGACGTGAACCAGGATCCCGCGGTGGTGATGGGGATCAACGAGATCTCCGACCTGGTGGGTTCGATCCGGGTGGCCACCCCCTCCTGGTGTGACTGCTTCGAGCCGCTGAAGGAAACGGTGCCCGGCCCGATCCCGATGAAGGTGGACCTCAAGAGGGGCGCGGCGGACGGCGGCAGCGCGATCACCGTGGTGGCCTCGGTGGATCAGGCGCTGGCCGACGGCGGCGCCGGCGTGGATGGCGCGGTGAGCCAGTGCCTGATCGGCAAGCTCCAGGCCCTGCCCTTCTCCACCATGAAGTCCCAGCAGGACATCTTCCCGTACTTCTTCATCTTCACGAACTTCGAGGCCCGGGGCGATCAGCAGGTGGCCGACCTCAACGTCCGCTTCACCCAGCTGGACCTGCAGCGCGGTCAGCGCACCGCGGATCGGCTGCTGAGCTTCGCCAAGCTGAACGCGGCGGCGGCCGGCTACACGGAGCTGGTGAACCAGTACAAGGCCAAGCCGGCCTCGGTGACCCGCACCCAGCTGGTCACCCGCTGCAACGCGATGGTCAAGACGGACGAGGATTACGTGGCGGTCCTGCGCGACCTCAAGGCCGTGGCCGACCTGCAGCTGACCACCGTCCAGGAGCTGCGCAAGGCGGACCCGATGTACCCGGTGGAGGTGGAGGAGCACACCACCAAGGAGGTGGCCACCACCGCCGCCGACCTGACCGCCTCCGAGCAGACCCTCACCAACGACAAGGCGATCTGCACCCGACTGGCCAAGTAGTCCCCGGCCTCAAATTGCTGAAGCACCCAGGGCGCTCCGGTCTGAACAGGCCGGGGCGCCTTGCTTTGTCCTCGGAAGCTCCGGAGTGCCGAAGAACCGCTGCTCGAGGCGTTGGCGTCGGGCCTCCCGGCGGCCCGACCCGGGACAGGGACAGTGGCGGCGGGTGGTGCTGTAGGCGAGAATCCTAGGCTGC
>JALYOC010000165.1 GCA_030857095.1 Myxococcota bacterium | reverse complement strand
CTCCACAGCGCCACCGCCAGCACCGCCCCGGAGGCCGCCACCGGCACCAGCGCCAGCCGGGCCAGTGCGCCCAGCATCCCGTCGGTGGCTCCGGCGACGCCCAGGGGAAAGGTCAGCCAGGCGGCGGGCGCCGCCAGGCGCAGGTTCCAGCGCAGCAGCCGTTCGTCCACCGGGGTCCCCAGCGCGGCCAGGTGGCGGACCAAGAGGCCGGTCACCGCGAAGAGGAAGAACCAGGCGAAGTTGTGGAGGAAGGCGAACACCGCCAGGCGGCCGTAGACCGGATTGGAGACGTGGACCGCCAGCAGGACCACCCGGGCCACCGCCCCCAGCATCGCCAGCCCGCCGTAGACGAAGCCGACCTGCAGGAAGGTGGTCCCCAGATCACCGCGTCCCCGCGCCGCCCGGAACCAGGCCACTCCGGCGCACAGCCACACCGGCAGCGACAACGCCGAGACCGCGATCCCCATCGGGGAATAGCCGCTGTGCAGGAACACGACGAAGGTGGCCGCGGCCAGCAGGGTCAGCGAGGTGAGCACCCAGCGGGGGAACCTCCCCGAGGCCCCGACGCTGCGCAGGGCCAGCGCCACCACAGTCAGTCCGGCCCAGCCGAAGTACAGGGTGTGCGAGTGCGCGTGCACCGCGAAGGTGAACTGCAGGCCGGGCAGCGGATGGACGAAGGAGATCCGCAGCAGCACGCCCAACGACAGCGCCACCAGATAGAAGCCCAGGGCCACCTTCACGAACGAGGCGTGCAGTCGGGTGGGCATGGTTCAGCGGGCCTCCCCCGGACGGGGCGGCCCCAGGCCCACCGCGATCAGCCAGAGCCAGGCGGCCGACGCGGCCAGGAAGGCCAGGGAGGAGAGGCCAGACCACAGCCGCAGGTGGGAGGGATCTGTGCTCATCAGCACCCGGGCTGCCAGCGCCACCGCCAGCAGGGGCAGCCCCAGTCGGAGCTGGAGCGGGCGGCCCCGGACCAGGGTGGCGTGACCTCCATGGGACAGCACCAGGTGGGCGGACACACCCACCAGCATCAGGGTGAAGCCACCGATGAACAGGACGTGCAGACCGGCCAGCCGGTGGGCGGGGAAGAGCGCCATGGTGGCGTAGCCCAGCGGGATTCCCCAGGCCCCCAGCCACAGCGCCCTTCGGTGGAGCCCCGGCTGGGTGGGCGGGTCCAGGGCCTTTAGCCCCAGGACCACCACCAGCCCGGTGAGGATCGCCCGGAGGGACCAGGCGGCGCGGGCGGAGACCAGCGCCTCCAGGAAGAAGGAGAGGAAGAGCACCAGCGCCGCCAACGCGTTGGCGTAGAGCGGAGCGCGGCTGGTCTCGGCGGGGTGCCGGCGGCCATGCACCATCACCGGGAACAGCAGCCGCCCCACGCCCAGGCACAGGCCGGTGAACATCCCCTGGGTCAGCAGCGCCTGGCCGGCGGAGTGGAGCCAGAACCCGCCGGAGATTCGGGGCCCGACGCTGACCAGCAGCGCGCCGCAGACACCCATGGCCAGGGAGAGCGGCACCCAGACCAGCCCGCCATCCAGCGAGGGGAGGGTCACCCGAACGAGCACGAACCGCGCGAGCACCCCCACCAGAAGCAACCACAACACCTGGGTCAGCAACCAGGCCTCCGTCCATGCCGCGATGACCAGGAGCAGCGGGAGGGCCGCGCCCAGCGCCAGCTCGACCACCGAGGGAGGCGGCTTCCCAGTGCGGCGGGGGATGAAGGTGAAGAGGAAGCCGGCCGCAAACGCGCTGAGGAAGCCCTGGACCTGCACCACCGAATGGAAGGTGGAAAGATACCCACCCAGCCCGAGGGCAAAGGTCAGCCAGGGGAGGACTCCGGCCAGAAGGGTCAGTCCGCCCACCGGGAAGAGCAAGCGGAAGGGGCTCTTCTGCAGGGAGGCGATGAGGGGGCGCATGGAGGAGGGCACCGGTTCATCGTCCGTGCCAGAGGCTTGTCGTGGCACGGCCCGGCGTCAGTTCCGCAAGGAACGGCGCGGTTGGGAGCCCAGTCGCAGGTTTTGCGCGCCCGGCTCAGCGCGAAGGAACCGGCCGCGGCACCCGCAGGACCTGCGGCGGCTCAGGCCGAGAGCTGGCGGTAGTTGCGACCGCCGTTGTTGAGCCAGAGCGAATGGCCCGCCAGCTCCAGCCGGAGCGCGAACTCCACCGGGGTCCCGGGGGGAACGCCGTCCAGCAGCACCTGGTTCTCGGAGAAGGCCTGCGGAGCCTCGGAGGACCGGAGCACCTGCAGCGACCTCCAGCCGTCGAGCGTGAACACCAGCTCCCGGGAGCGGATGGTCGGCGCGTCGCTGGAGGGCAGGACGGGAAAGAGGATCGCGCTCTGCACCGTCGTTGCGAGGGCCGCACTCCGCGCCGGAACCGACTTCACCGCGTCGGTCTTCACCGCGTCGGTAGCGGCGGCGACGCTCTTCGCCTCGTCAGTCGCGGCGACAACGGTCTTCTCCGCGGAATTGGGGTGGGCGACGGGAATGGAGGCGGGGGGCGTGGTACGCGAACGTTTGGCCATATCGGCGGCCGCTTTAAGCGCACTCGCCCCCGGGGTCAAAGAACCTCTGGATCACAGCTGGGCGGCGCAGCTGTACGCTGTCCTCAAGGAGGAACATGCCGGAAGCGATCCTGGCGCAGTGCCCCTACTGCGGGGAAGTGGTGGAGCTGGACGTGGACGAGCTGGGCCCCGCGGAGGAGACGTACGTGGAGGACTGCTCAGTCTGCTGTCGTCCCTGGACGGTGAAGGTCTGGCGCTCCGGGGACGGCGCCAGCGTGGAGTTGCTGCGCGACGATGACTGACTTCCCGCGCTTCACTTCGCGGGGGCTTCACGACAGGCTGTCTGGTGGTCGCCCGGCCGGAGCGGCGGAAGCGGAAGAGGGTTCGTCATGCGTTCGGTGTCCGTGGTGTGGCTGGTTTCACTCCTGTGGGTGGGGTGCGCGAATTGCGGTGGCGAGGGGGAGCCGGACGCGGGCGTGGACGCCGGCCTTGATCCCGCGGCGCTGTGCCGTGAGCTGGCGCGGGCCCAATGCGACTTCTTCGTCCGCTGCCACGCCGATCCCGCCACCCCGATCACCGGGGTGACCCTCACCGACGCCGGGTTGCTCAACGTGGTCCCCCAGAGCGAGCGCGCCCGCTGCGAGGAGGCGCTTGCCGGAGATCTGGATTGCCGGCAGCTCACCGCCAGCATCCTCTCCGGCCGCGCGCTGTTCACTGAAGCCCCCTACCGGGCCTGCGTGGACACCGCCTATCCCGCAGGGACCTGTGATCGGAACGTGATCCAGGCGCTGCAGCGCTGTCGCAATCTCCCCTTCCTGGCCGGCGCGGTAGCGCCCGGTGGCGCCTGCGCCCTGGAGGCGGACTGCACCGGCACCGCCTTCTGCACCGCCAGCAGCCCCGAGACCTGTGGGATCTGCAGCGACCCCAGCAGCGCCACCGGCTCGTCGTGTACCCGCGATTCGGAGTGCAACCCGGCCACCCACTTCTGCACCGGAGGCGACGGCGAGGCCGGCACCTGCCAGCCCCTCAGGGCGGTGGGCCAGGCCTGCACGGTGGCGGACCTGCAGCAGGAGGAGTGCGGGGCCGGGAAGGTCTGCACCCAGGTGGGCTTCGGCTTCCAGTGCAACTTCGCTCGACTGGAGGGGGAGTCGTGCGACCTCAACCGCTTCCAGTGCGCGCGGTCGGGGCGCGGCCTGTTCGAATTGGTCTGTGCGCCGGTGACTCCACCCGGAGGCGGCGCCACGGTCGATCGCTGCGTGAAGGCCCAGACCGTCCGCGGCGGCAGTTGCGGCAACGGCGAAGGCGCCGATCTGGGCCTCCCGGTGCCGCTGTGTCCGGAGAGCCAGTACTGCCTGGCCAACGTCTGCACTGATCGTCTGGGAGCGGGCGCCGACTGCTCGACCGGGGATGGGTGCGGCTTCGGGCTGCGCTGTCTGACTCCGGCCGGGGGCGGCCAATCCACCTGCCAGCCCTATCTGGCCGTGGACCAGGTCTGCGAGGGCGACGCCGACTGCCAGGCGCTGCTGGGCTGTGTGGACGGCCGCTGTAGCCCGCGACTGGCGCTCATCAACGAGCCCTGCGGCGACACGCGCACCTGCGCCGCTGGGGCCTGCGCTGCCGGAACCTGCGAGGCGCTCAAGGAGGGGGGAGCAGCCTGCGCGGTCGATTCGGAGTGCGCCTCCGACGTCTGCAGCGGCACCTGCCAGGCTGCCTGCTGGGAAGACTGACACGGAAAAACGTCCGAAGCGGAACCCCGCCTCGGACGTCTTTGCACCGCAGGGTGGCTACCGCTTGCCGGCCGCGGCGGCGGCGCCCAACGCCATCGGGACCTTGAACATCTCCAGCACCTGCGCCACCTCCACCGGCTTGGAGAGACAGGCGATGGCGCCGGCCTTGATCGAGGCGTCCACCGCCTCGGGGGTATGGCGGCCGGTCATGGTGATGATCCGCACGCCCTCCAGCTGCTTGCGGGAGCGGACCCGCCGGCACAGCTCCAGGCCGTCCAGGTCCGGCATGTTCAGGTCGATCAGCAGACCGTGCGGCCGCTGCTCGGTGACCAGCAGCACCGCCTCCACTCCGGAGGTGGTGGTCACCAGCTCCACCTGCGAGGCGAAGGGCTTGAACGCGCGCTTCAGCGCCTCCAGTACCGGCTTCTCGTCGTCGACCACGATCAGCTTGATCGCGCCGCTGCCCAGCTCCTCCGGCACCGGCATCTGGTGGGCGATCAGGAAGGTCCGCAGATCTCCCGAGCGCACCCGGCGGTGTCCTCCCGGCGTCCGGAAGGCGAGCAAGATGCCGCGATCAATCCACTTGCTCACGGTGGAGGGGTCGACCTGCAGGAGGCGGCTGATGTCGTGCGTCGTATAAAGCTGATCCATAAATACCTTCTAACGGCGTCTTGCCTGGCCTGAACGGTAACAGGTAGGCGGAAAATTTTCACTCACCCAGCACTCATCACCGCCGGGAGGATGGATTCATCAAGCCCAGCGCCTGCTCCCATCGCCCGCTGGCCCGCAGACACAGCTCCGCGAGTTCCCGTGCCGCACCTCGTCCCCCCGAATTCTGGGCTACGAACTTCGCGACCTTGCGAACTTCCCCCACTGCGTCCGCCGGACAAGCGGAGAGGCCTACCTCAGCCATCGGCCCCAGGTCGTTGAGATCGTCGCCCATGTAAGCACACACTCCAGGAGTTAACTGCAGGGAATCCAACAGCGCGTCCAGACCTTCCCTTTTGTCCCTGTAACCCTGCAGGACGGCGACAAATCCCAGCTCCTTGCCGCGGGCCTCGATAATCTTGCCGGTCCGCGCGGTGATCACCGCTGAGGGCAGGCCCACCAACCGGGCCATCACCAACCCATGGCCGTCCTTCACATCGAAGCGTTTGAGCGCCTCGCCCTCGGGACCGTAATACAGTCCCCCGTCCGTCAGAACCCCGTCTACGTCGAAAATCAGGAGCCGGACATTGGCCGCCAGGGCAATCAGTTCTGATCTTTCGGGCTGATTGGGCGTGTCCATGGGCTCAGGCCTGATGTCCCAGCGCCCGGCGGATGGCGAGCACATCCTTGAGCACCTGTTCGAACATCACCGGATCCAGTGAACAGGGGCCGTCACACAGCGCCAGATCCGGGGTGCGGTGCACCTCGGTGAAGAGGGCGTCGATCCCGGCGGCGGCGGCGGCACGGGCCAACAGGGGTACGAACTTCCGCTCGCCCGCCGTCTCGTGCCCACCCGCAGACGGCAGCTGCACCGAGTGGGTGGCGTCAAAGCAGGTCACCAGCCCCGCCTCGCGCATCAGCGCGAAGCCGCGCATGTCCACCACCAGGTTGTTGTAGCCGAAGCTGGCCCCGCGCTCGGTGACCAGCACGTTGCGGTTGCCGGCGTCGTACGCCTTCTGCGCCGAGTGGATGATGTCCTTGGGGGCAACGAACTGGCCCTTCTTGATGTTCACCCCCCGGCCGCTCCTGGCCACCGCCACCACCAGGTCGGTCTGCCGGGAGAGGAACGCCGGCACCTGGAGGATGTCCGCCACCTCCGCCACCGGCCCCACCTGGCTGATGTCGTGGACGTCGGTGAGGATCCGCACCCCCAGCTCGCGCTTGATCCGGGCCAGCACCCGCAGACCCTCCACCATCCCCGGTCCGCGGTAGGAGCGGATGCTGGTCCGGTTGGCCTTGTCGTAGGAGCACTTGAAGGCGAAGGGGACCCCGTGGCGGGCGCAGATCTCCTTGAGCAGCGCCGCGTGGTCCACCGCCATCGCCTCGGACTCGATCACGTCCGGTCCGGCGATCACGAACAGCGGCTGACCGGGACCGACCTGCTGACCACCCAGGTCGATCATGACTTGGCCCGCGCGTCGCGCGCCTTCATCGCCGCGTCCACGAAGCCGGAGAAGAGCGGGTGCGGCGCGAACGGCTTGCTCTTGAACTCCGGGTGGAACTGGCAGGCGATGAAGTAGGGGTGGTTGTTCAGCTCGATCATCTCCACCAGGTTGAGCTCCGGATTGACCCCGGAGATCACCAGCCCGGCCTCGGTCAGCTGGTTGCGGTACTGGTTGTTGACCTCGAAGCGGTGGCGGTGGCGTTCACCGATCTCCGCGGTGCCATAGAGGCGCTCCGCCAGCGATCCGGCCTTGAGCGCGCACTTGTAGCTGCCCAGCCGCATCGTCCCGCCCTTCTCCTCCACCTTGGCCTGCGACTCCAGCAGGGTGACCACCGGGTGGGGGGTGCGCTCGTCGAACTCCAGCGAGTTGGCGCCCGCCAGACCGATCACGCTGCGGGCGTACTCGATCACCGCCATCTGCAGTCCCAGGCAGATTCCGAAGAAGGGGACCTTCTGCTCGCGCGCGAACTTCACCGCGGCGATCTTGCCCTCGGTGCCCCGGACCCCGAATCCACCTGGCACCAGCACCGCGTCCATCCCAGAGAGCAGCTTGGCCGCCCCCTGGGTCTCCACGTCCTGGGAGTCCACGAAGGCCAGCTCCACCCGGACATCGTTGGCGATCCCCCCGTGGAGCAGCGCCTCGTTGAGGCTCTTGTAGCTCTCCTTGAGGTCCACGTACTTGCCGACGATCGCCACCTTCACCGTGCCGTGGACCGGGGCTTCGATCTTCCGGACGATGCTCTCCCACTTCTCCAGCTGCGGAGCGCGGGACCAGATGTTGAGCAGCTCCGCCAGGCGCTCGTCCAGACCCTGGCGGTGCAGCTCCAGCGGCAGCGAGTAGACCGACTTGACGTCCGGGGAGGTGAACACGCTGCGGGTGTCCACGTTGCAGAACATGGCGATCTTGTCCCGCATCTCCTTGGGGACATCCCGGTCGGTGCGGCAGATCAGGATGTCCGGCTGGATGCCGATCTCCCGCAGCTTCATCACCGAGTGCTGGGTGGGCTTGGTCTTCACCTCGCCCGCGGCGGCGATGTACGGCAGCAGGGTGAGGTGGATGTAGACCGCGTTCTCCGAACCCACGTCGTAGCGGAGCTGGCGGATCGCCTCCAGGAAGGGCAGGGACTCAATGTCGCCCACCGTGCCGCCCACCTCCACGATGCAGGCGTCGTGGCCGTCGGCCGCGGCCCGGATCTTGGTCTTGATCTCGTCGGTGACGTGCGGAATCACCTGGACCGTCTTGCCCAGGTACTCCCCGCGCCGCTCCTTCTCGATCACGTCCTTGTAGATCCGGCCGGAGGTGAAGTTGTTGAGCTTGGTGGTGTTGGCGGTGGTGAAGCGCTCGTAGTGGCCCAGGTCCATGTCCGTCTCGGCGCCGTCGTCGGTGACGAACACCTCGCCGTGCTGGAAGGGGCTCATGGTCCCCGGATCCACGTTGATGTACGGATCCAGCTTGAGCAGGGTGATGTTCAGCCCCCGGTTCTCCAGCAGGGCGCCAATGGACGCGGAGGCGAGCCCCTTCCCCAGCGAGCTGACCACCCCGCCGGTCACGAAGATGTACTTGGTCTTCTTGGAGCGCATGAGCCGTAATGCCAAGGAGGGACCGGGCGCGTCAATTGGTTCGTGGAAAGCTGGAAGAACCGGCCGCTCCACCAGACGCTCGCTCCCCCCCCGTCAGGACAGCAGCTGTTCCACCCGGGCAGCGTCCTCCGGGGTGTCCACGCCCACCGACCGGTGCAGGGTGACCAGGCAGCGGATCTTCATCCCCAGTTCCAGGGCGCGCAGCTGCTCCAGCTTCTCGATCTCCTCCAGCGGGGAGGCCGCGTGGCGGGCCAGCTCGATCACCGCCGCCCGGGAGTAGCCGTAGAGGCCGATGTGGGCGTAGCGGTGGGGGAACCCGGCGCCCTCGTCGCGTTGATGGGGGATGTCCGCGCGAGAGAAGTAGAGCGCGTCGGAGTTGCGGGCCAGCACCACCTTCACCACGTTGGGGTTGTGGCGCTCGGGGTCCTCCAGGGGGCGGATCAGGGTGGAGATCTCCACCTCCGGATCCTCGAAGGTCCCGGCCACCGCGGACAGCATCTCCGGGTGGATCAGGGGTTCGTCCCCCTGCACGTTGACGAAGTGGGTGAGATCCTCCCGGGCCCGGGCGATCTCCGCCACCCGGTCGGTCCCGGACTTGGCGTAGGCGGAGGTCATCACCGCGGTTCCCCCGAAGCCGGTCACCGCCTGGAAGATCCGGTCGTCGTCGGTGGCCACCAGCACCTCCTGGAAGACGCCGGAGGCGACGCAGCGCTCCCACACGTGCTGGATCATCGGCTTGCCCGCGATCAGATGCAGCGGCTTGCCGGGGAAGCGGGAGGAGGCGAAGCGGGCGGGGATCACCGCGGCCACCTTGAGCATGCGCTGCGGTGCGGTCTCAGGCTCAGGGGAGGCGGCCTCCACCGGCGGTTCCCAGTCGTAGCCGCCGGTGTCGGAGCGGGAGGCATCCAGGGCATCCATCAGGTTCAGCGCCAGCTCCTCCGCCATCACCGACTCGGAGGGGCCTGCCCGGCGGCGCATGTCCTGCTCGATCGCCTGGGCCATCCCCTCCTCGGCGGCGCGGATGCAGTCCACGCACAAGGCGATCCTCCCCGAGGGGATGAGCAGGCGGGTCTGCTCACGGGACCGACCGCAGGATGCACAGACAGCAGGAGTTTCCGACATCGGGGCGCGCCTCGGGGGAACGGGAGGGACCATCTACAGGGCCACCGTGTACCCCGGCAACATTCCATCCCGGCCATCGAGGTCCGGGCCTGGCCGGCGGCGTGTTACACGGACTGCGCCGCCATGCAGCAGGTCACCCCCGAGTATGTGGAGATCGAATTCGTCGTCGAGCCCAACTACGCGGGCTGGCGGCTGGACAAGTACCTGTGCGTGAAGATCCGGCGGCTCTCCCGGACCCGAATCCAGGGGATCATCGAGCGGGGGCTGATCAGCGAGCGGCCCCTGAAGCCCTCTTCCCTGGTGGTCGCTGGGCAGCGGTTCAAGCTCAAGCGGCCGGTCCACGACGAGCCGGAGGCTCCCAAGAACATCGGGGAGATCCACCTCGATGAACACCTGCTGGTGCTGGACAAGCCGGCGGGGCTGCCCATCCATCCCACCGCCCGGTACCACAAGAACACCCTGCTCACCGTGCTCAAGGAGAAGTACCGGTTCCAGGCGGACCCGGTGCATCGGCTGGATCGAGAGACCTCCGGGCTGATCGTCTGCGGGCGCACCACCGAGGCCTGCCGGTGGATGTTCCGCGCCTTCATCGAAGGGGGCGTGGAGAAGGAGTACCTGGCGATCACCGAGGGCGCGCCCCCGGAGGACACCTTCGAGGTGGACGCGCCGATCGCCGAGGGCACGGAGTTGATCCGGATCGCGGTCCGGATCGACGCGCAGGAGGGGAAGCCGTCACGCACCCGGTTCCAGGTGCTGGATCGCTTCGAGCGGGATGGGGCGCGCTTTGCCCTGGTCCGCGCCTTCCCGGAGACGGGGCGGCAGCACCAGATCCGGATCCACCTCAGCGTGGCTGGCTACCCGGTGGTGGGGGACAAGATGTACGGGCCGGACGCCGGCTTCTTTGATCGCTTCTCCCGACACGCGCTGGAACCGGAGGCCTGGGAGAAGCTGCGCCTCCCGCGCCACGCGCTGCACGCGGCGGTGATCCGGTTTCGCCACCCGGGCACCGGACAGCCGGTCCGCTTCGAGGCGCCGCTGCCGGAGGACCTGGTGTCCTTCCGCGCGGGAGCGCCGGTGGTGTTCGACTCCGACGCGGAGTGAGGTGCGCGTCGGGCTCAGTGGAGGCCAGGGCCTCCGCAGAGGTACGGCGATGCGTCGCGGCCACGGCCAGCTGGCTCAGCCGGCGCGGCTGGCTCAGCCGGCGACGACCTTCAGCTGCTCGCGGGGGGTGACCTCGGCGCCGTCCAGCCGGGTGAGGTAGTTCCCGGAGAAGCAGGCGTTGCAGAAGCTGTTCCAGTCCTTGTCGCCGACCGCCGCGCCCAGCCCCTCCAGGGACAGGTAGCCCAGGGTGTCGGCGGTGACGTACTTGGCAATCTCCGGGATGCTGTGGCTAGCGGCGATCAGCTCCGTCCGGGACGGGGTGGCGATGCCGTAGTAGCAGGGCCAGCTGGTGGGGGGGCTGGAGATGCGCAGGTGCACCTCGGTGGCGCCGCATGCCTTGAGCAGCTTCACGATCTTCCGGGAGGTGGTTCCCCGGACGATCGAGTCGTCCACCACCACCACCCGCTTGCCCTTGAGGACCTCGCGCACCGCCGCCAGCTTCAGCTTCACGCCGAAGTGACGGATCGACTGCTGGGGCTCGATGAAGGTCCGACCCACGTAGTGGCTGCGGATCAGGCCGACGTCGTAGGGGATCCCGCTCTGGTGCGAAAAGCCGATCGCCGCGGGGACGCCGGAGTCCGGGACGGCGATCACCAGGTCCGCCTCCGCCGGTTGCTCACGGGCCAGCTGCCGGCCCATCTCCTTGCGGGTCTGATAAACGGAGCTGCCGAACAGGGTGCTGTTCGGCTTGGCGAAGTAGACGTGTTCAAAGACGCAGCGACCCTGCTTGATCGCCGGGAAGGCCTTGATGCTGCGCATCCCCTCCTCGTCCACCACCACCATCTCGCCGGGCTCGATCTCGCGGATGTACTCCGCTTCGATCAGATCCAGGGCGGTGGTCTCGGAGGCGAACACATAGGAGGTGCGCAGCTTGCCCAGCACCAGGGGCCGGAAGCCGTAGGGGTCCCGGATCGCCACCATCTGCTGTCCGTTGAGGAAGAGCAGCGAATAGGCGCCGGTCAGCTGGCGCATCGCCTCCACCACCTTCTTCTCGAAGGTGGTCTCCCGCGAGCGGGCGATCAGGTGGATCACCACCTCGGTGTCCGAGTCCGACTGGAAGATCGCGCCCTGGGACTCCAACTCGCGGCGGACCACCTGGGCGTTCACCAGGTTGCCGTTGTGGGCCACCGCCAGCTGCCCGCCCTGGTAGGCGACCGAGAGCGGCTGCGCGTTCTTGACCTGGCTGACGCCGGCGGTGGAGTAGCGCACGTGCCCGATCGCCACCTCACCAGGCAGCTGGGCCAGCACGTCGCTGGTGAAGATGTCGGCGACCAGGCCCATCTCGCGATGGACGTTCAGCCCGGCCTTCCCACCAGAGACGATGCCCGCGGACTCCTGCCCACGGTGCTGTAGGGCGTGCAGTCCCAGGTACGTGAGGTTCGAAGCCTCAGGGTGACCGGTGATTCCGAAGATCCCGCACATGCGCGCCTTATGCCTCCTTTGGGTCTGGATGAACAGCGAGGTGGCGGTGTCGCTTCCACCCTCATATGAGTGCCCCGAATGGCTCGGCGGCGGCTCCTTCGCGCGGTGGGCCCGGCCCTGCTGTTGGCGGTGGGCGGGGCGTACGCGCTTGCTTCGTATAACTGGTGTGGCCGGTGGCTCGCCTCTCCACCGGCGATCGTCCAGAGCCAGGCAGGCGAGGGTCCGCTCCGCGCTGGCGCCGGCAGGGTCGCTCTCGCCCCCCCCTATCCGGTGGTCCGGGCCGGCTACGGTCCCCCCCGGAGCAGCGTCTCCAGCGCCGAAATCCCGCTCCACGCCCGCGCGCTGATCCTGGAGCAGGGCCAGCTGCGGGTCGCGGTGGTGTCGCTGGAGCTGCTGTTGGTTCCCGGACCGCTCACCGAGGCCATCCGCGAGCAGGCCGCATCGCTGCAGATCGATGAGCTGTGGGTCACCGCCACCCACTCCCACAGCGCGGTGGGCGCCTTCGATCAGCGGCTGCTTGGCCAGGTGGCCGCGACCGGACGCTTCCGTCCGGAGGTCCAGCAGGCGGTGGTCGACGCAGCGGTGGCCTCCCTGCGACTGGCGCTGGAATCCCTGGTGCCAGCGAGGCTGGAGCTGGGAAGTGGCGAGCTGGGGCCGCTGGTCCGCAGCCGGGTCCCTTCGATGGATCCGGATCGCCGCCTCACCCGCTTACGGGTCCTGGGCCCCGACCGGCCGGTGGGGGAGGTGGTGGTGATCTCCGCGCACGCAACGATGGAGCCCCGCTTGGCGGAGGCACTGTCCCCGGACTACCCGGGGTGGCTCAGCCAGCAGTTGGAGGGACAGGGCGGGGTGGCGCTGGTGCTGATGGGCGCGGTGGGCAACTCCAGCACCGCCGGCGAGGCAGAACCGGAGGTCTATGCCCAAAAGGTCTCTCAGCAACTGGGAGCCGTGGCGCTCTCTGCCCTGGAGCCCCAGCTGGCCTTTGCCCGGGTGCGGGCCAGCCTTCCCCGGCCAGATGCCTCCCGGCTGGTGCCCTCCCTGGTGCGGCGCGCAGGTGAGAACTTCTTGTGCACCTCGGCGCCGCGCACCGTGGAGGTGGCGGTGTTGCAGCTGGGGGCGCTGCGGCTGGCCGCGGTCCCAGGAGAGGTGACCACGGCCGCCGCCGGCGCCTTCGAGTTGGAGACCCGGGCGCGGGTGGTCTCGCTGGTCAACGACTACGTCGGCTACGTGGAGGCGCCGGAGCTGGTGGCGCAGCATCAGGGCGAGAGCCGGCGCCAGTACTTCGGTCCGGAGCTGTCGCCGCGGCTGGGCGAGGCGACCCGGTTGGCCGCTTCGGAGCTGCAGAGGCCCCGATAGGAGGTGGGCCGGGTTCGCGGCGAGACGGCTGTGCCTACTCCTCGTCGTCCGCCTCCTCCTCGTCGTCGTGGTCGGAGCCTTCGTCCTCGTCCTCGTCCTCGGAGTCGGAGTCGGCGTCGGCGTCGGCGTCGGCCTCCGCGTCCTCCTCCACCGGAGCCGCCTTCGCCGCCCCGGCCTTCTTCTTGCCTGTCTCCGGCTTGGCGGCGGGCTTCTTGCCCAGGTTGTCGAACTTGGAGTCCTTCGCCCGCTTCTTGAAGAGCAGGGCGGTCTTTCCCAGCACCTGGGCGATCTCCGATTTGGTCTCCCGGGCGAGGTGTTCGGCCGCCTCGTGGCGGTCCTCCGGCCCGTCGCCGATCTTCACCTTGATCAGCTCATGGTCCTCCAGCGCCTGCCGGGTGGCGCCGATCACTCCCTCGGTTACCCCGTTCTGCCCGATCTGCACCACCGGGGAGAGGTGATGTCCCATTCCCCGCAGCTCACGACGATCCTTGCCCTTCAATGCCACGCCTGCCTCCTACCTTTTCCCGGTGCCCATCATCCGCAGCTCTCGCAACGCGTCGGTGTGATCGGGCTGATATTCAGTCGCCTTCTTGAAGTGCTTGAGCGCGCCGGTGTTGTCCCCGCTCAGCTTGGCGATGTGTCCCATGAAGTAGTGGAGCGAGCCGACCCGCTCGTTCAACTTCAGGGCGGTGTTGAAGTCCTTCCAGATCTCGGTCCTGGCCGCGCCCTTGTCCACCGCGGCGAAGTACTTCGCGTAACCCCTCCACGCGTAGAACTCCCCCTCCTTGTCGTTCGCCTTGATGGCGTCGTCCAGCATCTTCACCGCGTCGGGGAACTTCTTGGCCTTCACCAGGATGCAGCCCTTCTGGAAGTACTCCTCCGCCATCAGGATCTGCTGGATGTCGATCTGCTCCCCGCCACCGTGCTTGAGCTCCTCCAGATACTCGGCGCGGCTCTTGTCCTCGCCCAGGCGACGGTAGGCGTCACCCACCGAGGCGAAGATCTCCCCCTTGAGGCGGCCGATCTCCGGCGGGGCCTCCTGGGTCACGGTGTCCGGATGGAAGATCCGGGCCAGCTTGAAGTAGGCCATCTTCACCGCCGCGGAGTCGGCGTTCTGCTCCAGGCCCAGCACCTGGAACAGGTTCTGGTCCTTCAGCTTGGCCACCCGGGCGGTCAGCTCCTTGACCTCCTCCTCCGGGGACACCACCTTGGCGGCCTCCGGCTTGGGCGCGGCCGCCGGTGC
>JALYOC010000157.1 GCA_030857095.1 Myxococcota bacterium | reverse complement strand
GGGAGCAGGGACCACGACTAGGGTGTCTTCCGGCGACGAGCGACCTCGGCGCACGCAGCATCGTCGCCGGCCATGCAGGCGTCCTCGAGCGCCGGCGTGGAGGCGTTGGTGTCAACCGCATCGGACGTGCTCGGTGAGCAGTACGCCTCCCAGTTCAAAGAGAACCCCTCCGCCCTCCAGGGGTTGGAGGTCTTGTTTTGCGGAAGCTCCCTTTCCGAGTTCCAGAACACCGCGCTCCCGGCCCGGCCGGACGCGGTGGTGTTGGACATGGGGCAGCTGGCGGACTCCTCCTCTCCCAGCTGGCGGTCCCGCTGCCTCCCCGCTACACCGCCGCCCAACTGGGACGGCTGACCGAGATCGCCTCCACCGTGCAGTGCGAGTGCCCGAACCAGCTGGCCCGCATCGTCACGACCCTGCGCGCCTTCGAGGACTATTCCCGGGACTGCGAGAACCGGGATGACGAGGATGCCCGGATGCACGCGCTGCTCTTCCGCAAGACCGGCGCGGCCCGCTCGGTGATGGAGGAGGCCCTTTCCGCCCTGATCCGCCACGAGCAGATCGAGCTGTGACGCTTGGGGGCGCAACCGTCCCGCTGGACAAGTGGCGCCCTCAGGGGCTCGCTGGTATTCGTCAGCGCCCATGGCCACCCAGAGCGAAGCGATCATCGAGAAGGCGAAGGCCCACCTGCTGCAGAACTACCGCCAGTCGATCGTGATCGATCGCGGGCTGGGCAGCCGGGTCTGGGACTCCGAAGGCAAGCAGTACCTGGACCTGCTGGGGGGGATCGCCACCTGCGCCTTGGGGCACTGTCACCCCGAGGTGGGCGCCGCGCTCAAGGCCCAGATCGACAAGCTGTGGCACGTCTCCAACGTCTTCTACACCCAGCCGCAGATCGACCTGGCCCAGAAGCTGACCGCCGAGTCCGGGCTGGAGCGCGCCTTCTTCTGCAACTCCGGCGCGGAGGCCAACGAGGCGGTGCTCAAGCTGGCGCGCAAGGCCCAGAAGGATCGCGGCCAGCCCGAGCGCTTCGAGGTGATCACCTTCCTCAACTCCTTCCACGGCCGCACCCTGGCCACCGTCACCGCCACCGGGCAGCCCAAGTACCAGAAGGGCTTCGAGCCGCTGCCGGCCGGCTTCACCCACGTCCCCTACGGCGACCTGGAGGCGGTGAAGAAGGCGGTGTCCGGCAAGACAGCCGCCATCCTGGTGGAGCCGATCCAGGGGGAGGGCGGGGTGCACTCCGCGCCCGAGGGATTCCTGCGCGCGCTGCGCACCCTCTGTGACGAGCAGGGCCTCTTGTTGCTGGTGGACGAGATCCAGACCGGGATGGGGCGCACCGGGAAGTTCTTCGCCTACCAGCACGAGGGCATCCGCCCGGACGCGATCACCCTGGCCAAGGCCCTGGGCAACGGGATCCCGATCGGCGCCATGCTCTGCCGCGAGGAGTGGGCCAAAAGCCTCACCCCCGGCACTCACGGCAGCACCTTTGGCGGCAACCCGCTGGCGGCCGCCGCGGCCAACGTGGTCACCGACCTGATCCGCGATCCGAAGATGCTGGCTTCGGTCAGCGCCAAGGGCGAGCTGTTCCTGCGCAGGCTGGGGGAGCTGAAGGCCCGCCACCCCCAGAAGATCTCGGCGGTGCGCGGCCGGGGGCTGCTGATCGGCCTGGAGCTGACCTGCGACGCGGGCCCGTACGTGGCCAAGGCCCGGGACCTGGGCCTCTTGTGCAACCTCGCCGGGGATCGCACCCTGCGCTTTGCCCCGGCCTTCACCATCACCGAAGCGGAGATCGAGGAGGGTGTCCGCCTCCTGGACGCCGTCCTTCAGGGCTAGGTGACTTTGGAGGGGTTCCGGGGTGTAATCGCCAGACAGGTGTCAAGGTGAGTGAAGCGGACGCGATTGTCGGGTTGGGGGCCCGCGGCGATTTTGTGGCCACGGCGCCGCAGACGGACCGCCTGCGCCAATCGCTGACCCCGGATGAGGTGGTGGTGCTGGCGGTGGTGGGCCGCGCCTCTCCGATCAGCGAGGTGATCGTCCGCTCCGGGATGTCCGAGCCCAAGGCCATCTCCCTGCTGCTCTCCCTACGGGCCAAGGGGGCGATTGTCCCGGCCAGGTTCAGCCGTCCCTCCGCCCAGCCCATGGTGGACGCTGCCTCCCTGGAAGAGGTGGACCTGGATCCTGCCCGCAAGAAGGAGATCCTGGAGATGGAACGGGCCCTGGACTACCAGACCCACTTCGAGTTCCTGGGCGTGGAGGTGGACGCGGACACCGACGCGGTCCGCAAGGCCTACCATGAGCTGTCCCGCAGGTTTCACCCGGACCGGTACTTCCAGAGAAACCTGGGCAGTTTCCGCGGCCGGGTGGAGAAGATCTTCCGGCGGCTGACCGAGGCCAACAGCACCCTCTCCGATCCGTCCCGGCGCGCCGCCTACCTGGCCGCGCACCCGGAGATCAATCGCCCGGTGCCCATTGTCGAACCCAAGGCAGAGGAGAACCCTGAACGCCTGGCCGAGCGGCGGGCCCGGCTGGCCACCCACCCGTACCTGATGCGCAACCGCAAGGGGCACGAACTGTTGGCCGAGGCCAAGGCGCTGATGGCCAGGGACGACTATCCCAAGGCGATGGCGGTGTTGGATCAGGCCACCCGGCTGGATCCCAAGAACACCGAGCTCTCCGATCTGCTCCAGCAGGCCCGACGGCAGCAGGACCACCAGCGTTCGGAGAATGAGCTGAAGAAGGCCCAGGAGGCAGAGCTGCTGGGCAACCTCACCGCCGCCGCGGAGGCCTACCGCCAGGCGATCACGCTGGACCCCACCAACACCAGGGCAGCCATCCGGGGTGCCACGTTGATGATGCAGCTGGGCGGAGATCTCAAGGAGGCCAAGCTCCTTGCCCAGCGGGCGGTGGACGGGGAGCCGAACAACGCCTCCTATCGGGCGCTCTTGGCCAAGCTGCTGCTCAGCGCTGGGATGAAGAAGCTGGCCAAGAAGGAGTACGAGGAAACCCTGAGAAGGGACCCGGACCACGCCGAGGCGAAGGCGCAGCTTCGCAAGCTTCGCTGGACCTTCTGATACAAAGGCGCCCGATGTCCGACCGCGACCCCGTCATTGGAATCGATCTTGGGACCACCAACAGCGTGGTGGCGACCGTCACTGGCACCCAGCCGGTGGTGATCAAGAGCCGCACCGGCCAGACGCTGACCCCTTCGGTGGTGGCGCTGTCCAAGAGCGGCAAGAAGCTGGTGGGGCAGATCGCCAAGCGTCAAGCGATCACCAACCCCCAGGACACCATCTACGCCACCAAGCGGCTCATCGGCCGCAAGTACTCGTCGGAGCAGGTCCAGCAGGCGATGCGGACCCTGGCCTACCGGCTGGTCCAGGGCCCGCACGACGACATCAAGGTGGCGATGGGGCAGGAGGAGCTGTCCCTGCAGGAGATCTCCTCCATCGTCCTGCGCGAGCTGAAGCTGGACGCCGAGGCCCACTTCGGAAAGCCGGTCACCAGGGCGGTGGTCACCGTGCCCGCCTACTTCAACGACGGACAGCGGCAGGCCACCAAGGACGCCGGGTTGATCGCCGGGCTGGAGGTCTTGCGGATCCTCAATGAGCCCACCGCGGCGGCGCTGGCCTACGGGTTCGGCAAGAACGTCCGGGGGAAGATCGCGGTCTTCGATCTGGGCGGCGGGACCTTCGACGTCTCGGTGATGGAGGTGGGGGAGGGCGTCTTCGACGTGATCGCCACCGGCGGCGACACCTTCCTGGGCGGCGAGGACTTCGACTCCCGGGTGATGGAGTGGCTGGTTTCTGGCTTCGCCAAGGAGCACGGCGTCGATCTGCGCAAGGACCGGATGGCCCTGCAGCGGCTCAAGGACGGGGCGGAGAAGGCCAAGATCGAGCTGTCCACCGCCAAGGAGTCGCAGATCAACCTGCCCTTCATCTGCACCCCGCCGGGAGGCACCGGCGCGCTGCACCTGCAGGCCTCGCTGACCCGGGAGAAGCTGGAGGAGCTGACCTCGGATCTGGCGGATCGCTCCTGTCAAATCGCCGAGCAGGTGCTCAAGGAGGCGCGGCTGCGGGCCAGCGACCTCAAGGAGATCATCCTGGTGGGCGGGATGACGCGGATGCCCCGCATCGCGGAGAGCGTGAAGAAGTTCTTCGGGAAGGATCCCTGCAAGGGCGTCCACCCCGACGAGGTGGTGGCGCTGGGCGCCGCCATCCACGCCAACTCCCTGGTGCAGGAGGAGGGTCAGGTCCTGCTGCTGGACGTCACCCCCCAGAGCCTGGGCGTGGCGATCGCCGGCGGCTACGTGCGCCGGCTGATCCCCCGGAACACCACCGTCCCCACCTCCACCACCGAGGTGTTCAACACCTCCAAGGACCAGCAGACCACGGTCAAGATCATGGTCCTGCAGGGGGAGAGCGACGTCGCCCACCAGAACGAGCTGCTGGGTGAGTTCGTGCTCACCGGGCTGCGGGAGGCCCCGCGCGGGGTGGTGGAGATCGAGGTGACGTTTGAGATCAACTCCGAGGGCATCGTCTCGGTGTCCGCCAAGGACAAGGAGACCGGCAAGCGGCAGTCGATCACCGTCACCGCGTCGGGCGGCCTGACCCGGGAGGAGCTGGCCAAGATCCTCGACCAGCAGGGCGACTACATGCTGGAGGCCAAGAGCGTGGAGCAGGTGGGCGCCAAGCGAAGCGAGCTGGAGTCCACGATCAAGGAGGTGCGCGAGCTGCTGCCCCAGGTGCACCGGCTGACCGGCGACTCTGACTTTGGTCGGGACGCGATAAAGAAGGCGGAGAAGAGCCTGGAGGCCGCGGCGTCCGCGCTGGCCAACAACAACCTGTCCTCCCTTTCCGAGTCCCTGGATCAGCTCTCCCGGACCGCGAACCTGTTCCGCGGGGTGGTGCAGCGGATCGGGAACGGCGGATGAGCGCCCAGCGCGCCAGTCAGCTGGTCGAGGCCGGGGTCTGGCTGCAGGCCACCGGGGATAAGGAGGGGGCCCAGCGTCTGTTCGAACAGGCCCTGAAGCTGGATCCGGAGAACGCCCGCGCCCGTCAGTTCCTGGGCCTCAAGGGAGGGGCGGCGCCTGCCAGTCCGGCTCCGGCAGAGCAGCCGCTCAGCGGTGGGACCCTGATCTTCGCCAACGAGGGGGCGCCCGCCTCCACCGGGACCGTGCTGTACGGGCCAGGAGCGGTGGCCCCGCCGGCGCCGCGTGCCACCCCGTTCGATCCGCCCAAGCCGCTTCCGCCGCCGGTGGACCTGGACTGGGGGGAGGCGACCGGCGCTCCAGCGGAGCAGCCCGGCCAGCCGGAGTGGGAGTTCCGGACCCCGCTCACCCCCAGCAAGGCCGCGATCCGTCCGGACGCCACCAGCGCCTGGGACTCGGGGACCGATCCGGGAGTGCTGGTGGCCGCCGCGGCGCCGCCGACGCGGACCTCCTTCAAGGACCCGCTGGACCTGGTCACCGCCGGGATCCACACCCCGCTGCCGATGCGGATGCCGTCCGACTCGCAGATCCGCCATCTCAAGGACGAACTGCAGACGCTGCTCCGGGGCGCCCGGGACCTCCAGGAGCTGGACGATCACAGCGGCGCGCTGGACCTGCTCGGTAAGGCGCTGGAGCTGGACCCGCTGCACAAAGAAGCCCTGGCCCTGCGCGAGAAGAGCGAAGGGACCCTGCTGGGCAGCTACGAGTCCAAGCTGGGCGGGATGGAGCACTACCCCAGCGTGATCCTCAAACAGGACGAGATCATCTGGCTGAACCTGGATCACCGCGCCGGCTTCGTGCTCGCCCAGATCGACGGCACGGTGACCTACGACGATCTGTTCGCCATCTGCGGAATGAGCAGGCTGGACACCGCCCGGATCCTCGCCCAACTGGTGGAAGAGGGTGTGATCCGGTCGTAGCAGAGGTCCCGGACTCGCGCAGGTGCTGGATTGACGGTCAAGGGCCGAGCGAAAAGAATCGCTCCTTCGAGCCGAAGAGTCGTTGATGCGGTGCGGTGCGGGGCCGGGCGGACGCAGCGAACTTCGAGAAGTGGGGCCGAAGGGGGCCGTTGCTCGGCGAGCGCGGTCGTCGCCTGAGGGCGACGACCGGATACGATGCAACGGGTTAACGTGGCGACGCTGAGGTATCGTCTGCGCGTCTGCGCGGGGCTTGCGCGGGACTTGATTGCAGCGACCACCAAGCGCTAAGAATCCTAGGAACGCTTACCCCTCGTTGCGCACGACCGCGGTCCAGGTGCCCCGCACCACCAGCTTGCCATGCTGGTTCTTGGACTCGGTCTGCACGATCACGAAGTCCTTCCCGGCGCGTGAGTACAGGTCCTTGATCACCCCGGTGGTGGTCATCACATCGCCGTCGCGCATCACGTCGAAGAACTCGAAGTCCTGCTCTCCGTGGACCAGCATCAGGAGGTTGAGGTTCAGCTCCGGATCGCTGATCGCGGCGGAGAAGGCGCTGATGGCGAAGGTCACGCAGAAGGTCGGAAACGCGATGACTTCCCCGTGCGGTCCGGCCTTGGCGGCCTCCTGGTTCCACAGCAGCGGGTTGAGGCCCTCCGGCGGTCCGGTGAAGCCGATGGCCGGGCTTCCGCCGGCGACCACGTAGGAGAACTCGCGCATCTTCTCCAGGCCGATCTTGTACTGGAACGCCCCGTACTGCTTGCCCACGAGCTTGAGGTTCATGTTGGTCCCGGTCCCTTAGCCCAGCTCGATGATCGCGCTCTTGAGGACATCTTCCTGGCGCTGGTTCTTGGCGGACAGCTCGGCGGTGGCCTTGCCCCCCTCCACCTTCACCACCTTGCCCTCGAAGGTGACTGTGTCGTCGGGCGCCACCGGGCGGGAGAAGCGGACCTTGACCCGCTTGATGCTTCCCGGGTCTCCGGCGAAGTTCACCGCCGCTTCGGTGGCCCAGGCCATGGTGCACAGCCCCTGGAGGATCACGCCCTGCAGGCCGGCCATCGCTCCCACTTCCGGGTCGATGTGGATGGGGTTGAAGTCGCCCGAGGCGGCCGCGTAGTAGATCGGCCGGTACTTGTCGCACTCGCGCTGATGCGTGAACGTGTCCCCGACCTTGAATTCTTTGGCCATCGCAGGCTCCCTCCCAAAATTGGCGCCACCACCAGCGCCGGAGCCCAGCGGTCTAGTCGTCCGGCCGGATCGCGGCAAGGGCCTACCGATCCAGCGGGTCTTCCACCTCGGCCGCCGCCTCCCGCTGCTTGCGGTAATGCTCGCGGACGAACTCCACCAGCTTGTCCAGATAGGTCTTCAGGGGCGGGCAGCGGACCCCGGTGCCGTCCAGAAGCTCCAGGGCGGTGTCCGAGTTGTAGATCGCCAGGTGGTTCACGTAGCTGATCGCCGCCCGCTGCGGCCGGGCCAGCTTCTCCACCAGCGGCAGCCGCAGCACCATGTCGGTGGCCCGCGCGGAGAGGTGGAACTTGGGCAGCTTGCGCTCGGTCTTCTCCGCCACCAGCTCGTAGACCCGCCGTGCGCTCATCGGGTTGGGGTCCACCAGATGCACGGTGCGGCCCAGGGCGCGGGGATCGCGGGAGAGGGCCCACACCGCCTCCACCACGAAGTCCACCGGGACGACATTGAGCGGCGCAACTCCATCGCCGGGGAGGGGGAGGGGGACGGTCACCGGCGAGGTCACCAGCAGGATCCCCAGGTAGTAGGGGCCCTCGAACTTGTCGATCTCCCCGGTCTTCGAATCCCCCACCACCGAGGAGGGCCGGTAGATGGTGACCGGCAGGGTCTTGGCCGCCTTGCGCATCAGCTGCTCGGCGTGGAACTTGGTCTCCTCATACGCGTTGCGGAAGGTCTGCCCGGCGTCCAGCTCGTCCTCGGCGATCACCCCCACCCGGTCTCCGGAGACGTAGCAGGTGGAGAAGTGGTTCAGCCGCTCCAGCTTGGTCGCGTCGCGCGCCAACTCGATCACGTTGCGGGTGCCGTCCACGTTCACCCGCCAAGCGGTCTCCTTGGGCACGCCCAAATACGAGATCGCCGCCAGGTGGAAGATGTGGTTCACCTCATCGCAGACGCGCTTGTACTCATCCGCGGACAACCCCAGGTGCATGTCCACCACGTCCCCGGAGAGCAGCTCGATGTTCGCGCCCTCCAGCCGGTCGGTGTAGCGCTGGGCGTCCTTGAGGAACTTGGGCTGGACCAGCAGGTAGATGCGCGCTCCGGGATCCTTCTTGGCGATGTATGCGACGAGGCGCTTGCCAATGAAGCCGGGGTAGCCGGTGACGAAGTAGGTGGCCATCGAGGGGGCGCAGCATACCTACGCTGGCGCCCAGAGCGACTGCCAGATCCGCTCCACCTGCGCCCAGGTGGCCTCCCGCGCTTCGGAGTTGTCCACCACCCGGCCCGCCTTCTTGGCCTTTTCCTCCAGCGACAGCTGCGAGGCCAGCCGCGCCTCGGCCTGCTCCAGGGTCAGCCCATCCCGTGCCATCAGCCGCTGCAGCTGCACCTCCCGGGGGACGTAGACCACGATCACCTCGTCCATCGCCTGGTCCAGGCCGTTCTCGAACAAGAGCGCCGCGTCGTAGATCACCAGCCGGGCGCCGCCTTGGGCCAGGGCCCGGGTCTTCTCGGCGAACGCCTCGCGGATCCGGGGGTGGACTATCGCGTTGAGGGCGGCCCGCTCTTCGGGGCGGGAGAACACCGCCTCTCCCAGCGCCTTGCGATCCAGCCGGCCGGCGGCGTCGATGGCGAAGGGGAAGCGCCGGGCGATCTCCAAGAGGGCAGGGGTGCCGGGCTCCACCACCTCCCGGGCGATCAGATCCGCGTCCAGGATCGGCGCCCCCAGCGAATGGAACATCGCGCTGACCGTGCTCTTGCCCGAGGCGATCCCCCCGGTCAGGCCGATCAGCCGCATCAGGGCTGGCGGGAGGAGGCGGGGGCCACTGTCGCCGGCTTCACCGGCTGGAAGATGAAGCTGTGGACGGTCTTGGTGTCCTCACTGAAGAACACCGCGATCCCCAGCGGCACGTACATGAAGTAGGTCCGAAAATCGTCGGTCAGCTTCTTCACGTAGCAGGGAGCGGTCGGCTCCTTGGCCGCCTCCGGCGATCCGCACTGCCAGCCGTAGGTGGCCTCCACCGCGTCCTTGGCCACCACCGGCCCGGGGAAGACGTCGATCCGCTCCACCACTCCGGTCGCCGCATCCACCTTGAACTGGGCCTGGCTGGTGCCCTTGATCCCGTTCTTTCCCAGGTACGCCAGCGTCTCCTTGCCGTTCTGGGTGAGGGTCTTGGCGGGCTCGCCGAACTTCTTGATCACCTCGGCGCGCTTGGTGACCCCCGGCTCCACCCCCATCCAGGGCTTGGCCCAGCCCATCGATGGAACCACCCACGCCCCGAGGATCAGCAGTCCCAACCGGGCGGTCATCGCGTTGCGCTTGCTCTGGAGCATTGCCCTCTCCCTACCGGATCTGTGGGATTTCGCTCAAGCCCAACGCCCGGGATCGGCTCAGCGGCGCACATTGTCCCAGACTTTCCTTGCCGCATCACGACCCCCTCTGCTACTCGGGCCACTGGATGCGCACTTCCCGGCTCTGGATTCTCGTGGCCGCGATCCTCCCGTTCACCACGGGCCAGGCCGCCGATCTCGTCTCCGCCAACTTCGTGGGGCCGGAGAGCTGCAAGTCCTGCCACCCGGACGCCTACGACGCCTGGCGCCAGTCCAAGCATTCGCGGGCGCTGGACTCGCTGAGTCCCCAGCAGCAGAAGGACGCTCGCTGCCTGTCCTGCCACGCCCCGGAGCTCAAGGCCCGCAATGTCCCCAGCGTGACCTGCGAGACCTGCCACGGCGGAGGCCAGTACTACGCGGCCGAGTATGTGATGAAGGACCCGGAGCTGGTCCGGATGGTGGGGCTGCAGGATCCGTCGGAGAAGGACTGCCGCTCCTGCCATGACGCCTCCTCGCCGTCGCTGCGCCCGTTTGATTTTGTCGAGAAGCTCAAGCTGATCGATCACTGGTCCGCCGAGCGGAAGAAGCGCGCAGAGGCGCGAGCTCCGGCGACCCCCGAAAAGAAGAAGCCCCAGAAGTGAGCGAGCTCAAGGTCCTCGACGCGCGGTTCATCACCACCGCGGTCGCTCCAGAAGGTTATCCCCGGGAGGACCTCCCGGAGTTCGCCTTCGTGGGTCGGTCCAACGTTGGCAAGTCGTCCATGATCAACACCCTGGCCCAGCGTCGGAAGCTGGTCCGGGTCTCCAACACCCCGGGGCGGACCCGCACCCTCAACTTCTTCGAGGTGGACCTGGAGGTCGAAAAGGCCCGCCGCACCGTATGCCTGGCGGATCTTCCCGGCTACGGCTTCGCCAAGGTCTCCAAGGCGGATCGCGAGGACTGGAAGAAGATGATCTCCGCCTACCTGGAGAAGCGGAAGCCGCTGGTGGCGGTGGTGCAGATCCTGGACGCCGAGGTCGGCCCGACTTCAGACGACTTCAACACCCTGGACTACCTGCAGGAGTACGCCAGCCGGATCCTGGTGGTGGCCACCAAGATGGACAAGCTGCCCAAGGCCAAGCGCAAGCCCAGGGCCAAGCAGCTCGCCGAACAGCTGGGAATCGCCTACGAGGCGGTACTTCCGTTCTCTGCCACTGAAAAGATCGGCGTGGACGAGACCTGGCACGCCCTTCTGCTGGTAGCGGACGAGGCAAGCTAGGGCCGCAGCCACACCGGCTGTATGCTGCGGGGCGTGTCTGCCCACGCCCATACCAAAGTCACTGTTCGCACTGCCCTGATGTTCATGGTGGGCGCCTTCGCTACCTTCGCCGGCTGCAACTGCCCCGACGGAAACAACACCCCGGATGCCTCGGTGGACGCCTCTGTGGACGGCGGGCAGGACGCCGGCTTCGACGCGGGGGTGGACGCCGGCTCCTGGCCGGAGGGCACCCAGATCGAAGGCATGGGAGACGCCGGGTTCACCCTCGACGGTGGCGGCGCGGGTGGCTCCACCGGCACCGGCGTGGAGCTCACCGACGGCGGGGCCCTGGTGCTGGGCTCCAACGACGTGAACCTCCACTACGCGTGGATCGCCAACAACAGCAATGGCTGGGTCTCCAAGTACGACACCCGGACCAACAAGGAGGTGGCGCGCTACTTCAGCGCCCTGCCCGGCAACGGGGTGACGGTGGTGGCGGGGAACAACCCGTCCCGCACCTCGGTGGATCTGAACGGTGACGTGTGGGTCGCCAACCGGGCCACCGGCCTCCAGGGATCGGTGACCAAGATCCTGGGCAATCCCGCGGCCTGCCCGGACCGCAACGGCAACGGGGTGATCGACACCAGCGGGGACACCAACGGAGACGGGGTGATCCAGACCGGGGAGTTCATCGCCGCCGCCACCTGCAACGGCGGGGTGAACAGCTGCGATGAGTGCGTGGTGTTGACCACCGCCCTGGGCGGGAGCGGCGCCGGGGTCAAGTCGCGGGCGATGGCGATCGCCCAGGGCGTGGAGAACGAGGTGGGCGACATCTGGGTCGGCAACCACGCCGAGCGCCGGATCTACCGGCTGGATCCCTTCAGCGCCCAGCCGAAGACCTTCCCCGGTGGCCTCAACTACCTGGAGGTCCCTGCGAACGCCGGCGGCACCGCGAACGACGGCGGCACCGGGATCACCTGGGGACCCTACGGGATGGCGGTGGACAGTCAGCAGCGGCTGTGGATCGTGGCTGCGCCGGGTGACTTCTCCCCGCGCAAGACGGTGCTGGGCGTGGTCAACGCCAACACCGGCGCCTGGATCGATGCCTTCATCCCCGCGCCCGTCGACTGGTCCACCCAGTCCATGTACGGCATCGCGATCGACGGCAAGGATCGGGTGTGGATGGGCGCCTGGGAGGGTGGTCCGTATGTGTACCGCTACGAGCTGCCGGCCGGCGGTGCGCCGGGCAGCGGCACCTGGACCCGCTTCTATGTGGGCGGGCTGGTCAGCAACAAGGGCACCTACGTCGACCGCACCCGCGGGATCGCCGCCGATGAGGACGGCACGATCTGGATCTCCTCAGACAGGTCGAAGACGGATGCTGGCACCACCGCGGCCGCCACCCAGCTGATCGCCATCAACGGCGACGACGGCGGGGTCAGGCGGCTGGCGCACGGCGGCACCCCCTACGACTTCCTGGACATGACCGACGCGGACAGCTTCACCGCCATCGGCGTCGGCCTGGACGCCGAGGGCGACGTCTGGGTGAACAACAACAGCGGCAACGTGGTGGTCTACGATCACCAGAACGCGGTCACCCTGACCAAGCAGGCGTCCGGGCTGTACACCTACTCGGACTTCACCGGCTACCAGCTGCGCCACTTCACCGCGCCCTCGGGCAGCTACCGCTACACCCAGACCGGCTGCGGCACACAGACCCGCTGGATGCAGGTGGAGTGGGAGGAGTCCACCCCGCCGGGCACCGACATCGAACTCTACGTCCGTCCGGCCAACGCGCTGGCCGACTACGACAGCGCCACGCCGCCGCCCGCCTACGGCCCCTACAACTCGCCCCCGGCGGTGATCGACGGGCTGGTCCCCCAAAGCCAGTTCCTGCGGCTGGAGTTCCGGTTGATCTCCCTGAACCGGGAGGCCACCCCCGAGCTGCGCGGCTTCCGGACGATCTTCGTCTGCGAGGGTGTCATCAACTAAGGCTCGCCGGGCAGGCGGGGGGACACGGAGGGTTGCCGCCGCGTTCGCGCGTGATAGGTGACTCTTCGTGTCTGACCCCTCGGAAAAGCCCGCCCCCAAGCTTCAGTCACTCGCGCAGCTGCCGGCCAAGAAGCGGCTGGATGCGCTGTTGGACTTCGAAGATGCCCAGCTGGCCGTCCGATCCTCCTCCGCCGAGGATCTCTACCTGGCGATCATGGAGGTGGGGCTGGACGACGCCACCGACATCGTCCAGCTGGCCTCTCCTACCCAGTTCCGCACCTTCGTGGACCTGGCCGGGTGGAAGAAGGACCGGCTGGTCCCCCTGGAGCTGCTGACCTGGCTTCGGGCCGCCCGCGGCGAGGACCCGGAAGACTTCCTGGAGAAGGTGAACAAGCTGGATCTGGAGGTGCTGGAGCTGCTCCTCCACGAGCACATGGTGGTGCACGACCTGGAGAGCGACCCGGACGTGAACCCGGAGGGCTTCACCTACGAGATGCCGGAGGGGAAGTACCTGCTGGAGTTCCCTCATCTGGAGGGAGTGGACCTGCAGACCTTCCGGAACCTGGTGCACGACATCGTGGGCGCCGAGCCGTTCCTGGCCTCCCGGCTGTTCGAGGCGGTGCGCTGGGAGGTCCGAACGGAGCTGGAGGAGACCGCCTACCAGTTCCGTTCGGCCCGGCTGCAGGACCTGGGGTTCCCGGAGCTGTACGACGCGCTGTCGATCTTCGCCTTCACCGATCCGGACAAGCTGCTGCCGGAGCAGGCGCCGCCCAGCGCCCGGACCGAGCTGGCCACAGCTCCCCCTCCGGTCGCCTATCTGGAGGCCACCTTCCGCGAGCTGACCGAGGAGGAGCGCCCGCTGTACGAGGAGCACCTGCGCTACCTGATCAACTCCGCCTTGGTCTCCGAGGGCGCCGAGCCCGGCGATCCGGCGGCGATCCGGACGGTCAGCGAGATCGCCCGCGACAACCTGGCGCTGGGGTTGGAGCATGTGACTTTCGGCGATCCATCAAGGGCGGCGGCCCAGGTGCGCCGGTTGGGGTTCAAGCGGATCTTCCAGGCCGGCTTCTCGTTGGCACTGCGGCTGAAGTTCCGGGTGGACCGGCTGAGCAAGCAACCTGGCTATGCCGCGCAGGAGGTGCCGTTGATCCTCCCCGATGAGGCCCGGGTGGTGGCGGCGCTGCGCAAGAAGCGCCCGCTGCGGGCCCTGAAGGTGGAGGGCGCCGAGCCGGTGCCGTTCCGCAGCAAGAAGGAGCTGGCCGACGCGCAGGCCGCGGTGGAGCGCGCCGAGCTGCAGGTCCAGGTGTTCACCGCGCTGCTGGAGGAGGCGCGGGAGACGGCGCTGGGGCGCTTTGGCCCGGAGTTCTCCGAGGTCGGGGTGGAGCGGCTGTGGCTGGCCACGGTGGTCCGGGCAGCGCTGGGCGAGGCGCCGTTCGTGGCCCCGGTGCCCCGGGAGAAGCTGGGCGAGGCGGGCGCGGCGCTGTTCGAGGGGGAGGCTGCGGCGCCCCGGATCCGCGCCGGGGTCTTGCAGACCGTGCAGGAGCGGCTGGGCCAGGGGCTGGATGAACCGCACCGGCAGGAGCTGGGCCGGATGATCGGCTGGGGCCTGGGCCGGCTGCGTGACGAGCTGGGCGGGGCATATCTGAAGGCGGGGAAGCTGGGCGCGGACGCCGAAGCGGTGCTGCCGATCCGGTAATGCGTGCGGCACCCATCGGTGCAAGCAGGGCGGCTTCCGCTTCCGCGTCCGGTTCAAGACAGGGGCGTCCGCGGACGCTCCCACTGTTCATGGATCGGGAGCCATATCGGCGATGTGAACGCGCCCATGCTGCGGATCCTGGTGGTCGACGACTACGACGATGCCCGGGAGCTGTTCGCTGAGTTCCTGGAGCTCTCCGGCTACCAGGTGCTGCTGGCGCGCGATGGCATGGAGGCGCTGGAGGTCGCGCAGCGGGAGGTGCCGGACGTGATCCTGATGGATCTCTCCTTGCCGGTGATGGACGGCTGGGAGGCCTCGCTCCGCTTGAAGGAAGACCCCCGCACCCACGCGGTTCCGATCATCGCGCTCAGCGGCCTGACCCTGGACTGCAACTCGGAGGCGGTCCGGAAGTCGGGCTGCGACGCTTTCCTGCGCAAGCCGGTCGGTTTCGTGGAGGTGGAGGCGAAGATCCGCGAGGTGCTGCTGGGGGGCGAGGCAGGGCTTCGGGCGGCAGCGTCGGTCTGAACGGCTTCACCGCTGCCGGGCGTCGACGCCGATCACCTCGCGCACGCTGGAGTGGCCATCCCGCTGGAGCAGCGCGGCCAGGCCCTGGTGAAGCCGGCGGACCATCCCCGGCCCCTCGTAGATGAGGCCGGTGTAGACCTGCACCGCGGAGGCACCGGCCCGGAGCTTCGCGTAGGCGTCCTCGGCGGTGAAGATCCCGCCCACCCCGATGATCGGCAGACGGCCTGCCGCCCGGAGATAGGCGCGGCGGATCACCGCGGTGGACCGCTCCTTCACCGGAGCCCCGGAGAGTCCGCCGGCCTCCTGGGCGACCGGGTGCTCGAAGGGCCGGGCCAGGGTGGTGTTGGTGGCGATCAGCCCATCCAGCCTGCAGGCGATGGCCACGTCCACGATCTCGTCCACCGCCTCGGGTTCCAGATCGGGGGCGATCTTGAGGAACAACGGACAGCGGGGCGCCACCTGATCGACCCGCGTCCTCACCCGTTGCAGCAGGGCGGTCAGGGCCTGCGGTTCCTGCAGCGAGCGGAGGCCGGGGGTGTTGGGCGAGCTGGCGTTGATCACCAGGTAATCCGCCTTGTCCGCCAGCAGCTCCACGCAGCGCTCGTAGTCCTCCGCCGCCCGCTCCAGCGGGGTGTCCTTGTTCTTGCCCAGGTTGATGCCCAGCGGGGCAGGGCGGGGACCCAGCCGGGACAGCCGCCGGGCCGCGTCCTTTGCGCCGCGGTTGTTGAACCCCATCCGGTTGATCACCGCCTGGTGCTCCGGGATCCGGAACAGCCGCGGCTTGGGATTGCCTGGCTGTGGCCGGGGGGTGAGGGTGCCCACCTCCACCGCGCCGAAGCCCAGCGCGTACAGTCCCTTCACCGCGGTGGCGTCCTTGTCCAACCCGGCGGCCAGCCCCACCGCCGAGGGCCAGCGGACCCCTGCCACCTCCACCGAGAGATCCACCCCGGTGCGCAGCGCGTTGCGGCGCATCCGTCGGCACAGGATGGGATCCGCCCCCAGCACCCTGAGGAAGAACAGGCCCAGGTGGTGGGCGAACTCCGCCGGGAGGAGGAACAGCAGCGCGCGAAGGAGGCGATACATGGCGCTAGGGGATGAAGGAGTACTGCCGGGACCAGGCCATCGTCTGGTCCACCTGCTCGGGGGTGAGGATCTTCGCGTCCTCCACCAGCTGGACCTCCTTCTGCATGTTGGTGTCCAGCAGGTAGGGGCCGTCGGTGTTGAGGGTGATCTTCACCTTGCGGTCCCAGAAGGTCCGCACGATGTGCCGGAACTCCTCCACGTCCTTGACCGCGTTGGTGTGCAGGTTGGAGGTGGGGCACAGCTCCAGCACCACGTCCCGCTCGCGCAGGACCTTCATCGCCGACTCGTCGTAGGCGGCGCGGATCCCGTGGCCGATGCGGTTGGGCTTGAGGCGCTCCACCACCGCCATCACCCCCTCCGCGCCGGTTCCGGCGGTCTCACCGGTGTGGGCGGTGGTCTTCAGCCCGCCCTGGCGAGCCCGCTCGAACAGGTCCTCATAGCGGGGGACCAGCTCGGGGGAGAGCTCCAGGGCGTGCTTCTCGGTGCCCGCCAGGTCGATCCCCACCACGCCCCGGTTGCGGTACTTGATCGCCTTGTCGACGATGATCGAGTTGAGGTTGTGATCGAACTCGCGCGCCAGGCAGAAGATCAGGCCACACTTGACCCCGTACTCCAGCACCGCCCGGTCCATCCCCCGCAGCGCGGCGTGGATGATGTGGTCCAGGTCCAGCGCCGAGTTCAGGTTCCGCTTCATCGGGTTGAAGCGCAGCTCCATCTGCGTCACCCGGCTGCCGCGGTACTCCTTGCCGATCACCTCGTAGATCGAACGCTCCAGCGCGGCCGGAGAGCTCTGAATCTTCTCCGTCCAGGTGTGCATGATCTTCAGGTAGTCCTCGAGGTTGGTCACCTTGCCCGGCCGGGAGGTGATCAACTCCACGAACTCCCAGTAGTTCTTCACCGGGAGCTTGAAGCCCTGTTGATGCGCGATCGACCAGAGGATGTGGGGAGCGACCGCGCCACCGAGGTGGATGTGCAGATCGACAAGTTCGCGTGCCATGGCCCCCTTTGCCACAGGCCGAACCGGGGGTCGAGAAGGAGGAGCGGGCTGAGCATCCCCAATCGTGTGCCGGACTCCACGCTCTACCGGGTGCTGGCCGGGTAAGTCCAAGCGGCGTTCCGCGCGACGCTCTGGCGGCGCCTACACTGCCTGGAGTTGCTCCGCGACGCGCCTGCCGAGCAGGTCGGCCATCCACCCGACCTCCGAAGCGTGCACCTCGACGACGAAGCCACGCGGGCTGCGCAGGATGATGCGGGCGAACCCGGGCTGCTCGCCCTCTGTGCGGAGCTCCAAAGGACGCAGGGGCGCGGCGGTCGGCACAGCGGAACCGCTCCCGTCGCTGCGGAGTCGGGTGGGCGCCCAGTGCGGGCGGGACCACTTCACGAATCAACCCCGCGCCAAGAGGTGGGCGAAGAATATTAAGATCATCATCTTATTTTCCGCGCCCGTGACTCGGCCGCGGAGGAGAATAATAAGATGATCATATTATTTTCGAGGGGTGCTCGCGGACAGCCGCGGACAGGCCTGATCCGCGCTTCTGCGCCTGGAGCGCTGCCGGGGTCGGTCCGGAGCTGAGAGCGCCCGGATACGTAGGTCGGCCCTTTCCGGATCGGACTGGTGACCGCGCGCCGAAACGGGACGAAGCGGAGGGCGTGGAGCGTCGACATTTAGAAGCTGCGGATCCGTCGCAGCTCGTCGTAGGCAGCCTGCAGGGCGCGGAAGCGATCACTGGCCGCGTCCATCGCGACCTTCCCCTGGTGCGCAAACCGATCCGGATGTTGCTCAGCGGCGAGGCGCCGGAACGCCGCCTTGAGCTCGTCATCAGTGACGTCCGGTTCCACACCCAGCAGGGCGTACTGATCGCTGCCGTCCCCGAAGTACCCACGGGTCAGCTGGCGATGGGCCTCCTCGGTGATGCCCAACTCCCGTGCAATCACCCGCAGGGTATCCCGCTCCGACTTGCGGAGCTCGCCGTCTACCAGCGCGAGTTGGTAGAGGGCGTTGAGGAAGGTGACCCGCCCTCGGGCGTCCAGCTGTGCCCGGCAGGAGCGCGCTAGGGGCTCCAACTCCCGGTTCTGGGCCAGCGCCGCCTTCAGCTCATTGCGCACGCGCTGCAGAGCGATCGGTCCGTAACGCAGGGTGTCTTCGAAGTACTCCCGGGCGAGGGCGATCTCGTCTTTGTTCACGTCTCCATCGACCCGGGCCAACTCCACCAGGACGCCACAGGCGGCGGTGGTGAGATCCAGCGCGGGCGCGGCGGACTGCTTCGGTAGGGCAGCCCGTGAAGGCGCGGCCACGGGTTTCCGGGGGGGACTCACGGGGGCGTCGTCGGAGTCGCTCTTGTTATCGGAGCTGCCCTCGTCGTCGGAGCTGCCCTCGTCGTCGGAGTCGTCCTCGTCGGAGTCGCCTTCCTCGTCGAAGTCGTCCTCGTCGGAGTCGTCCTCGTC
>JALYOC010000130.1 GCA_030857095.1 Myxococcota bacterium | reverse complement strand
GGATCTACCCGGGCAACCGGGTGCGCTTCTTCCAAGACGGGGACGAGTCCCCCACCCAGGTGGAGACCGGCGAGGGACCGCAGGCGGTCTCGGAGCTGGAGGGGGTGGAGCCCGGCTCGGAGTTCGTCTCCGACGAGCCGGACGACACCGTCCAGGTGGTCGGCAAGATCGGCCCCACCCTCAACCGCGACTCGATGGTGGTCCGCGACGTGTTCGTCACCCCCCGCGAGATCGAGGAGGCCGGCGTGATTGAGGCCTCCTTCAGCGAGGCGACGATGCTGACCTTCCTGGACGAGATGTACGTGAAGTTCAAGCAGGGCGGCGGCCGGATCGGTGACCGCTACCTGATCTTCCGCACCGAGGCCGAGATCCAGCACCCCCGCAAGGGCGGCCGGGTCGGCTACATGACCCGCATCCTGGGCACCGCGCGGATCATCCGGGTCAGCGACCGGGTCAGCACCATGCGGATCGAGCAGGCCTGGGACGAGATCCGCCGCGGCGATCTGATCGGGCCCTACGGCGAGCAGCTCAACGACCGCGTCGCCTCCCGCCCGGCGGACCGGAAGCTGGAGGGCTTCGTGGTCGCCGCCGCCAACCCGCACCTGACGATGATGGCCGAGTACCACACCATCGTCCTCGACAAGGGCAGCGCCGACGGCGTCCAGGTGGGCCACGAGTTCGTGGTCACCCGCCGCGGCAACGAGGGCGGCAAGTTCACCAACCCCTGGGAGGTGGTGGGCCGCAATGACTACCCCTGGGAGGACATCGGGGTCTGCATGGCGGTGGACGTGAAGGAGACCGCCAGCACCTGTCTCATCAAGCGGTCGCTGCGCGAGATCGTCCCCGGGGACCGGGTGGAGACCCGCCCCCAGGGTGGAGGCGCGGTCAGCCAGCGGTAGGTCCGGGCCGATTCCCACAAGCCTGTGTAACTGCCTGCAACTGCTGGTGTTTTGAGGACGGCCCGGCCACCGCCGCCGCGCTGTCCGCTTGACCCCGGTAAATCCGGGTGTTTATAGGAGCCCCCCTTCCTGTCGGCCCCTACCTCTGTATAGGTGGGCAAAGGACAGGAGGCGGTGGGGTATGGCAGACACGCACACAGCTCTGGAGAAGGCCGAACGCCGCGCCACCTTTGCGCTGTGGTCGATCTCCGGGGTCGGCCTGGCCGGGATGGAGACGCTGCGGACCGCGGTAGGGTCGCTGCCGCTGCTGCTGCCGCTCTCGGTGGCCGACTGGGACCCGCTCCCCGCGCCAGGACCGCTGGTGGCCAGGCACCTGGAGGCGCACGGGTTGCCGACCCTCTCGGAGGTCGCCGATCAGGCCTGGGAGCGGGTGAAGGCGGCAAGGATGAGGGTCTGTTTCCGGGACGATCCGGCCTACCCGCCGCTGCTCCGGGATCCGCGCATCCAGGACTCCCCGCCGCTGCTGTTCTACTTCGGGCCGGGTGCCTCCGACCGCCGGGCGGTGGCCCTGGTGGGCAGCCGTCGGACCGGGGGCGGCTTTGTGGACCAGGCGCTCCGGTTCGCGAAGGAGGTCGCAGGCGCCAAGGTGGCGGTGGTCTCCGGTGCCGCGGTGGGGGTGGACTGGGGCTGTCACGTCGGCGCGATCCTTGGGGGCGGGGAGACCTGGGCGTTCCTGGGCTCCGCGCTGGATCAGATCGACTCCGCGCAATCGAAGCTGTGCAAGGAGCTCCTGGACGGCGGCGGGACTGTGTTCTCCGAATACCCGCCCGGCGCGCGGGCCAGCAGGCAGACGTTCCCCCGCCGGAACCGACTGATCGCCGGCGCTTCGGAAGCCACCGTGGTGATGAGGGCGCGGCGGGAGAGCGGCGCGCTGTATACCGCCCAAAGCGCGCACAAGTACGGCCGCAAGGTGTACGTCCTGCCCGCGGATCACTTCAATGCGCAGGCGTTTGGCGGGCTGGACCTGATGGCCTCTGAAGTCCGGGCCACGCTGATCTGGTCCGCCCGGGAGTTGCTGGAACGGCTGAACGTGGTGGGCAGCAACACCGCGTTTTCCCAGGTGGCGGATCTGGATGAGCTGAGCCCGGTGGCCAGGCAGGCCTACGAGGCAATGTCCCGGACCCCGCAGGGTTTCGATGAGGTGCAGCGGGTGATGGGCGTGGATGCAGGAGCGCTGGTCAGCGCGTTGAGTGAACTCGAGCTGTTCGGGCTGGTGGTCCAGCATCCGGGCAAGCTCTACGAGCGAATCTAGGCTGCGAGAGGCAGAAGAGACGACATGGCGATGGATACCAAGATGACCCTCGACGAGCTTCGGGCCCAGCTGGAATCGGCCAAGGCGGAGAACGCCAGGCTGAAGGCCGCCGCGGACGGCAAGAAGGCGAAGGCTGCCGCCAAGAAGGCCAAGGGTGCCTCCAAACCGACCGCAGAGAAGAAGCCGAAGAAGGTGACCGCGCCCAAGGAGAAGGGGGCGGCCAAGCCGGTCCGGGCCCGGACCCGGAAGGAGAGCGAGGCTGCGCCCAAGCCTGAGAAGAAGGGCCGCGCCCGCAAGGAGGTCGCACAGGTGGAGATGATCGGCCCCTCCGAGGCGGAGCTGGCGGAGATCCGCGCCAAGCGCAAGCGCAAGGGCGGCAAGCCCCATCACCTGGTGGTGGTGGAGTCCCCGGCCAAGGCCAAGACGATCAAGAAGTACCTGGGCAGCGGCTACACCGTGAAGGCCTCGGTGGGGCACCTCAAGGACCTGCCCAAGTCCAAGATGGGCGTGGACATCGAGCACGGCTTCGAGCCCGAGTACCATGTGATCAAGACCAAGGAGAAGGTGCTGGCCGAGCTGAAGCGCGCCGCCGCCGGCGCCGACTCGGTGTTCCTGGCCACCGACCCGGATCGCGAGGGGGAGGCGATCGCCTTCCACATCTCGGATGAGATCCGCCACCCCCAGACCTTCCGGGTGCTGTTCAACGAGATCACCAAAAAGGCGATCCAGGAGTCGATGTCCAAGCCCGGCCAGCTGAACCGGGACAACTACGACTCACAGCAGACCCGCCGGATCCTGGACCGGATCGTCGGCTACCAGATCTCGCCCCTGCTCTGGAAGAAGGTCCGCCGTGGCCTCTCCGCCGGCCGGGTGCAGTCGGTGGCGGTGCGGCAGATCGTGGAGCGGGAAGAGGAGATCAAGAAGTTCATCCCGGTGGAGTACTGGTCGCTGGACGCGGAGCTGCTGGGCGGCAAGCCCCCTCCGTTCCGGGCCCACATCTCCCGGGTGGACGGCAAGAAAGCGGAGCTGACCAACGGGGAGCAGACCCACGCGCTGGTGGAGTCGCTCCGTGGCGCCACCTACACCGTGGCCAAGCTGGACAAGCGCGAGCGCCGCCGCAACGCGCCCGCCCCGTTCATCACCTCCAAGCTGCAGCAGGAGGCCGCCAACCGCCTGGGCTTCACCGCCCGCAAGACCATGACCCTGGCCCAGCGTCTGTACGAAGGCGTGCCGCTGGGTGAGGAGGGGCAGACCGCGCTGATCACGTACATGCGGACCGACTCGGTGCGGCTGTCCGCGGACGCGGTGACCGAGGTGCGGACGATGATCGGCGGCAAGTACGGCGCCGAATACCTCCCGGAAGATCCGGTGGTCTACAAGACCAAGAAGAGCGCGCAGGACGCCCACGAGGCGATCCGGCCCACCACCCTGGAGTGGCCCCCGGAGCGGGTCAAGCCGTTCCTGGAGGACCACGACGACAAGGACATGTTCCGGCTCTACGAGCTGATCTGGAACCGGTTCGTGGCCTGTCAGATGAAGCCGGCGGTCTACGATCAGGCCAGCGCGGACATCGCCGCCGGGCGCGCCATCTTCCGCGCCACCGGCAGCATGCTGAAGTTCCCCGGCTACCTGGCGGTGTACGGCGCCTCGCTGACCCCGGAGGAGGAGGCGGACAAGGAGAAGGCCCAGAAGGAGGGCGCCGAGGACGAGGACGCCCCCGGCGAGCTGCCGGAGCTGACCGAGGGGCAGGTGCTGCAGCTGGGCAAGCTGATCGACGAACAGCACTTCACCCAGCCGCCCCCGCGCTTCACCGAGGCCTCGCTGGTCAAGGAGCTGGAGGAGAAGGGCATTGGCCGCCCGTCGACCTACGCGGCGATCCTCTCGGTGATCCAGGACAAGAAGTACGTGGAGAAGGGGGAGGGCGGGCGCTTTCGGCCCACCATCCTGGGGAACCTGACCACCGAGATGCTGGTCAAGCACTTCCCCACCGAGCTGGACGCGACCTTCACCGCCGGGATGGAGGAGAAGCTGGACCTGATCTCCGAGGGCGGCGCCGACTGGCGCAAGGTGCTGCAGGACTTCTACGACCCTTTCAAGGAGACCCTCTCCAAGGCGGAGGTCGAGATGCGCGACCTCAAGGCGGAGGAGATCAAGACTGATCTGCTCTGCGAGAAGTGCGGCAGCCCGATGATCATCAAGTGGGGGAAGATGGGGCACTTTTTGGCCTGCAGCGGCTATCCGGAGTGCAAGAACACCGCTGAGTTCAAGGAGGAGGACGGAAAGATCATCATCGTCCGCGAGGAGACCACCGACGAGGTCTGCGACAAGTGCGGCAAGCCGATGGTGGTCAAGCGCGGCCGGTTCGGGCGCTTTTTGGCCTGCAGCGGCTACCCGGACTGCAAGAGCAGCAAGCCGATCTCGATCGGGATCAACTGCCCGGACTGCAAGGTGGGCTACCTGACCGAACGCCGCAGCCGCCGGGGGAAGATCTTCTTCGGCTGCAACCGGTACCCGGACTGCAAGTTTGCCGCCTGGGATCGCCCGGTGGCGGAGAGCTGCCCGTCTTGCGCGTCGCCCTACCTGCTGCAGAAGTTCAGCAAGCGAGAGGGCCCGTACATCTCCTGTCCCAACAAGGAGTGCGACTACAAGCGGCCGCTGGAGACCAGCCTTCCGGGCGCGGTGCCCGGGCCGACCCAGCCGGCGGCGGACGCGTAAGAGGGGGCAGGGAGTGGAGCCGGGGGTGGAGGGGCCGTTTCTACAGCTGCTCAAGAGCTCCGGGGCCTTCGGGTACCTGGGGCTGGCGGTGCTGGCCAGCGCCCTGCTGCTGGCGGCGGAGCGGATCCACGCCCTGGTGTTCCGCTACAGCCTGGACGCGCCGGCGTTCCTGGATCAGCTGGAGAAGCTGCTCCAGGCGGGGAACTACGATCGGGCCCGGCGGGTGTGCGCGCTGCACGACCGCAGCCCGCTGGCCAAGGTGGCCGACTCGGCGGTGGTGGCCCACGAACAGGGGGAGGGCGCGGTCCGCCGCGCCCTGGAGTGGGCGGTGGCCGAACAACGGATGGTGGTCACCACCCGGGTGGGCTGGTTCCGTCCGCTGGGCGTGGTGGGAGGCCTGCTGGGCATCGCCGGCGCCGGGTGGGCGGTGATCACCGCGGCCAACGCGGCCCACGCCCAGGTCGGCAACAGCGAGCTGCTGCGGGAGACGCTGATCGCGGCGGCCGCGCCGATGGTGCTGGGGTTCACCACCGCAGCGGTGTGCTTCGTGCTGCACCTGGCGGTGGCCAGCTATGCCCGGAGGATGGCGCTGTACCTGGAGGTGGGCGCCAAGCGGCTGGCGTCGCTGTCCGCGGCCGATGCACCGGGTCGGGTTCCCCAGGGCGGTTAGGCGGTGAGGCGTCCGGTGGTTCGCCCGCTCTACAGGGTGGGCGGGGCGTAGTGCGCGCCGCGGACCGTGCGCTCGTGCAGCCGGGCGTCCTCTTCGCAACGGATGGCGAAGGGGAGGGCCTCCAGGCGCTCGTAGACGATGGCGGCGCCACAGTCGACACAGTCGCCGAACACCCCGGAGTCCATGCGGGTGATCGCCGCGTCGATCAGCATCAGCTCGTGGCGCTGGGTCTCCATCAGGGTGGAGAGGGTGAAGTCGGCAAGCTCGGTCTGGGCGGCCTCCTCGAACTCGGGGTCGCGCTCCTGATTCCTCAGGCCCTGGAGTTCGCGGCTGTGCCCCAGCGCGGTCACCAGCAGATCACGCCGGCGGCGCTGCAGGATCTCTCGAAGCTTCTTGATGTCGTTGGGACGGGTCATGGCCTATGGGCCTCCTGCTTCGGGTTTCTGGTCTATGCCCGCCTGGACGGTTCCAGTGCGGTGGACGGGGGAAACGTAGGAGCGCGTTCTCCCTGGGGTAACCCGGCGGCGAGTTGGCTCGGCGCGCAGGGTGGACAGCAGGCGGGCATGCACCCGGCCCGTGGCAACAGGTGGCTGGCGAACTGGCCCACCGCTTCCCGCGGGAAGTGTTGCCCCGAAGCAGTTAACCGGCGGGGTAGGGGCGCGCATTCGCCCGATTCCTCCAATCAGCGAGGAGGCGAGCCTGTGCTAGACGCCAACGAGGAGGTTCGATGGGCAAGACGGTGACTGTGATCGGCGGCGGGCTGGCGGGGACGGAGTGCGCGTTCCAGCTGGCCAGGTTGGGGCATCAGGTCCAGCTGCGGGAGATGAAGCCCGTGCAGCGGTCCCCGGCCCACAAGTCTGATCGGCTGGCGGAGCTGGTGTGCAGCAACTCCTTCCGGTCGGACAATCCGGAGAACGCGGTGGGGATGCTGCACGCGGAGCTGCGGCAGCTGGGCTCGCTGATCCTGGGCTCGGCGGACAAGAACCGGGTCCCGGCCGGAGACGCCCTGGCGGTGGAACGGGAGGGCTTCTCCTCCGCGGTGGAAGACGCGCTGCGGGCCGCGGGGGTGACGGTGGTCCCCGGCGAGGTGGGGACCCTGCCCCAGGGCGAGGTGGTGATCGCCACCGGGCCGTTGACCTCCGAGGCGCTGACCCGCGAGCTGGAGCGGTACGTGGGGGAGAAGCTCTATTTCTACGACTCCATCGCCCCCATCCTGTCCGCGGACTCGATCGACATGACCATCGCCTTCCGCCAAAGCCGCTACGGCAAGGGCGGGGGGGACGACTACCTGAACCTGCCGATGAACGCCGAGGAGTACGGGGCGTTCGTCCGCGAGCTGCGCGCCGGCCAGAAGGTGGTCCCGCACGAATTTGAAGAACCCAGGTACTTCGAGGGGTGTCTGCCGATCGAGGTGATGGCCGACCGCGGAGACGAGACCCTGGCGTTTGGGCCGATGAAGCCGGTGGGGCTGACCGATCCGCGCACCGGCCAGCGCCCGCACGCGGTGATCCAGCTGCGGATGGAGGATCGCGCCGGCACCGCCTACAACATGGTCGGGTTCCAGACCCGGCTGACCTGGGGCGAGCAGAAGCGGATCTTCAAGCTGATCCCCGGGCTGGCCAACGCCGAGTTCCTGCGGATGGGGCAGATCCACCGCAACACCTTCATCGACTCGCCGCGGCTGTTGGCGCGGGACCTGTCGCTCAAGGCGGAGCCGCGGCTGTTCTTCGCCGGGCAGATCACCGGGGTGGAGGGCTACGTGGAGTCGGCGGCCTGCGGCCTCTTGGCGGCGCTGGCGGTCCACGCGCGGCTGACCTCGGGGGAGTTCTCGCCTCCGCCGGCGGCCACCGCCCTGGGGGCGCTGCACCGGCACATCACCGGGGAGGCCCACCCGGACGGCTATCCGCACCAGCCGTCCAACGTCACCTTCGGGTTGTTCCCGCCGCTGCCGGGGCGGGTGAAGAAGCTGGACAAGAAGGCCGCCCACGCGGCCCGGGCCAAGACCGACTTTCTGGGTTGGTTGCCGGCCACTCCCATCGCCGCAGTCCTGGAGGGAACGAATGCTGAGCGCGTCGCGTAGGGTCCTGCTGGTCATCGCCGCGGTGTCGCTGGTCGCGGGCGGCTGCAAATCCAAGGGGAAGGACACCGGCGGAAGCTCCAGCCCGGCGCCCACCACCACCGGCAAGGCGCTGGCCTCGGGGCTGACCACCGATCTCCGGGTGTCTCCGGACGGCGCGGTGGCCGCGTACCTGCTGGACGCCAAGCGGCCAATGGTGGACGGCACCGCCCCCCAGGTGCAGCTGGGCGAGCTGCGAATGGCCCGGGTGGACGGCACCCTGGAGCGCAAGGCCGGCGATCGGGTGATCAACACGCCCGGCGGCTACCTGTTCAGCCCCGATTCACGCTGGCTGCTCTTCCTGCAGGGCTACAACCCGGCCGATCACTACGGGCAGCTGGTGGTGCAGGACACCCGCGCCCCCTCCGGCGGCGCCCGGGCGCTGGGGCAGGACGTGTCCTACTTCGTGGTCAGCCCGGACTCGAAGTGGGTGGCCTACGTGGAGTCGGGGACGCTGCGGGTAAGCGCCCTGGACACCGAGGCCGCTGCGGTGGACGTGGCCGGCGAGGTGAAGACCGCCGAGTTTGCGCAGGACTCCCGGGCGCTGCTGGTGAAGCGCTCGGTGGCCGCCGCCGCCGCGCTGTTGCTGGTCCCGGTGGGCAACTGGAGCAAGCAGGTCAAGCTGGGCGAGGACGTGGGTGACTACACGGTGGCCTCCGACGGCGCCGCGGTGGCGTTCACCATGCGCAGCCCGGACTCCCCCAGCTCCTTTGATCTGTTCCACGCCGCGCTGCCCTCGGGGAAGGTGAAGAAGGTCGCCACCGCGGTGACCACCGGCGCCTCCCATGCCGGCCCCACCTTCGCCTTCTCCCCGGACGGCAGGTGGCTGGGGCGGATCGAGAGCGGCCGCTCGGACAAGCGCGGGACGCTGGTGGTGGGGCCCTCCTCGGGGGCCGCCGGGGCCAAGGTCGCCGAACAGGTGTACCGGTTCGAGTTCGCCGCCGACTCCACCGCGGTCGCCTACCTGGACAAGTACGCGGACAACAGCGGGCCCGGGGCCGGGCACGGCAACGTCGGCGTCGCCACTGCTCCGGAGTGGAAGCCCAAGAAGCTGGGGACCCGGGTCCCCAACTTCAACTGGGGCGCGGACGGCAAGCACCTGGCCTTCATCTCCCGCTTCTTCCAGCCGCTCTACTCGGTGGACCTGATGCTGTACGCGGTGGGGGAGGAGGCGGCCAGGAAGATCCAGACCGGGGTGTTCGGCTACGAGTTCTCCTCCCAGAACAAGTACCTGCTGCTGCGCACCGCCTGCGTGCGCGATGGCCGGGCCTGCGAGCTGCACGCGCTGGAGCTGGGCAAGCCGGACGCCAAGCCGCAGAAGCTGCTGGAGGGGGTGTACAGCTTCCGCACCGCGCCCCAGGACCCGCAGCGGGTGCTGGCCACCTACGCCCGGCTGGACACCCCCCACTACGACGCGATGGCCTTCAACCTGGGCAACCAGCAGTACCGGACCCTGGATCGCAACATCCAGCTCCCGGCGCTGTTCGCCGCGCCGGATGGTTCGAAGGTCGTCTACGTGGTGGCCGAGAAGGGCCGCGCCGGGGTGTACGTCTCGGATGCGATGCCTTAGCCGCGTGATATTGCAGGGCCCCAACCGCCATGAGTGAACCGACCCGCCGCAGCAACTTCCTGACCGACATCATCGACGCCGACCTGGCCGCCAAGAAGGACGGCGGCAAGGTGGTCACCCGCTTTCCGCCGGAGCCCAACGGCTACCTGCACGTCGGTCACGCCAAGTCGATCATCCTCAACTTCGGCACCGCGCTGCAGTTCGAGGGTCGCTGCCACCTGCGCTTTGACGACACCAACCCCACCACCGAGGAGACCGAGTACGTCGAGTCGATCAAGCGGGACGTGCGTTGGCTGGGCTACGAGTGGGGCCAGCAGCTGTTCCACGCCTCCGACTTCTTCGAGAAGATGTACCAGTGCGCCGTCCGGCTGGTGAAGGACGGCAAGGCGTTCGTGGACAGCCAGGGCGTGGACGCGATCCGCGAGCAGCGTGGCGACTTCGGCAAGCCGGGCCGCAACAGCCCGTTCCGGGATCGCCCGGTGGCGGAGAACCTGGCCCTGCTGGAGAAGATGCGCCAAGGAGAGTTCAAGGACGGGGAATGCGTGCTGCGCGCCAAGATCGACATGGCGCACCCCAACGTGCTGCTGCGGGATCCGCTGCTGTACCGGATCCGCCACGCCCACCACTACCGCACCGGCGACCAGTGGCCGATCTACCCGATGTACGACTTCGCCCATCCGCTGGAGGACGCCTTGGAGGGGGTGACCCACTCCTTCTGCACCCTGGAGTTCGAGTCCAACCGGGAGATGTACGACTGGGTGCTGGACAACCTGGGCCCGTGGGAGACCCGGCCCCGGCAGTACGAGTTCGCCCGGCTGGAGCTGGGTTACACCATCGTCTCCAAGCGCAAGCTCTTGCAGCTGGTGACCGAGAAGCACGTGGAGGGCTGGGACGATCCGCGGATGCCCACCATCGCCGGGCTGCGCCGCCGCGGGGTGACCCCAGAGGCGCTGCGCGACTTCGCCGAGCTGATCGGCGTGGCCAAGAACAACAGCGTGGTGGACATCGGCAAGTTCGAGTTCGCCATCCGCAACGATCTGGAGAACCGCGCCCCCAAGGGGCTGGCGGTGCTCAACCCGCTCAAGGTCACAGTCACCAACTGGCCGGCGGAGAAGCTCGACGAGATTCAGCTGGCCTGGTGGCCGGGTGAGCCTGCTCGCGCCGGGACCCGGAAGGTCCCCTTCGGACGGCAGCTCTTGATCGAGCAGGAGGACTTCTCGGAGACGCCGCCCAAGGACTGGAAGCGGCTGGCTCCGGGTCGCGAGGTCCGGCTGATCGGCGGCTACGTGATCAAGTGCGACGAGGTGGTGAAGGGCAGCGACGGGCAGGTGGTGGAGCTGCGCTGCTCGTACGACCCGGACTCGCGCGGGGGAGATCCCGCGGACAAGCGGAAGGTGCCCGGATCGCTGAACTGGGTGGAGGCGACCCGCTCGGTGCCGGTGACTGTGCGCCTCTACGACCGGCTGTTCATGGCCGAGCAGCCGGAGGCGGGCGGCAACTTTTTGGAGAACCTCAACCCGGACTCGCTGA
>JALYOC010000126.1 GCA_030857095.1 Myxococcota bacterium | reverse complement strand
CTCCACCCTGATCCCGCCCGAGTACACCGCGGACGCGCGCCACCTGGTCCACCGGATCGATCGCTCCCTCTCCGGGGTGGTCCGCGGACAGGTGATGATCTGCCTGGTGAACGGGACCCTGACCTTCGTGGGCCTGATGCTGTTCGGGGTGAAGTTCGCCTTCCTGCTGGCCACCATCGCCACCGTGCTCAGCCTGATCCCGATCTTCGGGACCATCATCAGCTCGGTGCCGATCGTGCTGATTGGCCTCTCCCAGAGCTGGAAGACCGGCCTCTCGGCGCTGCTGTGGATCGTGGGCATCCACGCCCTGGAGGCCTACTTCCTCAACCCCAAGATCATGGGCAGCGCCGCCAAGATCCACCCCCTGGTGGTGGCCTTCGCCCTGATCGCCGGAGAGCGGAGCTTTGGACTGGTGGGCGCCCTGTTCGCGGTGCCCATCGCCGCCATCCTGGTGGCCTGCTTCGACTTCGCCCGCCAGAAGGCCAACGGGATGGTCCTGGCCACGATGGCCGAAGGCGACTGACCGCGGAACGAAGGCACCGCCGGAGCCCCGGCAGTGCCTCCAAACGACGCTACCGGTTCATCGACCCCAGGAACTCCGCGTTCGTCTTGGTGGAGCGCATGTGCTTGAGCACGAACTCCATCGCGTCGATCGGGGTGAACGGGTGCAGCACCTGCCGCAGCGCGGTGATCCGGATCAGATCGGACTCGGAGAGCAGCAGCTCCTCCTTCCGGGTGCCGGACTTGTTGATGTCCAGGGTGGGGAAGATCCGCTTCTCCATCAGCTTGCGGTCCAGCACGATCTCCGAGTTACCGGTGCCCTTGAACTCCTCGAAGATCACCTCGTCCATCCGGCTGCCGGTGTCCACCAGCGCGGTGCCGATGATGGTCAACGAGCCACCCTCCTCGATGTTGCGGGCGGCGCCGAAGAAGCGCTTGGGCCGGTGCAGCGCGTTGGAGTCCACACCGCCGGAGAGGATCTTGCCGGAGGTCGGCACCACGGTGTTGTAGGCGCGGGCCAGTCGGGTGATCGAGTCCAGCAGGATGCACACGTCGTGCTTCTGCTCCACCAGGCGCTTGGCCTTTTCGATCACCATCTCGGCGACCTGCACGTGGCGGGTGGCGGGCTCATCGAAGGTCGAGGAGACGACCTCCCCGCGCACCGTCCGCTCCATGTCGGTGACCTCCTCCGGGCGCTCATCCACCAGGAGGACGATCAGCACCACCTCCGGATGGTTCATTGAGATGGCGTGCGCGATGTTCTGCAGCAGCACCGTCTTACCGGCCTTGGGCGGGGCGACGATCAGACAGCGCTGCCCCAGCCCGATCGGCGTGAACATGTCGATGATCCGGGTGGTCATCTCCGAACCCTCGTGCTCCAGCTTGAGCTTGCGGGTCGGGTACAGCGGCGTCAGGTTGTCGAAGAGGATCCGCTCGCGGGCCTCCTCCGACGCGGGGTCAATGAAGTTCTGCTTGTCCACCCGCTGCAGCGCGAAGTACCGCTCGCCTTCCTTCGGCTGGCGGATCGGGCCGCTGATGGTGTCGCCCGGCTTGAGGTTGAAGCGGCGCACCTGAGAGGGCGACAGGTAGATGTCGTCCGGGCTGGGCTGGTAGTCGGAGTCAGCGCTGCGCAAGAAGCCGAACCCGTCCGGGAGCAGCTCGGTCACGCCCTCGGCGTGGACCTCGAAGCGCGTGTCGGCGATGCCGGAGAGGATGGTGAAGATCAGGTCCTGCTTCTTGAGGCCCTGGTACCCCTCGATCTCCAGATCGTGGGCCATCTTCGCCAGCTCGGTGATCTTCATCCGCTTCAGATCGTTGAGCTTGATCACCTGCATCGGCTCACCCTCGCGGGCGGGCTCGCTGAGGCTGGGCGCCACCGGCGAGGGAGGGGGCGGCGGCAGGTGGGCGGCCGGGACCGAGGAGACGGCGGCCGCGTGGGCCTCCACGCCACCGTCGGTGGACTCGTCGGCCTCCGCACGCGCCGCGCGGGACACCGGGGTCAGAATGGGTCGGGGGGTCACCGGGCGCTCCTGGGGATCGACGGCCTCCTGATGATCGGACTCCTCCTGCGAAGCCTCCACCGGTTCGGGGTCCTCCTCGCGCGCCTTGCGGCGGCTGGGACGGGGCGCCTCCTCCTTGACGGCGACGGCGGGCTTCTTGGCGCGGCGGGGCTTCTCGTCCGTCGCTGCGGCTGCCTCGACCTCGGAGGCCTTCTCTTTGCTGGTTCGTGCTTTGCGCATTGCTGGGATGGGGGAGCACTCGACGTCAGGCGGCGGGAGTTGCCGCCTTGCGCCCGGTGGGGACGCTCTGTCGAGCCTCTGGTGTCCTTAGGTTGGTCTTGAGAACTGCCTTGGAAGCGAGGAGCCTCTGCGGGAACTTCCTCGGGGTGACTGCGTGCTCGAGGGAGGGTTCGGGCGCTGAGAAACGCAGCGCTGCCGAGACATTTTCAGGTTATTGAGCACCCCCCAACCCTGTCAAGGCGCTCTGCCCGTCTCATGAACGAATCGAACGCCGCCGCACTGATCGCGCAGCTTCGTCAGCAGATCTCCCACCACGACCACCGCTACTACGTCCTGGACAGCCCGGAGATCACCGACGCTGACTACGACGGGCTGATGCGGGAACTGCTGGCGCTGGAGGAACAATTCCCCGCCCTGCGCGATCCGCACTCGCCCACCCAGCGGGTGAGCGGGGCAGCCTCGGAGAGGTTCGCCAAGGTGCTGCACCGGCGGCCCATGCTCTCGCTGGCCAACGTCTTCAACGACGAGGAGCTGGGCGAGTTCGACGAGCGGCTCCGCAAGCACCTCACCCTAGAGGCGGTGGAGTACGTCTGCGAGCCCAAGCTGGACGGGCTGGCGGTGGAGCTGATCTACGAGCAGGGACGCTTCGTGAAGGGCGCCACCCGCGGCGACGGCACCACCGGCGAGGATGTGACCTCCAACCTGCGCACCATCCGCGCCATCCCGCTGGAGCTGCGCGCCCCCCCTGGCGGCAGGCTGCCTCCCTACCTGGAGGCGCGCGGAGAGGTGTTCATCAAGAAGGCGGACTTCCTGCGGCTGAACCAGGGGCTGGAGGACGCGGGCGAGGAGACCTACGTCAACCCGCGCAACACCGCCGCCGGTTCGCTGCGGCAGCTGGATCCGAAGATCACCGCCACCCGACCCCTGAGCATCCTCCTCTACGAGGTGGGCGAGGTGGAGGGCCGCACCTTTCCGCTGCACACCGAAAAGCTGCGCTTCCTCTCCGAGGTGGGCTTCCCCACCAACCCGGAGAACCACCAGGTCCGCGGGGCGGACGCGGTGCGGGCGGCCTACGCGGACCTGATGGCCCGCCGCCACCAGCTGGCCTACGAGGTGGACGGGATGGTGGTGAAGGTGGACTCAGAGGACCACCGCCGCCGGCTGGGCCAGGTCTCCAAGAGCCCGCGCTGGGCTGTGGCCTACAAGTTCCCCCCCGAGGAAGCCCAGACCCGGGTCAACCAGATCGAGGTGAACATCGGCCGAACCGGGGCGCTGACCCCGGTGGCGATCCTGGAGCCGGTCCACGTGGGCGGAGTCACCGTCTCAAGGGTCACCCTGCACAATGAGGACGAGCTGCGCCGCAAGGACGTGCGGATCGGCGACTGGGTGTTCGTCCGTCGCGCCGGCGACGTGATCCCGGAGGTGGTGCGGGTGATCGACTCCCGGCGCACCGGGGAGGAGCGGATCTTCGAGTTCCCGCAGCAGTGTCCGGCCTGCGGGGGCGCGGCGGTCCGCGATCCGGACGGGGCGATCATCCGCTGCACCAACGCCTCCTGCTCCGCGCAGCTGATGGGGAACATCCGTCATTTCGCCTCCCGCCTGGCGATGGACGTGGAGGGGCTGGGGGACAAGCTGGCCGAACAGCTGGTGACCACCGGCCTGGTCCGCAACTACGCGGATCTCTATCGGCTGGACCTGGAGAAGCTGCTCACCCTGGAGCGGATGGCGGAGAAGAGCGCGGAGAACTTCCTGGCCGCCCTGGCCCACTCCAAGCAGACCACCCTGCGCCGCTTCCTCTATGCGCTGGGGATCCGCCACGTGGGCGAGGCCACAGCCAAGGCGCTGGCCGAACACTTCCGGGACGTGCACGCCCTGTTCACTGCCTCCCTGGACGACCTGGTGCGGGTCAAGGACGTAGGCCAGACGATGGCGGAGGAGATCCACAACTTCTTCGCCGAGCCCAAGAACCGCGAGGTGATCGACGCGCTGCTCCAGGCGGGCATCGTCCCCGCCCCCCCCGAGGCCCCCCAGGGCGAGACCTTCATGGGCAAGACGGTGGTGCTGACCGGTACCCTGGAGCAGCTGACGCGGGAGCAGGCCAGGGAGGAGATCGAACGGCGCGGAGGTAAGGTGTCCGGCAGTGTCTCCCGGAAGACGGATCTGGTGGTGGCGGGCGGGGATGCGGGGACGAAGCTCAAGAAGGCCACGGAGCTGGGAGTACGGGTGGTGGACGAGAAGACCTTCGTGGATCTGCTGGCCGGAGGCGCGGGGTGAGGCGCGTGCGGCTGAGGATCACCGGTAGAGTGCAGGGCGTCTTCTTCCGGGAGAGCACCCGGAGGGAGGCAACTCGGTTGGGCCTGCAGGGCTGGGTCCGCAACCTCGACGATGGTTCGGTGGAGGCAGTGGTGCAGGGACTGGCGGGAGACGTGGAGACGATGGTGCAGTGGTGTCACCGGGGGCCGCAGCTGGCCCGGGTGGAGTCGGTCCAGGTCACCGACGAGGCGGACGCCGCCGCCCTGGGCGACTTCCGGGTGGAGCGCTGATCATGGCCCCCAACGCGCTGAGTCTGGTGCTGGGCATCAAGACCGGGTCCAAGGTCTCGGTGATCAATCCCCCTCCCAAGTTCGTGACCAAGCTCAACCCCCTGCCGGATGGGGTGGAGTTCCTGATCACCGCCGTCACCGGACTGGACGTGATCTTGTTCTTCACCCGCGAGCCGGCGGAGATCGTGGCCCGGCTGCCGGCGCTCTCCCGGGCGATGGCGGTCCGCGGCGGAATCTGGGTCTGCTGGCCGGAGGGCGAGGAGAAGTGCAAGGTCAGCGAGGACTTCGTCCGGCTCGCCGCCCTGGACATCGGCCTGGTGGACGACAAGCACACCAACCTGGACGGGACCTGGCGCGGACTGCGTCTGGTCTGGAAGCCGCGGGAACGGCTCCCCACCCCCGGCAGCAAGAAGAAGCGGGCCCCCGTGGCCAGCGCCTGACCGGGTGCGGCATGAAGTTTCGTGACGCAAACCTTTACTTGGATACCCGGACGTGAAACCGTCCGGACCCAAAGTGCCCATATTGGGCAAAGTTTTGACGGGGGCGCGCCGCGGTCCCAGCCGGTTCACACCCACGGCGGAAGTAGCCGAAAGTGGGCTGCGAATCCGCCTTAAGACCTCGGCCGCGCGCAGTAACGACTTCTACGGGGAGCCCAGGGTGAACCAGGCGAGCGCCACAGATGCATCAGGCGGACAAGTGTCCGCCCCCGATGCCAGCGCCGTTTGCCTGACCATCCGAGGCATCCACCTCGCACGCACGGAGACCGGCGGCATGGCTGTTGCCCGTCCAGTCACCGCCTTCCGGAGCGCGCGGTCAGGAAATCTACATGGCCGAGAGCAGCATCCTGCTGATCAACGCCGCGGGTCGAGAGACCCGTGTTGCGCTCGTCGAGAGCGGTCACATCGCGGAGTTTTACCTCGAGCGTAAGAAGGACAAGGGAGTCGTCGGAAACATCTACAAGGGTCGCGTGGTCCGGGTGCTCCCCGGCATGCAGGCGGCCTTCGTAGACATCGGCCTCGAGAAGGCCGCGTTTCTGTATGTCAGCGACGTCGTCTACGACCCCGACTTCGCCCGCGCCCAGTTCGACCTCACCGAGGGCGAGCATGACGAGGAGAGCGGAGAGGTTCCCGAGCTCCACGAGGGCGAGGAGCACCCCGATCCCGTGGAGGCCGGGGCCAACGGCCATGGCGCGCATGAGCTCCATGAGGCCGAGGTCCACGAGGTCGCGGCCAGCGATCTGCCTCCCCCGCCTGCCGGCGAGCCGGTGCGGCGGATCACCACCGAGATTCCGGTCGCGGTAGCGCCGGAGGCGGCTGCTCCGGTGTCGGGTGAACCCGTCGCCGAGCCCCCGCCGGCAAGCGCCGCCCTGGACCTCTCCGGAGTCACCGCGCCGCTGTCCGCCGAGGTGGTGGATTCGGCCAGCACGGCGCCGCCGTCGGAGGTGACCACCGAGGGCGCGGCGGGCGCGGCGGGTCCCACTGTTCCACCCGGTGACGCGGAGCCCGTGGCCCAGGCTCCGGCCGGAGAGGTTCCCCCGGCTTCGGTGGCTGCCTCGGCGGCCCCCGCCTCCGGCGCGCCGAAGGCCCGGCAGGAGGAGCGCGGCGAGCGTCGCGCCCCCCGTGACCGGGACCAGAAGCCCCGCGAATCCAGGCGGGAGCGCGGCGACAAGGGCGGTGGTCGCGGGCGGGATCGCGACGAGGAGGCCAAGCCTTCCCGGGGGAAGAGCCAGAAGATCGAAGATCTGCTCAAGGTCGGCCAGGAGGTGGTGGTCCAGATCTCCAAGGACCCCATCGGCACCAAGGGCGCCCGGCTCACCTCGCACATCTCCATCCCCGGCCGGCACCTGGTGTTCATGCCCACCGTGGATCACGTGGGCATCAGCCGCCGGATCGGCAACGAGAAGGAGCGCCGCCGGCTGCGGGACATCGTGGAGCGGCTGCGGCCGCCCGGCACCGGCTTCATCGTGCGCACGGTGGCGGAGAACGTTCCCCAGGAGAAGCTGGAGAGCGACATCCGGTTCCTGATCGAGATCTGGAACCAGGTGGTCCGCAAGAACGAGAAGCGCGGCGGACCGGGGCTGATGCACCCGGACCTGGATCTGATCCTGCGGGCCACCCGCGACTTGTTCGCCCACGACGTCGAGAAGCTGATCATCGACGACCGGGAGGAGTACGAGCGGGTGCTGCAGTTCGTGACCGCCCAGGACCCGGCCCTCAAGGACCGGGTGATCTTCCATGACCAGGACGAGCCGATCTTCGACGCGTTCGGGATCGAGCAGGAGATCAACCGCGCGGTCCAGCGCAAGGTGTGGCTCAAGAGCGGCGGCTACCTGATCGTCGATCAGGCCGAAGCGCTGACCGCCATCGACGTGAACTCCGGCCGCTACGTCGGCAAGAAGAGCCTCGAAGAGACGATCACCAAGATCAACATCGAGGCCGCCAAGGAGATCGTCTACCAGCTGCGCCTGCGGAACATCGGCGGGATCATCATCTGCGACTTCATCGACATGGAGAAGGCGCAGAACCGGGACAAGGTGTTCCGGGCGCTGCAGGACGCGCTGGGCCGGGACAAGGCCAAGACCAACGTCCTCAAGATCTCCGAGCTGGGGCTGGTGGAGATGACCCGCAAGCGGGTCCGCGAGTCGATTGGCCGCGTGCTCCACGAGGACTGCGCCTACTGCGAGGGCAAGGGCTTCGTGAAGACGGCCACCACCGTCTGCTACGAGATCTTCCGGAAGATCCGCCGCGACGCCGCCAGCTACAAGGACAGCAACATCACGGTGAACGTCCACCCGGACGTGGCCAAGCTGCTGCAGAACGAAGAGAAGCAGGAGCTGCGGCACCTGATGGATCGCTACAACAAGACGATCCAGGTCAAGCCGGCCGGGCACTACCACCGCGAGCAGTACGACATCTACGCACGGCCGCCCTCCGCGGGGGATGCCCCTCCCCGTCAGCAGCAGCTTCCCCAGCAGAACCAGCAGAACCAGCCCAAGCGCGATGGCTCTCGCTCCGACCGGGAGCGTGAACAGCGCCGCGGCGGCGGCGAGGGTCGCGGCGGCGGAGATCGCGGCGGCGGCGAGGGTCGTGGCGGCGGAGATCGCGGCGGCGGCGAGGGTCGCGG
>JALYOC010000079.1 GCA_030857095.1 Myxococcota bacterium | reverse complement strand
GTGGTAGACAGGGTCCGGGATGAGGCGCACGCACGCTCCGCCGAGCGGGCGGTGACCTCCGCCGGGATCGAAGAGGGCGCGGACACCCTGTCCGCGGCACGGACCGCCACCGCGCACGCCCGGGCGGTGGCCCATGCGCGCGGGGTGGAGCCGGAGACGCTGGGGATCCCCCCGCCGTTGGCGCTGGCAGAGGAGCTGGCCGCCGCGCGCGCGCGGGCCTGGCGCTACACCGAGGCGGACGCGGTGGCCGAGGCGGTGGCCCGCTGGTGGCGCTGGTCGCGGTTCGTGCTGCTGCCGCTGATCAACCTGCCGCTGCTGGCGCTGTTCGTCCACGTGGCGTACCGGGTGGTCACCGCCTACGTGTTCGAGCGCTACCTGGACCTCTCCTACTTCCTCAACGCCGGCGCCCTGAGCGCGGTGCTGACAGTGGCCGGCGGGGTGCTGGCCTCCTGGAGCCTGTGGGGCGCGGCGGCCCGGGTGCGGGGGCTGGCCCAGTCGCGCTTCCGGGCCGAGCTGGAGGATCTGCAGCGGCTGCTGGGAGAGCGCTCTACCGGGGCGCTGCGAGGCGCGCGGCAGGCGGGAGATCGGCTGGCGGCGCTCCTGCCCGACGCGGTGTCTGGGGGCTGAGGCGCCAGGTCCGCGGGGGGCCCGGCGCCGTGGAAGCCCGCTACGGCCGCTTGGAGGAGATGACCACCTTCTTGATCACCACGTCCTGGGCCGGCTTGTTGCGCGCGGCGGTCTGGGCGGTGGAGATCTTCAGCACCACATCGTAGCCCTCCACCACCTCACCGAAGATGGTGTGGTGGTCGTTGAGGTGCGAGGGGGTGCTGGTGGTGATGAAGAACTGCGAGCCGTTGGTGTTGGGGCCGCGGTTGGCCATCGCCAGCAGGCCTGGCTTGTCGAAGCGGCGGCCGCTCTGGAACTCGTCCTCGAACTGGTAGCCGGGGCCGCCCACGCCCTGGCCCAGCGGATCCCCGCCCTGGATCATGAAGTCGGGGATCACCCGGTGGAAGACGGTGCCGTCGTACAACTTGGCGCGGGTGACCTTGTTGGTCCGAGGATCGGTCCACTCCTTCTTGCCCTCCGCCAGCTCCACGAAGTTCTGCACCGTCTTGGGCGCGTCCGCCGGGAAGAGCCGGACCACGAACTTGCCCAGGGTGGTCTCGAAGGTGGCGTACTGCTCGGCGCCGGCCGGCTTCTTCTCGCTGGCGGCGGGAGGGGAGACGGCGGCCATCCCGGCGTCGGTGCCTTCCATGGCGGCGGGGGCTCCGGCATCGATGACCACCGGGGTGACCGCGGCCGGGGCGGACCCGGCGTCTGGAGTCACCGCGCTGATCGACGCGCCGGTGGAGGGAGGCGTGGTGGCCTGGCCGTTGGAAGACTCATCCGGGCAGGCAGTGAAGGCCAAAGCTGCGGCCACAAGCGCGACGCGTCCGAAGTACCGAACCATGCAAGACCCTCCTGAAAAGCTTTCCGCCAAACCTATTCGGGGAGGGCGCCGGGTCAAGCAACCAGGCGTCGGCTACTTCCGGGACTTGGCGCCGGCGCCACCGGCGGCGGTGGGCTCGGCCATCGGGATGGGCGAAGCCTCCACGCTGCCCTGGGGGAGGTTCTGGGCGCCGGGGGTGGCCACGGCGGGCACCACCTGGGCGGGCTGGTCGGTGGCGGCGGCCACCAAGGTGGTCTCCACCGCAGGCTCCTTGGCCTCGCCCTTGGCGATCAGCACCTCGGGGCCGCGGCAGGCGGGCGCGATGATCACAGTCTCCACCGCCGGATCGCCATAGCCGGCGATGCTGGCTGGGACGGAGGGGTTGTTCCACCCGGTGCGCACGGCCTGGGCGACCTTGAAGTGCAGGTGGGCGCCGCAGGACCATCCGGTGTTCCCGGAGTAGCCCAGCAGATCCCCGGCCTTCACCTTGTCGCCCGGCTTGACCACCACCTGGCTGAAGTGGAGGTACTGGGTCTCCAGCTCGCCCTGGTGGGACACCACCACGTAGTTGGCGTGCTTGGCGAACTTGGCGTCACAGCCACCGACGGTGCTGTCGCCGCGGGCCATCCGGACCACGCCGTCCGAGGCGGCGGTGACCGGGGTCCCTTCCGGCATCCGGAAGTCCCAGGCCCAGGTGTCGTGTTGCTTATGGCTCCCGGTGTCGTGGGACTGAGAGACCGGGTAGGCGTGCCCACAACCGAAGGGCACCTGCACCTCCAAAGTCTTCACAGAGGGGTTGCCTGCGGTGTTCAGGATGGCGGCGACGATGACAAGGGCGGTCGTGGTCATAGAGAAAATCGCGGCGGTAGAACGAGAGCAAGTGCCTTCGATATTTCACCCGATTTCCGATCGTAACCGCAGCCTCGGGGGGCAGACGGGCGAGCGGGAGGTGGGATGACCGCGCCGGACCGTGAACATCTCCGACGTCCTCCGGGGACATGGAGTGTCCGTTAGCTCAAGGTTTGGCCTGCAAAGGGGCGGAAGTGGACCCGGGGTGGGTTGCGCGATCTGGAGGGCCGATCCCACTGTGCGCTCCACCGGAGCGAACTATCGTGGAACAACCCATCCGAATTGCGATCCTCGACTCGGTCGCGCTCAGCCGCGACTGTCTCTCCCGTTCCCTGAGGGCGGCGGGGGTGACAATCGTGGGCGAGTACGCCGACGAGAGATTGTTCCTGGGGGGGCTGGGGGATGACCGTCCGGAGCTGGCGATCGTCGATGTCACCCACGTCCAGGATCCGCTGAGCCTGATGAGGGAGGCGCGGCAGTTCCATCCCAACGTGCAGCTGTTGGTGCTGGCCACCGGCGCCAGCGCGGATGGGGTGGAGCGGCTGGTGGATTGTGGCGCGGCCGGCTACCTGGACAAGCTGACCGCGGGAATGGAGAGCGTGCTGGAGGGGGCCCGGGCGATCGTGCGCGGAGACCGGGTGGTGCCGGCGGACTACCTCAGCTCACTGTTCTCCCCGCGCGACGATCACGGGAGGCAGTCGCTGCTGCGGGACCTGTCCACCCGTGAGCGGGAGGTGCTCTCCTGCATCGCCGCCGGCGCGGACAACCTGCAGATCTCCTCGCACCTGCACATCTCCGAGCGGACGGTGAAGGCGCACGTCTCCAGTCTGTACCGCAAGCTGGGGCAGCGGAACCGGACCCAGCTGGCGCTGCTGGCGCGTCAGGTCGGGGTGCGCCCTCCGGACAGCCTTCCCACCTCCGGCTCCGGCCGGATCCAGAACGTGGCGACCTAGTCTGACGAGGTCTCCGCATCGGCACTCAGCTTCTGGGTGCCGGTGCTTTTGGCGGCTCGTCCCGGCGGGATCATCGACTCAGCGTCGATTCGCCAGCGGCTTACGGGCGATCACGGCGGGGATCAACAGCTCCGCGGTGCGCTTGGCCAGCTGGGTTCCGAAGGCCAGCCCCAGCGCCAGTCCCAGCTTCTTTCCCAGCTCCACCGGCAGGGCGCGATCCTCCGAACGCACCGCCAGCCGCTCCGGATGCTTCCAGGCCCGGCTCAGCGCCTGGTAGCGCCGCTGACGCTTCCTGCGCTCCATGGACCGGGCCCGGTGCGCGGTCCAGGCGAACGCTCCTCCCAGCGCGGCCAGCAGTCCCACCCCGATCAGGGTGGCGCCGGTGGAGTGCTTCTTCAACTGCAGCCCCACGTCGGTGGCCTCGGTGCGGCGGCGATCCAGCTCCTGGAGGGTGATCAGCAGCTCGTCCCGGATCCGGTCCGCGGTCTTCTCGATCTGCTCTCGCCGGCTGTTCATACCAGCTGCTCCTTGGTCAGCTGCAGGTCGCGGCGCAGACGTTCCTGGGTGTGGCCCAGTGGCCTGCGGGGGAGCTTCTTGACCCCCACTGTGGCCAGGATCCCTCCCAGCACCAGCATCCCCGCGGCCACCAGCAGCACCGCCAGCGGTTCGCTCATCGGCAGGGCCAGCGCCAGGGCCACGAACAGCAGGGCCAGCGCGGAGAGGGCCAGGCCCAGGGTGATGCCCAGCAGGATGCCGCCGGTCTTGGCGCCCTGCAGCTCTTCCCGCAGCTCCTGTTTGGCGTGCAGCACCTCCGCCTTCACCAGCAGGCGGGTCTCCTCCAGCGCGTGCCGCACCAGCTCGCCTGTGGGCATCGCGCGCAGCTGCGCCTCGTCCAGTTTGCGTTCCGTGGGATCCACCGCTCGCCCCCTCGCACTTCGAAAGAAATTCCCTTGGGCAAGATGGGGCCTTGGCGCCGGAGGGGAAGTGCTCCACTCAGGCGCCAGTCTGCCCGCCTGCTCTCAAACGCAGAACCTGAGCTGCATCCGCAGGGGAGGCGGACCGGGCCCGCTGCTCCTCCCGGACAGGGCCCCCACCCGCGGGGCAAAAATGCGAGTAGCCGTCGCCGGTGAATCGCGACCACCCTGGTCTCTCCAGGCGAAAGGGCACGGATGGGTTCCAAGGTGATCGCGGTGCTGTTCGTCCTGGTGGGGCTGATCAACCTGGTCCCGGTGGTGGGGGTGGGCTCCGCCCAACGACTCCAGCGCCTCTACGGCGTCTGGGTGGCCGAGCCCGATCTGCTGCTGTTGATGCGCCACCGAGCGGTGCTGCTGGGGTTGGTGGGAGGCCTGCTGTTGGTGGCGGCCTTCCAGGAGTCACTGCGGCCGGCGGCCTCCTGGGTGGGGCTGATCAGCATGCTGTCCTTCGTGGTCCTGGGGTGGGGACAGCGCGCCCACAATCCGCTGATTGCACGGGTGGTGGCGGCGGACCTGGTGGCCTCCGCACTGCTGGTGGGGGCACTGGTGCTGGCCTGGATCAGCCAGCGTCGTTAGCCGCTCAGCGGTGGACCAGCGCCGGGACCGCCTCGCTGCAGCAGCCCGCGGTTTCCCAATGCCGCCTATGTGCCGGTGCTGATCAACCGGCGCATCCAGTCCACCAGGACGGCGGGGAGGAGCTGCGGCTGCGGCAACAGCGCGTACTGCCGCGGCCCGAAGACGTGCGGGAGGTAGCCTGCAGCCTGCCGGTCGATGGTGAGACAAAACGGGTGGATGCCCTGCAGACGCGCCTCGTTGACCGCTTGGCGGAGGTCTTCGACCCCGTAGCGGCCCTCGTAGTGGTCCACGTCGTTGGGCCGGCCGTCCGAGAGCAGCAGCAGCAGCCGGTGGTGTGCGGGCTCGGCCAGGAGCGTGGCGGTGGCGTGGCGCAGCGCCGCTCCCGCGCGCGTGTAGTGCTCCGGCTCTAGCGCGGCGATGCGGCGGGCGATCTCCGGGTCATTCGACTCCGCGAAGGCCTTCACCGTGCGCACAGTCACCCCGTGCGGCCCTTCTCCGGAGAAGGCCTCCACCGCGTACGGCGCGCCCAGGCCCTTGAGCGCCACGGTCACCAGCAGCAGCGCCTCGCGCTCCACGTCGATGACACGACGGTGCTCGGAGACCCACGAATCGGTGGAGCCGCTGACGTCTATCAGCAGGTAGATGGCCAGGCTCCGCCGCGCGGGGCGGTGGCTCTCGTACACGGCATCCGACAGCGAGCGCCCCGCAGCGTAGTCCGCACGGCTCTCGATGTACGCGCTCAGGTCGATCTCCTCTCCGTCCTGCTGCTTGCGGACGCGGGTCCGCTGGCTGCGCAGCATCTCGAAGCGGCGCTGGAGGGTCCGGAGCATCGGGCGGTGTCGCTCCAGCGTCTCATCCACCCAGGCCTGGGGTCCCAGCGCCGGGGGAAGCCGGTGGACGGTGACCCCAGAGGCCGTATACCCGGCAATCCGGTAGTCCCACTCCGGGTACCGCAGGCGCTCCTCGGCCTTGGCCGCCTCCTGCGCGGCCGCGCGCGCCCTGGCGGCGGGTGGGTCGTCCGAGAGCAGCACCTCCTGCGGCCGGCCGGGGGTGGACACCAGCCGGGCCTCGGCGATCTCCGAGACGGAGTCCGCCAGCTCTTCCGGCGGCGCCTCCGCATCACGGTCCGCGGGGCGCTGCAGCCCCATCGGATCCTCCGCGTGCTCGTGCGGCTGGGAGGTCTGCACCATCCACGCGCCGGGCTCCCGGTCGTCCTCGTCCGGCGTCGCCTCCCTCACCTTCGGGCGCCGGACCAGCCGCGCGCTGCGGGGAGCCGCGGTCTGCGGTTCGGGAGCGCCGGGGTGGACCTCCGCGATGGCAGCAGCGGGTGGCGGCGGGATGAGCTCACCGGTCCACAGGTCCTTGAAGAGCGGTGAGGCGCCCATCGCTCGCGCGCCGTCCAAGGAGAGCTGCCCGGCGCGCGCCTGCGCCTGCTCGACGGACGCCGCGGGAGTGGGAGGAGGCGTCAAGGGCGGCAGACCGGGCTGGCTGGTGAGGAGGCTGCGTGCGAACTCCTCTAGAGGCCGCCGGGCCGGGTCCAGCGCGGAGAGCGGAGGTCTTTGAGCCAGCGCGTCGGCGCGCAGCCACGCCACCATCGGGCGGAGGCCCGGGAGCCGGGAGGCCAGCTCCTCCTCCACCGACAACCCCTCCAGCAGCAGATAGACGTCGCGCACCAGCGGGTCGGGCAGGCGCGCCATCGCCGCTGCTGAACCGCGTCGCGCCCGCAGCGCCTGGATCACCGCCAGCACTCGGAACCGGGAGAGCGCCTCGGCGGGCGTGGTTGCCCCCACCGTGCGCGGGAGCCAGAGGGTGACGCCGTCGGTGGCGGGCAGCGCCTGACGCGCGCGGGGCAGCTCACGACGCCGGAACAGGTGCGTCAGCAGGGTGGTGGGGGCGGGCGGCTGGGCCACCCTCAGCGGGAAGGTGCTTCCGACCAGCGCGGTGGTGAACAGCTCCAGCCGCCTGGCCACCTCTCCCAGCTCCAGCGGCCGGGGCCGCCGCGACGGGGGACCGTGCCTCCGCCACAGCTGCTGCACGTACGCGGTGGTGTGGAGCGCCGCGTCGGTGATGACGTCTTCGCCCTCGGCCATCGCCGTCCCCGGTCAGACGAAGGTCGCGTCGATCACATCTCGCATCGCCGCCACCAGGCTGGGATCGTCGGACAGCGGGGCGGCCAGCGCCGCGTAGCAGGCCGGGCGCTCGGCGATCCCGCTGCGGATGAGGCGGGCCGCGGCGATCAGCAGCCGGGTGCTGGGCACCTCTGCCAACCCGCGATCCTGGAGCTGACGGAACCGCTGCCCCAGGGACACCAGCGCGGACGCGGTGGGTCCGTCGCAGCCTCCTTCGTGCTGGACGATCTCCGCCTCGCGCTGGGCCGGCGGGAAGTCGAAGTCCAGCGCCACGAACCGCTGCCGGGTGCTGGGCTTGAGATCCTTGAGCATCCGCTGGTAGCCGGGGTTGTAGGAGATGACCAGCTGGAACCCGGGCGCTGCGTCAATCTGCTCTCCCGTCTTGTCGATGGGGAGCGTGCGGCGGTGGTCGGTGAGCGGGTGCAGCACCACCACCGTGTCCTGCCGTGCCTCCACCACCTCGTCCAGGTAGCAGAGCGCGCCCACCCGGGCGGCGCGGGTCAGCGGGCCGTCCTGCCACTGGGTGCCGTCGTGGCGGATCAAGAACCGGCCGATCAGATCGCTGGCCGTCAGGTCGTCATGGCAGGCGATGGTGATCAGCGGCCGCTTCAGCCGCCACGCCATGTGCTCCACGAACCGCGTCTTCCCGCACCCGGTTGGCCCCTTGAGCATCACCGCCAGCCCGCGGGCGTGGCACTGCTCGAAGATGCCCACCTCATCCGCGGTGGGCAGGTAGTACGGGGCCTCGGTGGTCCGGGTGTCGCTCATCACACGCCCGGGGCCTGGCCGGGGCTGGCCGCAGCCACCGCGGGCTCCTCGGTGACGGTGACCTCGAAGTTCGGCGCGTAGCGGAAGAAGTCGAAGACGAAGAGCCCAACTCCCACGGTAAACACCGACCCGGTGGCCAACAGCATCAGGAAGTGCACCTGGATCTTCAGCTGCGCGTCCAGGTAGCCCAGGCCCATGATCCGCTCCAGGTAGACCTGGCCCACGCCGGCGGCGGCGAACGCCAAGGTCATCCCCAGCATCCCGCCCACCTGCAGCCAGAACGCCCAGTAGCCCAGCGCCGAGCCGGACTGGCGGCGGCCCTTGGTCATCTGCGGCAGCGCGTAGGTGATCATCGCCAGGACGATCATCGCGTACGCGCCGTAGAACGCGGCGTGGCCGTGCATCGCGGTGATCAGCGTGCCGTGGGTCCACTTGTTCACGCTGGGCCAGGTGTGGGCCAGGCCCAGGACTCCGGCGCCGAACAGGGTGAACACCGCGCTGCCCAGCGTCCAGTGCAGCGCGAGCAAGTTCGGGTGCTTCAACCCGGACTTCCGCATCGCCGAATACGCGTACATCGCCATGCCGACCAGGGCCAGCGGCTCGAGCGCGCTGAAGAAGCCACCGATGGGGAGCCAGTACCTGGGCACGCCGACCCAGTAGTAGTGGTGCGCGGTGCCCAGGATGCCGGCGAAGAACACCAGCCCGACGATCACGTAAAGCCACTTCTCCAGCACCTCGCGATCCGCGCCGGAGAGGCGGATCAGCAGGTACGCCAGAAAGCTGCCCTGGATCATCTCCCACACTCCCTCCACCCAGAGGTGGATGGTCCACCAGCGGTAGTAGATGGAGACCGTGTAGTTCTCGTAGTGGAGCAGCGCCGGCAGGTACAGCACCGCCGCGGACGCGATGCCCAGGAGGAGGACCGCCTCGGTGGTGGTGAACCGCCCCGAGCGGCGGATGGTCATGCCGATGTTGTAGATGAACATCAGCATCACGATCACGATGACGATCTTGTGCGGGAGCGGCTGCTCCAGCAGCTTGTTCCCGGTGCCGAACCGGAACAGGTAGCCGATGATCGCGGTCACCCCCATCACCACCCACAGCCCCAGCTGGATCATCGCCAGCTTCACGCTGTACAGCTCGGTCCGCGACTCGTCAGGAACCATCCAGTAGGTGGCGCCCATGAAGCCGGCGAGCACCCAGACGATCAGCAGATTGGTGTGGATGACCTTCGTGACGTCGAAGGGCAGGATGTAGAGCAGCGGGTCCGGGCCCAGGTACTTCGCGGCGGACAACAGGCCGAACACCAGCTGCAGGCCGAACAGGGCCATCGCCACGGCGAAGTACCAGTAGGCCACCGATTGCGACTTGTAGCGCATGGGGAGCTCCGAGAGGGGGTGGCCCACCGCGCGGCGGCGCGGGTGGGCGCGAGGGGGATTACTTGAGGGAGGACAGGTACGCGGCGAGCTGATCCAGCTGCTCGGGCTTGAGGTCCTTCGCGTAGGTCGCGGGCATGAAGGACGTCCCGGCGGCGGAGTACATCGGCCCGGGGACCAGGTGCGCGCTGGGGTTCTCGATGGACTCACGGAGGAAGCCGGCCGCGTCCTTGGCCTGGCCTTTGTAGTCGGGCGAGGCGACGAGCTTCTCGGCGCGGGCGCCGACCCCCGCCAGCGAAGGACCGGCCAAGTTGACCCCCGGGGCGATGGAGTGACACGCGGAGCAGGCGGGGACGACGCTGCGGAACAGGCTCTCACCCAGCGCCATCGGGTTGTCCGAAGCCGTCACCGGCCGCGCTCCGGGATGCGCGGCGCTGCCGGTCCCACGCTCGGAGGTCGCCTCGCCGGAGGTGGGCGTCGCCATGTCGGTTCCCGGGAACGAGGCGCCACTGACCAGGATTGGCCGCGGCGGCCAGCCCTGGTTGTCCACGTTGCTGACCCATTCCAGGAAGGCGATCAGATCCTCGATCTCCTTCTCGCTGAGGTTCTGCTTGGGCATCAGCCGGCGGTGCTTCTGCTCGTCGTAGAACTGCGACGGGTCGCGCATGTACGCCTTGAGGTAGGCCTCACCGCGGTGCTTGGTGATCTTGGTGAGGTCCGGCGCGTAGTAGGCGCCCTCGCCGAAGAGCGTGTGGCAGTTGATGCAGTTGTACTTGTGCCAGACGTCCTTGCCGTGCGTGACCTCGGCGGTGATCTTGTCCGCGTTGGTCAGCTTCGGGAACTGGCGGTGGGTGTCAATGGTGAGCACCAGGAACGCCAAGGCGGCGAGGCCGGTGGCACCGATGGCGAAGAAGCGGGCTTGGCGTTTGTTCATGGGGCCCTCAGACGCCGACGTCAGACCAGTACTTGATGGAGATGTATCCCGCGTAGCCGATGGCGGTCCCCATCAGGGCCAGCACCACGTAACCGAGGATCTTGAACGAGCCGTGCATCCGGTTCCTTTCGCTGCTTCGCGGTGAGCTGCGCTGTCACGGACGATCCCGCAAGGATCGAAGCAGTGGGGTTGTGCCACGGAACGGAGTCTTGACGCACAAAGAAAGACGCCGCGAGACACCCGCTCAGAGTTTCGTCCGGCGGGCAACTACCCGCGTGATTGAGCCTCGGCCTGCTCAGTCGCCGGTAAGGAGACGGTGAACGTTGCGCCCTCGCCCGCGGCGGACTGCAGCGAGATCGTCCCGCCCAGCTTCTCGACGATCACCCTCGAGATATAGAGCCCCAGGCCCAGGCCTCCGTAGTTCTCCGACGGTACCGCCCGCTCGAACTTCCGGAACAGCCGCGACTGAACGTCCTCCGGGATCCCGATGCCGCGGTCCTTCACGACCAGCGTCGCCGTCCGCCCCTCCTGCCGGACCTCCACGTCGATCGCCTGACCGGCTCCGAACTTCATCGCGTTCATCAGGAGGTTGGTCAGCACCTGTTCGATGCGCTCCGGGTCGACCAGCGCGGTGACCTTCGGGTCCGTCCTCAGTTCCAGCGTGCAGCGCGAACGCTCGAGCTCTGGCGCCAGCGACGTCAGGGTCTCCTTCACCGCGGCGACCAGATCGGTCTCCACCGGACGGACCTCCAGCGAACCCGCCTGCACCTTCGATACATCGAGCAGGCTCTCGTTCAACGTCTTCAGCCGCTGGACCTGGCGCTTCACCACCCCGATGCGCCGGTCGACGACGGCGGGCTCGGCGCGCCCACGCTCCATCGACTCCACCTGCAGGAAGAGCGCGGTCAACGGGGTGCGCAGCTCATGGGCGGCGATCGCCAGGAACTCGTCGCGGATGCGAACGTTGGTCTGCGCTTCGCTCAGCAACCTCTCGCGCTCCGCCTCCAGCGTCTTGCGGACGGTGATGTCGCTGCCGGCGCCCACCCACTCGCGGATGGTGCCATCAGGGTTGATCAGCGGCGTCGCGCGCGACAGCAGGAAGGCGTAGGTGCCGTCGGCGAGGCGAAGGCGGTACTCGGACTCGTAGTGGCTCTTCGCCGTGATCGCCGTCTGCCAGATGGCGCGGAGGTGCTCGCGGTCATCTGGGTGTACGGCGTCCAGCCAGCCCCAGCCGCGGGCGGCCTCTGCGGTCTGCCCGGTGAACGCCAACCAGGTGGCGGACGGCTCTGAGAACGACCCATCCGGCGCGCCCAGCCAGACCACCTGCGCGGTGGACAGCACCAGCGATCGGAACCGCTCCTCCGAGACGCGGATCTGATCCTGCGCCAGTTGCTGGATCTGTGCATTCAGGGTCTCCAGCTCCGTGGTCTTCGCCTCCAACGCCACCCGGCGCGCCTCGGACACCGCCGCCTCGGCCGCGACCATCACGACCTGCGGCCGGATCGGGATCAGGAAGAGCCCAGTCGCCACCGACGCCAGCGCGGTCACCACCTTCACGCCGCCGGCGAGCCAGTAGTTCGGAGTCCAGGCGGTCCACACCTCCATGAAGTGCGTGAGTCCGCAGGCGAAGATGAACGTGCCGAACGCCAGGATCATTGGCGAGAACGGGACGCGGATCTTCCGGACCAGCAGGTACAGGGTCACCGCGATGAACACGTAGGCGACGCCGATCAACGCGTCCGACACCACGTGCATCCACAGCAGCCCCGGCTTCCACAGGTAGCAGTGGCCGTGGGGCATGAACTCGTTCGAGGCGAAGATGCGCCTGAACCACTCGGAGATGGTGTCCATCGTCCTCCCTGCGTCAGAGACGCGTAGGGTGTACCGCACTGGCCCCGGCGCCGGAAACGACCTTCCCCCCAGGCGAGCTGCGCTGCGAGCCCCCCCTTGAATCTACCTGTTGGACGCTCAGGCCTGCGGCTTGTCACCGTCTGGCGGAGTGAAGGGGGGCGCGGGGTCCCGCTTCTCGGTCAGGGTGTTCGCGTTCGCGCTCAGCGGCACCTTCACTGCGCCGTCCGTCCGGGTGCCCAGCGCCCGGAGGAAGTCGCTTCGGAGCAGCGGCTGCGGCGCTGCGTCGGGGAGCACCTGCTCCCGCGGAGGGACAGACTGCGCCTTCGGGCGGCGCGTGACCAGCGACCGCACCGCGGCGAAGGTGCCCTGCAGCTCCTTCCCCAGCCAGCCGCCCTTCTGACGCTCTTGCAGGCGCCTTGTCTCCACCGCGCCCCGGGCGTGTGAGATGCGGCCCGCGACCAGATCTTCGATCAGGTCTTCGGAGATCTGGCGGCGACGAACGCTGTCCAGATAGTCGAAGGCCTTCTCGAACGAATGCACCGCCTTCGCCTTGAACGTGCCGGCGCGCACCTGCTGCAGCGCCGCGACCTTCGCTTCGTGGATCGTCTGCGCGGCGTCGGCCAGTCGGCGGAGCCGGTCTGCCTCCTCCGGGTCCTCCGCCGCAGCGGCCAGCCGGGGAAGAACGGCACGGGACAGCCCGGAGTCCACGATGCCGTGGTCCCCGAAAGCCTCCAGCGACTCCAGCGCCCGACGGCGTGCTTCGACGGCTCGCGAGGTCTCCAGGGTCTTCAGCGCAATGGAGACCCGGTCCAGCGCGAGCCAGCGGTACACCCAGTCCAGCCCGGTGCCTTTGATGTTCTGCGCGCCCATGATGCTGACTCGAAGGCCGGGAGCGGCGGCGCGAGCGCAGGCCGCGACAATTTGATCGCCGGTCGCCAGAGGATCTTCGACCGGAATGATCTGCTCCTGGAACAGTCCCCGGAACGCCTCTTTGAATTCCTTGTGAAAGGAGGCGAGGGACTCCGCCGTGTCCGTCCCGGTCGCCTCCCGCGGGAGGCGCTTCCCAAGGCGTGCGTGGATGACCATTCGCGCCAGCAGGTACAGCCCATGATCTCGCACCTCTTCCACCGACGCAGGCTCCAGCACCTCGGGGAGCTCGTCCGCGGGTCCGCCTTCGACCAGCGAGGCCTCGACCTTCGCTCCCAGCAGGGCGCCCAGCTCCTGGCGCACGCGCTCCACCCGAAGCTCGTCGCCGTCACCGCGAAGGGCTGTGCTCAGCTCCAGCCGGAGGTCGGGTGAGATGGCGAGCGTACGGCTCGCACCCCGGGCGTAGCGGCCCAGACGATCGATGAAGGTATCCACCGATGGACGCGGAACCTTCAGCCGCGCCAGCTCGCGGGCCACCCGTTCGGAGGCGCGCTGCTGCCCGTCCGGGGTTCCGAGATCGTCGGCCGAGACCAGCTCCAGGCGACCCAGGTAGGTGTCCATGGCCGTCTGCAGGTACTTCTGCAGTCCGACCAGGTTCGTGCCGATGAGGAGGTGACGGTCCGCCGGCGCGTCCTCCACCATGATTCGCGCGAACACCTCTGAGCGGGACACCCTGTCCCAGCGGTTGTTGATCACCGTCAGCACGGCACGGTCGGGATCCGTCTCCGGATGGACGCGATCCAGCCCGGTGCGCACCCAGTTGTTGAGGAAGCCTGTCCGTTCGTTCGCGGAGTGCCCGTTGATGAAGGAGAGCGTGCGGCCGCGCACCTTGGCGTCCGGGAACACCTTCAGCACCCCGATCTCCGGCTGGACGTACTCGGCCATCAGCGCCAGGGCCACCGGACGGGGGACGCCGAGCTGCTCACCCAGCGTCGCCACCAGCGCCATGTTGCGCGGGTGCTCCCGGTACGGGAACAGGTTCAGCAGCTCGTCGGGGATGAGCTCCGCCTCCCACCACGGGCTGTGCCTAAGCTTGGTGTCACGCTGGCGCGCCACGTCCTGGAAGAGCGGCAGGAAGTGGTCCTCCGTCGTCACCACCGTCTTGCCGTTGGGCATGAAGTTGGTGATCACCTGCGCAACGTTGATCCCCGCAGGGCCCTGGAGGTCTTCGTGGTCGGGGTACGCGTTGGTCAAGGTCGCGTAGTCGTCCCGCATCCAGTCGTTCTGCAGGAGCTCCACGAAGGAGGGCTGCAGCGCCATGCACTCCCAGAGGAAGACCTCCACCCCCAGGCGGGAGCCCAGCTGGACCATGTCGCGCTGCTCCCAGATCGTCGCCTTGTCGTAGGGCCGGTAGATGAAGAACTCCACCGGCGGAGCGCCCGGCGCCGAGTGTACGAACATTGCCTCCGAGCCGGTGGTCTTGGCGAACACGTCAAAGCCCATCCCGCCCAGCAACGCCGCCTTGAGCCGTTCGGTGCCGCTCTTGCCGCGCGTTCCCCAACCCCCGATGCAGAGGGGGACCGAGGCGCGCGCCTGCTTCACGCTCTTGCGACGGGAGAAGGCGCTCCAGAGGAACAGCGAGAAGAGGCCCGCGGTGAAGAGCGCCAGCGCGCCCAGCCCGTTGCCGCTGATGCCCAGGAAGTAGGCCTCGTTCTCCATCAGGCGTTCGCGCACCTGGACCAGCAGATCGGTGCCAGAGCCCGCGAAGGCCAGGAGGACGGACGAGAGCCTCCCTGCCCCGGAACCAAAGAGCGTCCCCAGCTTCGGGGGCACGGCCTCTCCCTCCGCGTAGGGCTGGAAGTCCAGCTCCACGCCCAGCTCCTGACGCACCTTCTCCACGTACCGGCGCCGCTCCCGGGGCTCCTGGCCGTTGAGCGACGAGAGGCGGGTGCCAACAAAGTCGCGGTACCGGAAGGTCAGCTTCAGCTTGTTCCCCATCCGCCGCCACATCGACTCCGGCGGCCGCAGGGTGGTGACGCCGTGGGAGGAGAAGACCTGGATCGGTTCGGAGGTGGTGAGCGGTAGATCAACCAGATCGTCCACGGTCGGGAGGTGTCGTGCCCAGCCGCCCTCGGAGGGGACGAAGACGCGTTCGCCGGGGACGGTGGTCTCGGTGATCTCCTCCATCCGGGCCGGGTGCGCGCGCAGGGAGCCTCGCACCACTCGCCCCACGGTGTGGACGAACCCCTGACGCTTGTTGGGCGCCGGTCGGGTGAACTCATGCCAGATCCGCCACGCCCGGCGGGTGAAGCGATCCCCGCGCCAGAGCTTCACGTGGTTGCCCTTCCGTTCCGCGTAGAGCCCGAGGTCGGTGGTGGAGAGATCCGCGAGCACCGCGCCCAGCCAGATCGAATCGTCCGGCAGCGGCGGCAGTCCTTCCGGCGGTGGCTCCACGATCACCTTGGCCGAACCCCCGGCCTCGATGTTCCGGGCGGCCGCGCCGAAGTGCTTCGTCCAGGCACGCCGGACGGGGTCCACTCCGCGGCGCAAGATCTGATCGCAGGCCGCTGCCGACTCCAGCACCGCGCCGCTGAGGTCCGCGCGTCCGCGCAGCTGGGTGATCGCGGTGAGCAACCCCGCAGAGACGGGCGCGAACGTCTCGGCCGTCACGCTCTCCGCGACCGCCGCCGCCTGCTCGCAGGTCACCCGCAGGACCAGCTCGCTGTCCTCGGCTTCGAGCACGCTTGCCAGCGCTGATGCCACCGACGGCAGGGTCTGCTCGGCCCACGTCACGCTCCGGGCCAGCGCCATCACGGCGGTGGCGCGCACCTTGGCGCTGGGCTCCTTGGGTCTGGACAGACCGGCCGCCTCGCGCAGCAGCTCCACCCGCCGTCCGGCTCCGGAGAGCAGCTCGCAGGCGCCCATCCGCACGTATTCGCTCGCGTCCGATCGGGAGACGTGTCCCAGGAGGGCCACCTGTTCGTCCTCGGGCAGCCGCGGGACGCAGAGCTCCAGCGCATGGCGGCGGAAGAGGAAGTCTCGCGGATGGGCGGACGGCTGTTCGAGGCGCGTCCGGAGCAGGAGCAGCCCCGCCCGCGGATCCGCGATGGAGAGCGCCAGCAGCGCCTCCGCCTGCACGAAGGGATGGGCGTCCTCGTGGTCGATGACCGACTTCAGCGCCAGCGCCACGTCGGGGACCGCCTGCAGCACCGCGGGGGTCGTCAGCAGCAGCTCGCGGACGGCCTCGGCGCCGGCAAGTTGAGTCATCAGCCGCGGGGAGCCCAGGGCGCGGTCCAGCAGCACCAGGCCTGCGTGCCGCAGTGCCCCCTCATCCGCCGTGAAGACCTTCGTGGTGCGGAGGATTCCCGCCACACAGCGGAGCGCCATCTCCTCTTCGATCAACAGCAACTGGCGCTTCCGGTCCATCCGTTCGCGGAGGGTGTCGATCCCCAGCCAGCGATCCAGCGCCTCGAGATCGCCGCGCAGCGCGGCCCGGTCGGTGACCGTCTCCTTGAGGTAGGCCTCCACCACGGCCCTGCGGGTGAGGTCATCCTGGGCCCGGCCATAGCGCCGGGTGAGGGCGGCCACCTCCGCCTCCGTCTGCGAGACCTCGAGGTGGATCCGATCCAGCGAGTGGATCAGCGAGTGGATCAGCGCGCTGGACTCGAGGTTGCGTACCGGACGAACCAGCTGGATCCGCGCGGCAAGAGTTGCAGTGGCAGGCTTCCGGGTGCGCTGGTACAGCGGCGGCAGGGCGCGGAGAAGCTGGCTCTCAAGGGCGGTAACAGGGGGAGACACTCGCATGGCGGCGCAGAGGTATGCACGCGCCGAGGCCCCTGGAAGTCCGACCGGTGTCGGATTCCAGGAGCGGACAGGTCACTGGATGAAACGGCGTGGGTCCAGGAGGTGTTCGAACTCCTCCTCAGGGGGGGCAATGTCGCGCAGTCCACGTCCGCCGCTGAAGTCCCAGCGCAGCCCCGCCCCGGCGACGTTCTGGAGTCCAAAGGGATTGGAGTAGTGGAGCCGGTCTTCGACGAAGACGAGCAGTCTGCCGGTAGACGTTGTCCACACCGCCCAGTCCGCGGCCAGGCGGAGGTGGTGGCGCAGGTAGGCGGCCGAGCGGTGCGCGTCATCGAACCGGTAGGAGAGGCCGTAGCCCAGGTCGGTGCGGACCGGGGAGAGCGGAGAGGTCCAGAGGGAAGACCAGCTCAGCTCCCCGGTGGCGTGGTCCAACGACACCGAGTCGCTGTTGGTGGAGGCCCACCCCGCCAGGCTGCCCACCTGGTCCTGGAGGGGCAGCCAGCGGAGGGAGGCCCGCGGGATGACCCGGAGCGGATGCTGTTCGTCGTAGCGGGAGTAGACGGAGAGATCGTACCGGTCCCCGTCCGCGGCTCCGTGCTGCGTCTGGAGATCCACCGCCACAGAGGGAATCAGCGCGAGGTCCGAGGTCAGCGAGACCCACCGGTCCACAGACGCGCGGCCTCCCGCGGACCACCGCATCCCGCCGTCCAGGCTCTGCAGTGCGGCCCGTGCGGAGAGCGACAGCCGCAGGTCCAGGGGCAGCCGGCGCCCATGCACTGCCACGGCGCCCCCGAAGGCGGGCGCTCGATCAAGGAGCACCCGCGAGCTGAGCGCGGCGCGGACCCACCAGGCCTCCTGCACCAGCTCGCGACGGTAGCTGGCCGCCGCCTCGAGTCCGGCCCGCAGCGCACGGGTGACCTGATCCTGGTCGGAGAGCCGTTCGTCGCTGGCGCCCAGCTCCAGGGAGAGCATCCCCAGCGCCCCGCCCGAACCTTCGACGGTGGCGTCGGGCATCAAGGTCAGCCGCTCCGGAAGCGCGGGCCAGGGCAGCGGCTCCGCGCGTCGCAGCTCGGGAGGCTGCGTCTGCGAGACGGGGTGGGGACGTTCGGACCCTGCGGTGCGGACCCGCACCAGCACGTCTCCGTCCGGTGACTCCAGCCGCACCCGGTGCGGACCCGCCTCCGGGAGGAGGATCACCAGCTCGGCTTCCGCGCCCACCGGAGCCGGAGCGCCGGTGACGGACGGATCCGCGCCGGCCTGCAGCTCCAGCGTCTTTCCCCGGCTGTCCGAGGGAGCGTCCCCTGCCTCGGGTGAGCTGGGCTGCGTCCGTTCGGTGGCCACGTGCAGCGTCCGAGGCGCCTGTGCACCCAGGGAGCGGGCGGCCACCCGCAGCACGGTCGGCCCCAACACCGTCATCGTCACCGGGAGCGACGGGCTGGAGCGCAGGAAGGTGAGGGGTCGCCTCGGCTCCAGCGCCACCTCACGGAGCGCTCCGCCGAGCCGCAGGAATCGGACCACCGCGACCCGGGGCGCGTCGTCATCCTCCACCACCAGCTCCAGCTGGTGCTTCCCCGCGGTCGCCACGGTGGCGTCCAGGCGCGCGAGCTCACCGTGAGCGACCTGGCGCTGAATCGCCACCACCCCGTCCACGCGCAGCGAGACCTTGCACGGACCGGGGGCCGCATCCTGGGCAATGGGCCAGGTGCGACAGAGGACCTCGGCACCGAACGTGTCGGGCTGGGGCAGCGTCAGGTCCAGCACGCTGGCAGTGCCTGAACGCACCACCCGGCCCTCGTCCAGCGCCCAGGGCGGCGCGAGCAGCGCCTTGCGGATGGCGATCATCGCCTCTTCCGGAGGTGCCTCCTGCTCCGCGCTCACCGCGCCGGCCTGCTGCTCTGCATCCGCGAGGCGATCCCACCGCGTCCAGCGGGCCGTTTCGGTCCGGACCCGCCGGAGGATCGGCAGCTCACCGAAAGGGGCGAGCTGCGAGGCGATCCCGTAGCCGATGGCCGCCACCCCCTTCGTCCAACGTTCGCTGCCCTCCAGCTGCGCGCGCTCCACCAGCGCCAGCGTCTCCAGGCCAAGCTGCGGCACCGGCGCGTCGCGGTACAGCGCGGCGAGCGCGAACAGCCCGTCTGCCGTCCTGTCCTCCGCGACCTGCCGGCGCGCGGCCAGGTAGCTGTCCACGTGCTTCTCTGGCAACGCACCCATCGCCGGACGAAGCAGGGTGGGTTCTGTTATCGGCTGCGCGAAGGGCAGCCGCGTGTCCTCCTCCTCAAGCCTGTCCATCAGCTCCAGCGCCTGCCGCGCCTCGCTCTCGGTGAGCGGGGCGGGAAGGTCCAGCGCGCGGTCCAGATCCCCACGGGCCAGGCCCTCCTCGCCGGCGTCCAGCAGCAGGCGCGCGCGTGCGAGGAGGCGGCCCGCATCTTCGGAGGTGGTGTCCAGCTCGCGGGAGAGCGTCAGCAGCTTCTCGAGCAGCGCCGCGTCCGGAGGGGTTGACGGCGAAGCCAGCTTCCGGTCGCCTTCGGCCACGCGGATCGCCACGGAGCCATGCAGGAGGGCCTTCTTGTCCTCCTCGGGCGCCGCGTCGTCCACGTCCAGCCACACCTCCCGGACCAGCGCCGGAAGGTGCAGCGTCACCGAGGCGGTGGGAACGGACTTCCGCCCGCCCAGCTCCAGCGCGCGCGCGTCCTCCGACGGCTGCCCCGGATGCAGCCACAGCCTCCGCGCCTCACCCACGTCAGTGCGCAGCCAGAGCGCGAGGGGGCCCTTGCGCGGACCGTCCGGACGCAGCGCAAGCCGGATGGGCGTGGGAAGCTGCCCGTCGGGGATCCGGAAGCGGACCGGGTGACTTCCGGTGCGAAGCGCCCACTGCGCGCGCACGTAGGCCGCCGAGGGGGTGGGTGCGCCGGAGGCCGGTGCGAAGACGCGAACGCCCGGCGGTCCCTGGATTTGGAGAAGATGCGACCCCGCGGGCAGCGCCAGCTCCACGGGCTCCAGCGCCTCTACCTGCGGCACCGGGAAGGACCTCGCCCCCACCTGGAGGGTGACGCCCTTGGCCCCGGGTTCGCCGAGCACATAGAGGCGCACCTGACGTGGGGCCTCGGCGTCCGGCACCGTCACCTGCACCGATTCGCCGGGGGAGATGGCCACGAGCGCGCCCGCTCCGGCTGCGGCCCCGCCGGGAACCTCGCGGAGATCCAGCCAGCGACGAACCTGCGGCCGCTCATCTCGCCCCCGGGGCGCAACGGTCCGCCACCGCGCGGAGTCGTAGAAGCGCCGCGCGTAGTCGCTCCGGATGGCCAGGGAGAGCGGCTCCTTCCGCCAGGCCAGCTCCAGCGCCGCCAGCTCGCGACTGCGCAGGCCCGCGTCGGAGGGCAGCCGCGCCACCCGCCGTGCGGCGGAGGCAGCCAGCCAGCCCGACGGCGGGAAGGTGGGCGCCGCTCGCATCAGGGTGCGGGCCTCTTCGAACAAGCCAGCGTCAATCAAGTGGTCGGCCAGCTCCAGCCGCAGCGACCAGCCCAGCGCACCTTCGGGTGGCAGTGGCGCTGCCTTCAGGGTCGCCGCCAGCGCAGCGCCGGTGTTCCCCACCGGTTGTCCGAAGCTTTGCGCTCCGATCGCAGCCAGAGGTCGCAGCGCCGGGGAGAGCAGCTCCAGCGGCACCTCCTGCGATGGGGCAGGGAGCCGCGGATCCAGCCGCGCCAGCTCGCGTCGCAGCAGCACCGCCTGCACCGAGGCGTCAGCGCCCAGGAGCTTCGTCGCCTGCGCTGCCCACTCCTGCCAGTCGGCCGCGCCCAGGGTGTCGGACAGCCAGGGACGCCGCCGCGCCTCGACCGCGCGCAGCGCCACAGCGCCTGCGCGCCACTCGATCCTGTAGGCATGCCGTCCCTCGCGCAGCGGCACCCGGAGCTCTTCGTTGGGACCCAGCTGCCGGCCTTGAGGCGTCTGTCGCAGCGTGCGGCCCAGCGGGAGCGGTAGGCCGGCCAATTCTGAGTAGGCGCCGCGCGCTGGGGCGACCGCGCGGCCAAGCAGGGTCTCGCCGTCGTACACCTCGATGACCGCGTCGCCCGTCTCCCCGGCGCCGAACACCCGGCGGACGTCCACCGCGAGGACGCCGGGTCCGCGCGCCTCCAGCTCCCACCGGCCGTTCTCCCCTGGGGGGAGCGCCAGCGGCTGGGAGGACCCTTCCACCGGGATGTTCTCGCCCTTCGGGAGGTGGGTGGTCAGCCGTGAAGACGACTGCCGCAGCGGCTGGATCAGCGTCCAGGCCCGCAAGGCGGAGGCCTTCCGGTAGGCCTGCAAGGCACTCTTCGTGGGGGCCTCCTTCGGGAGGGCTTCGCCCAGCAGCGTGGCGACCTCCAGGTCCCGGTCCAACTGGTGCCGGAGCTCCGGGTGGAAGGGCAGCGGGGGGCGCGTCCCTCCGCGGTCGATCCAGGCGAGGATCCCCGCGCGTACCGCCTCGTCGCTGAGGGCACGCTCCAGCGGCTCAGGCCGCTGCACTTCGATCTCGGCCTCGTCGTCGGACAGGATGAGCCAGAGGCTTCCGCCGCCCATCGGTTCGGCCAGGTACCAGAGGTCCTTCCGGGCAGCCACGCCCGGCTCCTCCAGGCGAATCCAGGCGGCGTCCGGGTGGCTTGCGGTGGGCACACGTTCAAAGCGCGGAATCCCCTTCGAGGCGCGGACCCGCAGGACCTCCAGCGGTCGCAGGTGCACCACCGCCGCGCGGTTCCGGGAGACGGTCAGCCTCCCGCTCTGCTCCCATGAGAAGGCAGGGACGAAGGGCTCTACCGGGCGGACCTCACCGGGGGCAGCCAGTCGGACCGCCTGGGCTTCCCAGGTCACCCCTTCGGCCCAGGTCTCCGGAAGCAGCGCCTCCGGACCTGCGATGGCCGCCATCGCGGCCAGTGCCCAAACCCACACCCAGCGTGCTCCACGTCGAACCATGTTCAGTCTCTCTACCCCTCGAACGGAAGCAGCAGGGCATCACCCAGCCGCGCAAGCTCCGCCGGAGAGGCGAGGGACTTCCGCACCTCCGACGAGAGCTCCAGATGCACGAACGCCGTCCCGGGATAGCTCTGCAGCAGCCTCGCCTGGACGTTCTGCGTCGCGCCAAACACATCGGTCTGGTCCGGAAAGAGCCGAACGCCGCTGCCCAGGAGCGTTCCCAGCTTTCCGCTCAGCTTTCGAACTGCGGGCGACGGACGGTGCGAGCCCGCGCTCACAACTGCCAGCAGCTCCTTGCGCGATCCGGTGGAGGCAAAGCCATGGAGCTGCAGCACCCGGAGCTTGGGAAGCCCCCGTGCCGCCAGGTCCGTCACCCACTGAAAGAGGTGGTCCGGGTTGTGCGCCAAATCCGCCGGGTGATCCGGCTCTTCGCGTGTCTCGCCCGGCCGGGACTTGAAGCGGTGGGCGGTATTGGTCGCGAAGAGCCGCGGCCTGGTACCGGGCGGTGGGCAGGCGAAGAGCTGCGCGCCGAGGACGCCGGTGCCGGAGTCGAAGTACGCGTGAGGCGTCTGCACGAAGTCCGAGGAGGCGGGGCCGGTCCGGATGACATAGGCGCCGGCGCCGCGGCGAAGCTCGGGCCGCTCCCGAAGCACCCAGAAGGTGTCGTTCGGCGTGCGCCAGGTCTCCAGCAGGAATCCGACGGTCTCCAGATCTGCGGCCACCTGCGGTTCTGCGGCGCCTCCGGCGGGGGCCGCGGCGAGCAGCGCAGGCAGCACGCGCGAGAACACCCCGCGTTCCTCCAGCGTGGTGGCAGTGAAGCGTACGTCCTCTGGGTGGGGCCAGAGCTGACGTTCCCACTCGCGCGGCATGCACTGCGTCGAAGTCTGGGTCACGGACACCTGCGGCTCCTGGGCCAGGGTTACGGCCGCGACCAGCCAGGCGGCCACAGCGAGGGATCGCGCAAGCTCCGGCGTCATGGCCCCTCCTCGACGTCCCACCCCGGACGGTTCCACTGGCGCACCCTGGCCTCGTCCACGGAGTCACCGTAGACGAAGAACCGCGCCCAAAGTGCGGTGGGACGCTCCGGCTTGATCTCCACCCAGTGCGTGCCCGGGGCCAGGTCTTCGGCCAGGATCACCGCGAAGGTGCGCGGGTGCCAAAGGTCGCCGGGACGACCCGCAGCGCTGCCCGCGGGGCGATCGGTGGGGGCAACCTCCACCAACCGGACGGCGCGGGTGATCCGGGGGACCAGCACGCCCGTCCGCCGGCGCGGGAAGCCCTTGTCCACCGTGACCTGGAGCCGGGTGGCCGCCTCGACCTGTGCGCGCGGCGTGTAGACGACGATGTTCAGGGTCTCGGCGCCGGCGCGCTTCTTCACCACAGGGACCCGGAGTCCGCCTCCGCCCAGCCGGTAGAGGGTCCTTGAGCGGTGGGCCAGCGACGCCTCGTTTGGCGCGGGCGCGCGGTTCAGGGCTGCAGTGAGGCCCGGCGCGTGGGAACGCACCACCACCTCGTGAACGCCCGAGGGGATGGGTGGCAGCAGTGCGCGCGACCGGGTGGAGGCGAGCCGGTGACGGCGCACCACCTTCCCATCCACCACGATCTCCACCTGATGTCCCAGACCGCCGCTGCCCTCAAGATGTAGCCGCAGCTCCGGACGCGTAGGGCTGCGGGCGTCGAAGCGCACGCGGAGGGGTTCGCCCGGCGTGAGCAGCGCAAAGAGCGAGCGAGCGGCGTCCGCGGCAGTGACCTCCGGATCGGGCTCGAAGAGCTCCAGCGAGGCCGGAGTGCCCGAAGGGTAGAGGGTGAGCGCCTCGGCCCCGGAAGTGTCGGAGCTGGGCTGCCCGGAGGGCTCCAGGCGGACCTGCCTTGTCAAGGTGACCTCCGCGCCCACCGCGGCCAGCTCGCGGTGGTTCGCAGGACGGATGGAATGCCAGGAGAGGCGGTCGATGGGCGCATGCGACCACCGGGTGACCGTGGGCATGGACTCACCGTAGGGCGTACCCAGCCGCGCCTCTCCCTGGGCCGGCAGGAACGTGAAGAGGCTGACCAGGGCGGGCACGTCCCCGCGGACCTCGACACGATGGACGTTCTGCGGAAGGAACAGCTTCCCGCTCACCGCCGCCGAGATCCGCACCGGACGGACCGTGGCCTCCACCTCGGGCGCGGCAGCGGCGACCCCGGCAGTGACGCAGGGAAGGCCACCGCCCACCCGGTGGGGAAGGGTGGCGGAGTCGAAGACCGCAGGCTCGGCGGTGAGCGCCACCGAGGTGTCGCCCACATGCAGGCCCCTGGCGTCGAACAGGGAGAGCGTCACGGAGCCCGGCGCCGGCGCTTCCAGAAACGCACGGGCGTCCACGCGCAGCAGCCGGCCCCAGGTGTCGCGGGTGGCGGGCAGCTCCAGCTGGGCAGGCGCGCACTCCGGACCGACGGCGTACGCATCGGTGCGCTGGAGGTCGGGGAGGAGGGCCAGGGTGCCCTGGGTGGGGCCCTTCATCGCCTCGGGAGCAAACCAGGTCGCGGCCTCTCCTTCGAGGGCCCAGCGGAGTTCGGCGTCCGCCCGGTTCACCACTTTCAGGGTGTGCACGCCGGGGGACAGCTCCAGCGGACGGGCGGTCACCTCGCCCGGCGCCGGACGGGGAACGCTCCAGCGCTGCACCGAACCGTCCCAGGCAGTGGCGTGCACCTCCACGTCCTGGGCAAGCTCTGCGCCCCAGGAGCTTGCCCGCCACAGCCGGAGGGTGGGGGTGGCCGGGCCCCGGACATTGATCGCGATGCCCGCCCCCGGCGCGAGGTAGGTCTGAGCGGCTTCGGCCACATCGACCAGAGGCAGCCGGAAGGCCGTCCGGTAGATCGTCTCCACCTCGAAGTCGGTGCCCACCTCGCCCTGGGCATTGAGGGGCTCCCACTCCACCCGCGAGAGCTGCCGCTGACGGGCCGCGGGGAGCTTCTCCCACGGCAGCGCGGTGGCCCGTTCCACCCGGTTCTCGGCACGGCGCAGCTGCTCGGAGCGCACGAAGAGCGACTGGAGGCGTTCGTAGCGGCCATAGACGCGCACCAGCAGCGCGCCCTGGGCTCCGGCGTAGCGAAGCGAGATCGTCCCCGGCGCGGGCTTGGCGGCGTCCGGCACCTGGACCAGGAACTCCCGGCCGTCGGCGATCTGCGTGCCGGGGGCCAGGGTGAAGGCGTGCTCCTGCGCCCACAGTCCGTCCTTGAGCAAGGCCTTGCTCTGCCGCGTCCGGGTGAAGAGCGCCGTGGGCGCTTCGGAGGCGTCCGGGTGGTGGAACTTCAGCTCCAAGCCGTAGACGAACTGGCGTTCGGCCGCGTATTCCGAGTCCGGCGGAAGCACCAGGTGGGTGAGCATTCGAAGCTCGTGGGCCTGGGCCGCTAGATCCAACGTCAGCGTGTCACCGGGGTTGAGCCGGTAGTAGACGGTGCGTTCGGCGCGCTGGAACTTCTGATCGCGCACCGCGGCCGGTGACGCCATGGCCTTCAAGACCACCGACGCCCCGCCCCACACCACCAGCAGTGCGACCGCCAGCCCTCCGTACGGCGCCCACCTGCGCATCCTCATCGGCGGCTCCCGCCCACTGCCTCGTCACCCGTGACCACGACCTGACCCCTCATCCGCAGCGCCAGCTCCAAAGCCGTTCCCTCGTCCGCTTCCGGCGCCCGCGCGTCCAGCCGGAGCGGCGGCGTAGAGGCCTCAGCGCTCTGCAGGAACTGGATCCCCCGCAGCACGCGGCGGCCTTCCTTCGCCTCGACCAGGAGGTACGGCAGCGCATGCCTGGGGCTCCAGAAGGTCTGGATTTGAAGTCGGGTGCGCCCCTCGCTGCGGACCCTCGCCAGCGAGGCAAGGTCGTGGATGTTCTGCTCCCGGACAGCCCGGCTGGCGGTCAGCATCAAGGCTTCGAACTCCCGCTCCAGCGCTGCTGAGGTGGGAGCCCGCGGCGCTGCCACCGTGGTCATCCCCAGCGCGTCTTCGACCGCCATCGGCGTGAGCGGGAAGGCGCCCAGCCCCACGTGGCCCAACTCGTTGGCGGCGCGGCGCGGCTCCACGTAGGCGCCTCGCAACTTGTCGGAGAGCCAGAGCGTCGCGTGCTGGGCGCCGCCATAGGCGCGGGAGAACCCCTGCTGCGGGCTCGCGGTTCCGAAGCCCACCTGTTCGGGCCCGCCCTCGAAGTAGCGCACGCGGTCGGACAGCCAGTGCAGCGGCCCCCCGGAGGCGAACAGCCGTTCGACCTGCTGCGGCCTCGACTGGTCGTCCAGGACCGGCCGGTCCAGATCCACCAGCACATCGGAGTCCAGGCCGGGACGTGACCCATAGCCTCGCAGCTGGAGCACAGCCCCGGTCGGCAGCGCACGGTGCGCCGCCTGATGGAACGCCTCGAAGGAGGTCTGGCCATTGCCGGGAACTGCCGGGTGCGGGGCCGCCGCGTCGTAGCCCAGCGGAGGCCCGGCGAAGACGACGGCGCGTGCATCCGCGGCCGTCAGCATCTCGAAGGAGAGCTCGAGGACGCCGTTCTCACGATCCGGCACGGGCGCCTCCAGGGCCAGGGGTTCAGCGCCGGCGCGGACGAGGATCCCCGCGCCCACCCGCTGCGCAGCGCTGTTCTCCAGGACCAGGAAACAGTCTTCGCCACAGCCTGCGACCTCTCGCACGGAGAGACCGAACAGCTCCGCCATCCGGGCCGCCCAGAGCACCCGGAGCGAAGGTTCTTGTGGACGGCCGCGCGGCGCATGGACGTCCAGGAGGATGGACGCGACCTGATGTTCCAGGACCAGCAGCTCCTCCGAGGTCGGCTCAGGGAGCAGTGGCCCCTTCCACGACGAGGGCGTGGAGATCAGGCTGCGCGCGTCGTGCAGGTCCACGGTCCTGGCAAGCGTGGTGCCCTCCACCACCACCTGCGCGAGATCGTCCGGGTTGACGCGGAGGATGGCGGTGTCACCGCCCGCCCAGGCAAGTCCCCCGTCCGGCGGTGCGTCCCGCGTGGACTGCGCGGTGGGCCACAGCGCCTCCAGGCCCGACAGGGTCGGGGGGAGGTGGAGCTGCGCGCCGCGGCGTGCGACCCGGCCGTCCGCCCTGATCACGACCCGGGGGTGCGCCTCGAGCAGCACGTGGGCTGTGTGGAAGGGAGTAGCGTCGGTGATGACCGCGTCGCCCTGCTTGAGGCTGAGGAGGCGGGTGTCCACGCCACTGGCGAGGATCGACCGGCACGCCACGCGCGCACAGAGCACCGTGGCGGCCTCTGCGGCGGGCGCTTCGTAGGCGGGGCGGGGAATCTCCAGGACGGGTCCTGGCGCCCCGGGGATGAGGATGGCCGTGTCCCAGCCGATCTTCCCGACCGCCCCGGTGCGTTCCAGCAGCGCGAACTGCCGCAGCCCGGCGGCCGTGGGCGGCAGCTCCTCCAGCCGCATGCTCAGCGCCGCCGCGGCCTTCTCCACCGACGCCTGGGCCTCGGCGGTCGGCTCGACCAGCCAGGGGTCGATCGCCTTCCAGAGCTCGCCATAGCGCCGCAGCTCTCCGCGCCGCTTCGGCAGCGGCCTGGCCTCGGTGCCGCTCTCACGGGCGGTGGCGCGGGCAATGGCCATCACCCCCAGGGGAGTGCGGGAGAGACCCAGCGAAGGTGCCGCGAGCTCCTGGCGATCCTGTTCGGCCACTGCAGGCCGCGGTTCGATGAGCGAGAGCGCAAAGCCGATCAGGCTGCCCACAACGACGCCGGCGAAGGAGGTGTGGGCGGTGGCGAGCAGCGTCCTGACCACCACCTTCTTCTGGAGGATCTTCACCGCGAGCAGCGCGGGGACGAGGTAGCCGAACCCGAAGAGGTCGGTGACCTTCAGCCCGGGTACCCGGCCTCCGAAGAACCAGCCCAGGCCCCACTTCACGGCAAATCCGAACGCGAAGACCAGCACCGTCTTGCGAGGCCCCTCCAGGTTCATGGTGGAGAGCCCGGGGATCCGCAGCAGCGCCTGGGTGCCCAGCACCAGCACCAGCACCTCCAACCCCGTGGCCACCAGCTTGCCTGGCGTCATCCAGGTGAGCGCGATCAGCGCAGGGACGAGGATGCCGTTGAAGTCCCACCCGTACTTCAGGTTGAAGCGCGCGGCGAGGATCGCCGTGGTCAGCAGGATGATGTACGCCTTCGGGCTCGCCAGGAACGACTGCGCGATGTCCTCGTAGGTGAGCTCCAGCGAGGAGAACGACAGGTTGGTGTACGGCAGCAAGATGAGCTGGAGCACCAGGTAGGTGACCGCCACCGGCACCGCCACCTGGAGCAGCCCGCGCCGGAGCTGCAGCTTCCAGAAGGCGTTGGCGGTGAGCGGCACCAGCACCAGGCCGATGGAGTGCAGCGTCCGGTCCAGCGCGAAGGCGGTCCCGTACCGCTGGTCGAGCAGCCCTCCGACGGTGGGCAGCAACCACGCCTCGGAGACGGCGCGCACCAGCACCGACGCGAGCACGACCAGGAAGAAGCGTTCCCGTCCGAAGAACTCGCTCCAGGCCCCGGTGCGGCTTAGGCCCTTGGAGAGCGCCACCGCGAGCAGGTAGGTGAGCACCGCCTCGAAGGTGACGGTGAGACCTGCCTCGGGATGGATGACGAACACCGAGGCCAGGTAGCCCGGCACCACCAGTCCGACGAACACCCACCCCAGGGTCTCGGTGAGGAGCGCGAGGGCCAGGACGCCCACCAGCACCGCGACCAGGATCGAGGTGTCGAGGGAGTACGGCGGGAAGAGTGTCAGAGTGGCCAAGGGCATGATGCGCGGCTGGAGATGCCCACGCACCTACCCGAGTGCCAGGCCCCTGCGTCCCGCGTTCCCGGCCCACCGTCGAGTTCGAAACGCGCGCGCCCCCGCGCACCGGAGGGCTGGTCTCCAGTGGACACCCCGAAGGAAGTTCTGGCTGCGAAGGCACTGCCGTCTGCTCAGCGGAGGACGGGTCCTCCTACCTGCACGCCACCGCAGCCTCGCTGCAGCCCAGGCCGGCTCCGCCGAGGGTGCAGGGGACCACGTCCGCCAGGGCGGCGATCACGGCGTCGGACAGGGGATCGCCAGGCGGGGCCGAACGCAGCGAGGCGGCCTGTTCGAGGTGGAGGAAGCGATCACCTCCGGTGGTGCTGGCGGCACGGCAGGCGTCTGAGGATCCGTTGTCCGCCCGCCCCTGCACGTTGGTGGTTCCGCAGAGCGGACGGTGCTGGCCCTCATCGTTCGGATCGTTGCAGGAGAACGCCCGGAGGTTCTCCGGAAGCCGCGTGTTCAGCGCGTCTCGGAAGCGGACGGAGAGGCTTCCCGGCTGCGGCGCCTTCGTCCCGTTGGAGATCACCGCCGCCTCCACCCCGTCCACGTCCATGCCGTGGACGTTCACCGCCACGGCAGAGGGAAAGGCGTAGCGCAGCGCCCGGTGGGCGGAGTGGAAGAAGGTCAGATCGTAGTGCGCCGCGTCTGCCCGGCGGAGCTTGCCGCCGCACATGTTTGACTTGCCAGAGCAGGGCGTCTCCGCCGCCGAGGCGCAGCGGTGGGAGCCGGTGATGAGGTAGGCGCGAGCCCCCAGCCCGAGGAGCTGATGCGCGCCCTGCGCCAGCGTGCCCTGGTCCGAATCCGCATGGGGGGACTCCAGCCAGAGGTCCCGCCCGGGAGCGAGGTTCACCACGAACGTCCCGGCTCCGCGGTTCGCCACAGAATCTTCGAACACCAGGAACGCCTTCCCGTCCTCGGTCTTGAAGAGCGAGGAGAGGAACCCATAGCTCGTCAGCTCGCTGGCAGTCTCTGCGCTGGGCGCGCGAACCAGGGCCTCGAAGGCGCGTTCGAAGCCCGCGAGCTCCGTTGCCGGAGGCTCCTGGAAGTTCGATCCATTGGGAACGATGGGCGCCCCGTTAAGGTGCGAGACGAGACCGCCCTCACCCTTCGGAAGTGCCGCGAAGGGCGTGCACGCATCGGCCGGAGGGGTACCTTCGCTGGGCGTGCCTGCGTCAGAGCCGCTGGACGCGAGCGCACTGTCGCTGGCCGCACCGCCGGGAGCCCCGCCCGCCGGTGCCCCCGAATCGGAGCCACCGCCGCAGCCGAGGAACCAAAGCGCAGCGAGACAGGAAGCAACGTACTGGAGTCGGTTGTGCATGCTGGGGATCGAACATCGAACCCCCATGCACGATTCTCATCCAATGGGAGGTCAGGCAGGCAGGCTGCTGCTTACCTGCTCTGCTAGCGTGGGGAAGCTACGGCAAGGCGTCCAGCATCCGCTGGGCGTCCGGAGCGCCGAAGCCGGTGGGGTAATCCCAACCCGGACCCGCGGGGCGGAACCCGCTCTTGGACCAGGTGCCGCCCTCGGTGATGTCCTTGCAGGCGCGCTGCACCCGTTCGTCGGTGTAGAGGGTCTGGTTCAGCCACCCCACCCGGACCTTGCCCTGGGAAGCCCGGGCGCTGTTGATGACAGCGGCCATGCCCGCGAACACCGGTGCTGCGTAGGAGGTGCCGTAGTTCGCTCGTTGGTCGCCCAGATAGGTCGTCCAGTAGCCAAACGAGCTGTTGATCGACAGGTCTGCGGTGCCGCGCATGTTTCCTGGGACATGCCCCTGCTGCCACCACGGCTTGCGGTGCGTCTGCGAGGGGCCGGAGCCCGACGCGTGCCAGGCGATCTCCGAGACCACCCGCAGCCCCTCCATCCTGATCTCGGTGCCGCCCACCGCCGTCACCCAGGGGCTGGAGGAGGGGACGTCGGTTCCGGCAGAGTCGCCGCTGGCCACCGCGACGGTGATCCCCAGAGCGGGGGCCATCATCGCCGCGTGGTTGTAGGCCTCTTCGACCGCGCGGGGTTCAGAGTCCTCGCGGTGGGCGAACGAGTTGGTGATCACGTCCACCTCGCCCCGGGCGATCGCCTCGTTGAAGGTGAAGAGCATGGACGTGTTCCGCGCGTCCGGGCCCATGTAGACAAGCAGGTCTGCGCGCGGCGCCATCGCGCCTGCCCACTCAATGTCCAGCGTCGTCTCGCGGTAGCGCGTGGCCGGCGGCTCCATCGTCTGGATCACCCGGGGCTTCTCGCGCGTGATGCCCATGGACTTCCAGAAGCCCTCAACGTCCTTGAAGCGGAAGCCGGCGCCCACGGTGATGCCCAGCCGGACGCCCTGTCCGTGGAAGCCTGCATCGTAGAGCGCGTCGAAGTTGTAGGCGTGCGCCACCTGCTGGGGGGTCAGCCCGTCCTCGATGTTGGGCGGAGGGCTGTCGGGGAGGGGCCCCACCTCTCCGGACATCGGGCCGGGCTCGGCTGCCAGATCCAGGGTCGCCAGGGAGTGAATCCGATCCGAGACGAACCTGGGCATGGTGATCCCACCTTCCACGAAGCCGAACACGTCGTGGTTCGGGTTGCCGCCCTGCGGTGACTTGCGGGAGAGCACATGCACCGTCGCGTCGAACGCCCGGTTGAACTGCCCGACCGTCCCGGTGAACTCGAAGAGCAGTCGGTTGGTCGCCACGAACGGGACCTGGAAGCCCTGCGACTTGAACCAGTCCGCCACGGTGTTCACGTCCACTTCATGGGGCGAGTGGAGGGAGATCCACTCGGCCGGCGTCATGTAGCGGCGGAACTCCGGGCTGGAGGGATCGTAGAGGTCGCGAATGCGCTGCTCCAGCGCGTCCTTCTCGCGGATGTGGAACGAGACCAGGCCCCGGATACCGGCGTCCTCATCCGCGGGTCCGGAGTCCGTGTAGACCCCGTCCAGCGGGGCCGGTACGCCATCGGGCGTAGGCGTGGGAGTCGGATCTCCGGCATCCGGAAGGAGGGGAGGGCCAGCGTCCGGCACCTCCGCGGGACCTGCGTCCGGAACGACGGGCGGACCTGCATCGGGCAGCAGCGGTGGTGCGAGCGGCGTGCCGCCGTCGAAGTCGAAGACGTTCCGGATCCGCAAGGGGTCATGGCACGCGGCGGCAGTGACCACCAAGGTCACCGACAGCACCAGCGCCTGAATCAATCGCCCCATACCCGCCCCTCCACGACGCCTGCCCATTTTCCGGACGCCGCGGGCGCCGAACATGGGAACGTGGCCCGGCCCGCGCAAGGCTCCGAATGGAGATCTCCTTGCCGATCAGAGCGGCGCACCCCCGACACCGTCGAGAGCTGGACGAGGTCCCGGATCCAACGGCGCGAGGGCCTCTGGGGACAGTCCGCGAACCGACGAATCGCCGCGGGCAGAAGGCACTGGGAGGGGTTCAGGATCGCAGCTGGAGATCCGTCCGGGGGCCGACATCGCCGCGGCGTGTGGTCCCACTGAACTTCCAGCACCACCACCATCGCCACCACCTCCCGGCGGGTGCACGCCCACCACCTGCGAGGCGGAAGGCAAGACCTGTGGCCAGATTGCCGACGGCTGTGGTGGCACGCTGACCTAGACCTGCGGCGAGGTCTCCGATGGCTGCAGCGGGAGCCTCCAGTGCGGCGCCTTGCGGCGAAGGCGAGACCTGCGGGAACGACAACGTCTGCGTGGACGCTGAGCCGGAAAGCCGGGTGAAGTGGCTGACGGTCCTTCGGGAGGGCCACCGCACCGGGAGGGATCTCGATGCCGACAACAACGGCGGAATCGTGGTGGCAGAGAAGCAGGACGAGGTCAGCCAGATCACCCGGTACAGCGGCGCCGGCACCTTCAGTTGGCGGGCCGGCTCTCCCGAGAACGAGGTGGACTATCGCGAGGTCGCGCCGACACCGGATGGATCGCGCAGCTTCGCCACCGGCAACGGGCCGTGCATGTCCTGCGGAGGCGTGTTCGATGAGTTCTCCAGCGAGGGCAAGCACGTGGAGCGCCACGGCACGCGTACATCCAGCACGAGAATGACAACGGCGACACGACGGTCGTCCTGCTGACGGCGGACGGGACTCGGCGGACGTCCGGCCCGTGGAGCAGCGACGCGAGCGGCTACGAAGCGGGGGCCTTCACCGCGCTCACGCGCGATCCCGACGGGAACTTCACGAGGCGCTCGCCGGTCGCGCGCGCTGCCCCGTGTGCCCTGCTGGCTATTTACCAGAGACGAGGGCGACGGCATGCGTCACCAGCCCGCCGACCATCACCAGGACGAAGACCACCAGCACCCGGTGCCAGAGCTGCGACGCCTGAGCTTCGCCCTTCTCGCGCTGTCCCTCGCCTCCGCTTCGCAAGGGCTCATCCGACGTGGCCCGCTGCGCGTCAACTGCGGTTGCCCTTGCGTGTAGATAAGTAAGCACTTACTCTGCATGGGTATGGGAGAGCCTCGCCGGACATCCGAGGAGCGACAGGTCGAGCTGACCGACGCCGCGCTGCACATCATCGCGACCGAGGGCATCGCGGCGCTGAGCACCCGCGGCCTCGCGGCGCAGGTCGGGCTCTCGACCGGCGCGATCTTCAGGCACTTCGCTTCGCTCGAAGCGCTGCTCGACGCCGTCGTCGCGCGCGTCGAAGCCGTTCTCGAGTCGACGTACCCGCCACCGACGCTTCCTCTAATCAAGCGCCTTGAGCGCTTCATCGAGGCCCGAAGCACGGCCGTGGGCAATCAGCTGGGTATCCTGCGGCTGGTCCTCTCCGAGCAGTTCCTCCTTGCGCTGCCCAAGAGCGGCTCGGCGCGTCTTTCGGCCTGCGTGCAGAAGACGCGCGCCTTCGTGCTCACCTGTGTGCGCGAGGGGCAGGACGCAGGAGAGCTGCGCGCCGATCTCCCCGCTGAGACGCTCGCACCCATCATCATGGGCACGGTGCAGATGCTGGCGCTCTCTCCGTCAAAGGCTCGGCAGCGAGAGGCCGAAGCGCGCGCAGTGCTGGGCAGCCTGCTCACGCTCCTCCGTTTGCCCGTTGTCGCGTCCACGTCGAGCAGAAAGAGAGCCCCATGAAGCGCTTGATTCCCACCACCCCTGGAAGCGGAGAGGAGCATCACCCGTGAAGACTGGACGCTACAACGTCGGCGGGGGCCTGCTGGTCATGGCGGGCTTCATGCTCTACGGATTCCTCCTGATCTACCTGCGAGACTTCGCGCCAGAAAAGGAAGCCTGGGTCGCCAGCTACTCGGTCGGCAAGCACTTCGAGGCGCGCCTCGCGCATGTCCACGGAAACCTCTTCGCGCTGCTCAACCTCGCGCTGGGCTTCGTGCTCGTGCGTCTCGCCTCTGCGAGTGACAGGGCGCGCAGCACGGCCGCGGGGCTCGGCCTCGCGGGGCTCCTCATGCCGGCCGGGATCCTCGGCGAGGTGTACCTGGGTCTCTCGCCGATCTTCGTGCTCCTCGGCGCCGTGGCGATGACCGCCTCGGTGGTGCTCACGGGCGTACTCGCGCTGAAGCACTGGGGCGACGGAAGGCTTGCAACATGAGCACCGTGACTGTCGCTCGAACTGGGCCGCGGGCCGGGCTGGGGCGGTGGCTCGTCGGTGGGATGGACGGTGGGCTGCCGCGTTTGCTCGAGGGAGGCCGCCATGCGTGATCGCTGGTCGAAGACGAGTGTCGCGCTCCATTGGCTGGGCGCCATGATCATCGCGGGACTCGCGGCGGCCGGGTTCGTCATGACCGACCTGCCGGCTGACTCAAGCGGACGGCTCCTCATTTCGCGGATGCACACGCTGGGTGGGGTGACGCTGATGCTGCTCAGCGTCGCGCGTCTCCTCTTCCGGCGACGCGGGCCTGCGGTCACGCCCCTGCCGGTCTCCGAGCTTCACCGTCGAGGGGTCGGCGCAATTCACGCGCTCCTTTATGTGGTGACCTTCACCATCGGCCTAAGCGGCCTGGTCACCGGGGCGCGGAGCGCTTGGCCGGACTACCTGCGGGGGCAGCTCACGGAAGCTCCGGCGCTCGAGGCGCTCGTAACCCGTCAGGCACACGAGGTGCTCGTGTTCGCGCTGCTCGGCCTCGTGCTGCTCCACGTAGGGGGCGTGATGGTCCAGCAGGTGCGTAGGGGCGGAGTCCTGCGGCGGATGGTGCCGTTCCTGAAGTGACGGGCGCCGCCGCCGCAAGCGAACTGCCGGGATCGTGCTCGAGCGATCGTTCGTGACGCTCGTCGGATCCGCGGCAGAAGGTGCGGGCAAACGCTTCTGGTGGGAGAAGTAATTGTCGCTGGGCAGGCGGGGAGCAGCAGCGGGTGGCCATTGCCCGCGCGCTCTCCAAGAAGCCGCGCTTGCCGCTGGCGGAGGCGGTGCGGACGCACGACGGGTGACCCGGCGGCCCAGCCATCGGTCCGTTCGACGACGCGCTCGGGTCCACCGCGGCAAGCGCAGGCGTGGCCCTTGCCCTTCAAGCCGCACTCCGGCGAGGTTCCATTCCGCGCGGGCGATGGCCACATTCCCCCCATTGGAGGATGAACCATGGATTCCTCGCGGTCGAGGCTGCCCCTACTTTCCTTCGGAGGTGCGCTGTCACTTGCCCTCGGGGTCGCGACCATTGGTTGCGCAGGGGCCCGTCAAGCAGAAGTGGATGACAGTTGGCTTGCCAGGGTACCACCGGAGAACCTGAGCGGTGTCTATGAGGCAAGGGCAAGCTTTCGACAGTCCCGGGATGAGGTGACACGAGCGGAGGTCGCGCGGCAGGACGCCGAACGTGAATTGGGCGTCGCGCGCCTTGAGCGTGATGCCGCCCAGGCGCACGCTGAGGCCGGCAAGGCGGTGGTGGAGGCTGCCCGCGCCAAGGGGCAGGCCGGGGGAATCCAGGCTGCGCAAAGAGATCTCCGCGAGGCGGAGATGGCGTTGTCGGTGGCCGAGGCGCAGGTGCAGTGGCGCGAGGAGCAGGTCGATGCGAGGGAGGCGGAGAGGGAATGGAAGGCGCGCCTCGCCGATGTGGATCGAGCGAAGCTGTCGCTCGCCGAGTATCAGGCCTTGAAGGAAGCCGGCGACGTGCGGGCTGCTCAGCTCTCCGAGGCCGAGTTCCGAGAAGCTGTGGCAAAAGCGCAGAAGGAAGCGGCGGAAGAGCAGAAAGACGTTGAGAAGGAGCGGCGCGAGGCACAGAACGCACACGCTCGGTGGACGCAGCGGCAGCAATCGCTGGAGGGCTACGGCGGCAGTGGTCCAACGCAGTGACGTCGATCAACCTTGCAACTCAACCTTCCATCAGTCCGATCCGAACGCGCGGCGAACCCTTCGGTCGGCTCACGGCGCCGCAGACGGCGCTGAGCGCTCGTGCCGATAAGGGCGGATCCGCCCATCCTCCATCTCGTAGAGCACATCGAACACCTCCAGCGCCCGATGGTCGTGCGTGACCACCAGGACCGCGGCCCCGCGGTCGTGCGCGACCCTTCGAAAGAGTTCCATGACGCTTCGGCTGCGTACGCTGTCGAGTGCGGCAGTCGGCTCGTCCGCGAGAATCAACGAAGGCTCATTCGCCAAAGCCCTGGCGATGGCCACGCGCTGTTGCTCGCCGCCGCTGAGCATCTCCGGGTACGAGTGCTCGCGTCCGGCAACGTCGAGATACTCGAGCAACTCGCGAGCACGCCTTCTGCCATCGGCCTTGCCTCCAAATTCGCACGCGATCTCCACGTTCTCCCTTGCGGTGAGAAAGGAGGTCAGGTTCGCCTTCTGGAACACGAAGCCGAGATGGCGCCTTCGTAGGTACGCGAGATCGGCCAGCGGAACGCCATCGCTCACGACGAGCCGCCCCTCGAAAAAGACCTGACCGGTGTCGGCGGGCGAGACGAAGCCCAGCGCCTTGATGAGCGTGGACTTGCCGGCTCCGCTTGGCCCGAGCAGCGCGGCGACCGTACCTGGGGCGATGGTCAGGCTGACGTGATCCAGGGCCTTCACCGCGGCCAGCCCTGTCCCGTAGGTCTTGCTCAAATCCACGGCGCGGACCGCAGCTTCCATGGTCAACCCTCCAGCGCCCGCGAGGGGTCGATGCGCATGACGTGGGCGAGGCCGAGGATGCTCGCGAGCGTGACGATGCCCATCGTGGCGAGGGGCGCCACCAGCAAGAGGGTGTCAGTGATGAGCACCCGCCGCGGGAACAGCGGAAAGACAAGCTCTCCCATGGCGAAGGCGACACCGTATCCCAGCGCCCCCAGAAGCCACGCTTGCTGCAGCACCAGGCCAAGAAGGCGGGGCCGCGGAGCGCCCATGAGCTTGAGGACCGCCAGGTCGTGGGTCTTCTCGAGGGTGAGGTTGTAGAGGACCATCATCACGATCACGGCGGCAGTGAGCGTGAGGATCACCGTGAAGAGCCCGATCTGCATCCGTGCCCGCTGAACAACGCCTCCGAGCAGCAGGGCCTCCTCTTCCGCCTGCGAGTAGAGGCTGACGTCTCCCCAACTGCTCATGACGTCGCGTACCTCGGCGAGGCGATGCGGGTCCGCCTGGATCAGAACGGCAGCCACGGGCGGCGAGGCAAGCGCGGGCGCGCGCCAGCGAGGGTCGGTCGCGAGGTCCTCGAGCGCGGGCTGCCCGCGACCGAGGTCCGTGCGGCGCAAGCGTGCCACGACGCGCTGACGTTCGAGGACCGCGGCCTCCGCGGGCTGGTCGAAGGCAATGAGCTCGGCGTCGGCCACACTCAGGAAGGCGACCGAGTCGCCGCCGGAAGTCAGAGCGTTTCTCGTGAGCCCCACCACGCGGTACTGCTCGCCCGCGAGCGTCAGCGTCTCTCCGAGCCCGAGCCCTAGAGAGGCGTCGACGATCATCTCTCCGTGCGGCTGCTGCAACCGTCGCCCGCGCACGAGAGGCAGCGAGCGCCCGGGGTCGTCCGGCCAGCCAAGGCCGACAAGAGCGATCCGCATGACGGCGCCGCGGTGCTCTCGCTGAATGAGCTGATAGGTGTACGGCCGTGCGCTTCGCACGCCTGGCACCGCGGCGGCTCGTGCCTCGATGCTCGGGTCGATCCGCGAACCCTCCGCAAACGGCCCACGCGTGTCGCGCTGGACGAGCCACAAGTCGGCGCCCATTGCGCGGGTGAGGATCGTGGCGTCGTCCACCATGCCTGCATAGATGCCCTGCATCGCGACGACGACGCTCAGCAGGAGCCCCAGGCCCGCTGCAGTACCCACGAACCGCGCCAGATGCCTGCGGACGTCTCGGAGGGCAAGGTTCATCGGGCCACCCAGCGACGCCCAACGGAAAGAGCAACTGCGGCGCCGGGCGCAGCCAGGACGGCGTCGCCGTCGGCCAGTCCCTCGAGAACCTCGACGTGTTCGCTTCCCGTGAGGCCGAAGCTTGGACGGACGAGCGCGATCTTGCCTCCGCGGTCGGCGTAGACGAACGCCCCTGTGCCGTCGTGATGAACCATGCGAATCGGCACACGAAGGGCACGTTCCTGGCGACCGACCTCGATCCGTACGTCAGCGCGCTGTCCGATGGCGACCCGTCGATCCAGCCGATCCGGCGTGACCTCGACGAGAAGCTCATGCGTCTGCCGGTCTGCCTCCCACGAGATTCTCGTCACGCGGCCGGTCAGGGGAGTGCTCGTGCCAGGAAAGAAGATGGCACCGGCCTGATCCACGGCCAGCCGCGTCAGCATCGTTTCGTCCATGGCAGCGTTGACGTACACGCGGGACGTGTCGACGATTCGCAGCACACTCGAGCCGACGGTGACCGTGTCACCTGGCTCGCGCAGCCGGCGCGTCACCAGCCCGTCGAATGGCGCCAGGAGCGTGGCCCGCACCATGGCGACCCGTCGCTGCTCGGCTCCGCCGGTCGCGACATCGATGCCGCGTGTGGCCTCCGAGCGTTGAGCAAGAACGCGATCGAGATCGGCGCGAGCCACGCGAAGCCGGTCGGTCGCGTCATCACTCTGCTGAGCCGGGACGGCCCCTGCGTCGAACAGTGTCTGCGTACGGGTCGCCTCGCGTTCTGCGGTGGCGAGAAGCGCCCTTGCGCGCTCTTCCTCCGCGGAGAGTCGCTGCAAGGACGCACGCGCCGCACCGACTCCGGTCTGGGCCGAGCGGAGGTCGGCTTGAGCCTGGTTCGTCTCAAGGCGCGCGAGTTCCTGGCCGAGGGTGACGCGGGTTCCCTCCTCAACGAGCACCTCGCTGATTCGGCCGACCAGGTCGAATCCCACCGCGGCCTCGCGCTGGCTCTCAATGGTCCCGCGCCCGAACGCCTCCTGGATGACTGTGCCGCGTTCGACCCGAACGGCCTCCACCTGGACAGGCGACCAGAGGCGGAACCACGCGATGAGGAGGAGGAGGACGGGCAGTGTGGTGACCCAAAGGTTCCTGCGCACGACAGCTAGAGCTCGACGAAATAGGTTTGAGGCGGCCGCGGCCGTCAAACAGCACTCCCGTCGCCCCAGTCCTCGAGGTGCTTGCCGACCGGGTAGTTGGTCTTCATGGGTGATGCTCCTCTCCACGTCCGAGATGGTGAACGAGCAGCACCAGATCGGTCCCGGTGTCCGGCTCCACGGAGTGCGGGGTGCCTGGCGCGAGGACGACCGCGTGCGTGGGGTCGAGGCGCATCCGCTGGGATCCGGCCACCACGGTGCCGCTCCCCTGAAGGGCAATGATCGTCACCGGCATCTCGGAGTGGTGTGTCGGCAGCACGGTGCCGCCCCGAAGCACGATGCTCGCGAGCTTCAAGGCGGGCTCATCGACGAGCACGCGATGTTCGCGCGGCTCGCCTGGGCCCGGCGTGCCGGGGAACTCGACGCCGCGGCTGGCTGGACCGCCGAGCGTTGCCGCGTGTTGTCGCGCGGCGGACTGGGTGGCACAGCCGCCGAGCGACACCGCCGCGACCGCGAAGGTTGTGGTGAGAATCAAGCGCTTCATGGAGATCTCCTTCTGCTCAACGTGGGAGTGACAGCGGGGCAAAGCGTCGGTCAGGCGAAGCTCTCCAATGCCAGGGGGAAGTACTCACTAGCGTGCGCGCAAGCTCCGCTCATGCATGCGTGAATACTCGTCATTCGAAAGACAGTGCATAGCGCTCGAGCTGGTCCTCGAGGTGATGAAGCGTGTCGGCTGCCGCGGGACCCTCACGCCCCCTCAGTTCCTTGAGCATCGTGCCCACGGGGAGGAGAAACTCATGAAGGGCCTCATGCGCTGCCCCGGTCATCGTGCAGCGCGAGAAGATGTTCTGGTACGTCTCGTCGAGCTGTCGCCCGGTCGCGTTGACGTCGGCTGGGGTCAGATCGGTCCGCTGGGCGGCCTGCCGAACGAGGGTCAGCAGGGTGTTGACGCCTTCGGTGGTCTCGGCGTTCGCCTTCCACTTCGTGGCGGGTGACCCGGCCGTCTCGGTTCCATGAGCGTGCCCTGCCGGTTCTTCGACGGAGACGAGGGCGACTGCATGCGGCACCAGCCCGCCGACCATCACCAGCACGAAGACCACCACCGCCCGGTGCCAGAACTGCGACGCCTGGCCTGCGCCCTGCGAGACGAAGTTCCCAAGCGACCTTTGGTCCTCCACCGTCTGGCCCTCCTTGAGACTCGGGCCGCCGGTCTTCAAGGCCCGCGGGAGGACAACCGCGCTGTTGACCACCGCGCCGACGAGCGCGATGAGCGCAGTCAGCACCAACGTCGAGGTGGCCGCGTGGGTCGAAACCAGCGCCGCGCCTGCCATCACCAGCAACGCGACGCTGAGGCTCCTGAACAGCACCGGCGCCAGGCTCATCAGCAACGGAACCACGCGGTCGCGACCCATTCGCTTCACCAGCACCGGTGCTTGAACGAAGAAGAACCACGCAGTGCTACCGAGGGCGTACGCGAGGGCGAGAAGATCGATGATGCGAGCGATGGTGGTGATCATGGTCATGCTTCACGAGCGGGGGTGGACAACTGCGTGGGGAGGCTGCCCGGACGTGCGATGATCCGATCGGGTCGAACCATCACCTCGCGCCCCTGCCACTGGAGCAGCGTCGGCGCCCGCGGGTCGACCCGGTCGTGCAACCGATCACCGGCCGGCAGTTCGGGGTTGGGCAGACGCGAGAGCCCCGCGGTCTTCAGGTCGAGCATGCCGACGCCGCGCGCGAGCTGATCCTGGACTCGAGCCCGACCCAACAGCACCCGCGCGAGCCGACCGCGCGCCCAGCGAAGGACGGGGTGGGTCAGCGTCAACACACGGGTCGCGACCGAGGTGGCCCGCACCATTTGTCGGGCGATCGGCTGCCGCTCGGCCTCGTAACTGTCGAGCAGCGCAGCGCCGAGTTCAAAGGAGAGCGAGGTCTTCCCCTGCATCGCGAGCTTCCACACCAGGTTGTGCGCGTCTTGCACGCCGGTGTTGAGCCCCTGCCCACCGACCGGACTGTGCACGTGCGCCGCGTCTCCGAGCAAAAAGACGTTCCCCTTGCGGAAGCGGTCGGCCACTCCGCTGCTCAGATCGAACTTCGAGGTCCAGCCGAGGCGGTGAATGCCGAGGTCGACGTGGGCGCGCTCCTTGACCAGCTCTCCCCAGTCGGAGGGCGAGACCAGCTCCGCGTTCTGCGGCACCTGCGCGATCAACCGCCACAGCCCACGCTCAGGCATCGGCACGATGAGGAGCAAGCCCTGGCTCGCGAGCACGACGTGGCCTTCGTCCTCGACGAGGTTGCACGAGGTGTGAACGTCCGCCAGCGCGAAGGTCACGCCAGCGTCCTGACGGGTGAGGGCGACGCCGATCTGATCGCGTGTCCTGCTGCGCCCGCCATCGCACCCCAGCACCCAGCGCGAGGTGTGTTCGCTTCCGGCACCGCTTGAGGAGGTCAGCCTCGCGACGACCTGATCGCCGCGATCGTCGAGCGCCGTCAGTTCGGTGCTCCACTCGATGACACCGCCGAGCGCCACCAGCCGCTCCTCGAGGATGCGCTCGACCTCGAACTGGGGAATCGAGAGCCAGAACGGATACCGGGTGTCGCCCCAGCTTCGGTTCAGCAGATCAACCCGGAACGGGGGCGCATTCGTCGAGGTCTGAACGTTGAGCGCACTGAAGCGTTGGCCGGCCGCCACCAACTGCGGCGCACAGCCGAGCACTTCGAGGACCTCGAGCGTGCGCGCATGAAGGACGAGCGCCTTCGAGTGCGGAGAGCGCGTTGCGCGTCGCTCCACAATGCGAGTCGTTAGCCCATGTCGTAGGGCATCACACGCAGCCGCCAGGCCGGTCGGGCCGGCGCCAACGATCAGCAGGTCGGTGTCGGCGGTGGCTTTCAGCAAGTTGGTCTCCTTCGTGTTGACGCCAAGGGTAATGATCCGAATAACTGTCGAATAGGCCTTGTTCTGGTACTAGTTGTCCCGGAAAGAGAGACAATGCCCGAGCACTTCGACGACATCCGCCTGCGCGACCTGGTGTTCTTCGAGCGCTTGGCGGCGCTGGGGTCGATCACCGCCACCGCCAAGGAGCTGCGGCTACCGAAGGCGACCGCGAGCCGCTGGCTCTCGACCCTCGAGGAGCGTGTCGGTCAGTCGCTCTTCAAGCGGACCACCCGGACCGTCGCGCTGACGGAGGCAGGCAAGGCGTTCGGCGTTCGCGTGCGCGAGATTCTCCTGGTGTCGAAGGCGGCGCAGCTCGGCCTGCGGGCACAGGTGCTTGGAGGAACGCTGCGGGTGTCGGTGCCCGTGCCGCTGGGCCGCATGCTGGCAGGCCCGGTGATCGCCGAGTTCCGGCGCCGCCTTCCGGGCGTACGGCTTGAAATCAAACTCCAGAACGAGCGGGTCGATCTCATTCGCGAAGGGTTCGATCTTGCGATCCGTGGTGGCCCGCTGCCCGACTCCGATCTCCTCGTTCGCAAGCTCTCGACCGCGTCGATGTGGCTGTACGCGAGCGTCCGTTTCCGGGGTGAGTCACCCGACCGCATTCCGCTGATTGCGTCGCCTGGAGACGAGGTGTTGCTCCGGCGCGCGCGCGTCGAGGTCGCCTCGGAGCCCGCGGTACTCGTCGACGACCGAACTGCAGTGGCAGACGCACTGGTGTGGGGTGCTGGCCTCGGGTTGCTTCCGTCATTTCTCGGAGAACCGCCACGGGCCCAGAACGCACTGTTTCGCTTGAACGACGACGCCGTGGCTGCGTTGCCGGTTCACGCCGTCTACCACCCGTCGCAGCGGGACGACCCCAGACTGCAGGCGCTGATCGAGGAGATCTCGCGTCAGCTCGATCGGGTGCTGTGAGCCCCCGAGCAGCGGGTAGACCCCCCACCTCCGTCACCAGGCCCGTTCAGTGGCTCGCAGCCCCAAGCGTCGGGGCCCCTTCGCGCTGACCGAGTCCTCCGTGATGCGGTTACCCCCATTGCGTTTGGCCTCGTACATGGCGTGATCCGCCCGCGCGAGCAGGGAGTCGGCCGTGGCCGGGGGTGAGTACCAGGTCACAAGTCCGATACTCGCGGTCACCGCGCATGACCGGCTGCCGAGCGCCTCGACCGCAGCACGAATGCGCTCCGCTATTCTTCTGGACTCATCGAGCTCGGTGGAACGCAGGAGGACGACAAACTCGTCGCCACCGACACGTGCAAGCACGTCCGTGGTGCGTAGGAGGTCCTGGGTTGCTTGCGTGACGACGGCCAGGAGTGCGTCGCCGGCGCCGTGACCCATTTCATCGTTGAGCACTTTGAATCGGTCGAGGTCGAAGCAGAGCACTGAGAGCGGAACGCGTTCGCGCTGGCACCTCGCTACTTCCCGCGTCACCGCAATCGCGAGCGCCCTGCGGTTGAGCGCGCCGGTCAAGACGTCCGTCGAAGCGAGGCGTGAGACCGTCTTGAAGGCGGCTGAAACCAGCCGATGCATCGCCGCCAGATACGCGAGAAGCGCGAGCGCGCCGAAGCGTGCAGCGGCGTTCCAGACCCCCACGACATCAATGGCGATGGCGTTGAAGAGCAGCCAGGCCGAGGAGATACCCATCGCGACGAGCAGCCCCGGGAGAAGGCCAAGGCTCCAGGCCGTCCACGCCACCAGGACGGCGTACAAGGGAAGGACCGACTGCACTGATACGGGTTGACGTCCCATTCGCGGTACGTGATCGCGTTCCCGTTGGGCTCGGTCAACCTCGTTCGCTTCTTCGGCGTCCTGGCTCCCAACGCGCGCCCGCTCTCCCTCGCCCGGGCTCAGGACTCTCCCCAGCGCGAGCTGGACTGCTGAACCCCGGCCCCGCTCAAGTCCGCTCAGACGAGCCAGAGCACCCCTCTGCCTACTCGCTCCTCCGCGTCGGCCGTCGACCCTCCACCCAACCCCTCATCGGACCGCACCTCCGCGCACCTGCCGGCCTCGCCTTCACCCGGCCGTCACTCACCACCCACGAAAAGCCCGTTTGTTCGTCCTTGATCTTGGACGGCGCGCGCCCGGGCGTGGAACGCGGGTGCGTCAGGCGCGGAAGGGGTCGAGCAACGAGACGCCCAGCCGCGCCACGTCCGCGGTGTTTCGGGTCACCAGGGTGAGGCGATGGACGCGGGCAGTCGCCGCCAGGAGCCCGTCCACGACAGGTGTGGGATCCGGCGAGCTCAGCCGGCCCCACTCGTCTGCAATCTCCGCGGTGATCGGGAGGATGCGATCCGACGCGGTCGTCCTACCAGATCGAGGTCGAAGGCGTGGCGGTCCGGATGCGCCCGGAGCCTGTGCGCCAGGAGCGGCCGCGCGTGGAGTCCGGCGGGGCGCAACACGCGGGTGGTCCAGAGGGCCGCCTCCGCGTGCGTGACCTTGCACGGGGCAGCTCCGTTGCTCGTCTCGGGGACCACGCTGCTGATCGGCGAGACCCATGGCACCGAGGAGCAACTCGCTGCGCTCGCTGATCTCATCTGTGCGGCCGCGGCCAATGGACTCCCGCTGCGCGTCGGTCTGGAGTACGCCGTCCGAGATCAGGAGCAGCTCGATGCCTTCATGGCAGCTCCTGCCGCGGGCGATCTGAGCAGTCAGCTGCACACACCGCCCCTGCCGTTCGCCTCGAAGGCCCACCGTCAGACGGCGCAGCTCCCTGGGCTCCAGCGGAAGAAGCGTGCGTGGACCTTTCCATAGAGCCAGGTGCCCACGACAATCCCCGCCAGCGACGCGAGTCCCCACAGCTGGCCCTCGCCCACCTGCACCACGGCGCTTCCAGGACAGGTGCCGGTCACCGCCCAGCCCGCGCCAAAGAGGACGCCGCCGGCCGGGACGCTGGGGTGGATCGCCGCGGACGGCGTGCGCTTGAACCCCAGCGCGGTGAAGCCCGCGGCAGCGAAGACGACGCTTCCGCAGAACGAATAGAACAAGCGGAGGTCCGTGAAGGTGAACATCTTCTGGACCTCGGCGAAGTCGCCAAAGCCCATCCGGCTCAGCGTGTAGCCCAGGCCCAACCCCAGCAGCGCCTGCACCCCATGCATCTGCTGGGGGCTCACTGCGCGAACCTCGCCAGCCCCAGCGAGACGACCACCGCGGTCCCGAAGAACACCACGGTGGCGAGGAGGCTGGACGGTACCAGTCGCGCGCACCCGGAGAGCCCATGTCCGGAGGTGCACCCGCCCGCCATCCGGGTCCCGAACCCGACCACCACCCCGCCAATCAGCATCGCCGGCCAGAGGGCGCCGCCCCAGAGCTGCACCAGCGCCGCGCTGGGCACGAACGCGGACCGCTCCGCCAGACCGCCACTGAGCGCGCTGGCCACCAGCGCCCCGACGAACATCATCGCTATGAACAGCGCATGCGAGGTCACCGGCGGCGGTGGCGCCAACACCGTGACGTCGGGCGCGGACTCCGGCGCCGGCATCGTCAGCGCGGCCTCGCCCGGACCGAAGGCGGCAACCGTTGCCGCGAGCATCGCCTCCCGGTACGCAGCCGCGTTGGCCTGGACCTCGGCGAGCTCAAGATCGCGCGCTCGCTCGGCGCGGAACGCCAACAGCCGGGTGTAGACACCCGACACGCCCAGGGGTCTCCCGGTGGACCAGCGGTACGCGATCCCCAGCCCTCCCAGCGCCAGCGCGCCCTGCCACCAATCCCAATACGGTGCGCTCACTTCGACACCTTCGCGCCGGGGACGGTGAGCGTCATTCCGTTGGGGAGCAGCGTCAGCGGCACCGGCTTGGCGGCGGCGGAGAGCTTGTAGCGTTCGCACCGATCGAACTTCGCGGTGCAGTACGAGGAGATCCACGGCTTGGCCAGGCTCTCCGCCAGGAACTGCGAATAGAGCGCGCAGCTGCTCATGTTGGGGCAATTCATCGTTCGTTGATTCTACCGCACCCGTCGGGACTCCGTGCTTTCCCGGCATGGCGCCATTCTCCCCACATCGGCCACTTGAGTATTCATTGGCGCGTGCTTCACAATGCAGTCGTCGTTGCGTTCGGGCCGCGAAGGAGAACGCGACGATGGGTTAGGCGCCAGGAAGTGCTGAAGGCGGAACCCTCTTTGTGTGTCCAAACCTGCCCCGGAGACCGTTCCCCGGGCTTGATTGAACCCGAGGGGTCCATGTCTCAGTCTTCGCGTGCAGTGAAATCGTTGACCGGTGTGTTGGCCGCGCTGTCGATCGCGGCTTCTTCCCAGGCGGCGGCTGCTGGCTTCGAGGTGTGGCTGGTCGACCAGTCGAACTCGGCAGGAACTTTCGGCGGCAAGATCCACATCTTCGAGGGCGACAGTTTGATGGGCTCGGACGCGCAGAACGCGCAGCCCACCGACATCATCGACCTGGGTCAGGCCACCTCGTCGCTGTGCTTCGCCAGCACCGGCGTCAACCCGGTCCGGCCGCACATGCTGTTCTTCAACTCCACCCACTCCCACGCGGTGCTCTCCTTCGTGGTCAGCGGCCACGTGGTGATCTTCGACGCCAGGACCCGCGCGCCGGTCTCCTGCCTTCGCGCCTCGGCGGGTGTGGGCGGCGCTCGCCAGGCGCACGCAGCCATCCCGGCGCCCGACGACAGCTACATCCTGGTCGCCAACCAGAACGGCAAGCTGCTTGAGCGGATCGACGCCAACTACGCCGCCGGCACCTTCACGCTGAACAGCGCAGCGACCGTCAACCTCGCGACCTGCACCACGCCCAACGGTGCGCCGTGCCAGTCGGCGGCGCTGCGCCCGGACAACGCGCCCATCTGCCCCGTGGTGGATGGCTCCAGCTCGCTGTCCTTCGTCACCCTGCGTGGCGGCGGCCTGTTCGTGGTGAACCCGCGCGCGACGCCGATGGAGATCATCGCCGAGTACGACCGCTCCACCATCCACCCCAACGGGTGCGGCGGAACGCAGGCGGGCGGCAGCATCTACCTGACCTCCGGTGGCGGCACCGCCACCAACCTCCACGAGTTCGACGTGTACCAGTTCCCGCTGCGTGGCTACTCCGCGTCGAATCCGGCCAACACGCCGGCGCCGACGGTGGTGTTCTCCGATGACGTCGGCAACCGCGACGCTCACGGCACGCTCGGCACCAAGCACGACCGGTACCTCTGGGTCTTCGACCGCCTGGCGAACGTGGCGGAGATCTTCGACGTGGCCACCGGAGAGCGTCAGCCGGCGATGAACCTGGTCAACCCCGACAGCGCGGACCCGAGCCCCGACCTCGCCGTTCTCTCGCCGGCGGGCAACCGGATCTTCGTCTCGCTCCGTGGCGGCATTCCGCTCAGTGGCGACCCGCACGCCTCCACCGGCAGCTCTCCCGGCATGGCGGTGATCCAGGTGAACGAAGGCGGCCGCTCGGGTGAAATCAAGGCGGTGGTCCGGGTGAGCAACGTGGACTCCGCCGGCGTCGAGCGGGCCGATCCGCACGGCATCGGCCTGCGCCGCAAGTAGCTCGCCGCCTCTTTGGCGGAGTGAGGGGGATAGCCGCGCTCGCTTTCGCCGAGCGCTATATCGCCCGCCGCCGGGAACGCGAGGAACCCTCCGCGCGCCTTTAGCGGAACTCGATCAGCGCCGAATACGGCTCGTGCCGCACCAGTCGGGGGTTGTGCGGCAGGCACGAGGCGCCGGGAGGGCAGGCAGGGTTCCCATCGACGGAGCGATCGGAGGTGACGAGCAACTTCGCTCCGATGCGCTTCACCAGGCCAAAGGGCTGCAGGCCGCCGCTCGCATCGAGGACGCTCCTCCCGTGGATGCCCGGCGAGGTCCACGTCTCGCCGCTCATGCTGTTCTTGGGGATCTCCTGCGTGGACCAGCGGCAGATCTCTCCCTCGCCTGGAGCGAACAGCTTGAGCGTGCTCTCGTCGAAGACGTACAGCCCGTTCGGTCCGCCCACGGCGGAGATTCCGGTCGGGAGCGGGTGGACTCCGAACTTCAGCGTCTCAGGGTCGAGCTGGTACAGCACCTTCGGTCCTTGCGGACCGGTCGGCTCGTAGAGCCAGACGCCGGGAGCGTCGGGCACCCGGTAATTGTGGAGGCGCCCGGAGGCGAGGAACGTCAGCTCGGACTCCGGGATCGCGCGCCAGCGGCGCTGATCGACCTCGTAGACGGCGCCGGCGACCGTCGTTGTCGACGACGACGACTGGCCGATAACGAGGATGCGCCTCCCGTCGAGGCGGGCGACGACGATGTGACCGGTCAGCGCAGGGAGGCCCTCGAAGGACAGCGGCCGCTCCTCGCCGGTCAGGAGGGACACCGACGCGCCGCTTCGCGAGACCGGATCGAAAGCGATCAACGTCCGCCCGAACGGGACCCAATGCGGTCCGAGCCTTCGGAGCGCTGGCGGAGATGGCTTGAACGCGACCCGCTGGGCGTCGAAGCGATGGCTCGGGAAGATGAGCTCGTAGTCGCTGACGACCGGGCCTCCGTAACGGAACTCCGGCGGCACGGTGGCGTGCGCCCACGTGCGTCGGTTCGGATCCACCACCGCGAAGCCGAGCGGGTAGGTGCCCACCAGGCGATCGCCGACGGCGAACCACGAGATCGAGTAGTTACTGTACCCCACCACCATCGGCGGACCGCCTTGGGGATCGAGCGAGTTCCATTGCAGCGTCTCGGTGTCGAGCACCTGCACCTGCGGCCGGTAGTCGGGGCGGCTCCCCGAGCCAATCGAGACGATGACGTCGTCGACCGCGAACACGTCTTCGAACGGCACGGAGGCGGGCCGGACCTTCAGTTCGCCGCACGCGTCCCTCGCCGGCGTTATCGCTCGGGAGGATCGGAGCTGGGTGCCAGGCCCGGTCGAGGGCGTCGACACGCATCCCGCGATCAGCGACCCGACGAGGACAGCGAGAGCAGGTTCACGCATGGGAGGCCGGACGCCCGGGGAGGTGCATTTGTTCCTCAGCTTAAGCTCGCTAGAATGTTCCGGACAGCGCAAGGCCGCCTGCGCCGGGCGCGACGATGGGGAGGACGACGAGCGAACCTTCCTGAGTCCGCCGATGGTGGCTCCATTCGTAGCCGATCATCCCGCCGGCCAGCATCAGCCCAGCGCCCGCTGCGGTGGCAACCATCATCGTGTTGGCCTCCGAGCCGCTGAACCTGGCAGCCCCAGCCATGAGCAGAAGGCCAGCGCCCGCACCGGCGGCGGTGCCGACCACCGTCCCCAGGAAGCTTCCCCGTCCGTTCCCCAGGAAGCCTCCCAGCTGCACGCCGAGGCTGCCACCCACGGCCGCTCCGGGGATGATTCCGAGGAGTCCCGTCATCACGCAGAACCCATCAGCCCCGGTGGACGTTGCACACCCGATGGCTGCGGCCACCGCGAAACCTGCGCTGCCACCCGCCAGCAGGCCGAGGCCGCCGCCGACGCCTTCACCGAGGAGCCGCATCGAGCGCTGCCCATTTGCGGCAGAAGGGACGGAGAAGCCCTCCGCAGCCGGGATGATGGAGGAGGTGACGAGGGTCACTGCGAGAAGGGTCGAGAGGAGCATGGCAGACCACAGTGCAAGGCAGCTGCCACGGCATCCCGAGAGTGGAGAGCGGGTCGCTGGCGCCGCGGTGTGCACTCCCCTTCACACTTCCTGCACGGAAGGGCACTGCCGGTGCGCACTTCGCCCAAGCGGACGGCGTGGCTTGGCTGCGCTCAAGGGAGGGACTCTTGGTGCTGCCCTGGATCAGCCCGCGTCGGTAGCCGCCGTCAGCGACGGACCAGCGCGGGGACGGCCACCTTGGCGTGGACCTGGGCCAGGGTGATGGCGGCCTTGGCCAGCTCCTCCGCGTAGAGGACGTTTCGCCGCAGCCGGGCAGGGAGCACCGCGGTGCCCAGGTGCGCGCCCAGGATTCCTCCGGCCAGCGCCGCGCAGACATCCACCTCCCCGCCCTGGCGGAGGACCTTGGAGATCGTGGTCCGGTAGTCAGCGGTGAACTTCAGCGAGGCGAACAAGGCGCACAGCAGCACCGGGTAGACGTGGGCGGGGATCCCCTCGGCGCCGGCCTCCGACGCAGTCAGCCCCACCCTCCGCAGCAGGGCAAAGGCCCGGTCCTCGTCCCAGGAGAGCAGCCGCGGCAGCTGGCGCAGCTCGCCGGCCAGCCCCGGCTCGTGGACCCCCGCCGCCAGGGCCACCGCCTCGCAGAAGGCCTGGGCGGTGCGGGGCCGCTCATCCAGTCCCAGGGAGACCGCCCGGGCGTAGGCGGCGGTGGCGGCGGCGCAGGCGGGATCCTTGTGGGTCACCACGCTGACCACGCCCGCATCGTGCGGCAGCCGGCCCAGCACCTCCGGCTGAATCAGCCCCACCACCAGGCCGCGGGAAAGCCCGGAGGGATCCTTCACCCCCGCCGGCGCCCCGGCGCCCACCCAGGGCATCCCGCCCGCGAGTCGCTCGGCGGCGTCGCGGAGGCTGCGCGGCGCGGACAGCAGCACCCCCTCCCGCCAGGTCCAGGCCAGGTGCGCCCCCACCGAGGCCCCGTCCACCTTGCCCTCGGCGGTGACGCTTTGGGCCACCGCCAGCATCAGCTGGGTATCGTCGGAGAACTGGCCCTTGGCGTACTTGCCGCGCGGACGGTGGGCGAAGTCCTCCGCCAGCGACGGCAGCTGGGCCAGGCTGGAGGCCGGAACCCCCTGCAGCGGAAAGCCCAGCGCGTCGCCAATCGCCAGGCCCAGGAAGGCGCCGACGAAGCGATCCTCCCTGGCGGCGGCGGTCAGCGGCATCGGGCGGGAGTATGGGCGCGGCGCCCCGGGGAGCGGAAGCGCCTCCGGGTGTGGGCGGCCATTGAAATATTACGGAGTGCCCTGGGCCAGGACCCGGGACATGGTCATCTTCGCGCCCTGGGCCAGCGGCACGTCCATCCGCTCCACGTTGCCGTCGCGGTCCAGCTGGCAATCCATGATGACGTCGTCCAGCTGCATGCTGACGCTGCGAGGTCCGCCCGGGGTCTTGCGGTAGTGGACCTGTTGCAGCGCGGTGGGCTGGCTGCCGGGGCGGTAGGTCTCGAAGCTGACCGCCGGCCTGGTGCCGCCCAGCAACAAGGAGGCGACCTCCTTCTGGATCAGCCGCTCCGAGGCCAGCCCGGCCCGGTCCTTGGACTTCAAGGTGGCTTCGAAGGCCTTTCCCTCCCGCGTCCCATTGACCGAATAGACGTTGCCGGTCTTCCGCTCCAGGGTGGCCTGCATCACCAACTGGCCGTTGACCGCCTTGGCGAAGACGTACTGGCTGATCCTCCCCTGGGCGTCGCTGATCTCGGTGGAGACGTTGTCCTGGAACGAGAACTCGGTGCGAGAGCGGGGGATCAGCAGCACGGTGGTGATCTCCACGATGGTCTGGCCCTGCTCCGCCTCCCAGATCCGGCGCTGCTCAAAGCCCACCGGCAGCTCCCGGACCTTGTACACCTGGAGCTCGGAGAAGCGGGGGCGGTTGCCGGAGGGCTGCAGGGAGGCGGCGAAGCCCTGGGTGATTCTCCGGAAGGTGCGACGGTAGCCCAGCTCGTCGTGGAAGCAGACCAGGGGGAGATCGTCGTGGGGGGAGGCGAGGATCTTCACCTGACCGGCGGCACGCTGACCGTCCGGAGTGGGGGTGGTGTAGTCCAGCTCCAGGAAGATCGCCGGGCGGTCGCCGGCGGCGCCGATCTCCACCGGGCGCAGCGCCTCCACCTTCAGCTCCGAGGAGAGCTGCTGGATCATCGCCTGCAACGACTGGCCGACGTCGATAGAGTCCCGGTACAGGAAGCACTTGATCGCCGCCTCGGTGCCGATCGGCAGGTCCACCACGGTGAAGTCCTGCGCGTCCTCGAACACCGCCTCGCCGGTGGACTCCACCTGGGCGGTGAAGCGCTCCAGCGGGCCCTGGACCGTGCGGGTGGGCAGCGGCCCCAGCTCCCGCTCCATCGCCGCCAGCAGCTCCCGACGGGCGTCGGCGGGAGGCGGAGCGGCCCGCGTGGCCGTGCTCTCCGTCGGTTGGGGGGTGGTGGCGCAGCCCAGGGCGAGCAGGGCGGACAGCAGGGTGCTGCGGGGGAGGCGCACGGCGGACTCCAAAGAAGAACAGCGCTCAGTTATCCCCGGGGCGGGACGGAGGGCAAGCGGGGTCCGCTGCGCGGCAGCCGCACCCGGAACACGCTGCCATGGGGGAGGGCGGGATCGACCCAGATCCGTCCGCCGTGGACCTCCGCCGCCATCCGGCAGAAGGTCAGCCCCAGTCCGCGCGAGGCGTAGGCCGCCTCCGGGGAGGCATCCAGGCGGACGTACTTGTCGAAGATCTTCTCCTCGAAGCCGGGGGGAATGCCGGGCCCCTCGTCCGCCACCGCCACCACCACCGCGTCTGTTTGGGGTTCGATCCGCAGCCGGATGGTGCGGTCCTGCGGGGTGTACTTGATGGCGTTGTCCACCAGGTTGATCAGCAGCCGGCGGACCAGCTCCGGATCCGCTATCACCATCCCCTGCTGGGGCGCCTCCTCCAGCTCCAACCGCTGGTGGCGATCCCGCACTTGCCGCTGCACCGAGTCCTGGATCTCCAACGCCAGCTCGTTGAGGTCCAGCTCGGTCAACCGGGGGCGCAGCTGACCGTCCTCGGCGCGGCCAATGTCCAGCAGGTTGAGCACCATCCGCTTGAGCCGTTCGGCGGATTGGTGGATGGACTCAGAGCTGTCCTTCACGTCCGCGGGTGACATCTCCTCCTGCTGCAACAGCGCCGAGTGGCCCAGGATCGCGGCCAGCGGGTTCTTGAGGTCATGGACCAGCAGCTCGGTCAGCTCGTTCTTCTGGCGCTCGGCCAGCTGGCGGCGTTCCACCTCTCCGCGCAGGGTCAGGGTCAGGTCGCGGGTCCGACCCAGCGCCGCCCCGGCGAACACCCCGATCCCGACGCTGAGCAGGTTGCCGGCCACCCGGGGCAGGGTGTCCCCGAACACCCCGTCGCGCAGGTAGAGGCCGATGTTCACCACCGCGACCCCGATCCCGATCCCCAATCCACCCCGGAGCCCGAACAGCACCCCGCCCACCACCACGATCAGCAGATTGATCGGGCGGAGGGCGAAGCGCTGCGCGCCGTCCTCCACCAGGTGGTAGGCCACCAGATAGCCGACACACAGCACCGCGATCACCGCCCAGCGGAACCAGGGGGAAGCGGTGGCCGCGCGGATCCAGACCGGAGGGCGCGCTGCGCTTCGGGACACCAGCTGGGCTGCGGACTTGTGCATCGGGCGGCGGGACCGGGTTCGAGGATGAACACGTCGGGACGGCGCACGCAAGGCGGGCCGGGGTTCCAGCGGGTACGATGTGAGGCCAGCTCTCCATGCTCCCCCGGGCCCAGGACATCTCCTTGCTGTGCCGCCACTGGCTGCGCGCGCCGTCTCCCGAGCGGTTGGGGGCGGCGCTGCGGGCGTTGCGGGAGCTGCTGGGCGCCACCGGGGCCGCGCTCAGCGGTCCTGCGCCGGTGGGGTTCCTGACCGCTGGGGATCTGTCCACCGAAGGGGGCGGGGAGGTGGTGGCGGGAGAGGAGGGGATCTCCCGCGGGACCGGGACGGTGGTGCGCAGCAGCGCCGAGCAGGGAGAGCACCGGGTCACCGCGGTGTTCCGCTTCGCGGCGGTGTTCGACGAACCGGAGATGCTGGAGCGGGTGAACGCGGTGGCCCAGGCCTTCGTGGACGCCACCGTGGTCGCGGCACCCCGGGAGGAGCGCTTTGGCGACTACCAGCTGGTGGCCCGCCTGGGGGAGGGGGGGATGGGGCAGATCCACCTGGCCCGGGGACCGGAGGGAGGGCTGGTGGCGCTCAAGCGGATCTCCCGGCCGCTGGCGGCCGAGCCCCGCTTCCTGGAGATGTTCTCCCGCGAGGTCCAGGCGGCCACCCAAATCGCCCACCCCAACGTGGTGCGGATCCTGGAGTACGGGGTCTGCGACGGCCAGGCGTTCCTGGTGATGGAGTATCTGCAGGGGGCGTCGCTGGCGCGGGTGTCCTACGGGGCGCAGGCGCTGGGCCTGAACCTTTCCCTGGAGGTGATCCTGGGGCTGGCGCTGCGCTACTGCCGGGGGCTGGAGGCGGCGCACCGCGTGGGGATCGTCCACTGCGACATCTCGCCCCAGAACCTGTTCGTCACCTTCGAAGGAGAGGCCAAGGTGATCGACTTCGGGTTGGCCCGCCTCCCCTCCGCGCTGCAGCAGCGCAAGGAGCCGGCGCGGGGCAAGCTGGGGTACGTGGCCCCCGAACAGCTGGTGGGCGAGCTGTTCGATCACCGGGCGGACCTGTTCGCCCTGGGGGTGGTGCTGTACGAGCTGTTCGCCCGCCGGGCGGTGGACGCCACCTGGCGGACCTACGCTGGCAGCGGGCTGCCGCCCCTGGGGGCGTTGGTCCCCGACCTGCCGGATGCGCTGACGCAGCTGGTGATGCGCGTGGTGTCCTTCACCCCGCAAGATCGCCCGGAAAACGCGACCGGGCTGGAGCGGTTGCTGCGGGAGGCCGCCGCCAGCAGCCAGGTGGTGCCCGCCCCCGCCGAGGCGATCTCCCTGTTCATGCGCAACGCGCTGGGAGACAGCGAGGCGCATCAGAAGCGCCTGCTGTCGGGGCCGGTGAGCGGCCCGGTGGGGCCCAACACCCGGACCACCCGGCTGGAGTGAACGGGCCCCCACTGTGCCCACACAGTTGCCCCAGGCCTCGAACTGTGTTCATTGCGCGCGGTACGGACGGTGCCTACCCCCAAAGGGTGGGCAACCCGCAAGCGTGAGGAAATGATGAGCGTGGTGAAGATCGACATCCAGCGGACCGCGCACCCCAAGGCGAAGCCCACCCTGCCGGACCTGGGGTTTGGCCGGGTGTTCACCGACCACATGGTGCTGATGGACTACGACAAGCCGGCCGGCTGGGGAGCGCCGCGGGTGGTGCCCTACGGCCCGCTGTCGTTGGATCCGTCCACCACTGTGTTCCACTACGCCCAGGCGATGTTCGAGGGGATGAAGGCGTTCCGCGGCAAGGACGGCAAGGTGCGGCTGTTCCGCGCCGAGCGTCACGCCAAGCGGATGGCGGAGGGCGCCAAGCGGCTGTGCATGCCGTCGGTGGATCCAGAGGTGATGCTGCAGTCGCTGCACACCCTGCTGGCGGTGGACGAGGCGTGGGTGCCGTCGGCGCCCACCACCGCGATGTACGTGCGGCCGACGTTGATTGGCACCGACCCGCTGCTGGGCGTGCGCGCGTCCACCAGGTACCTGTTCTTCATCATCCTCAGCCCGGTGGGGGCCTATTGGACCGACGGGTTCAAGCCGCTGAAGATCTGGGTGGAGGAGAAGTATGTGCGCGCCGCGCAGGGCGGGACCGGGTCGGTGAAGGCGTCGGCCAACTACGTGGCCAGCCTGGCCGCCTCCGAGGAGGCCAAGGCCCGCGGCTACGCGCAGGTGCTGTGGCTGGACGCCAAGGAGCACCAGTACATCGAGGAGGTGGGCACCATGAACCTCTTCGTGCGGATCGGCGACGAGGTGGTGACCGCGCCCTTGGAGGGCACCATCCTGGGCGGGGTGACCCGGGACTGTGTGATCCAGCTGCTGCGCAGCTGGAACGTGAAGGTCTCCGAGCGCAAGGTCTCGGTGGACGAGCTGGTCGCCGCGCACCAGCAGGGCGAGCTGAAGGAGGTGTTCGGCACCGGCACCGCGGCGGTGATCTCCTCGGTGGGCGAGCTGGGCCGCGAGGCCGGCAAGATGGTGATCAACGAGGGCAAGGTGGGCGAGCTCTCCAAGCGGCTGTTCGACGCGATCACCGGGATCCAGTACGGCGAGCAGCCCGACCAGTTCGGGTGGCTGACCGAGCTGAAGACCGGTCTGGCCGGTGACGGCGGCTCTCGTCCCAGGGTCGCCGCTCAGGGATAGCGCGAGCTGTGGACAACCCACTGACTCCAGCGATGGTGGCGGCGCGCGCGGTGGAGGCGCTGACCGCCCGCGCCGGTCCCTCCATCGGTGAGCGGACGGTGGCGCTGCTGCTGGCGGTTCCCCACCGGGGCCGCTTCCACCCCAACGCTGCTGGCGAGGTAGAGGCGGCGGGGGGCCGGTTGTTGATCCGCGGCGAGGTGGTGCTGGGCAGCTTCACTTCCGTCCCCCCGGCGCTGAAGTGCGCAGGCTCGCTGCTGATCGTGGGCACCGATCCGGCGGGATCGATGGGGGTGGGGCTGGACCATCTGACCCTGCCTCTGGACGCCGCCGGTAACCCGGTGGGGAACTCGCTGGCGGACCTGGCGGCGCTGACCGGGATCGCCGAGGAGGGGCAGCTGCTGGTCTCGGAGCGGGTGATCCCGCTGCTCTCCGAGGTCCGTCATGCCCCGGTCGCCACCCTGCCCAGGTCCGGACGCCACCTTCAGGTGTATGAGGCGGCGTGGCGAAACGGGCAGCGGATCGGCCGCAGGCGCAGCGGCGCGCTGATGGTCGGCTTGCTGGCGGTGGCGATGGCGCTGATCGGCGTGCTGGTGGCCCGGGAGTGGACGCGGGTCCAGGAGGAGGCGTCGATTGAGCAGCAGATGATGGTGGCGCTGCCGGTGGCTCTGCCGGAAGCACCTCCGACGTCCGGGGGCTCCACTCCCGCCGCGAGAGACCAGGCCCCGCTCGGGGTCACCGAAGCAGCCCCGGCCGCCAAGAAGGCACCGGCCCGCAAGCTGGGATCGCTGACCCTGCTGACCACGCCCACCGCCACCGTGAAGTTCAAGGGCAGGTCGCTGGGTTCAACTCCGCTCTCCCGGGTGCCGCTGGAGGTGGGGACCCATGTGTTGGAGCTGATCGGCCCGGACGGCACGGTGAAGGTGCTCTCGGTGCCGATCCTGGTGGGGAAGGTCACCGCCTTGCGCCTCAAGCTGGCGGAGCTGCCCACCCGCTAAAGGCGGGGTCAGCGTCCCACGGCAGCGCCCAGGGCCTTGAGCGTCGGCACCGATCCGGCGCCTCGTCTGAACACCGCCAGCTTGTCGGCCAGGGTCAGCCTTCCTGCGTAGAAGCGGGCGACCAGCGCCTCGGGATGTTCGTAGAAGGCGGAGAAGATCCGCACCCGTTCGTTCGGAGGCAGGGCGCCGAACAACATCCGGTTGAGCAGTCGGTAGAAGCCCTGACTCCGCCAGTGCGATTGGGCCAGCCGGTTGAGCCGGGCGGTGAGTGACGCCGGGTCCAGGGTAGGCAGCGAGGCGAGGGTGTCGGCCAGCGAGGCGGCCCAGGGCAGCGAGTACCCGGTGGTGGCGTGGAAGAATCCGGCGGAGACGCCCAGGGTGGGGAGGGTGAGACGAGGGGCCTGACCGCCGAGCGGGATCGGCAGGGCCGCCAGCTCCTCCCTCTCCACCGCGGCGATGCTCCAGCCGCGGGCACGCGCCCAGTCGGCAATCCGCTGGCGCAGCGCCGCGGGATCCAGCGCCGGGCTGTCCGAATAGGTCGTGTCCTCGATCAACACCCGGCGCGCGTCCCACGGGAGGGCGTAGACGAAGCGGAAGCCGTCCAGCTGCTCCACCGAGGCGTCCATCAGCACCGGACGGGTCAGCCCATGCGGCGCCTCCAGGATCAGGTCCTGGCCCAGGAACTTCTGGAAGCCGGCGGCGGGACTCACGAAGCGGCCGCGCCCGTCGATCACGGTCCTCGCCTCCAGCCTCTCTCCAGACGCCAGCCGCACCGAGTCTGCCGCCACCTCCGCCACCGGGGTGTTGAGTCGGACCCGGTCCCCCAGTTGCTGCATCAGCAGCCGGTGGAAGTCCCCGGAGCGGATCGAGTGGTAGCTGCCGCCCAGCACCCGCGCGCTTGCAGGGAAGAGGATGTGGTGGCCGGTCCAGCTTCCGGCGCACAGCGGCGTCAGCCACTTCCGCTGGTCGTCGGTGACATCGCTGCCGTGGAAGCTCCAGGTGTGGTTGCCCCCCAGGGTGGGGCCCGCCTCCAACAGCCGGAAGCGCAGCGCGGGTCGCAGCACCGCCAGCCGATGGGCCAGCAGTCCGTTGGCCAGTCCGCCTCCGACCAGGATCAGCTCCTCCATCAGCCCTCCAGCAGACGCTTCTGCGCCGGTGACCGGGGGACGCCCGCCAGCAGGCCGCGCAGGGGCACCGACTCCACCGGCTCTTCTTGTAAGCCATCGGTGGCCAGGATCTTGTTGGCGGCCACCAGCCCACTGGAGAAGGCGGCCTCCATCAGCATCGCCGGGAAGGGGAGCTTCACCCAGTCTCCCGCGCAGTACAGGCCGGGGACTCCGCTCTCGGTGCCTGGCCGCTGGCTGTGCATCCCCACGTGGAAGGCGGTGAAGTCCTGCCGCAGCTCGTACCACTCGTGCCGGAGGGTGGCGTCCTTCAGCTCCGGCAGGAAGGACCTCAGCTCCTCCAGCAGCAGCTCCCGCACCCGGGCCTCGGACATGGCGTCCGGCACCGCGTAGCAGTGCAGCTCCACCACCGCGCCTCCGTTCTTCTCTACCCAGGCGGCGGATTCGGTCTCGGTGCGATCGTAGAAGGCGATCGCGTCCAGCACCTGCACCCGGTCGGTGATCACGAACACCGGCAGTCCCGCGCGCGGCTGTTTGTCCAGCCACAGCCGCAGCACCGCGTAGCGCTGGCCGGGGACCAGCCCGCGCAGCCGGGGATCCAACGCTTCCAACCCCCGGGCTGCCTCCAGCACCTTCCGGGTGCCCGCCACATCGGAAGCCAGCACCACCGCGTCGAACGGTTCGGCGTTGACCGTGAACCCCGCCGCCGTCCGCGCCAACCCGGTGACTGGCGTTCCCAGCCGCAGCTGCACGCCCCACTGCTGGAGGCGGTGGCGGATCGGCGCCAGCAAGGAGGCCTCGTAGTCGCTGGCCGGGTAGTCGTAGACCAGCCCCCCGTCGTGCCCCAGGAAGTAGAAGTGGAAGCTCTTCACCAGCTCGGCCAGCGACAGCTTTGACTCATCGGCAAAGAAGGCGCGGGCGAAGGTGTTGAAGGCCAGCTTCAGCTGCTTGGGCAGCTGCGCCCGGCGGTCGAACTCGGCGAAGGACATCCCGTCCAGCTGCGACGGGGTGAGGGCCGGGTCGTACGCCAGGAACACGCTGAGGGCGTCGCGGGTCGGGGCGCGGAACACCTCGCCGAGGCGGTACACGCCCTGCTCCGATAGCTTGAGCAGGTTGAGCACCGGGGTCTTCTCCATCTCCCCGAACGAGATCTCCCCGCCCCCGGGGACCAGGATCCGGTAGTCGGAGATCCCCTTGAACTTCTGATGCGCCCCCAGCGAGGTCAGGAACCGGTTGAGGTTGTAGTAGTGCCGGAAGAAGGCGTGGAACCCGTGGCTGACCCACTGGGTGTCCGTGGGGGACAGCTCCACCTGCCAGGAGCCCAGCTTGCCTCCCAGGTGGGGCTTGGCCTCGAAGAGGGTGACCTGATAGCCGCGCTCGCCCAGGGTGGAGGCGGCGGCGATCCCCGCCAGGCCTCCTCCCACCACCGCCACCCGCCGGGGGCTGGACAGCTGCCGGGGCGCGGCGGCGTCCACCGTGTTCACCCTCACCCGATAGGGGCCCAGCCGCCAGCCGACCAGGCGTCGGACCAACGCCGCCGCCAAGGCCCACAGCCAGCTCATCGGGTGCCTACCAATTCACCCAGCAGCGCCAGCACCTGGGTCACCTCGCCCGGGCTCAGCGCCCCGGTCTTGGACCAGCGCCTCCGTCCCTGTCCATCCAGGACCATCACCGTGGAGCCGGTCGACCGGAGATTGAACGGTGACCGCGACAGCCGTCCCTCCCAGTCCAGGTAGACCGGGATCCCGACCTTCTTCTCGCTGTCCTTCACTGCGGAGACGACGAAGTTCCGGGCGGGGAACCAGTCGTACTCCCGCACATTGGCGACGGCGATCACGGTCACCGCGCCCAGCGCGTCCTGCTGGGCGCCCTGTCTGAAGAGCGCGTCCTTGAGTGCCTGGTTCAAGGTGCCCGAGTCCTTATCTTCATAGAAGAGCACCGTCGGCTTTCCCCACCGGCTGGCGAGCTGCACCGGCTTGCCATCGGTGGCGATCACCTGGGCGTCCAGCCCCTCCCATCCGAGGGCGGCGGAGCTCAACAGCAGGATCATCAAGGGCCAACGCAAATTGACATTCATTTCTTCGACATTATACAAACCTTGAACAAAGTCGGCCACCGCAGTTTTGAACCTCAGGATGTGCATCGATGATCCGGCCCGCCTCGTTGGACCTGCCCGCTGGCCAAGCCTTCGAGGAGCGCCTGGCTACCTGGCTGGATGCGGGAGATGACCTGGGCCTGGACCCTCTCTGGAAGGGGGCCCGCCTGCAGGTGCGCGAGTTCATCCTCCGGCCGGCCAAGCGGGTGCGTCCCACCCTGCTGGCGCTGGGCTGGATGCTGGGTCGGGGCGAGCAGCGCTGGGCCGAGGTCCCCCAGGAGGTCGAGCAGTTCGGCGTGGGGCTGGAGCTGTTGCACGCCTTCATGCTGATCCACGACGACGTCGCCGACCGGGCCGAGACCCGCCGGGGTGGACCTTCGCTCCACCGGCAGCTGGGCGAGGGCAAGCTAGGGGAGGACCTGGCGATCGTCGCCGGGGATCACCTCTATGCGCGCGCGCTGGAGGCGATGTTCGCCGGCAGCCCCCAGGCGGGTCGCTACATGCTGGAGGTCTGTCGGCAGACCGCGGCCGGACAGCACCTGGATCTGGTGTTCTCCCGCGCCCCGCTCTCGGAGGTCACCTTGTTCCGGACCTTGAAGGTGGCGGACCTGAAGACCGCCCGGTACGGCTTCGTCGCGCCGCTGGTGTGCGGGGCGATGATGGGCGGCGCCGAGGCGTCACTTTTGGAGCAGCTCAAGCGCGCCGGACGCCACGCGGGCCTGGCCTACCAGCTGCGGGACGACCTGATGGGTCTGTTCGGCGACGAGCGCGTCACCGGCAAGGCCGGAGGGGGCGACTACCTGGAGGGCAAGCGCACCTTCCCGGTGATCGCCGCCTGGACCCGCGCCGATGCCCCCCGCCGTCAGCAACTGGAAGCGTTGTGGGAGGCGCCGGAGGAGGAAAAACTGGAGCAGGCCCGCGGACTGGTCCGGTCCCTGGGCGGGCTGGCCTCGACGCAGCGGGTGATTGACGTCCGGACCCGCGCCGCCCGTCGCGTCCTTCAGGGGCTGGCCCCCTCTCCGGCGGTCAGTGCGCTGGACGGGATGATCGCCGGGTTGGCCCGGAGGTCGACTTGAGCGGCAGGCGCGCGTTGGGCAAGCGCGCGCTGATCGTGGGCGCCGGGATCGGCGGGCTGACCGCGGCGATGCGGCTGGCCCATGCCGGCCTGGAGGTGGAGGTCCACGAGAAGCAGCCCGGACCCGGGGGGCGCTGTGGCCGGGTGGAGTTCGACGGGTTCCGCTTCGACCTGGGCCCCACCATCCTGCTGATGCCCCACGTGCTGCGGGACGTCTGGGCCTCGGTGGGGCGCAAGCTGGAGGACTACCTGAAGCTCCAGCGGTGCGACCCACACTACCTGGTCCACTACCGCGACGGCTCCCGCTTCACCCTCTGGAGCGACCCGCCCAAGATGGACGCCGAGCTGGAGCGGCTGGAGCCGGGCAGCGCCACCCGCTACCGCGACTTCCTCCGCGACGGCCGCACCCAGCACGACACCGCCTTCGCCAGCTTCGTCACCCGGCACTTCGACTCGGTGGCGCAGTTCCTCGCGCCCCGCAACGTCCCCGCCCTGTTCCAGGCGGGGGCGCACCGGCGCCTTTGGGCGCACGTCTCCCGCTACTTCAAGGACCCGCGGATCCTCCAGGCGCTGAGCTTCCAGTCCATGTACCTGGGCCTCTCGCCGATGGACGCGCCCTCCACCTTCTCCCTGCTGCCCTACACCGAGGCCCAGCACGGGATCTGGTTCCCGGAGGGTGGGCTGCACGCGGTGGCCCTGGCCCTGGAGCAGGTGTGCCGGGAGGAGGGGGTGCGGTTCCACTACGGAAGCGCGGTGCGCAGCGTGGTGGTGGAGAACGGCGCCGCCACCGGGCTGGAGCTGGAGGGAGGCGAGCTGCGCCGCGGGGACCTGGTGCTGTGCAACGCCGATCACGCCTGGGGGGTGGAGCACCTGCTGCCCCAGCCGCTGGCCGCCCGGCGCTCCGCCCAGATCCAGCGCAAGCGCTTCACCTCCTCGGGGTTGATGCTGTACCTGGGCCTGTCCCGGAAGGTGGAGGGGTTGTTCCACCACAACGTCTTCTTCGGAGACGACTTCGAGGGCAGCTTCACCGACATCTTCGATCGGGGCCGGGTGCCCAGCGACGTCAGCTTCTACGTCAGCGCTCCTTCCCGGACCGGGGAGGGTTTCGCGCCTCCGGGGAAGGATGCGCTGTACGTGCTGGTGCCGGTGCCCCACCGGGATGGCAGCCACGACTGGAGCGTGGAGGGACCCAAGGTCCGCGCGCAGGTGCTGGCCCGACTGGCAGCGGAGGGCTACGGGAACCTGACCCCGTTGATCGAGGCGGAGCGGATCCTCACCCCGGACGACTGGGAGACTGACCTCAACCTCTCCCGGGGTTCGAACTTCGGGCTCTCCCAGAGCCTGTTCCAGCTGGGGCCGTTCCGGCCCAAGGTCTCGGATCCGGACATCCGTCAGCTCTATTGGTGCGGGGCCTCGATCCAACCCGGCACCGGAGTCCCCACTGTGATGCTCAGCGCCGGCTTCGCGGTGGACGCGATGCTGGCCTCGGCCGGGGCGCTGCGCTCATGAGCGCTACCCTCCAGGCCGGCTATCAGTCGGCGCGCGCGGTGACCCGGCACCACGCCAAGAGCTTCTACTTCTCCTCGGTGGCGCTGTTCGGGGCCCGCCGCCGGGGCGCGTTCGCCCTCTACGCCTTCTGCCGGCGGCTGGACGATCTGGTGGACGGGGCGGAGGCGGACACCGCGGCCCTGCCCCGGCTGCTGGACCAGGCGCGGGAGCTGGTCTCCGGGCTGTTCACCCGCGGAACGCCCACCCGGATGGAGCCGTGGCCGGAGCAGGAGCAGCTGGCCTTCCTGGACACCATCCAGCGCTTCAAGATCCGCCAGCAGCCGTTCTTGGAACTGATCGACGGGATGCAGATGGACCTGGTGCAGAGCCGCTACCAGACCTGGGCGGAGCTGGACCTGTACTGCTACCGGGTGGCGGGCACGGTGGGGCTGATGATGGCGCCCCTGCTGGGGACCACCGATCCGGTGGCGCTGGGGCACGCGGCGGACCTGGGCCGGGCGATGCAGCTGACCAACATCGTGCGGGACGTGAAGGAGGACCTGGCCCGGGGACGGCTGTACCTGCCCCAGGAGGATCTGGCGGCGGCGGGGCTGACCGAGGCAGAGCTGGCGCGTGGGGTGGTGGACGATCGGGTCCGGGCGCTCTTGAGCACCCAGCTGACGCGGGCCCGGCGGCTGTACGCGTCCGCCCAGCAGGGAGTCCCCTACCTGAGCGGGTTCGGCTCGCAGCGGGTGGTGCGGCTGATGGGGGACATCTACGGCGGGATCCTGGAGGTGATCGAGGAGCGCGACTTCGACATCTTCACCCAGCGGGCCAGCCTCCCCACCCGCCGCAAGCTGTGGCGGCTGGCGCGGGTGCTGGCCACCGCCAACCCGCGCCCGGCGGAGGCGGCATGAGCCGGGTGGCGGTGATCGGCGGTGGCTTTGGCGGACTGACCGCGGCCGGAGAGCTGGCCAGCGCCGGCCACCGGGTCACCCTCTTCGAGCAGTCCTTCGCCCTGGGCGGCAAGGCCCAGGGCGTCTCCCGGAACGGGGTGGTGCTGGACACCGGGCCCACCCTGCTGACGATGCCGGCGGTGGTGCGCGAGACCTTCGCCCGGCTGGGCGCGGAGGACCTGCTGCCCCGCTTCATCCGCCTGCCCCACCACGCCCGCTACCTGTGGACCGATGGGCGGACCTTCGACTGCCACGACGATCTGGAACGCACCGCGGAGGCGGCGGGCGCCTTTGGCGACCAGGAGGAGCGCGGGCTGCGCGCCTTCTACGCCGAGGCCGCCGCCATCCACCGCGCCGCCGGCGAGCCCTATCTGGAGGCGGCCTTCGAGGGGGTGGCGGACTTCCTGGGCCGGGCCGCTCGCCGCGGGCTGCGGTCGATGATGGACGGGATGTCGCTGGGCACCCTGGACGGACTGGCCAGAAGGCACCTGGCTTCGCCGCAGTTGCAGCAGTTCGTGGGCCGCTTCGCCACCTACACCGGGGCCTCGCCGTATCAGGCCAGCGCTGCCTTCGCGTTGATCCCCCATCTGGAGCGGGCGTTTGGGATCCACCACGTGGAGGGCGGGATGGGCGCGCTGGTGAAGGCGCTGGGGGCGGCGCTGCACCGGCTGGGGGTGGAGGTGGTGCTGGGCGCTCGCGCCGACTGGTCGCGCACCGCCGCCGGGCTGGTGGCCGGACCCGCGGGCGGGCAGCGCGAGTTCGACGCGGTGGTGGTCAACGAGGATCCGCTGGCCCGCGATCCTCTGGGGACCCACCCGCTGGCGCTCTCCGGGTACGTGCTGTTGCTGGAGGTGGATCGCCGGCTGCAGCTGCCCCACCACCTGGTGGCCTTCGGCGGCGACTACCGGCGCGAGTTCGCCCAGCTGTTCGCAGGCCAGGTGCCCAGCGACCCCACCGTGTACTTTTGTCACCCCGCGGCCAGCGACCCCACCCTGGCGCCGGTGGGGAAGAGCGGGCTGTTCGTGATGGTCAACGCCCCCGCCCTGCAGCGGGAGACGGACGCCGAGGCGTGGACCGGTCACGCCGCCGCGCTGCGGGCACTGTGTCTGCAGACCCTGCGCCGGGTGGCGCCGGAGCTGAAGCCCGAGGCGATCTCGGTGTTGGGGGAGCGCACCCCGGTGGATCTGCGCGCGCGCGGCGCTCCCGGCGGATCGATCTACGGCTTTCTTCCGCACGGGAAGCTGGGCGCGTTTCGCCGGCCGCGCATCCAATCCCGCACCCCGGGGGTGTTCTACGCGGGTGGGGGGACCCACCCCGGCGGCGGGGTGCCGCTGGTGATGCTCTCCGGCCACTTCGCCTCCACCCTGGTGCAGCGCCATCTGGGAGGGCGGCGATGAGTCCCCTCCAACTGCCCGAGGGCCCCGGCTCCTACCGCTGGTACTACCTGGACGTCTCCAGCGAGGAGGTCACCGTGGTGGTGATCTTCATGGTGGGGTCGCTGTTCTCGCCCCACTACTCCCGCGCCGGCCGCCGCGGTGGGCACCCGCGCGCGCACTCCGCGATCAACGTCGCGGTGTACCGGAACGGCGAGCGGAAAAGCTGGGTGCTCAGCGAGTACCCGGACGCGCTGCTGGAGGAGGACGGGGGCTGTCTGCGGATTGGGCGGTCCACCCTGCGCCTTGCCGCCGATGGCCGGCTGACCGCGGAGGTCCAGGAGCGCACCGCGCCGTGGGGCAAGCCGTTGGAGCTGAGGTTGGAGCTGACCCCCGAGGGGCCGGGCCACCCGGCGATCCGGCTGGTGGAGGGGCTGGAACACTGGTGGCAGCCGCACGCTCCCCGGGCCCGGGCCCGGGTGTGGCTGCCGGGGGAGAGCCTGGTCTTCGAGGGCCGCGCGTACCACGACGGCAACCATGGCAGCGTGCCTCTGGGCAGCGACCTGCGCGGCTGGGATTGGCTGCGCACCCACGACGGAGAGCGGACCACCATCTCCTACCGGCCCTGGCATCCACGGACGAGTCGCTCCTGGCAGGTCGAAGTGGACGCCCGGTCGCTGCAGGTCTCCCAGCCGCCGCTGGCCGCGGGTCCCACCACGCGCACCTCCTGGGGACTGAAGGTGCCCTGCCGGTTGGGGCTACAGACCCAGGTCTCCTTGCTGGAGTCTTCGCCCTTCTATGCGCGGCTGGAGGCGGAGGAGGGTGGGGTCCACGCGCTGGGCGAGGTGGCGGACTTCCGTCGCTTCCATTCGCCCTGGTTCCGCTGGATGGCGCACTTCCGCACCCGAAGGGAGGCCGCGGCATGACAAGCGCCCTGTGGTGGGCCTGGTGTCTGACGGCGATCCTCTTCACCGCGGTGGCGCTGGTGCGGGTGCTGCGCCGGAGCCGGCTTGCGCCCTCGCAAGCTTCGCGTCGGGTGCTGTTGCTGCGCCCGGTGGACGCGCCCAGCCCCTCCGAACTGGAGAACCTCTCGGTGTCGCTGCCGGGGGTGGAGCAGGTGGTGGTCTCCTCCTACCGGCTGCGGCTGCCGGACGCGGTGCGCTGGCTGCCCTCCGATCCCCCTGGCTTCAACCGCAAGCTGGGCCACCTCAAGTACGCGCTGGCGGTCCGGGAAGAGGTGACCCGGCCGGTGCTGGTGGTGGACGCGGATGTCCGGGTGGACACGGCGCTGGTGGACTCGCTGCTCTCGGCGCTGGAGTCCGGCGCCGCGCTGGCCTGGGCGGCGCCCCGTCCCTCGCAACGCGGGGTGGAGCGCGGCCTGCTGGTGCAGTCGGTCCACAGCTTCGAGGTGCTGGAGGAGATGAGCCTGGGCAGCACGCCGCTGTGCGGCAAGGCGATGGCGCTGGGCCCCCAGGCCTGCGCGGTGCTGGCCACCTTGCCGGACTGCCTGGGCGAGGACCTGGAGCTGTCGCGGGCGCTGAGCGCGCGCGGGCTTCCGGTCCGGCTGGCGGGGGAGGCGAGGATGCCGGCGCGGGTGCCGGCGGTGGCGCGCTACACCCGCTGGATGCAGGTGCTCAGGGCGCACCGTCCGGCGCTTTTTCCCACCGTGCCGCTGCTGTTCGCCTGCACCCCGCCCTTGCTGCTGGTGGCCGCGGTGGAGGGTTCGCTGGCGATGGGTGCGGGGGGCGCGGTGTTGGTGCTGCTGCGGGCCACCCTGGCCTCGGTGCTGGAGCGACGCCCGGGCGTGTTCCTGGGCTGGTTGGGGGCGGAGTTGCTGTTGCTGTGGTGCTGGTGCCGGGCGCTGGTGCAAGGCTCGCGGGTGGTGTGGCGCGGGCGTCCGCTGGTGGTGGGCGCCGAGGGACGGCTGGGGGTGGCCCGGTGATCCCCGACGCCAAGCGGCCGCTGCGCAGCTGGGTGCTGGGCCGCTACGTCCACTGGAAGGTGGGCCAGGCCTTCCGCGGGCTGTGGCTGGAGGGCCAACTCCCCCCGGGCGAGGAGGGGCTGCTGGCGTATACCAACCACTCCAGCTTCTGGGACGGGTTCATCGCCCACGTGCTGGCCACCCGGGCGGGCCGCGACCCGTATGCAATGATGGAAGAGCACAACTTGAGCCGCTACCGCTTCCTGGCCCGTCTGGGCGCCTTCTCCATCCGGCGCCACGAGGCCGCGTCCTCCCTCGAGTCGCTGCGCCACGCGCGCCGGGTCCTCCGCCGCCCCGGCGCGATCTTGTTCGTCTTTCCCCAGGGGCGGATCGAACCCAACGCCCAGCCACCGCTGCGGCTGGAGCGGGGGGTGGAGGTGCTGGCCCGGCTGGCCGGGGTGCGTTGCGTCCCGGTCGCCTTCCGGCTGGCCTTCTTCGAACACGAGTACCCGGACGTGCTGATCGGGGTGGGAGAGCCGCACCCCCCCGCGCCGCTGGAGGAGATGTCCCAGCGGCTGGACGCGCTGGTGGAGAGGCAGCGGGAGATCTCCTCTCCCCAGGGGCGGGTGCCGCTGCTGCCAGGGCGCCGCTCGGTGGCCCAGCGCTGGGACGCGGTCCGGGGGCTGTCGTGAGCGAGGCGGTGTATCGGATCCAGGTGGCCGCGCAGCTCTCCGGGGTGAGCGAGCCCTTGATTCGCGCCTGGGAGCGCCGCTACGGGGTGCTGAACCCCAAGCGCACTCCCGGCGGCTACCGCACCTACAGCGACGCGGACATCGAGGTGCTCAAGCGCCTCAAGCAGCTCACCGAGGAGGGGGTGGCGATCGCCCAGGCCGTGCAGCAGCTGCCGTCGATCAAGCGCGCGGTCCGCGCCGGCGTCCGCACCCCGCCCCGCGCCCCCCAGCCGGAGGAGCTGGAGGCCTGGCATCAGGCGGTGCTCAAGGCGGCCGCCCGGTTGGATCAGCCCGCAATCCAGGCGGTGCTGGAGGAGGCCAGCGGGAAGCTTTCGGCGGAGGTCTTCTTCGACGCCCTGCTGGCCCCGCTGCTGCGCGAGGTCGGGGATCGCTGGCACGCCGGCACCCTCACGGTGGCCCAGGAGCACCTGGTCAGCCAGGCGGTACGTGGGCGGCTGAATGTGTTGTTGGCCAGCGCTCCCCACCGCGACGAGCGGCACGTGGTCTGCGCCTCTCCTCCCGACGAGGACCACGAGCTGGGCCTGCTGGGGGCGGCGCTGCACTTCCGTCACGCAGGCTGGCAGGTGACCTTCCTGGGGGCGCGCACCCCGGTGGAGCACCTGGCGCAGGTGGTGGAGGCCCTGAAGCCGGACCTGGTCGCAATCTCGGTGGTGAACAGCCACCGGGTCCGTCCCTATCTGGAGGCGCTGGGCGCGGCGCTGCCCCGGGGCACACGCACCGTGCTGGGCGGCGCGGGGATCACCCCCCACCGGGAGCTGGCCGCCCGGCTGGGCTTCAAGGTCCTGCAGCAGTTCGCAGATGTGATCCCCTGGATGCAGGAGTCGTCATGAAGGTGTTGGTGATTGGCGCCGGGCCGGGCGGGCTGGCCTCGGCGATCAACCTCGCCGGGCAGGGCTTCGAAGTGACGGTGGTGGAGAAGGAGCCCATCCCCGGCGGCCGGATGCGCGGCCTGACGATGGGCGACTACCAGGTGGACACCGGCCCCACCATCCTCCAGCTCCCCCAGGTCCTGCAGAGCGTGTTCCAGCGCGCGGGCAAGCGGCTGGAGGACTACGCGACGCTGGTGCGCCTGGAGCCGAACACCCGGATCCACTTCTGGGACGGCACCCACCTGGACACCTCGGCGGACCCTGCCCGGATGAAGGCCCAGCTGGCCCGGCTGGATCCAACGCTGCCGGCGGCCTTCGACGCCTGGCTGGCGGAGTCGAAGGTGAAGTATCCGATCGCCTACGAGAAGTTCATCTGCACCCGCGCCGACTCGCTGGGCTACTACGCCCCGTGGCGGCTGCTGGACACCCTGCGCTTTCGGCCCTGGCAGTCGCTCTACAAGCACCTGGACTCGTTCTTCCACGACGACCGGGTGACCTACGCCTTTAGCTACCCGTCCAAGTATCTGGGGCTGCACCCCACCACCTGCTCAAGCGTGTTCAGCGTCATCCCCTACCTGGAGGTGGAGTTCGGGGTGTGGCACGTGAAGGGCGGGTTCCGGGCGCTGGCCCAGGGGATGGCCCGCTGCGCGCAGGACCTGGGCGCGACCTTCCGCTACCAGGCGCCGGTGACCCAGGTGCTGGTGGAGAACGGAAGGGCCACCGGGGTGGTGCTGGAGAGCGGCGAGAAGCTGACGGCGGACGCGGTGGTGATCAACGCCGATCTGCCCTGGGCCGCCACCCGGCTGATCGCGCCGCAGGTCCGTGCAGGCACCCGGCTCTCCGATTCGGCGCTGGAGAAGGCCCACTACAGCTGCAGCACCTTCATGCTCTACCTGGGATTGGACGCCCGCTACGACGGGCTGCCCCACCACCTGATCCACCTCTCCGAGGCGGTCCGCCGCACCGACGCCGCCGCGCTGGAGGATCACCAGGTGGACCTGGAGGATCCGCCCTTCTACGTCTGCAACCCCACCCCCACCGATCCCTCCGGGGTGCCGGCGGGGCACTCTTCGCTCTATGTGCTGGTGCCCACCCCCAACACCGGCCGGGAGGTGGACTGGAAGCAGACCGAACAGACGCTGATCGAGAAGATCCCCGGGTGGCTGGAGAAGGTCGGCCTGCACGGGGTGAAGCCGCACATCCGTGCCCAGCGGGCGTTCACCGCGCAGACCTGGCGGGACGACTTCAACGTGTTCCGGGGCGCGGTCTTCAACCTCTCCCACAACTGGACCCAGCTGGGACCGCTGCGGCCCAAGGTGAAGTCACCGCATGTGTCGGGGCTGTACTGGGTCGGTGGCGGGACCCACCCGGGCAGCGGGCTGCTCACCATCCTGGAGAGCGCGAACATCGCCGCCGACTACCTGACCGCCGCGGCCGGCCAGGGGAGGCTGCCCCACTGGCCGTTTACGCCGCGAGCGGCGTGAGCGAGAACCGGCACCGCGTCACCCGCACCGGGCGGTACTCGCGCGGGGTGCTCTGCATCACCCGCACCGGGCGGTACTCGCGCGGGGTGCTCTGCGTCACCCGCAACGGGCGCTACTCGCGCGGGGTGCTCTGCATGACCCGCACCGGGCGCTACTCGCGCGGGGTGCTCTGCATGACCCGCACCGGACGGCCGGAGCTGTCAGTGGTCAGCTCGCCCAGCGAATGGCGCTTGGGCTGCGGCAGCTGACCACTGGGGCCCTTGGCCGCCAGCACGAAGCTCTCCACCACCGAGAGTCGCTGACCTCCGGCGACGCAGGTGGTGCTGACCACCAGATGGCCCGCCCCGCCTGCGGGCACCCGGGCGAGGACCGGATGTTCGGCCCGGACCCCGGAGGAGACTGCCCCGTGGGAGCGTGCCTCTCCGTCATGCACCTCCACCCCCTGGGTGCCGTAGACGGTGGTCACCAACTCCACGCAGTCACCCAGCGGCGCCGCCGCCACCCGGACCAGGTGGGGGGTGTTGCCGGTCACTTCGCCGGCGACATCGGTGGTCACGGTCACCGCGGCGCGGGGCTTTCCCGGGCTGCGGACCTCCTTGCGGGGCATGGCGGTCGGCTCCTTGGCCAGGGAGGAAGAGGCGAGGCCCAGCGAGGCGAGGGCAATCATCAGATGGGTTTTCATGTGCAAGGTCCTCACTGAAGCTCAACACCGAAGCCGTTGACGTCCTGCCCGCCGGGGAAGCCGTACACGCTCAGCACGTAGCTGACCCCGCTGGAGCCGGGAATGGAGATCACCGGGCAGCCGCTGGTGTCGTTGTTGCTGCTGAGGAATCCGGCCTGGAAGAGATCCACGTCCAGTACATCGGTGGAGCAGGTGGCGGTGTTCTGGAGCTTGATCGCCGCGTTCTTGGCGGCGCCGGTGCCCACGTAGCGGTACCAGCGCTGCGCGCCGAAGCGGTTGTGCTCGGTGGTGGCACCCACGGTCACGTCGTGGGCGTCCCCCGGCGCGGCGAACCCGGCCCCGCTGAGGGTCTTGTACAGCCGCCAGAACTCCGCCCCCCGCGAGGAACCGGCGTAGGTCCGGCTGGGCGCGTAGACGGCGCCCAGGTCATTGTCCAGATCGAACGGGTCGGCCGCGTCCCCCACCCCATCGCAGGTGCCGGGGCACAGCGAGTCGTAGTCCCCGGCCAGGGTGGTCTCCCACAGCCCCAAAAGCCCGTCCGCATCGCCGTACTGCTGGTTGTAGTAGGCGGCGAAGGACTGGGCGGTGGTCAGCGCCGGGGTGCCGCGCTGGAAGTCGCGGAGGATGGCGTGGATCCGGTCGAAGCTGCCGCTGGTGGCGGTGCCGTCCCGGTTCTCGAACAGCATCCACAGCAGGTGCTGCACGCTGAACTCGCTGTACACCCCGCGGTCGTTCCCCACCGGCGCCCTGAGCACGGAGATCTCAAAGCCGTTGGTCTGCCGCTGCTGGAAGGTGTCCACGTAGATCGGATCCTGGAAGGTGATCGCGGAGAAGGCGTTGCCATAGCCCTCGCCGAAGGCGACCCTGGGATCGAGCACGTCCCCCGACTGGTGGCGGCCACCCACCGAGTCGGAGCGGTAGAGGGTGTCCTCCAGGAAGTGCGCGAACTCGTGCGCCACCACGTGGTCGTCGTACTCGTCGGTGTCCTCGTTCTCCGCGCCCAGGATGTACAGGTTGGGGCCGGAGGCGGGGTGCCGGTAGTGCGAGGTCCCGATCCGCCCGGTGGCGGGATCTCCGCTCATCGGCACGTTGTCCGGGCTCCAGTTGGCGTTGAGGTGCGGAAGGGTGAAGGCCGGGTTGCCCTGGCAGATCTTCTCCAGCGCCTCCACGAAGGTGTCGGCGATGGCGAAGGGCGCGCCGGCCCGGGCGGTATAGGCGGTCCCGCTGTGGGCGGTGGCCGCGTGGAGGTTGGCGTCCGAGAAGGGGGCGGTGCGGGTGGCGCTGTCCGCCAGCATCCACCGCGCCTGGCCGGCGGTGTTGTCCACCACGTCGATCTCCCAGTTGGCGCCCTCACACGCCTCCGGGCCCCGACCGTCGCGGGCGTAGCCCACCGCGTCCAGTCGGGCCAAGGCGCGCACCTGAACGCTGGCGCCCGAAGCGATGGCGGGGAAGGAGTAGAAGCCGTGGTCGTTGGTGGTGGTGACCAGCGGGGCGCCCCCGTTGACCACCGCCTCCACCCGGATCCGCCGCGCTGGCCGGGCCTGGATCCCCGAGTAGTCCAACCGGTTTCCGCCCTCGTCCCCGGAGGCGGCCGGCACCCAGTCGTAGGTGACCCGGCCGGAGATCCCGGTGGCGACGCCGGTGCTGGTGGCGAAGGTCAGGGTGTAGGGGGCCAGGGTGTCGCCGGCCGCCGATCTCACGCCGCTGAGCTGGATCCGGTACATCCGCTGGATCTCCAGCGCGCTGGTGGGGGTGAAGGTCACGGTGTCGGTGGCGGCGGAGACGGTGCCGGCCACCGGGGTGCCGTCGCTGTCCGCCAGCACGGTGGTGCCGCTGACGGTGGCCGGATCCACCGGAGCGGAGAGGGTGAAGGTGATCGCGGCGGGGCTGACGTTGCTAGCGCCATTGGCGGGGTTGGTGGCGGAGACGAAGAAGGTGGGACCGACCGCGGCGCCGGTGGTGAAGGTCCACTCGTGCGCCGAACCCAGCTGGGAGCCGTTGGTCCCCTTGATCCCCTCTTGCACCCTCATCCGGTACTGGGTGTTGGCGGCCAGCGGAGCCGACGAAGTGAAGGTGGCGCTGGACCCGTTGGTCGCCACCGTACCGGCGACCTGGCTGCTGCCGGCGGTCAGCTGGAACCGGGCGGCGGTGACCGTGCTGGCATCCAGGGGCGCGGAGAAGGTGATGCTGACCGCGGCGTTGGTGGAGACCCCGGTGGCGTCGGCGGCCGGGTTGGTGCCGGTCACGTTCAGTCCGCCGGGACAGCCGGAGAGGGCCAGCAGGACCACGGTGGCCCAGCACAGGGGGGCAAAGGCGCGCAGTCGAGGGGACGGCTGGTTCATGGGGGTCGTTCTCGAGGGAGCTTCGGGAGCCATCGGCCAGGGCTCGGACGCCTGACGGTACGGGTCCCTTCCACCGGGTTCAAGCCGGGGGAGGGCTCTGTCGGCTGGACCTCAGTCCTTGAGACGCTGCTCCAGGTAGTCGAACAGCGCCCGGGGCATCAGGAACAGCAGTTCCACGAAGCCGAAGCGGAGGTGTTCCCGGTTGCCCAGCGGATGGGCCTGGGACGGGGTCAGCCGCAGCGGCCCGGCGAAGCTGCCGTTGGTGCTCTCGGCGTCGGTGAAGCTCCAGCGGCCGGATTTGGGGTCCTGCTGGAAGTAGCCCTGGAAGCGGCTGACGTTCTCGTCGGCGATCACCAGGTCGTTGTTCTCGGTCCGGCCGACGGTGATCCCCATCGCGAACGCGTTGAGCTTTCCGTTCCCCTTGGCCACCGGGAGGACCAGGGGATCGGAGGCGGTGGGCCGCGGGCCCAGCGCGCCGGCCACGGTCAGCGCGTTGGGTTGGGTGCCGGGTCGCAGCGCGGCCGCCTCCCACACCAGCACCGGGGTGGTCCAGGAGGCTCGCCTGTCCGGGTTGACCAGGAAGGGCCGGGCGAAGACGGTGAGCGGGACCGGCATCGGAGTGGCTGGGAGTCTATGGGGGTCCGGACCGAAAGCCAGCGCGGTCGGAAAGGACCTCACGGTCAGCGCGGACCCACCCCCCGGGAGGGGTCTCTCGCAGGCACAGACGCGGCGCGGCGAACGGGCCGGAGGCTTGCATTGGATGGCCCGGTGATGACGCCCTTCACCGCCTGGATCACAACCCTGACCGGTCGGTTGCTCCCCAAGGGACTGCCTCCGGATCCGGAGGACCGTCCCCGGACGCTGGCCTTGATGCTGGGCGTCTTCTTCAGCAGCTGGCTGCTGCTGTTGGGGCTGAAGGCGGCGCTGGGCTACCCGGCGCAGGTGTTGGTCACCATCGCGATGGCTGGGCTGCCCTTCCCCGTCCTGGCGGGGATTCTCCGGCGGGGACACCTGCGGACCGCCGCCTGGGGGCTGTGTCTGTCCTTCGCGGGCGCGCTGTCCCTGGCCGCCTGGCGCCTCAACGGCGCCAATGTCCTCACCATGCCCTGGGCCCTGCTGTTGCCGGTGGTGGCCACCTACCTGGTGGGCTGGAGGGGCGGGCTGCTCTTCGCCGCGGGCTGGGTCGCGCAGCTGGCGGTGTACGGGGTGCTGGACCGTCCGGACGTGCCCATCCGCGCGGAGGCGATGGGAATCTCCACCGCGATCATGCTTCCGTTGGGGGTGTTGGTGACAGCCATCTACCAGCGCCGTCAGGAGCGGGCCCGGGGAAACCTGCTGGCCGCCCTGCGGGAGAAGGAGCGCAGCGACCTGGAGCGTGAGGCCAGCGAGACCAGCCTCCAGCAGCTGATCGAGCGGGCGCCGGAGCTGATCCTGGTCCAGCGGGAGGGCCGGATTGTCTACGCCAACCGGAAGATGGTGGAGAGCCTGGGGCACACCAGCATGGAGGCCCTGAGGGGGAGTTCCCTCCTCGCGCTGGTGCATCCAGAGCAGAGGGCCGAGGCCGAGGCGCGGGTGGAGCGGAACCGCCAGGGGCTGGAGAATCCGGCGGCGGAGTTCCGGTTGGTGCGGGTGGACGGCACGCTGCTGTACTGCGAGTTCAACTCCTTTCTGGCCCCCTACCTGGGCGAGCCCTCGGTAATCGCCTTCGGACGGGACATCACCGAGCGCCTGGCGCTGAACGCGCGGCTGGCGTTGTCAGATCGGATGGCCTCAGTGGGCACCTTGGCGGCCGGGGTGGCGCACGAGCTGAACAACCCGCTGGCCTTCGTGTCCGCCAACCTGACCTACGTCCGCGGCGAGCTGGAGCGGCTGCCGGCGCTTCCCCAGCTGGCCGAGCGCCCGGAGTGGCTGCAGGCGCTGGCCGAGGCCCAGGACGGGGCCCGGCGGATGAAGGGCATCATCCTGGATTTGAAGACCTACTCAGGTGCGAGCGAGAACAACGTGGAGACGATCGATGTCTGCAAGGTGATCCAGGGCACCCTGAGGTTGGCGGAGAATGAGATCCGCCACCGGGCCCTGCTGGAGATGGACCTGTCCTCGGAGGCCTTCGTGCGGGCCAGCGAGGCCCGCCTGGGGCAGGTGATCCTCAACCTGGTGGTCAACGCGGTGCAGTCGATGGCCGCCGGAGACGCCGATCACCACCGGTTGCGGGTGGTGGCCCGGGTGGAAGGGGCGCAGGTGGTGATCACCCTCACCGACACCGGGTGCGGGATCTCCCCCCAGCACCTGAGCCGGATCTTCGATCCCTTCTTCACCACCAAGCCGATCGGCGAGGGCGCGGGGCTGGGGCTGTTCATCTGTCACAACCTGGTGGTGGCGATGGGAGGGGAGCTGCGGATGCAAAGCGAGGTGGGGCAGGGGACGACGGTGACTGTGGTGCTTCCGGCGCAGCCCGCGCCCAACAGCCAGGCCTCCAGGCCCGAGGACCCCGCGGACGCACCGCGCCGGCCGCGGGTGTTGGTGGTGGACGACGAACCCCTGGTGGGCCGGGGGGTGCGCCGCACCCTGATGGGGCACGAGGTGGTCTTCGTGCAGACCGCCGCCGAGGCGCTGGCGCTGCTCAAGGACGGACCGCCGTTCGACGCCATCCTCTGCGACCTGATGATGCCGGAGATGGATGGGGCGGAGTTCTTCTCCCGGCTGGAGCGACAGTCGCCACAGCTGCTGCCCAAGGTGCTGTTCCTGACCGCCGGCGCCTTCACCCGGGACGCCCAGGCCTTCCTGGACTCCGGCAAGGCCTGGCTGGCCAAGCCCTACGAGTCCGAGGAGCTGCGTCGGGCCATCCGCGCCCTGGCCACCGGGACCCGGATCCTGGCCGCCTGAAGAAAAGGGGACAGCAACTGTCTCCGTTTTCAAGGGCAATCGCGGGCAGATCCCGGTTGCCAGGGTTAGTCGTCGGTTAGGCGGGCAGAGCCAGGGAGGCATCCCAGGGTTTGCCCGTTCGGACCATCGCATTGAGGATGCACAGCAGCCGC
>JALYOC010000072.1 GCA_030857095.1 Myxococcota bacterium | reverse complement strand
GACCCGGCTTGGCCCGCGGGCGACTCCGCCGGCTCCGGCAATCGCCCCGGTCGCGCCGCCCGCGCTCCGCACCGCCGACGGTTGGAAGTCGTGGTGAAGCGCGCCCTCCTCCTGATCCCCTTGCTGTGGGGCAGCGCCGCTTTGGCCGGCCCGCTGGAAGGGCAGGGCCGGGTGACCCTGCTGGGAGGCTGGCGGATCACCCCCAACGAGGCCTTCTATCAGCGGGCGAGTCAGACCTTTGGGCTGACCCAGTCCGGCGGTGCCGGCGGCCCGATGTTGAACGCCACCTTTGCGTACAGCGCCTCGGATCTGTTCGAGCTGGGGATCGATCTGTTCGGCTCCGGCGAGCGGATGACCTTCACCGAGGCCAATCGCTACACCACCGTCACCTACGGGGGCTGGATCAGCCTGCGGATGCAGCTTTTGGCCGGAAGCGTGGGCCCGGTGGAGCGGCTGATCCCGTTCATTGGCGCGCAGGGCGGCCCCACGCTGGTGCTGGCCACCGGCGGTCCGCAGTCGACCTTCCAGGAGGTCTTCGGTCAGGGCTACGCGGCCACCGTCGGAGTCACCGGGCTTTGCGGCAAGTTCGGCTTCACCCTGGAGGCCAAGTACGTCTTTGCCTGGGGCTCTGCCGCGCCGGTTGGAACTTTCAGTGCTGGCGGGATCTGGGCCGGCCTCGGCTTCACGTGGGGCTTTCCTCCCTCTGGGAGCGAGCCCTCGTCGCCTGGCCGGTTCTGAGGCGTTCGTCCGAACCTTCCGCTTTGCTGGTCGCTTGCCCTCCGCTAAAGGGATCGCGCTTCCTTGAAATGAAGACCCGGGTGCAGGCTGTTCCGCACCCAGTTTCAAATCACCCAAAGGAGCGAAGTTCGAATGCGGGAGTCCTACGAAGTCGCTTCGAGCAGGAAGATGTCCATGGCCGCCGACAAGACCGAAATCGAGAAGGAGCTGTCCGATCTCAAGCGAGAGGTGATCGAGGCGCGGAACCTCGTCATCAAGACGGACAACCTGCTCAAGAATCTCCACGCCGAGGTGAAGACCGTCGGCAAACGCCAGGATGATTTCCAGAAGCGTCAGTGGATCTCCTCCGGTGCGGCGTACATCGCCTTCGCGGTGATCTGCGTGCTGGGGGCGGTGGGCATCTCCTCGGCCCGGGCCGCCTCCGCCAACAGCGAGCGCGAGCGGCTGGAGAAGCAGGTAGCGGAGGTCACCGCCGCCACCGAGAAGCAGCGCACCGACGCGGCGGCGGTCTCCACCGCGCAGCGCCAGGCGGCCGAGGTCTACAAGCTGATGACCACGCTGCCCGGCGACGAGCGGCTCAAGGGCGTGGATGCGCTGGTCAAGCTGGACACCAGCAAGCTGACCACCCTGGAGCGCCAGGCCCTCAATGACCGGGCGGACCTGCTGCGGCGGGAGATCGGTCAGGCGGCCTTCGAACGCGGCAAGGCGGCCTTCCGCCGCAACGACATGGAGGGCACAGTGAAGGAACTCTCGCGATTCATCGCAATGAACCCGGATCAGTCGGACCTGCTGGACGCGTCCTTCTTCCTGGGTGTGGCGCAGAACCAGCTGCGCAAGCACGCCGAGGCGGTCCCGCTGCTGACCCAGTTCGTGGAGCAGGACAAGCGGGCCAAGACCCGGGACTACGCGATGCTGCTGTTGGCGCACTCCCTCCAGGAGACCAACCAGCTGGATCGCGCCGCGGACATCTGCCGGGCGGGAATCGCCGAGTACCCGAACAGTCAGTTTGCCTCGCAGTTCCGTGGCCGTCTGGCGACGGTGAAGCGTCTGGCGTCAGGTGGCTCGGCGGAGGCGCCGGCGGTGGCCCCGGCGCAGCCTCCCGCGCAGTAGCCCACCCAGTCCCTTGCAGCCGAAGGCCCGGGGTCGTAAGACCCTGGGCCTTCTCACGTGAAGACCCCAAGCACCAATCCCAAGGATCCACGCTTCCGGGCGTTCCGGATCGCGATGTACGCGCTGTACATGGGCGCGGTGTCGCTGATCTCCATCCTGATCATCATCAGCGTGCTGCGCTCGGTGGTGGCCATGTCCCCCGGTCGCCCGCCCACCCCGGAGCAGGTGCTCACGGTGCGCGAGTGCCTGGACGCGGCCGACACGCTCTTCCGCGATGTGGAGGAGCACCGGCGACGGCTGACCGACCAGCCCTCCGCCCGGAAGGCGGACGAGGCCTGGGGCCGGTTCCGGGTGGACTGGCTCTCGCGCAAGCGCCAGATCGAATCCAACTGCGCGCTGGAGTCCAAGTCCCGGAACCAGGTGCAGAAGGTCTACGGCCGACTGGAGCGGGTGATGGACCTCTACACCATCCACGCCACCCAGTACGCCGGCGAGATCGGGCTGACCGTCGACGAGCTGAAGGAGTCGATCAAGACCGCGCGCGAGGATGTCGCCTCCGCCGGTCGGTTGCCGTAGCCCGCAGGCCCTTCGGCGAACCCCTCCGCGCTTGCGCAAGCATTTACGCAAGCGCCGAACCGGCGGCTGGAGGCAGCCAACCTGGCGCAGAGCATCGGGCTGTGCGCGGTGGAATCTGTGGGCGCACCTCAGGAGGGATCTGGCATCCGACCGTCCGGGGCGCTGCAGAGTCCGGACGGGATCCGCAGGGAGAACAGCTCTCCTTCGCTGGTTCCCGCCAGGACCCGATCTCCGATCAGGCCCACCGCGCTGATCTGGGTAGAGGGGCCCAGCCGGATCACCTGGCGTTCCGCGCCACTGGAGGCGAGCAGCAGTCCGGCCCCCTGGGTGCCGAACACCGCGCAGCTGCCGAAGGCCACGCCGGCGCCGGGGTTGATCTCGTTGGCCCGGGCCAGTTCGAAGCGCGCCGCTTGCACCTCGCCCCGAGGGGAGAGCCAGGCCAGCCCGCCATCATCGGTGCCCACCACCGCGCCCTCGGCGAAGGCGACCACCGCCGTCACCACGTTGGTCTGCGCGCCCGGGCTACCGAAGACCAGCGGGATCCAGCGGGTGCCGGAGGCCTTCGTCGAAGCCAGGTACGCTCCGCGTGGCGTCCCGAACCAGGTATCGGCGCCCTTCATGGAGAGGGCGGTGATCCGCAGCGGTGCGCCCTCTGTCTCGGCCCTGGGCATTGGCTGGAAGCCGTCCCTGATCCACACGAAGGCGCCGCGACCGGTCCCCACCACCAGCTGACCATCGGCCACCGTCAGCCCGTCCGCCGCTACTCCCTCCAGGTGGAGGGCCACCTTGCGACCTTCCCTGGAGACCTCCGCGACGCCCCCATACGAGGCGGCGAAGATCCGGCCCTGGTGGACCATGATCGCCGAGACGAAGCGCTCGCGGCCGGAGAACCCGGGGACCTCGCGAGCGTGGGTCTCGCCCGGAGGGAGGTAGGCGACGCCTCCATCGAACAGCCCCAGCCACACGGTGCCGTCGGGGCCGGTCGCCACCCCGGAGATCCGCTTCCCCACCGAGGCCAGCACGTCGATCTCGGTGCCCAGCTGCTCCTGCAAGGGGTGGAAGGACGGGAGCGCGGGGGAAATCTCGGAGGTGAGGGTGGGCAGCGCCAGGTGGCGCAGCTGCTCCAGCTGTTCCCGTGGGGTCAGCGCGAGTGCCGCCATCGTGGCCAGGGCCAGGACCCCCGAGAAGGTGAGGCGACGTCGCCCATCGGGCCGAGCAGGACCGGACCGGGCAGGCCCGGACGGCGAGCCAGTGGTTGACTGCGAGCTGTGACCCGGCTGGGCGCCGGAACCCGAGTTGGGGCCGAGATCACTTGGGGCTCCTGGACCGGGTTCGGTGCCGGGACCACGCTGGGTGCCGAGGCCGGGCTCGACGGTTTGGCGGGATTGGACGTCCGGACCGGGCCTCCCTCTCAACCAGGAGGTCCGGGGTGGGGGGACGTTCAGGGGGCGGATCGGGATCACGTTGTTCCGGTGCGGTTGGCGCATGGCGATCTCCTCAGGACCAGGTGTCGACCAGCGCGCGGGCGGGGGCAGGGACCGCGGTCAGCGAGGGCATCCGCCGGCGGAACCTGCGCCACCGGACCACGGTGATCGCCGCCAGCAGCAGAGAGGCGATTCCCAGCTGGTAGACCCACCCCGGGGTGACCGCGCCCAGGGCGACCGGCAGGATGCTGCGCCGCACGTTGCCAGCCGCGTCGGAGGCGACGACCTCCAGTTCCATGTCCCCGTCCGGCCAGGTGGTGGGGACGGAGAGCGAGGCCACGTACTCGCCCAGCGCGCCCTCCATCCTGGCGGTGGCGATCTCTCCCCAGGGCGCGCGCACCAGCACCTCCTTCACGTCGATCTCCGCCTTGAGCGCCTCCGTCGCGCCTCCCTGCCGTCCGGCGGTGGCCAGCGCCGCGGCGCGGGTCAGCGAGAGGGTGGGCTTGAAGCGCAGCTCGAAGCGCTCTCCCGCGCGCGGCCGCTCCGAACGGGTGAGCTGGACCGCCGGAGCGGCGGTGTCCACCCGGATGGGCGCGGTGCGCTTCTCCACCCGGCCATCCAGGTGCTGCACGGCGATCTGCGCGTCGTAGCTGCCGTCTGGCCAACCGGAGGGAACCAGGAAGCGCAGCACGAACTCACCCAAGCGCGCGTCCCACTCCGCGTCCCGTTCCTGGAACTCGAAGGGGAGCCGCACCCGGACCGCGGCCGTGGTCTTGGGGGCCGAGATCCGCAGCTCCGGGTCGCCCGGCTTGACCCGGTTGGGGAGCACCGCGGCGCTGATCGCGGTCTCGCCGAAGATCCCCTCCGCCTTCACCCCGGCGGGCAGCTCGTTGGGCACCAGCACCGTGGTCAGCGGCAGCCCCGGGTCGGCCAGCAGCTGGCGCTCGACGGCGACGAAGGAGGTGTACTGGGTGACCAGCTTGAACTGCATTCCCAGGGAGACGATCTCCTCCACCGTGTCCGGGGTGGGAGCTCCTGGCTGGTGGTCCATCAGGGCTTCGATCTTCCTCCTCCCCCACAGGGTCCCCAGCACCGCGCCGTTGCCCTGGGCGGCGGTGGCCTCCACCGGGATCCGCTGCCGATAGGCCTGGGTGCCCAGCTTGCCCTTGAGGACCACGGCGCCCGATCCGCTGCCCTGGTACTTGCCGATCACCACCAGGGGCTGACCGGCGAACAGGTCGGGCAGGTGCTCCGGGTAGAGCTGGGAGACGCTCATCCCCTCGAAGCTCACCTCCAGATCGGTGAGCACCGGGCGATCCAGCAGCAGGTGCAGCCGCTGCACCGCCGCCTCCGGGGACTCGTCGAAGGACACGTAGTCCGCCGCACCGCGGCCCTCGCGGGCCATGCCCTCGATCAGATACCGGTTCACCGAGGAGCCGATCCCGAAGGCGAACACCCGGGCGCTGCCGCGGTGCTCCCGGATGGCGGAGAGGATCTCGTACTCGTTGCCGATGAAGGCGTCGGTGCAGAAGACCACCATTCTCAGCCGGGTGGGATCCTCGCTGGCGGACAGCGCCTGGAGGATGCCGCGCATCATCTCGGTGCCGCCTCCGCCGGAGAGCTGCGAGAGCCACTGGTTCGCTGCGGCCACGTTCTTCTGGGTGTTGGGCAGCGGGGTCGGGCTCATCGAGTAGGCGGCGCCGTCAAAGGCCACGATCTGGAAGGTGTCCTTGGGCCCCATCCGCTGCAGCGACTGGCTGACCAGCGCCTTGGCCGCTTCGATCGGCTGGCCCATCATCGACCCCGACTTGTCGAGCAGGAACACCAGCTCCTTGGGCCGCACCAGGTCATCGGCGACGTTGACCGGCGGCTGCACGAACAGCATCAGGTAGTCCTCGCCGCGCTCCTTTTCGAACAGCGCGCTGGCCCGCGGCCTGGCCCCGGCGGGGGAGTAGCTGAGGACGAAGTCCTTGTTGGGGATCCGGTCGTCCTCGCTCAGCGCCACCAGCCGGCCACCCTCGCCATCGATCCCGGTGACCACCCGGTGGTTGCGGGAGGCGACCCGGTCAAAGGCCGGGCCGGGAGAGAGGCGCACGGTGATGTCCACGTCGTGGGCGCTGCGGAAGCCGGGGCCCACCACTGGCGGGGTGATCCTCGCCGCGTCCTTCACCCCGGAGGTGGGGATGTAGCGGGGCCCGATGGTGGTGGGGACGTGGAAGACGTACCGGCCGTGATCGTAGGGGACCTCGTGCACGTAGCGCAGCACCACAGCCACGGTCTCCCCGGGAGGGATGTTGGCCACCGACTGGGTGAACAGGTTGGGGCGCTCCTGCTCGGTCAGCGCCGCGGTCTTGCCCTCCGCCCGGGCGGCCTCATAGGTCCGGCGCGCCTCGGCCTTCCGCTTCACCTCCGAGTAGACGATCCGATCTCCGATCCGGAAGTACATGTCGGTCACCGCCGCGTTGGGCGGCAGCGGGAAGACGTAGATCGCCTCCAGCCGGTTCGGGCTGGGGTTCTGGTACAGCTGGGTCAGCTCCACCCGCGCCACGTTGCCGGAGACCTGGGCACTGACCCGGGTGTGCTGCAGCGGGAACTCCAGCACCTTCCCGTCGGTCCCACGCGAAGTGAGGCTGGAGGACGCCGAGGGGGGAGTCAGCGCGTCCGGGGCCGAGGCGTCCGCCTCCAGGAAGGCCCGGTCCCGGGCGTTGATCAGCAGCTCCCGGGGAGGCGTCTGCGGCAGCTGGGAGGTCCGGGGTAGCCCTCGCGGAGGCCCCGAGGTCACCACCGGCCGCAGCTCCGAAGAGACAGGCGGGGCAGGAGAACGTTCGCATCCGGCGAACGCGACAACGAACACGGCAATCCAGGGCAAGCGGGTCATGTGGCCTCCGCCAGCGCTCCACAGCAACGGCTGTGCCGACCAAGAGCGCGTCCAGGGAGACACACTGGGGCGGATCGCCGGGCTTCGTCGGACCTTCCCCGAGGTTCCGTGCGGTCGCGCTACCACGCGCTACTTCCGCCAGCACCTGTTCCCGCGGGTTCGTCCGCGGTGCGGCGGGTACCGCGAAGCCGCGGGTTCACTGCGGAGCTGCGAGTCTGTTCGGAGGCGCGGGCTACCCCCGACCCCCAAGGGGGCCTGCCCTCATTGGTGTTGCCGAACTCGGAAGCGACGCGGTAGTTGTGGCCCGACTCCGAAAGCTGATTCAGTCGCAGTGCCTGTCAACCCAAGAGGACACCATGGCCAAGAACGTGATCGCAGCGAAGCCCCCGACGAAGTCCGAGCTGCTTGTGAAGCTCTCCGAAGAGACCGGCCTGAGCCGGAAGCAGGTCGCGTCGGTGTTTGACTCGCTCGCGAACCAGATGAAGAAGAACCTGGGCGGCAAGGGCCCGGGGCTGTTCGTGGTGCCCGGCCTGATGAAGGTGAAGGTCATCAAGAAGCCGGCGACCAAGGCGCGCAAGGGCATCAACCCCTTCACCAAGGAGCCGACGGTCTTCAAGGCGAAGCCGGCCCGCAAGGTGGTCAAGGTGCTGCCGCTCAAGAACCTCAAGGACATGGCGTAAGCCGGGTGGCGAAGGCGTAGGCGGTCGGTAGGCGAAGGGGAGGGCGCCCCTCCAAGGACAGGGGATCGAGCCGGTGCTCGGACCTGGTGTCGGCGGAGTCCTCGCCTCTTCGCCTCCTCCCGCCTGCGCCGTCCACCTGACTGGCCCAGGCTCGATCCGCCCGCCCGGTCACCCCGACCGCGCCGCCCGGCCGACACGCTTCCACGCGCCGACTGGCGCTGACCGCCCCCGCCGGTTAACACCCCCCTTGTGGTGGGTCCCCCCTTACAGAAGAAGCCGCCGTCGTTCGTGGAGCGCGTCCGCGGACTCTCCACCGTGTTCAAGCAGGTGCCGGGGACCTTCCGGCTGGTGTGGGAGGCGGATCGGCGGGGAGCGATCCTGCTGGCGGTGCTCACGCTGGTGGCGGCGCTGTTCCCGCCCGCCATCGCCTATGTCGGCAAGCTGATCGTCGACGGGGTGGTGGAGGCGGCGCGGACTGGCGCTGCCGCGGCCCGAACCCACGCGCTGCAGCTGGTCGGTCTGGAGCTGCTGCTGGTGGTGGGAGCCACCGCGGTGACCCGGCTGTTGGCGCTGCTTCGGGATCTGCTCCGGGCCAACCTGGGCAACGTGATCAACCTCCGGATCCTGAAGAAGGCGCTGCAGCTGGAGCTGCGCCACTTCGAGGACTCGGAGACCTACGACAAGATGCAGAACGCCCGGCGTGAGGCGGCCAGCCGTCCGCTCTCCCTGGTGCTGCAGGCCTTCGGGATCGTCCAGAACCTGATCACCCTGGTGACCTTCGCCGCGATGCTGGTGGGGCTGTCCCCCTGGAGCATCCTGATCCTCTTCGCTGCATCGATCCCGGCCTTCATCGCCGAGGCGCGGATTGCCGGAGATTCCTTCCGCCTCTACTCCTGGCGCGCGCCGGAGGGCCGCCGGCTCAACTACCTGGAGTGGATCCTCACCCGGGACAGCCACGTGAAGGAGGTGAAGCTGTTCAACCTGGGGGAGGAGATCCTGGCCCGCTACCAGAGCCTGTTCTCCAAGTTCTATGGAGAAGACCGCAAGCTGGCCTACCGTCGCCTCGGCTACGGGCTGAGCCTGGGGCTGCTCTCGGTGGTGGCCTTCTATGGCCTCTACGCCTTCGTTGTCGGGCGGGCCGCCAGCGGCGCCATCACCCTGGGGGCAATGACCCTGTACATCGCGGTGTTCCGCCAGGGCCAGGGCGCCTTCCAGGCGATCCTCACCTCGATCGGCAGCATGTACGAGGACGCCCTGTTCATGACGAACCTGTTCCTCTACCTGGACATCCCCACCACCGGAGAGACCCCGCGGCTCTCGCCGCCGCTCTCGCCCACGCGCGGGCCGACCCAGCGGCTGGAGCTGCGCCACGTCAGCTTCCGCTATCCCGGCCGGAAGGAGTGGGCGCTGCAGGACATCAACCTGGTGTTGGAGCCGGGGGAGAAGCTGGGGCTGGTGGGGGAGAACGGGGCAGGGAAGAGCACCCTGGTGAAGCTGTTGCTGCGCCTCTACGAGCCCACCGAAGGCGAGATCCTCTACGGGGGAGTGGACCTGAGGGACATGGATCCCGAAGACCTGCGCTCGCGGATCGGCGCGGTGTTCCAGGACTTCGTGCGCTACCAGTTCAACGCCGCGGAGAACATCGGCCTGGGGGAGGTCCGCCACCTTCAGGATCGGGCTCGGATCGAGGTCGCGGCGGAGAAGGGCGGGGCGTCGGGGGTGATCGACGCGCTGCCGCAGAAGTACGACACCGTGCTCGGGGGCTGGTTCGAGTCCGGACAAGAGCTCTCCTCCGGCCAGTGGCAGAAGCTGGCGGTGGCCAGGGCGTTCATGCGCGACGCGGAGATCCTGATCCTGGATGAGCCGACCGCGGCCATCGACGCCGAGGCGGAGCACGAGCTGTTCCGAAGGTTCCAGGCCCTGGCCGTCGATCGCACCGCGATCATCATCTCCCACCGCTTCTCCACCGTGCGGATCGCCGATCGGATCGCCGTGCTGCACGGCGGGCAGATGGTGGAGCTGGGCTCGCACGCCCAGTTGGTAGAGCAGGACGGCCGCTACGCCCATCTGTTCCGCCTCCAGGCGCAGGGGTATCTGGACTGATGTTGGCCAGCCGGGTCCGGGTTCCAGCCCCCAGGAGCAGAGCGCTGGCGGTGGTCCTCCTCCGGGGAATGTGGACCCTGCCCACCAACCTGCTGGGGCACCTGATCTGCCTGCTCCTCTCCGGGCGGCGCGGCCACAAGGTGGGCTCTGGCGTGGGGACCGGCTGGGTCTACCCGGTGCGCCCGGGGATCGGCCTGGACTGGATGGGGGCGGTGACCCTGGGGAACGCCATCCTCTACCGGCAGGGCATGTTCGACGGCCTGCGCGGTCAGCTGGTGCTGGCCCACGAGTTGGCCCACACCCGTCAGCACGATCTGCTGGGGCCGCTCTACCTCCCGCTGCACGTGATCTGTCAGGCGGTCAGCCTGCTGATCTCGCTGCTCTCGCCGGGCCCGGTGCGACACAGCCGGGTCCACGACCACAACCCGCTGGAGCAGACCTTCATCAGCCTGGCCGCCGGCGCCACCGACAGCTGGCCGGCGGCGGCGCAGCGGGACGGGATCACCGTGGCCCGGATGCTGGAAGCGTACGGACTGCTGGCCCCCAGCGCGCCTCGCATCCCGGTGTGCTCCAAGGTACCCTCCCGCGCTCCGCGCGCATGACCACCCAACGGCCGACCACGTTTTTGACCCCGGCCCAGCGCCCGACCCGCCAGCTTCCCTGGGGGCCACTGGGAGGACTGATCGCCGCCGGGGTGGGGGTAGTGATCACCGCCTCCAGCATGGCGGGCGAGCTCACCATCCCGCTGCGTTGGGCCTGCGCCGCCATCGCCGTGGCCAGCGGCTGCGTGCTGGCCTCCTGGGTCGAAGAGCGGGTCTACGTGGCGGCCGCCGGGCGGCACCCGGTGCTGCGGGTCCTCTTCGGCCTGCTGGTCCCGGCCGTGGCGGCGGCGGTGGCGCTGCTGGGGGCGGGGCCGGTGCGCTCGGCGCTCTCCCGGGTCGGCGATCCCTACGTCGGCGCGCTGTTCGTCTTCGCCTCCTTTGGCTGGATGGCCAGCGCCGCCCTGGGCAGCCTGATCGTCATCCTCCTGGACCTGGTGATCAGCTTCCTGGTCCGGGATCTGCGCTCGCGGATCACCCTGGCGGTGCTGGGGCTGGTGACCCTGGTCAGCGGGTTCACCGTGGGCCTGGAGCGGGCAGTGCCGGTGCTGGCGGCCGACGTCCAGGCCAACCAGAAGACCTTCGCCGCCCAGCTGGGAGCGATGGCCCTGCGGCCGCACGAGATCCAGCTGCTGCTCTCGCCGCCCACCACGACGATCCTCCCCTCCGATTGGGCCGGGCCCGCCACCCCCACCGTGAACAAGTACCTGCGGACCTCCGAACACGTGGGGTCGTTCACCTTGCTGTTCTTCGCCCTGGCCGGGCTGATCGGCCTGCCCTCGGTGCTCTCTGCCTGCCACAAGCTGGCGGACGCGACGATGGAACGGTTGCACCCGCTGCGCCGCGCCTTCCAGTTGCTGGCCAAGGGGCGGCTGGACGTGAGGGTGGAGGAGGCGGGCAGCCGGGACTTCGTGGTCCTCAACCGGCACTTCAACAAGATGGTGGAGTCGCTGGGCCAGGCCCGCCAGGCCGAGCGCGCCTTTGGCCTCTACGTCAGCGAGCAGGTCCTGGAGCGGATCCGCGGCCAGCACGGCGAGGTGGTGATCCCCGCCAGCCTCCGGGAGGCCACCGTGTTCTTCGCCGACATCCGCGGCTTCACCACCCTGAGCGAACGGCTGGCGCCGGCGCAGGTGCTCTCGGTGCTCAACCGCTACTTCGAGCACGTGGTCCCGGTGGTGGAGGAGCACGAGGGCTACCTGGACAAGTTCGTGGGCGACGCGATGGTGGTGGTGTTCAACGGCCCCATCGACCAGCCGGATCACGTGGAGCGCGCGGTGCAGTGCGCGATCGCGCTGCAGAAGGAGATCGACCGGCTCAATGCCGCGGACGTCTTCCCGGAGGCGGGGAAGATCGAGGTCGGGATCGGGATCGCCACCGGGCAGCTGGTGGCCGGCAACCTGGGGAGCGCGCGCAAGATGGAGTACACCGTGATCGGGGACACCGTGAACCTCGCCTCCCGGCTGACCGCGCAGGCCGCCGGAGGAGAGGTCTGGGTCAACGACCACTGCGCCCAGGCGTTGTCCGAGGACTATCCGCGGGTCCCGCTGGGGGCGATCCACGTGAAGGGCAAGGAGAAGCCGGTCCGGCCCTTCCGGATCTGGCCGCTGGACGCTCCCCCCCGCAAGGCGTCCCGCGCCAAGGTCAGCTGAGCCGCTGCTTCCCCGCCTTCCGGTTCTGGGCGGAGTTTGGCCGGTGACCGTCTGCCGAGTGTGGAGTGCCTCACCGCTGGCGGTGCGCCCACAGAGTCGTTGACCGCCCCGGGCCTGCGTGCCAGCGTTTTGCGAGTGGTGGGCCGGATGTCGAGAGGGGGCCGTGTGCTGGGGACAGTCCGAACGCCGTGGCGGGCCTCGCCGTGGATGTTCGCCGCGATCGCGGGAGCCAGCCTGTGGGCCTCCTCCGCGCGGGCCCAGGCGCAGTGTCCCGGAGGGGGACAGAACTCGGTGGCCAGCTGCGGGGGGGACAGCTGCAGCTGCGCCTCTCCCTGCACCTCGGTCTCGGAGTGCAACTCCGGGTGCTGCGTCCAGGGCTTCTGCGCGCTCCGCTGCGCCTGCGAGGAGGACGCCGGAGTGGTGATCGAACGCCCCTGCGTCCCTCCCGAGGATCTCCCCGCCGGCACCGGCTGCAGCTCCGCCGCGCTTCCTTCCGCCGGGCTGGTCGCGGTGGTGGCCGGGATTTCGCGTCGGCGACAGAAGGACCACAAGCTCTTGCAGTGAACGTGGGAGGAACTCTCCCGAAAAGGTTCGGACCGGTGGGCGAGGGTCCGAGTTCCTGGAGAAGATGTCGCCCGAACCAACGCAGTGCTCAGGAGCCACAGAAATGAACCGAATGACGATTGCTGGAACCGCCTTCGCCGGGCTGATGATGCTGGCCACCCCTTCGCTCGCCCAGGTCCAGTGCCAGGGAACCGACCGGCCCACCGAAGCCAGCTGCGGTGGCGACGTCTGCAGCTGCGCGGCGGCCTGTTCTCAAGGGCCGGATTGCGATTCCGGCTGTTGCAGCCAGGGCTACTGCGCCCTCACCTGCGTCTGTGACGGCCAGGGCACGGTCAATATCAATTGCGCCACCGGCGGAGGCTGCGGCTGCGGCGGCGGAACCATCGCCCCCACGGCTGCCCCGCTGGGTGGAGGGATGGCCATGCTGTGGGGCTTCTCCCTGATCGGGGTGGGCCTGATGGCCTCCGCCCGCTTCCTGCGCCGGGGAGGGCTGCGCTCGCCGGCGGCCGTGGCGGCCCTGTCCATGGTCCTGCTGGGGGCAACGTTCGTGACCGCCACCGCGTTTGAGAAGACCCCGGTCGCGGCTTCCAAGGCCCTGGCGAACCGCTAGGGTTCGTCTTTGCCCCCAGACCGCAAGGACCAGGACCCAAAATGAACCGCGTCAACGCCGCAGGATTTGTCTTCGTGTCACTGCTGATGGTGTCCCCACCCTCGCTGGGTCAGACCCGATGCGAGGGAGGCGGGCAACCCACCGAGGCAAGCTGCGGGGGTGACCAGTGCAGCTGTGCCGGAGCCTGTTCCGAGAACTCTCAATGCCTGACCGGGTGCTGCAACCAGGGTTTCTGCGCCTTGAAGTGTGTCTGTGACGGAGAGGGCACGGTGACCGTCAACTGCGAACTCAACGGTGGCTGCGGCACCATCGCTCCGGCGGCGCAGCCGCTGGGTGGTGGCACGGCGATGCTTTGGGGCTTTGGCCTGATCGGTGTGGGCCTGATGGCCTCCGCGCGCTTCCTGCGCCGCGGCGGGCTGCGTTCTCCGGCGGCCGTGGCCGCCCTCTCGGTGGCTCTCTTGGGGATGGCCTTCGTGGCCGCCACTGCCTTCGAGAAGGCGCCGATCGACGGCACCAAGGGGCTGGCCCAGCGCTAGACCGTTCCCAACGCGCAGGGCCGGTCGCAACACGGGCTGGGCGGGTGTAGCTCTCAATGCGGGCGTCCACTTCTTGGAGGGTGGACGCCCGTTTTCCGTTGGCCGCAGGGCAGCCGGAGCCCCAGCGAGGCGTCCGCCCCGCATAGCGAAAGGGCGCCCCAGCCAGCAGCAGGGACGCCCTCTCAATCACTTCCGGAAGTGGCGCTTGACTACTTGCGCTCGGCCGCCAGCTTCTCGCGGTAATCCTTCATCATCTGCTCCTGCTCCAGCTTGGGGACAGGGGAGTACTTGGCGAACTCCATGGTGTACTCGCCCTTGCCCTGGGTCGCGGACCGCAGGTCGGTGGAGTACCCGAACATCGCCTTGAGCGGCACCTCGCAGACCACGGTCACGTAGCCCTCGGAGGTCTCCGAGTTGAGGATCAGGCCGCGGCGCTGGTTCACCTGGCCCACCACCGAGCCCTGGAAGTCCTGGGGCGCCTGGATCTCGACCTTCATGATCGGCTCCAGGATGGTCGGCTTGGCAGCCTCATACCCCTCGCGGAAGCCCATCAGGGCGGCGGTCTTGAACGCCTGCTCGGACGAGTCCACCGCGTGCGCGGCGCCGTCGTTGATCACCGCGCGCACCCCGACCACCGGGAAGCCGATCAGGGTTCCGCGCTTGATCGCCTCGTGGAAGCCCTTGTCGCAGGCGCTGATGAACTCGCGCGGAATCGATCCGCCGACCACCTCGTCGACGAACTCGTAGGCCATCACCGCGTCTGCCGGCAGCGGCTCCAGGTAACCACACACCCGGGCGAACTGGCCCGAGCCACCGGTCTGCTTCTTGTGGGTGTAGTAGAACTCACCCTTCCTGGTGATGGTCTCGCGGAAGGCCACCTGCGGCGCACCGGCGGTGGTGTCGCACTGGTACTCGCGGCGCATCCGCTCCAGGTAGATCTCCAGGTGGAGCTCACCCATGCCGCTGATGATGGTCTGCGCGGACTCCTCGTCGCGGTGGACGCGGAAGGTGGGGTCCTCCTTGGTGAACCGGTTCAGCGCCTTGGAGAAGTTGGCGGAGGCGGCCCGATCCTTGGGCGCCACGGCCAGCGAGATCACCGCGTCCGGCACGTGCATCGAGGTCATCGTGTAGTGCACGGTGCCGTCGGTGAAGGTGTCTCCGGACGCGCACTCCACGCCGAACAGCGCCACGATGTCGCCCGCGGTCGCCTCGCCGATGTCGTTCATGTCGTTGGAGTGCATCCGGACGATGCGGGGGATCTTCACCTTCTTCTGGGTCGTCATGTTGACGATGAAGTCGCCCTTGGAGATCTTGCCCTGGTACATCCGCATGTAGGTCAGCTGCCCGTAGCGGCCGTCCTCCAGCTTGAACGCCAGACCGACGAAGGGCTTGGTGGGATCCGCCACCAGCTGCACCTTGGCCTCGCTGTTCTTCTGGTCGTGGGCCTCGTTGACGACCTCCATCGGGTTCGGGAGGTAGGAGGTGACCGCGTCCAGCAGCAGCTGGATGCCCTTGTTCTTGTACGCCGACCCGCACATCACCGGGGTCATCTTCAGCGCGATGGTGGCGCGGCGGATGGCGGCGCGCAGCTCGTCGTTGGTCACCGGCTGATCGGCCAGGAACTTCTCGGCCAGCAGGTCGTCCACCTCGGACACCAGCTCCACGATCTGCTTGCGACGGGTCTCCACGGCGGACGCCAGCTCCGCGGGAGGATCCTCTTCGCGCAGCGTCTCGCCGCTCTCACCGTCGAAGTAGTAGGCGCGGCCGGTGACGCAGTCGATCACCCCGTTGAACTTCTCCTCGGAGCCGATCGGCATCTGCAGCTGCACCGGGTGGTGGTTCAGCTTCTCCTTCAGCTGCGCCGTCACGCGGTCATAGTTCGCCCCGGCGCGGTCCATCTTGTTGACGAACGCGATGCGGGGAACGCGGTACCGCTTCATCTGGCGGTCCACTGTGATCGACTGGGACTGCACGCCGGAGACCGAGCAGAGCACCAGGATCGCGCCGTCCAGCACGCGCAGGGAACGCTCAACCTCGATCGTGAAGTCGACGTGTCCAGGCGTGTCGATCACGTTGATGTTGTAGTCCTTCCAGATGCAGTACGTGGCGGCGGACTGGATCGTGATGCCCTTCTCACGCTCCAGGTCCATGGAGTCCATCTTCGCGCCGACGCCGTCCTTGCCACGGACTTCGTGGATCTCGTGGATCCGGCCCGTGTAGAAGAGGATGCGCTCGGTCAGCGTGGTCTTGCCCGAGTCGATGTGGGCGGAGATGCCGATGTTGCGAACTTTTTCGAGCGGTTGGATGGGGGCCACGGCTTTGAATCCTTGTTTTGGTAAGTGCTGCTCAGAATCGACTTGAAACAGTCGGCGGGCGCCTACTACTTCCACTGGAGCAAAATTTCCAGTAGGGCCTTGTACCTCATGACGTTTTGGGCGGGCGAGGCATGACGCTGCACCGGAAGATGCTCTTGGCCATTGTCGGGGGGGCGGGCGCGGGCCTGCTAGCCCGGACGCTGTTCGGCGGCGCACCCTGGTTGGGGTGGGTGGTCGATAACCTCGCCAATCCGCTGGGGCAGATCTTCCTGCGGCTGCTCTTCATGCTGGTGGTGCCGCTGCTGTTCTCCGCCCTGGTGGTGGGGATCAGCGACCTGGATCTCAAGCATATCGGGCGGTTGGGCGCCAAGACACTGGGCTATGCCTTTGTCTTCTCACTGATCTCGGTGCTGATCGGTCTGGCCCTGGTCAACCTGCTCCAGCCGGGGGCCGGGCTGGGGGAGTCGGTCCGCGAGCTGGCCCGGTCCGCACCCCTGGTGAAGGCCGCCAGCGCTCCGGTGGGCGGGTCGGCGGTGCAGGTGCTGGTCAACATGTTCCCGGACAACCCGATCAAGGCGGCGGCCACGGGGGACATGCTGGGGCTGATCGTCTTCTCGCTGATCTTCGGCGCCGGGTTGGCGTTCACCCCCACCCCGGGGGCGGCGCGGCTCAAGGAGGTGATCGTCGGCCTCTACGACGTGAGCATGAGGCTGATCGACGGGGTGCTGAAGCTGGCCCCCTACGGGGTGGCCGCGCTGCTGTTCTCGATGACCGCCCGGCTTGGGATGGACGTGCTGGGCCAGCTGGCGGCCTACGTGGGGGTGGTGCTGCTGGGCCTGGCCCTGCAGATGTTCGTCGTCTACCCGGCGGCGATCCAGCTGTTGGCCCGGCGCAGCGCGGTGGCCTTCTTCCGGGACATCCGGCTGGCGATGGTGACCGCGTTCTCCACCGCCTCCTCCAACGCCACCTTGCCCACCGCGCTGAAGGTCGCCGAGGAGAACCTCCGGTTGCCCCGTCACGTCAGCCGGTTCGTGCTCACCGCCGGCTCGGCGATGAACCAGAACGGCACCGCCCTCTTCGAGGGGGTGACTGTGCTGTTCCTGGCGCAGCTGTACGGGATCGATCTCTCCCTGGGGGACCAGGCGCTGGTGATGGCGATCTGCGTGATGGCCGGGATCGGCACCGCCGGGATCCCCGCCGGATCGATCCCGGTGATCGCGATGATCCTCAACATGTTCAGCATCCCGGTGGAGGGGCTGGGGCTGATCCTGGGCGTGGATCGCTTCCTGGACATGTGCAGGACCACCCTCAACGTCGCCGGGGATCTGGTCGCCGCCGCGGTGGTGGCCCGCTCCGAGCCGGAGCTGCCGGACCACCCGGAAGCCCCGGCTTCGGCGGTCGGGTAGGGGGCCTCCGGGACGAGCTCAGCCGCCGAACCGCCAGGTCACCCCGGCCTGGGCGCTCCACAGGTCCATGTACCGCCACAGCCCCACCACCACGTCCGGATTTTCCCGCGGCTCGGCCAGGAGGCGCACCGAGGCGTGGCTGAAGCCGGCCCCCAGGGTCAGCCGCAGCTGATCGGTGACTGAGTAGCCCACCTCCAGCAGTGCCTCCACCCCGGCATGGTCGGTGAAGTCCAGCCGCTCCAGATGACCGAACCGGGCCTCTCCGGGGATGATCTCCAGCCCCCTCGAGCTCTCCGGGGTGGAGGTGAAGCGGAGGTGGTGATCGAACCCGGCGCCGACGTTCAGTCTCAGCGCGCCCAGGTCCCAGCCCCAGAGCAAGAAGAAGCAGGGCGAGACCTGGATGAAGCTGCCCAGCGATTCGCGCTCGGGGTAGCCCATCGCCACCCCGCGCAGGGTGATCGGGCCGGTGACCCTCAACCCGGGACGCAGCCTCAGCCCGCTCCAGGGGTTCCACTCGCCACTCAGCTGCAGCTCCGGACGGGACCCGAAGGTGTCGTTCACCGCGCCGCCGTACCAACCGCGCACGCCAAACTCCCAGCCCTCGGAGGCCATCGCGCCGCTGGACCACAGCACCACTGCCACCCAGATCGCTCGCATCGACTTTCCCCTCACCAGGACCGCTGCAGGGGAATCTAGCCCAGGTGGAGGAGGACTCTTCGTCCCGGCAGGCCGTCAGCGCCCGCTACAGGGCCCCTGGCACGAGGATCGTCACCCCGGCACACGACCACGGCTCCGGAGTACGTCCGCGCCGCCTTGCCGCGAATTCGACTTCCTGGGCATCGAGTCGAGCTCCATCCTCCTCCGCTCCTCCGCTCCTCCGCTCCTCCGCTCCTCCGCTCCTCCGCTCCTCCGCTCCTCCGCTCCTCCGCTCCTCCGCTCCTCCG
>JALYOC010000008.1 GCA_030857095.1 Myxococcota bacterium | reverse complement strand
AGGCGCGCCGGCCTCGACGCTTGCGCCGGAGCTGCTTCCCTACGAGGCGCCTCCGCCCCGGTCCGGGACCGCGGCCTATCCGGCGGCCTCCTCCGCCACCGCCGCCTTCGGTGCGGCCAGCCCTCCGGCGGTGCCCTCCCCGGGGGTGCAGCTGGTGCCGGCGCGCACCACCAGCGCCTTCGCGATGGGCAACGCGCGGCAGCAGAACCTGACCCTGATGCTCACCGACATCGTGGGCTTCACCGCGCGCACCTCCCGGCAGACCCGCGAGGAGAACGCGCGGATGTTGGAGGAGCACGACCAGCTGCTGCTGCCGGTGTTCAAGGCCCACGGCGGCCGGGTGCTGCAAAAGCGCGGCGACTCCTTCCTGGTGGGCTTTGGCTCGCCCACCGAGTCGGTGCTGTGCGGGATGGAGCTGCAGGACCGGCTGTGGCGGCGCAACAAGCTGATCGGCAAGAAGGATCCGCTGGAGGTCCGGGTGGCGATCCACCTGGGGGAGATCCTGCTCACCCGCGATGGCCCGATGGGCGAGCCGGTGCAGATCCTGGCCGCGGTGGAGGAGGCCGCCTCGGCCAACGAGGTGGTGTTCACCGAGGCGGTGAACCTGGCGATGATCCGCGCCGAGGTCCGTGCCGAGCCACGTGGCGACGTGGCGGTGCCCGGCCGGCAGGATCGTCTCACCCTCTACCGCTGCGCCCCCGCCGCCGAGGGCCCTCCGTTCGGGGGCCGGGACCTGAGCGGCAAGGCGGCCCGGCCGAAGAAGGCGCTGCGGAACCTGGGCGGGCTGCTCCACCACACGCCGGGAAGGACCGCGCTGGCGCTGGGCGTGGTGGCGCTGATCGCCGGCGCGGTGGCGGTGCCGGTGGTCCTCAATTCCACCCCGCATCAGGTCCGCGCCGCCCTGAAGGCCGGTGACTTCGAGGCGGCGCTGGCGCTGCTGGAGGCCGCCCCCAAGGACCAGCGCTCGGCACTGCTGCCGCTGAGGGTAGCGGCGCTGCACGCTGCCGGTCGTCACCGTGACGAGCTGGGGGTGGCCAGGTCCTTGGAAAAGGACGCGCTGGCCAACCTGGACGGATCGGCACTCTTGGGGCTGAGCGAGGACTTCGCCCGGGACGAAGACGCCGCCCTCAAGAAGCTGCTGGGACAGGTGGACGCCGAGCAGCTGGCGGAGCTGATCTCCACCCGGGAGGCGCCGGATCGCTCCGCCTGGGGGGCGCTGCGCTACCTGGATGGGGCCAAGGCGCTGCCCGCGGATCGGCTGGCGCAGGGTTTCATCGCCGCGCTGACCGCCACCGACTGTCCAATCCGAGCCCACGCGGCGCGGCGGCTGGGAGAGCTGAAGTCAGCCCAGGCCACCGAGGCGCTGGAGCGGCTGGCCAAGGAGCCGAAGCAGAAGGACCCGGTCCTGCGAGTGATCGAACAGAACTGCGGCCAGGATGAAGCGGCGCTGGCGCTGCGGACCCTGGGCCGCAGCGCCCAACGCTAGCCGCTATTGCTTGCTCCCCTTCGTGGAGCCCTTCTTGCTGCCCTTCGAATCGTCGTCCTCGTCGTCGTCATCATCATCATCGTCGGCCGCGCCCTTCTTGTTCGACGGAGGGGAGGCGCTCTTTGCGTTTGAGGAGGACTTCTGCTGCTGGGGGGAGGAGGCCTGCTTGGGATCGGACGCCCGATGGCCCCGGGCGTCCTTGTTGTTCGCGACCCCGTCGTTGTCGTCATCCCAGTCGTCTTTGTTCTCCCAACGAGGAGGGCTGGAGCGGCGCCAGGGGCGGAGCTTGGCGTCGGCGCGCAGCAGGTCGCGCGAGTAGGCGTCGTATTCCAAGAACAGGTGGCCCTTGTGCTGGTTCCCCACAGCGCGCATCCGCACCTTCCAGACGCTGTCGTTGTGGGAGAGTTTGGCCTTCTTGAGGCGGCACTGGAGTTGGCGGGCGCGGCACTCGTCAAACCCGCGGTCCACCGCCTCCTGGTAGGACATTGGCCGGGCAGGAGGAGGCCGGTTTCCGTAATAGGGGCCGCCCGAGTTCGTCGGACGGAAGAAGCAGCCGCTCAACAGCATTGAGACGAGCGAACCCAGCAGTAGGACGTTTCGCATGACACCTCTGGACGGTGGGGCCCGGGAGATCTTCAAGACCGGGACGATGCTAGCCGCCAGGGCGTCCCCGTCTACAGCTTGTCCGGGGAGGCGAAGGTGGAAAAGAGCTCTCCGGTCAGGTAGGCGCGGGTCGTCCCTCCGGCAGCGCGGAGGTAGTCGTTGTGCTTCCGGTCCCTCGGCGCCTTGAGGTTCATCCGGGAGCGGGAGATGCCTTTCCCTCCACGGTGGACGAATGTGACCGTACCGTCCGGGGCCACCTTCTCCACCACCGCGATGTGGGTCAGCCCGTCGTTGCGGCGGCCATCCCGGTTGCGGTCGTAGGTCTCGCGGAAGAACACCAGATCTCCGGGGCGGGGCTTGCGCTTGTGCAGCGCGTTCTTTGCCCGGGCGCGGCGCCAGATCGCGGTCACGCCGTTGTCGGACACCCGGGCGTTGTCGTCGAACAGCACCACCCCCTCCGGCTCGGCGGCGATCCGCACCAGCCCGGTGCAGTCATCGGGTAGACGGCGGGTGACCTTGCGCAGCGAGCGTACCCCCACCAGGCGGGAGGCACGGGCGGCGATCGCCTTTCCCCGCTTGCGGGACGCGGTGTACTTCACCGTGGAGAGCTGGGCTGTCGCCTGCGAGGCGGCCTTGGACACTGCTTGATGGACCCGGGCCTCGCGCGGGGTGCGGACCACCTTCGGGCGCTCGTCCTCTGCCGGGAACCCGTCCTCCTCCGCCTCCTCCACGAAAGGTTCCAGCTGCGCGGCGGTGACGTCCTCGTCCAGCGGCATCGCCAGGTTGGAGGTCTCGGGGGTGGCCAGCGCCTCTACCGGACGCCCGCCGCCCAGCACCACGCCGGACTCGGGCCGCAGCGCGGATTGGGAGGTCGCGCAACCGGCGACGCAAAGCAGACAGAGCAGGCCTCCCAGCGTTCGCATTGGCTCCACGACACCCTCCCCCACCACAGTATTCAGTGGGGGCCCGGGGCGGGAGGGAACCTGTGAGGCAGCCAACGATGGTGTCTGACTCCTCAAGACCCCTGTTCAGACCTGTCCCGTTGAAACTGGCGCTCTACGTCCTGGGCCTTCTGGGAACCGTAAAGCCTTTCCACAGTGAGGATGAAGGAGATCTCGAAGTCGGTCCGGCTGCCCTCCACTGATGTCTCCCCGAAGCGCTCCAGAAGCGTTTCCAGTCCGAGCGGGTGGTGGGCATGCAGCGTCTCCACGGCGTCGAGGTCGTGGGTCCGTCCGCGTGCAATCTTGGAGCAGCCCAACGCGCCGGACGATCCGCTGATCGAGATGACCACGCTGGGGGCGTGAAGGCAGGAGAGCGGTGGCTTACACGGAAGCATTCAAGGCACAGATGGTCCGCCGGATGGTCGGCCCCTCGGCAATCAGCTATCCGGGCTGCGAACCCCCGCAGCCGGGCTCCGCTCCGCTCACCCCTCCCACTCGGCCATCAAGGCGCGCATCCGCTCGTAGCGGCGGATCAGCTCGGCGCGCCGGGCGGTGAACAGCACCATGAACCCGACCACCAGCACCCCCAGCACCGAGAGGAACAGCGCGCCCAGGTGCGGTTCGCTGACGCCGGCCCGGATCAGGTTGGCCAGCACCGAGGTCACCAAAAAGCCGGTGCCCAGGTAGACGAAGGAGCGGATCCGCAGCGCGGTCCCCGCCGCCACGCCCAGCACGCAGGCCAGCGCGCAGATCCCCAGCGCCCAGGCGTCGGTGAACAGCAGCGCCCGCCAGGCGCTGGCCGAGTAGATGGTGGTGATCGCCACCGCGCGCAGCCGCGCCTGCCAGCCCTCGTCCAGCTCGTGGCGGAAGACGTGGGAGAGCACCAGCAGCGAGAGGCCAAAGGGGATGACGTAGTACTCGGCCTGGCCGGCGTGGCTGCCCAGCCAGACCAGGTACAGGGCCAGGTTGAACGCCGCCGCCGCCACCAGCGAGCCCAGCTTTCGAGCGCCGGTCCCGGCCAGCAAAGTGAAGTGGGCCGCGTGGCCGATCAGCAGCATCGCCGCCACCAGCGGTTCTTCCCAGGGCGCGGCCAGCAGCCCGACCAGCGGGAACAGATAGGCGCCGAACAGCGCCGGGCGCCGGAACACCGCCAGCGTCTCCGCGCTGCGGCGCACATAGACGTGCAGCCCGGAGAAGAGGGCGCCTGCCACCAGCGCGGCCAACCCATCCCTTCCGTCCAGCTGGCCGTCGAAGCCGTGGTGGCGGATCGCCAGGTACGCCAGCAGCAGTGCCCCCTGGGCCAGGAAGGCCGGGGCCTCGGCGTGGTCGCGCCGGGCCTGGAACACCAACACCGCGAACAGCAGCACCATCGCCACCGCGGCGGTGGTGGCCTCAGGCGGCCCACCGCCGGAGATCAACAGCAGCCCGGCGCCCACGTCCACGCAGGCCAGCGCGCCCGCCAACAGCGTCACCCAGCGGCGCACCGGCGAGCCCGGCAGCAACGCGGCCACCGCCACCACCACCGAGATCGCCAGGGCCAGGAGCGGGAGGATGAACTCCTCTCCCCGGCCGGAGGAGAACACCTTGCCCAGGTGGAACATCCACAGATGCGCCGCCACCAGGCTGGCGCTCCAGCCCAACCACTCCGTCTGCCGACTGCGCGCCACCACCGCCCAGGCGCAGCCCAGCGAGAGGAACACCACCCCTGGGAACAGCGGATGCCCCAGCCCTCCGGAGCAGAGCAGCGCGAAGAGTCCCATCGCCCAGCCGGCATGGTGCCGGACCGCGGCGAAGGCCGCCTGGGGCCGCTGCCACGCGTGCACGGTCAGCAGCAGACCGGACGCCGCCAGCACCGTCCCCGAGGTGCCGTTGGGCAGCGCCACCGCGATCACCGCCGACCACAGCCCCGCGGCGATCATCCACTCGGTCCGGCTCGCCGCCACCCACAACAGCAACCCGACAGCGATGGCCAGCGCCGGCTCGGTCTGGGTCCCGCTGCGGGACCAGAGACCGGCCACGGTGCCCAGCACCCAGCCCGCCAGTTGGACCGCTCCGCCCCGCCACAGCGCGCGGTCCAGGTGACGGTCGATCCCCGGTGAGAGCCAGAACAGCACCGACTCCAGCCGCGGCCGGACACCCGGAATCCGCCACAGCGCCGCCGCCAGCAGCGCGAACAGCGCCGAGCCCAGCAACGCCACCGGCTCGGGGAACGGCACCTGGAGGAAGGCCCGCCCAAAGGACAGCGCCACCCCCAGCGAGATCGACGCCAGGGTGACCAGCCGCGTGTCCTCCAGCAGCAGCGCGGCCAGGAACAGCGCCACCGCCGGGGCCAACATCCAGCCTCCCCACAGGTGCGCGTCCCACAGCGCGGTGATCGCCAGCACCGTGGCCACCGCGCCCGCGTACCGGGGAGCGTTCGCCTCCTCCGGCGCCCGGAGCCAGCCGCGGACGCGCTCGCCCGCGTGCATCAGCGCGAAGCCCAACGCGGCCAGGGCC
>JALYOC010000053.1 GCA_030857095.1 Myxococcota bacterium | reverse complement strand
GGTGGAGGTGGCTACGGCGACGATGGCGCTCCGCCGCACAGCGACGAAGACGCGCCGTTCTAGGTCCGTCGTGGCCCGTCGCGGGTGGATCGGCTTCGGCCTTCTGACACGGGCCGAACTGGCGGGGCGCGGTCCGACAGGTGCCCTGGCGTCTGAGTTCAGCGTCGGCCGCCGGACCCCCCAGCGCCGCTTTGCCTTGCTGACGCACTGCGCCTTTGCGAGCATCCCCAAGCGATGTCCGGGTTCGGCAAGAAGCTTCGCGGCAATCTCTACCTGGCCTACCGGGCGCTGATCGCCCATCCCCTGCGGAAGCTGGTCCGGGAGGAGCGCGGCACCGGACAGCAGCGCTTCTTGGCAAACTATGGACCGGAGGGGAACATCCCCTTCACCGAGTCTGACCGGGAGATCCTGCGCGGGGCCTCCCGCTGCATCCACTGCGGGCTGTGCAACGCCTATGATCGGGCGCTGCTGGACACCTCCCGTCAGCTCTACGGCGGGGCCAGCCTGCTGCCTGTCTCCTTCTCCCGCGCCACCCCGGATCTTCCCCGGGCCCGAGGCGCGCTGGCGGCGATCTCCGCTGACGCGCTGGAGCGCTCCGAGGCGGTGTGCCCCACCCGGGTTCCGCTGCGGGCGATCTTCGAGCTGCTCAACCGCAAGCTGACCCAGCTGGATGCGATCCGCGCCGACGCGGTCCACTTCCAGCTCCCGCCCAATCCGCCGCCGCCCGAGCCCACCCCGGGAGCGCTGCCTCCCGCGGAGCCGCCGCCCTCCCGGCTCTCCGATCGCGCTCCGGACAGCGCCACCGTCCGGGCGCTGACCCACGATGATCTGCTGGGGCAGGGGCAGCCCGCTTGACGTCGGTGACCCCGGTCAGCGCGCTGCAACTTCCCGCTCCCGGCGCGGTGGCGCACGTCGCGGCCACCGAGCTGGCCAAGGTCCTGGGCCCAGCCCAGGTCTCCTTGCGCGACGAGGATCGGCTCTCCTACGCGCGGGACATGTGGCCCAAGGCGCTGCTGTGGATCCGCCAGGGCCGGATCCCACCGCCGCCCGATCTGGTGGCCTGGCCCGCCTCGGAGGCAGAGGTGGCGGCGGTGATCGCGGTGGCCCGCGCGCACAAGCTGGCGGTGGTGCCGTTCGGCGCCGGCTCCGGGGTGTGCGGAGGGACAATCGCCCTGCGCGGCGGCATCGCCCTGGACCTCAAGCGCCTGGAGACGATTGGCCGGGTGGATCCGGTCAACCTCTGGGTGGAGGTGGACGCGGGGGTGATCGGCGAGGTGCTGGAGCGGAACCTCAACGAACAGGGCTACACCCTGGGGCACTTTCCCTCCTCGATCTACATGTCCACCGTCGGGGGTTGGCTGGCGGCCCGGAGCGCCGGGCAGCTGTCCAACAAGTACGGGAAGATCGAGGACATGGTGCTCTCGCTGCGCGCGGTGACCGGCGCGGGAGAGGTGGTGGAGACCCCTCCGCGTCCCTTCCTGGGGCCGGACCTGGGGCAGGTGCTGCTGGGCTCGGAGGGGACGCTGTGCGTGTTCACCCGGGTCCGGCTGCGCGTGCATCCCGTCCCCCAGCACCGTGCCTTTCGGGGCCTGCGCTTCAAGACGGTGGAGGCGGGGGTGGAGGCGATGCGGCTGCTCTTCGCGGCGGGGCTGCGGCCGGCGGTGGTGCGGCTCTACGATCCGTTCGACACCGCCCTGGTGGGCAAGGAGAAGCCGAAGAAGAAGAAGGATCTGGCGCCTTCGCTGCGCACCTCGCTGCGCGCGGATCTCCTCCCGGCGGCGCTGCGGAAGCTGACCCCGCTGACCCTGGGCCACCCGTCGCTGATGAACCGGGCCGCGGACCTGTTCCAGCACTGCCGGATGATCCTGATGTTTGAAGGAGAGCCGCGGCGGACCCAGGAGGAGGCCCAGGAGGCGGTGCGGCTGTGCGAGAAGGCCGGCGGCCACGACGAGGGCGAGGCGCCCGGGCAGGCCTGGTTCAAGAAGCGCTACGACGTCTCCTACAAGATGTCCAAGGTGGTGGACGCCGGCGCGTTCGCCGACACCATGGAGGTGGCGGCCACCTGGGATCGGGTGCTGCCGGTCTACCAGGCGGTCCGGCAGGCGGCGGCGGGCCTGGCCTTCGTGCTCTGTCACTTCTCCCACGCCTATCCGGAGGGCTGTTCGCTCTACTTCTCCCTGGTCTCCAGCGCCGGGTCGGAGGGCGATCAGGAGAAGCGCTACGACACCCTGTGGGAGACGATCCTGGAGGCGGCCACTGGCGCCGGAGCCAACGTCAGCCACCACCACGGGGTGGGGGTGCTGAAGGCCGCGCAGCTGGCCCGTGAGCTGGGAGACGGCCGGCGGCTGCTGCTGGCGCTCAAGGGGGCGCTGGATCCGGACGGGATCCTCAACCCCGGGAAGCTGAGCCTGTGAACCCCACCGCGCGCGAAAGACTGTCGCTGCAGTTCGGAGCCCGGTTCTCCGGGGACACCGTCCGTCCCTCCTCCGAGGAGGAGCTGTCTTCGCTGCTGGCCACCCTGCGTGAGCTGGAGGAGCAACCTCCCGCGATCCGGATCGACCGCAGCCTCTTTGATTCGGTGCTCTCCATCTCGCCCCGAAGCGGGCTGTTGGAGGTGGGGGCGGGGATGACCCTGGAGGCGGTGGAGCGGATCGCCAAGGGCCACGGGTTGACCCTGGGGCCGCTCAACCCCGGGGCGCGCACCCAGCGCGTGGGCGAGTTCCTGGAGGGCCCCTGGGCGGGACTGCGGGCGGTGCCCGGGGGCCGGTTGGAGCCGCTGGCGATGTCGGTGCGGGTGGTGCTGTCCAATGGACAGGTGTACCGCTCTCCCAATGCTCCCCGCAGCGCGGCCGGGCCCGGACTGGAGTCGCTGTTCTTCGGAGGGGGAGGGCGGCTGGGGCTGATCGTCTCCGCCCAGCTGCGGTGCGGTCCGATCCCGGCGCGCAGCGAGGATGTGACGCTGGCCTTTCCTACTCCCACCGACCTGGTCCAGGCGCTGCGGTTCGCCCTCGACGATGGGGCGGTGATCGCCGAGGCCCAGCTGTACCGCCGAGCCTCGGCGCACGTGGTTCACGCCCGCTTCGCTGGCACCGAGGCCGGCGCGGTGAAGGACGCCAACACCCTGGCCCGCCGCGCGTCGGCGCACCAGGGACGGCTGACCGATCCGGATCTCCCCTCCTGGGCCGCCCGCTCCGAGCGGGAGCTGACCTGGCCGGAGGTGATCGCCGCGCTGACCGCCGGCCGCCCGCTGCGGCTGTACCGGCTGGCGGTGGAGACGGTGTTGGCGGAGCTGGACACCGCGGAGGCGCCAGAGTTGCCCCGGCCGCACGCGGCGCTGTGGAGCGCGGTGGCCAGGCTGGCCGACCCCGCGCTGATCCTGGGAGGAGAGAGATGACGATCGGACTCGAGAAGCACCGGCAGGCGTTCGCCTACTGCGCCTACTGCCCCAAGGTCTGCCGCTTTGCCTGCCCCGTCTCGGAGTCCACCCACAACGAGAGCACCAGCACCTGGGGGAAGATGACCCAGGCGTTCCTGGCCACCGAGAAGGAGAAGCCGGCCGGGGAGGCGGCGGGAAATCCGCTCTACGCCTGCACCGGCTGCATGCGCTGCCGCAGCTTCTGCAAGCACGAGAACGAGGTGGGGCTGGCGCTGTTCTCCGCCCGGCAGCAGCCGCTGGAGCAGGGCAAGGCGCCAGCCGGCGCCCGCACCACTGTGGAGAGCTTCGAGAAGTTCCAGAACCCGTTCGGCCCGGAGCTGGCGCAGCGGGCGGCTGCGTACCGGGCGGAGGCGCCGGCGCGCTACCCGCTGTTCCCCGGCTGCACCTCGATCATGAAGTCCCCCGAAGGAGTGGAGGACGCGGTGGCGGTGGGCGCGGAGCTGGGCGCGCCGCTGGCGGTCGCCCGCGCCGCCGGCAAGTGCTGCGGCTATCCGCTCTACGCGGCCGGTGCGCACGAGGCCTTCGTGGCCCACGCCAAGGAGATGGCGGAGACGCTGTCCTCCTACGGGGAGCTGGTGGTTGTAGACCCCGGCTGCGCCTACACCTTCAAGGTGGTCTACCCGCTGATGGGGGTGGAGCTGAAGCCGCGGGTCGAGACGGTTTACGAGGTGCTGGCCGCGCGGGTGCAGCACGCCCCCGCCAAGGCCCCGCTGGAGCTGACGGTGGCCTACCACGACGCCTGTCACCTCGGCCGTGGGCTGGGGCAGTACGACCCGCCGCGGGCGCTGTTACGGGCGGCGGTCACCGAGGTCCGCGAGGCCACCGCCAACCGGGAGGAGGGGGGCTGCTCCGGCGGCGGCGGGCTGCTGCCGCGGACGATGCAGGACACCTCGGTGGACATCGCCCGCCGTCAGGGAGACCGGCTGGCGCCGGGGGACGAGCTGATCGTCACCGCGTGTCCCACCTCCCGGAGGATGTTCGAGCGCGCCGGACGCCGCTCCAGCGATCTGCTCACGTTGGTGCGTCGGTGGTTGGCGGTCTAACCCTATTGGTGGGAAGGTTCGTCTCTATGAAGACGTTCCTGGTGGTCAATCCACGGAGCGCCAATGGGCAGACGGGCCGGCGCTGGGCAGAGCTTTCCGCTGAGATCTCCAAGGCAGTCCCCGACTTTGGGCATGCCTTCACCGAGCGGCCGATGCACGGCGCCGAGCTTGCCCGAAAGGCCCTGCACCAAGGCTACCAGTGCGTGGTGGCGGTGGGCGGGGACGGCACCGTCAACGAGGTGATCAACGGCTTCTTCGAGAATGGCCAGGCGATCAACCCGCAGGCCGCGCTGGGGGTGATCCCCCGCGGGACCGGCGGCGATTTCCGGCGGACTTTCGAATGGGACCTGGAGATGGCTTCCGCGGTGGACCGCCTCCGCGGCGAGACCACCGCCCCCTTCGACGTGGGGGTGGTGGAGTACCTCAGCGCCGCCGGTCAGCCGGAGACCCGCTACTTCGCCAACATCGCCTCCTTTGGCGTCAGCGGGATGGTGGTGAAGAAGGTGAACGAGAGCAGCAAGGTGCTGGGCGGCCGGCTCTCCTTCATGTGGGGCAGCGTCAAGGCGCTGGCGGCCTACAAGGACGTGAAGGTGCGGATCTCCCTGGACGAAGGTCCGATGGAGGAGGTGCCGGTGACCTGCCTGGCGGTGGCCAACGGCCGCTACTTCGGCGGCGGGATGATGGTCGCGCCCCAGGCCAACACCTCGGATGGGCTGTTCGACGTCACCCTGTGGAGCGGATACGGGGTCTCCGACTTCATGTTCAAGCAGAAGGCGATCTTCACCGGCGCCCACGCGACGTGGGATCGCACCCGCCTGTTCCGCGCCAAGACCGTGCGCGCGGAGTGTGACTCTGAAGTGTTGATGGACGTGGATGGAGAACAGCCGGGGAGGTTGCCGTGCTCGATGCGGATCCTCCCCTCGGCGATCCGGCTCAAGACCTCGGCGACGGCACCTCAAGCCCAGGGTTCAATGGAACAAGCGGCTAAGGTGCGCTCGCACGGCTGAAGCGGCCTTTGGAGCCGCTGAGCGAATGGGGGAACACATGAAGCTGTCACGTAAGGAATTCCTGCTGGGGACGATGGGCGCGGTGGTGGTCGGCGGACTGGCCGCGCCGGGTTGTGGCGGCGGGAACGGAAACCCGGACGCTGGCCAGGACGCCGGCAACGAGGCCAGCTGCCTGGACAACGGGACCGCCGCGGCGATTCCCTCCAACCACGGGCACACCCTGAACGTGTCCAAGGAGGACGTGGCCGCAGGCGTCGAGAAGATCTACGACATCACCGGATCCGCCACCCACGCCCACTCGGTCACGGTAACCGCGGCCAACTTCACCACCCTGGCCGGGAACACCCAGGTGGTGCTCCAGAGCAGCACTGGCCTCTCGCACAGCCACTCGGTCACCGTCACCTGCGTCTAGACGCACCCTGACCCGATTTGAGTGGATTGCTTGAGGTACGCGGATCGGTTCTCGCGGCACCCGGGGGTCTCCTCGGTCGCGACCTGGGCGCGCTGCGGCAGCTTCCTGTGTCACCCCTGCCGGGCGCGGATGGATCCCGACCAGTGCGAGGCCTGCACCGCGATCACCAGCGATCCGCTGAGGGTCCGCTCCACCCGCTTCTCCATCAGTGCCTCGCCTGTCCGCCTATTACGGGCTGCTGCGCACCCGGCAGCTGGCCGAGGCCTAGCCAGCGGTCCGCAGGGTCCTGCCTACTTCAGCCAGAAATACGCCGACGCGATCAGCGCCTTCTTCTCGGTGACCGTGGCCTGCTTCTGGAGCATGGCGGTGCTGCGGTCCTTGGCGGCGTAGCGGGTGTCCTCCGCGTTGCGCAAGGCGTTGAGCTTCTTGCGGTACTCGCGCTCTGCGCGCTCGGAGGCGGCGCGGGCCTTGAGCCGCTCGGAGGGGTCCACCGTGGCGGACAGCTCCTTGCGGGCGGCGGTCCACTCCTCCTTGGCCTCCTCGGCCTGGTTGCGCAGCTCCAGCAGACAGTCTTCCGCGTAGCGGTCGGCGCGCTCGCGGGCCAGGTCCAGCTCCTGGGCGTTGCGGCGCTCGGCGGCGCGCAGCAATTCGTCGCGGGCGGCGATCAACGCCTGCTCCTGGGTCTGGGCCACCGACAGCGCTTCGGGCTGACGGCGGGACTCCTTGGCCGGCAGCCTTGGGAAGGCGTCGCCGTCGGTCAGCGGCAGCACCCGGAAGCCATCCTTCTCCTTGATCAGGATCAGGTGGACGATCTTGTCCTCCGGCTTGAGGCCTCCGAACTCGAACCGGTAGGCGAACCACCAGCCCTCGGCGCCACTGAGGCGGGCCAGCTTGGCGGGGAGGTTGGAGGCGTCCAGCTCCAGGTAGGTGACCGCGTCCACGGTGCGGGCCTTGACCGCGCCAATCGCCTCCTTCTGCCGGGCCCGGGAGTTGGCGCCCTTGCCCAGCACCGATCCGGTCAGCGCGTGGGTGCCCTGGCGGCGCTTGTTGATCACCTCCTTGGCCTGGTCGCTGGCCAGCCGCAGCCGGCGCCGGACGTCCCCGTCGAAGCGCTCCATCAGCAGCGAGCGGGCCTGGGTCATCCGGGAGCTGATGTTGACGTCCAGGTCGCTGCGCAGCTTGTCGAAGGCGGCGGCGATCTCCTCCGGCCTGCGGCAGGACTGGTAGATGTCCAGCACCCGGCGCTCGAAGTCCACGCCGCTCTCCAGCGCGCCCAGGATCTCGTCCGAGGCCCCGAACACCCCGTCGAAGAGGTTGAGCTTCTTCTCCAGCAGCTCGAAGAGCCGCGCGTCCGCCGCGTTCTGGCGGTTGAGGAAGTTGATCACCAGCACGTCGCGCTGCTGGCCGTAGCGGTGGCAGCGGCCGATCCGCTGCTCCACCCGCTGCGGGTTCCAGGGCAGATCGTAGTTCACCACCAGGTTGCAGAACTGGAGGTTCAGCCCCTCCGCGCCCGCCTCGGTGGAGAGCAGGATCTGGGTCCGCTCGCGGAAGTCCTCCACCAGCTGGCGGCGCTCCTCCGGAGACCCGGCGTCACCGGAGAGGACCGAGATCCGGCCCTTGTAGCCGTGGTCCGAGAGCAGGTGGAACAGGTAGTCCTGGGTGCGGCGGGACTCGGTGAAGATCACCGCCTTCTCCGGCCACTGGTGGGCCCGCATCACCGTGAAGGTCCGGTCCAGCGCCCGCTTGAGCGCCTCGCCCTTGGCGTTGATCTTGATCGAATCCGCCAGGTTCGCGTACTGCTCCAGCTCCCAGACCTCGTTCTGCAAGGTGGCCAGCGAGGTGGGCTTGGAGGCCGCGTCGTCCGACCACTCCTCGGCCTCTTCGCTGTACTGCTTGGCCTCTTCCGGCTCGAACAGCAGCTTGTTGGCCTCCGCGCCCAGCTTGGCCGCGTGCAGCCGCTTCTTGAGGTTGTCGGACAGCTTCCGCAGGGTGGGGGCGATGGCGTAGGTCGAGGACGCCAGCAGCTTGCGGTACACCAAAGTGAGCAGGGTCTTCTTGCCCGGCTCGATCGCCGCTGACTCCGACCGGCGCAGGTACTCGGAGACCTTCTCGTACAGGTCCTGCTCCTCCGGCGAGGGGGCGAAGTCCTCCACGATGCTGCGGCGGTTGGTGTACCGGACGTACTCACGCACCTGCCGGCGCAGGGTGCGCTGGACCACCAGGGCCAGCCGCTCCTTGAGCTCCAGGGAGACGTCCTCGGTCAGCGCGCCGATCTCCGGGTCCACCTGGTAGCGGGAGCGGAACGCCGCCTCCGGGCCCAGGATCTGCTCGTCCAGCAGCGAGAGCAGCCCGAACAGCTCCATCAGGTCGTTCTGGAGCGGGGTGGCGGTGAGCAGGATCTTGGGGGTGTCCCGCAGCCCCGCCTTGAGCGCCCGCCCGGTCTTGTGGCCCGGCTTGTACGCGTTGCGCAGCCGGTGGGCTTCGTCGATCACCACCAGATCCCAGGGGATCTGCGCCAGCAGCTCCGGCCGGTTGGCGGCGAACGGGTGGGAGCAGATCACCGGCACCGGCTGATCGAACACGTTGCCGGTGGCGCGCACGCTGCGCCCGTCCACCACCGTGCTATCGAGGTCGAACTTCTCCAGCAGCTCGCCTTGCCACTGCGCCCGCAAGGTGGCCGGGGCCAGGATCAGGATCCGGTTCTTCCCCTCCGCCACCAGCTGGCCGATCACGATCCCGGCCTCGATGGTCTTCCCCAGCCCCACCTCGTCCGCCAGCATGCAGCCGCCACGGGACATGGAGTCCAGGGCGAAGGCCGCCGCCTCCACCTGGTGCGGGTTGAGATCGACGCGGGCCTCGGAGAGGGCGTTGGCCAGCCGCCGCGTGGAGTCGCCGCTGCGCGCAGTCAGCTCCTCCGCCAGCAGACGTTCATGGAAACGGGTGAGCGCCGCGCTCGAGCCTCCGGCAGCGGAGTTCGCCGCCACGCCACCGGACATGCCCATCACTTCCGAAGCCGACACCGACCTCAACTCCCGAGCTGCCTCCGCCAAATCCGGCTCCTCCCCGCTTCGTTCGTCGCGCATTGTCGGTACCGCTACAGGTCTGTAAAGGGGGGGCGCCCCGAGGCCGAGAAATCGGCTCCGGAGCGATCAGAGCGGGCTTTCGCCAGCGACGTTTTCTCTGGGTGAAGCCGGGAGGTCAGAAATCCAGCAGGTAGGGCAGGTGGTGCTTGACTGACAGGCGGGCAAGCTCGGTGCACAGCGCCATTGAGAAGCGGGCCCCGGTCTCCAGATCCGCGCCGTGGCGCGGCGTCCCGCCGGCGCGCAGCTGCGCCAGCTCCGCGTCGCTCAGCTTCCACGTCCGCTGGTTCAAGGCCTCCAACTCCGCCAGCAGCTTCACCGAAGAGCCTATCCCCCGCTCATGGCCGCCCGGATCCTCGGCCAGGAACATCCAGTCGTAGTCACAAGGCAGCCACCACACCGCCCCGCGCAGCAGCTGGGAGTAGCGCTTCGATCCGGCGGCGGCGCGCAGATAGAGGGGATCCTGCTCCCAGTGCTTCACCGGGCCCGGGGGGAGGGTGGCCTGCGGGTATTCGTTGTAGGCGGCCCAAAGCAACAGATGTCCGTAGCAGGCCCAGGAGGGGCGGCCGGTGAAGTAGGGGGCGTGCTCGGACTCGTCCCAGTCCAGCGCGCACTCCACCTTGTCCGCCAGCTCCGCGGCGATGCCGTTGCGCCAGGTCTCCACCAGCCGTTGCACCGCCAGGGGTTCCTGGGCGGGGAGCGGATCCGGCGGAGGCACCAGCTGATCGGTCAGCCCCTCCTCCCGGGCCCAGCGCTGGGCCTCGGTCTCCCAGGTGCGGAGGAAGTAGCGGGTCAGTGAGCCGACGTAGACATCCAGCGACATGGCGCCGCACCTACCACACCTCTAGAAGGCGGGGGCCTCCGCGAGCAGGTCGGCGGCGGACAGCGTCTCGAACTGGGTGGCCGCCTCGCTGACCGCCTTGCGGGCCCGCTCCCGGACCCGGTTGGCGGTGGGCCATTGCGGTGGGCCCAACGAGAACACCGCGACGAAGAACCGCGCCTGGGCCAAGGTCGCATAGCGATACACCAGAGCGTTTCCCCCGGCGGGAATGACCCGCACCTTCCAACCCCTGCTCGCCCGCTCCAACACAACGTTCATGGTCCCCTCCATCAGCAGGCACCGTGCCGGGTGGCCGCCTCGCAAACCTGCGTCATTCCTCCGGGTACGCGCCGCGGCTCCGGCTGCACACAGGCAGGAAGTTCCGGTTCTGCGGTGGCTTGGTTTCAATGGGGGGCGCATGATCGGCTCCGGAGTCGCCTCAAGTTGGAGGGGGTGGATTTCCGCTGCCATCGGACCGGGGGACAGCGCCCCGGATGCCGCCAGGGTGACACTCAACCCGGGCCAAGGACCGGTGGCGGTGCCCGCCCGCTCCCCAGCCCGAAAGAGAATCTGGAGAAAAGTGCCCGGTGCCGATTGCCCCCGCCCCCCGGGGTGCGGACTTTCCAGCTCACGGACGTAAACGGACGGAGGATGCGTGGGCGCGATCGATCTACTGAGGCAGCAGCACCGGGACGTGGAAGAGCTGTTCGAGCAGCTGAGGACCGCCGAGCGGCGGGAGAAGATCTCGCTGCTGGGAAGGCTGGCCGAGGACCTCACCGTCCACGCCACCCTGGAGGAGAAGTACTTCTATCCCACCGCGGAGAAGAACCCGGAGCTGGCGCCCAAGGTCCGGCAGGCCCGCGCCGAGCATGATCAGGTGCGCCGGGTGATCTCCGAGATCATGGAGCTCAAGTCGAGGGATCCGAAGATCGACACCCTGATCGCCCAGTTGGAGCAGACGGTGCGCACCCACGTGGAGGAGGAGGAGCGCGAGTTCTTCCCCCGCATGGAGGCGGACGCCACCGCCCTGGCGATGATGGGCGAGCAGATGCAGCGCGAGCAGGGAGAGCTGCGCAACCAGGAGCTGCTCAAGAGCAACGACCAGGAACATTTGCCCCAGGCCTAGCCTGCGGCACCCGCCGCGGCCGGACCTCCCTTCAGCGGCGGTCCGGCTGCTGCTCCTTGAGGCCCATCAGGGTTCCGCCCAGGGCCAGCAGGGCGCTCATCAGCGCCGAGTACACTCCCACGTCCGGCTTGGAGATCGGCTGCTGGACGTTGCCGTCCAGTGACGGGACCAGGGTGCCGTCCCAGCTGAGCTTGATGAAGATCAGGCACCAGAGAATCACAAAGCAGACAGCGCCCACCTGGACGAACCAGGGGATCACCGGGTTGAGGTTGGGCAGCAGCCGCTGGACGCGGGCGTAGAGCGCGCCCCCGGCCACCAGCGCCCCCACCAGGCCCAGGATGCCCAGGCTCATCAGCCCCAGCACCTCTCCCTCGGCGGCGGTGGTCTTCCAGGGAAAGAAGGACACCAGCACCACCAGGGCGATCCCCACCGCCGCCAGCTTGTCCGCGCTGCCCAGGCGCCCCATGAACTGGGCGGCCTCGGAGTACGCCTCGCCGGCGGAGGTCATCTTCTGGACCTTGAACTCCTCCCGCTTGGGCCCACCCTCCTGGACGTACTCCTGCGCCAGGGCCTGGTAGTCCACCTGCGCTCGCGCCTCCTTGATCACCCGGACCGGAGCCTCGGGCATGGCGCGCTTGGGGGCAGCGCCGGCCCCCGCCCGGGTGCCGCGGGGCGGGGT
>JALYOC010000048.1 GCA_030857095.1 Myxococcota bacterium | reverse complement strand
GTCTCAAACAGTAATCGCTAGCCGGTCAGTAGTATGAAGAATAACGGAATAGATAGTGAGCAAGGAACTGATTTCGCCGGAGACCAAGTCACGATGGAGATCGGCACTAAGGTCCGCCGCGAAGAGGCGCTGCTGAAGGCCGGGGCGTTGCAGAACGCTATTTTCAACAGCGCTAACTTCTCGAGCATCGCCACGGACGCGAAGGGCGTCATTCAGATCTTCAACGTCGGCGCCGAGCGGATGCTGGGCTACACGGCAGCCGAGGTGATGAACAAAGTCACCCCGGCCGATATCACCGATCCGCAGGAAGTGGTCGCGCGCGCTAAAGCGCTCAGCACCGAACTCGGAACTCCCATCACGCCGGGCTTCGAAGCACTGGTGTTCAAGGCTTCACGCGGGATCGAAGACATCTACGAGCTGACCTACATCCGCAAGGATGGGAGTCGGTTTGGGGCGGTCGTGTCGGTCACGGCACTGCGGGACGCCCAGGGCACCATCATCGGCTATCTGTTGATTGGCACCGACAACACGGCGCGCCAGCAGGTCGAAGCCGAAAAGAAAAAGCTCGATCAGCGCCTGCGCGACCAGCAGTTTTATACGCGCTCGCTCATCGAATCCAACATCGACGCGCTGATGACCACCGACCCGGCCGGCGTCATCACGGATGTCAACAAGCAGATGGAAGCGCTCACCGGCAGCACGCGCGACGAGCTGATCGGCGCGCCCTTCAAGGGCTTCTTCACCGATCCGGAGCGGGCCGAAGCGGGGATCAAGCTCGTGCTGAGCGAAAAGAAGGTCACCGACTACGAGCTGACGGCGTGCGCCCGCGACGGGAAGCAAACAGTGGTGTCCTACAACGCCACCACCTTTTACGACCGGGACCGCACACTGCAGGGCGTCTTCGCCGCGGCGCGTGACGTCACGGAGCGCAAGCGGGTGGAGGTGGAACTGGAGCAGGCCAAGGCCGTGGCCGAGAGCGCGAGCCAGACAAAGTCGGATTTTCTGGCGAGCATGAGTCATGAAATCCGAACGCCGATGAATGCCATCATGGGCATCGCGGACCTGCTCGCGAAGACCGCCCTCTCCCCGGAGCAAGACAAGTATGTGCAGATCTTTCGCCGCGCCGGCGACAACCTGCTGAATCTCATCAACGACATCCTCGATCTCTCCAAGGTTGAAGCCTCGCAGCTCGAGCTGGAACAGACCGGGTTCTCGTTGAACGACCTGCTGGAGAAAATGATGGAGATGGTGGAGGTCAGGGCTCAGGGGAAAGGGCTGACCCTCGTGTGCGAGATCGCGCCGAACGTGCCCGCAAACCTGCTCGGGGACCCGACACGGCTGCGGCAGGTACTGCTCAATTTGATGGGCAACGCGATTAAGTTCACGGAATCCGGGGAAGTGTCCCTACGAGTCACGCCGGATGTGGACGCCTCCGTCCCGACCGCATTGCGGTTCACGGTCTCGGACACCGGCGTCGGAATTCCGGGTGAGAAATTGGGCCGGGTGTTCGAGCGATTCACGCAAGCGGACTCATCCACCACCCGCCGGTTCGGGGGTTCAGGGCTGGGGCTCACGATTTCCAAGCGCCTGGTGGAGTTGATGGGCGGACGCATCTGGTGCGAAAGCACAGTCGGAAAGGGCAGCGTTTTTTCTTTCGTCGTGCCGTTCGAGAACTGGGTCGGGACTCTGGTGCGGGCGGCCGTGCCAGGCGCGACTGCTTCCGAGCCGCTGTTGCGGGCGCTGCGTATTCTTCTGGTGGAGGACTCGCCCGACAACTGCACCATCACGGTGGCCTACCTTGAGGACACGCCGTACCAGGTCGAAATCGCCGAAACCGGGGCGAGCGCCTGTAAAATGTTCGAAGTCGGCCACTACGACCTCGTCCTGATGGACAGGCAAATGCCGGTGATGGACGGCCTGACCGCGACGCGGAAGATTCGAGAGTGGGAACGGGCGAACAGCCGACCGCCTACGCCAGTCATCGCACTGACGGCCTCTGCCTTGAAGGGAGATCGAGAACAGTGTCTGGCGGCGGGGTGCACGGCTTTTTTGACGAAACCAATCAAACAAGAGGTGCTGCTGCAAGCGATCAAGGACCATTCCATGGTCGCGCCGCCATCATCGCAAGTTTCGAAAGTAGAGAGCATCCGGAAGGACCCGAGCTTTGTGCTTGCGCATCCTAAATTGGCAGCGCGGGTCCCCGCGTTTCTGAAGAACCGCAGGCAGGATGTCATCACCATGCTGGACTCCTTGGCTTGGGGTGAATTTGAGACCGTGAAGCGCCTGGGGCACTCTATGAGGGGCAGCGGGGCCAGCTTTGGATTCCAGAACATCACTGACATCGGCGCCGCCCTCGAGCAGGCGGCCGAGAGCGCCGACGACGACGCGTCGCGCAAGTGGGTGAGCGAATTGTCCATATGCCTGGATCGTGCCGAGCTCGCGCAGAGCGAAGGTCTCGGGCACGGCGCCGAACTCACCGTGCGACTTCCGCCCCCCCCTGATGTGCTGGCCGATGCGCGCAGGATCGTGCTCGTGGAGGACAACGACGACCTGCGCAAGGCCTTTCGCGAAGTTCTCGAGACGCGCGGGCATCACGTGAAGGAAGCGCGGGACGGGATCGAAGGACTGGCGCTCATCATCGCCGAAAAGCCCGACGTCGCGCTCGTCGACATCGGCCTGCCCGGAATGGACGGCTACGAAGTCGCGCGGCGGGTGCGCGCGGCGCTCGGACATTCGGTGTACCTCGTGGCGCTGACGGGACACGGGAGGGAGAGCGATCGCCTGCAGGCGCTATCCGCCGGCTTCGACACGCACATGACCAAACCCATCGACATTGAGCTGGTCGAACGGATGCTCCAGACTTGCCCCAGGGGGGCGGGCCCGGTCAGCTCACCGTCCACGCCGACCGCCCGCTCCTGATGGTCGCGCAGTCGTCGGCGCTCCTCTACAGCATGTTCAGGTCAAGTCTGCGCGCGGGCGGAACCTGTCAACGTGAATGAGACAGCTTACGGCTGCATTTAGAGGAGAGACTCCACGCTCCCTTCGGGCGCATCGGGGCAAGCAAGGAGGTGGCCACGGACACCCCAGCCGTGCCGGCCCCTGCGGCGATGGACGAGACTGACTCCGAGGAGGTGAGTGTTGTTGACCGCGCACGTTCGTGATCAACCGGCGGTGGCAGACCTGACTGCTTGAACGGCGACGCACCGGAGACGGTCCGCGAACGCGGTCAGCGCGGCGGCGAGGTTGGCCGGAAACTTCCCCTTCAAGGCCAACGGCACTGTGGTGGTGCGCGCCCGCGAGCATGGGGCCTGCGCGCACGCACAAAAAGGAGAGGCCCGCGACGGGAGTCGCCGTGGCGGACCTCGAGGTGGTGCAGCTTCGGCACGAGAGCCAGCTGACCAGTGAGGAGTACGTAAAGCAGAGAGCCTGGGAGAGCGCCAGTTTGGAGCGATGCCCGCTGCACCCTGCCGGGGGCTGCGGCATCGCGAAGCACACCCCGTATTCCCGCGTCGAGCCACCAGGAATGAAGGTCGCGCGCTCGCGCACGGGGCGGGAGTATGCGCCCACTCCCCCAAGCAAAGAGCGGGAGTAGGACGATTGCCCAGGGGCAAGCCCCTCAAATGAAAGGAGCAACTGGCGCTCAACACGAATCCAATTCCGTCGATGACCTGTGCCGCCTTGCTGCACGAGTACGTAAAAACGGAAGTCAAGAAAAGACGTGCATCTGGTGAGGTAACGTAAGAACGTCCGGCCAGCTAAGCAGGCAAAACAGGTCGTTAACTGGGATGCATGATCAAAAGGGGAACAGCGATGCTTCGACTTGCGATTCTGGCTGGCTTCATTGGAGGCGTTTCCTTGGGGTTTGTTTCCTCCCCTTCGGTGGCTGACGCCGCGCTTCCGACGGGAGGCGATGCCCAGTCCATTCGGGCTGGAGACACCGGTGAAGAGCCTTCGATCCGCGGAGACTGCTGTGTGCAGTGTGGAGATACTATTGCGTGCGGTATGTGCGTCTGGATGGAGTGCGGTAGCTGCGGCCCCTGCGGGCCATAGCCATAGGCTAGTGTTGCCTTCATGATCTCAATTGCTGGGCTCTTGTTGCATCTGTTGGTCGCTGGCGGCCCGACGCCCAATGGGACAGCCTGTGCCCTACAACCTCTCTGGTGCGATCCGAAGATGGTACCGCTTCGGATCGTGGATGCGCGTGGTGAGATGGAGGTCCGCGCGGAGGACGGTGAGACGATCAGGTGGGCTCGTCCAGGGTGGGCAGGAGGGGTCTCGCTTTCGGTCCAAAGATTGGGCCGAGGGAAGACCCGATTGCAGCTCTTCATAGAGGTCGAGGAAAAGAGGCGCCTTGTTACGGAAGCTGTGCTCAGCAAAGGGGAAGCGTTGGAGGTGAGGCCGCCAGAGGGCGTCCCGCCTCACTATTTTGGACCTCACAACGCTCCCGTCCGCTTCATCTGTGGCGAGTAGGCAATTGACGATGCGGTCTCCAGTTGTGCTGGTGGGAACAGCAGTGCTTGTCGGCGTTGGTTGTCTGGTCGCCGTGACCTGGTGGGAATCACCGACAGCCGAGTCCGCGCCGGAGGTTGCCCAATTCACCGAGAGCGCGAAGCCGGTGGTGACAGATCTCACCGCCGAACTGATGCAGGCTCAACTTGAGAACTTCCGCTTGAGGCGGAGACTTGCCACTCTTGAGGGCGAGCTTCAGAACACAAAGGCCAGGGTTAAGGGAGAGAAGGAGCAGGAGGAGGCTTCGTTCCGCGTCTCGGACGCAGGACAGGATGCGAAGACGCCCCTCGCCTTCCCGGCCGAGCTACCCGAGCAGTACTCTCCCGAAGGCTTTGAACGGGTGGCTATGGAGGCCGCGAAGAGCTGTGGCATGGGGCTCGACGTCGTGGCGGTCGACTGCGCTGAGTTCCCCTGCATTGCCTGGACTCAGGCGACTGACCCGAAGGTCTTCCGCTATTCCATGAGTGAATGCAGCGTTTGGAAGGACGCGTTCGCGAACGGAGAGGTCGTGATCGGCGCGTCACAGCCTCGCGACGGCGGGTCAGGTGGTCGGTACTTCGCTTGGATGGCCCTCCCTCCGGATCCAGCCGATCTTCAGATCGCAACCCGGCGCGCGCGTGAGCGCGCCAAGGCCATGGCTGAGGCCCTCGGCGTGAACTTGTAGAGTGTCTCCGCGTTTCGCACCGGGCTACGAAAGCCAGAGACTTTGCTCCCGCGCTGACCTCCTTTTCACCTCACTCAGCGAACCGCGGAGGCTGGTTACACCTCGTCTGGGGATCGGGCCTCCTGTGCGGTCCCCGCGTTGAAAGGGCCGGCCTGCACTGCGGCAAGGACGGGACGCGGTGTCGTCGGCGGTTCTGAAGGCGACCCTTGGTTCGGAGTCACTGAGACCGAGTGGCTACCCGGAGTTCACGATCGGACCGCCACCTACTGGCTGACCACCGCCATCCAAGCCCCACTCGAACACCGTCCTCCCGCTCCCCAACGCCGCCAGAACCCGCGCACGCCTTCCCCTACCGCATCTCCCCTTGGGGCTTCACTCAAACGCGCGGGTCGCCCACAGGCCGCGCTTGGCGACGGTGACGGTGACCGAACCGATGACGGTGACCGAACCGATGACGGTGGCCGAACCGATGACGGTGGCCGAACCGATGACGGTGACCGAACCGATGACGGTGACCGAACCGATGACGGTGACCGAACCGATGACGGTGGCCGAACCTATGACGGTGGCCGAACCGGTGACGGTGGCCGAACCTATGACGGTGGCCGAACCGGTGACGATGACGATGACGATGACGGTGGCCGAACCGATGACCGAACCGATGACGATGACCGAACCGATGACGGTGGCCGTGCCGATGACGATGACCGAACCGATGACCGGGACGGTGACGCAGACGGATCTGCAGCGGAGCAGTCAACTGCGGAGTGTGACCGGAGCTGTCACCACCCAGCCACGTTGGTGTAGCGACTCCGCTTCGCCCGCCTCCACCTGCTCCCCCATCCTTTCAGGATCGCCTACTCCGTCGCCCCAAGGACTGAGCAGGCCGCCACATGCGCTGGGTGGCGGACGTCCGCGGCGAGTGGCTCTCCGAGCCCATTTTTGATCTGGCTGGGACGGTCCGACCGGTTGAAGTCCACGAACCAGCGCGGCCGCTGCTCGAGGAGGTACCGGTGGAGGAGCCCGAAGATCTTCTGGATCGCCTTCACCTCATCGCCACCCTCGTCCAGCAGGAACTTCCGCACCCAGGCCTCGCCCGGAAACTCCTTGAGGCGGATGAGCCACGCGAAGAACGCCCCATCCTCCGGATCCTGCTCACCCAGCGCCTCGAGCGCGCTCCGGAAACCGAAGATGTACGCATCGAGCCGGTCGACGCGCAGACCCTCAAGCATGTTGCCGGACCTGCTGTTGTCGATCCCCAGGACCATCCCCCAGGTCGGCGGCTGCTCCAGGCTCAGCGCGTAGAGGTGCTTGAGCAGCATCCGCGAATAGTATCCGGACCGGTGGTCACTAGGACCCAACTCGGGCACCGCGGTCGGGTGGCTCAGTCGCTCGCCAAGGGTGGCCAACGCGACCCCCAATGGCAGGGTGTTTTTCCCGTCAGCGAGCCGGGTGACGGTCTCGACGAGCTGGCTCATCCGCTCCCTCCCGAGGATTCCGCCCATGGACATCATCTCCGGAATGACCCGCCGGATGTCCTACGGGACCTCCTCGGAGGCCGCTCTCGTGGCCTCCGAGGTCGCCTCCTCGCCGCCCACCACGAACTCGCCCACGGTGCCCTCGAGGTCTGCCCGCGTGGCTCCAGCCCCATGCGCGCCCACGGAATCCTCGTCGCCAGTCGGCGCCTCGCCGTCGCCCTCGCCGCGTACCCGCGAGGCCCTCGGCAAAGAGGAGCGCCGCCTCAGAAGGGACCGCGTTCTCGGTCGCGACCTTCCTTTCTGACCTGCGCACTCGAGAAGTGACCCACCCCGGCCGCCCCGGCTCACGCCGCTGGCGGCCTCTTCATGTCAGCACGCACATTCCGCGGCGAGCCCGGGACGACCCCTCTTGCCCAGACCGGGACGGAACAATCCGGCAGCTTCGAGCTGACCGTCGATCGGAATGTCCCCGTGAACCGCGGACTGGACCTCTCCAAGTTGGACGACATCCTTCTCTTCGTGAGCCACGAGACGCGGACCGCGCGCTGAGGCGCACTTGCCCCGGCAGAGCGAACGGGCGATGGATAATCCATGGCCCGCGCCCCCGGCATCCATCTGGTCCACAAGCCACTGGGGGCGACCAGCTTCTCCACCCTGAACGGCTTCCTGGTCGGGGGACCGCCCTCGCCCAGGAAGCCTCCCAAGGCGTGCCACGGCGGCACCCTGGATCCCTTCGCCGACGGGCTGTTGCTGGTGTTGGTCGGTCCGGCCACCCACCTGTTCGAGACGCTGCACGCGCTGCCGAAGATCTACGAGGTGGAGATCGCCTGGGGCCGGGAGACCGACAACGGGGATCCCACAGGCCAGGTGGTGGCCGAAAGCAGCCCCGCCTCGCTGACCCCGGAGCGGATCGCCGCCGCGTCCGAGCCGTTCATCGGCTGGCACGATCAGGTCCCGCCGGCCACCAGCGCCAAGAAGCTGGGGGGCGAACCCGCCTACCGCAAGGCGCACCGCGGAGAAGCAGTGGTCCTCCCCTCCTCCCGCGTCTACCTGCACCGGGTGGAGTGGCTGGCCCACGGGCTGCCTGACACCAGTCGGGTCCGCCTCACCTGCCGCGGCGGATTCTACGTTCGCAGCTTCGTCCGTGACCTGGCCCACGCCCTGGGCACCCACGCCCATGTCTCCGCCCTGCGCCGGACGCAGATCGGCCCCTGGCGCGATCCGGGAAGAGAGCGGCCGCCGCTGGCGCTGCAGGGCCCGCAGCTCCTCTCCTGGGCCCCCACCCGGCCTCTCACCGACGCGGAGGTGGGGGCGCTCCGGCAGGCCCAGCCGGTCCCAACGACCGGCACCCGCCCCCCGGAATGGAGTGCCCCCCAGGGCTATCCCCCGCTCCCCGAAGTGGTGGGTGCTTTGCACCAGGGCCGGTTGTTCGGCCTGCTCCAGATCGAGGGCCAGACCCTGCGCCTCCAACGAGAGTTCCGCGGAGGACTCTGACGCCTGTGGCGAAGCGGACCACCGAACAGCTTCTCACACCTCAGTCACATCGCCGGCCCGCCTCGAATCGGTTAATCAATCCCCATGTTCCGCATCCCCTCGCTGCTGCTCCGAGCCTTGATCGGCACGTGGCTGGCCCGGAGGCGACATGGACCGCTGCGTCCCAGCTGGCCCTTCCGTTTCGAGTGGATCATCGCCTTCATGCGGCTGGACTGGAGCACCCTGTGGCGCAAGCGCCCGGAGTTCATCCGCCGGTACAACGAGCGCCTGGCGCTGTGGCCTGGGGATGTGAAGGACGTGCGCCGCCGCCCCACCGACGCCGGCGGCGTCCCCGGCACCTGGTTTGATCCTCCCGCCGCCGCCAAGGGGCGGGTGCTGCTCTATTTGCACGGCGGCTCCTACCAGTTCGGATCGTCCCACACCCACGGCCCGCTGATCGCCCGGCTGGCCAAGACCGGGTCGATCCAGGCGCTGGGGCTGGACTACCGGCTGGTGCCGGAACACCCCCGCCCAGCGCAGCTGGAGGACGTCCTGACCGCCTACAAGTGGCTGCTGGCCCAGGGCACCCTGCCGGAACAGATCGCCGTGGCGGGAGACTCGGCCGGCGGACACCTGGCCCTGGCGCTGTGCGCCGCGCTCCCCACACAGCAGCTGCCTCTGCCTGGCGCGTGCGTGCTCTTCTCCCCCTGGCTGGATCTCTCCTCCTCCCGTCCGTCCTTCACCACCAACGCCCGCTACGACTACGGAACGCGGGAGATGCTGCTGGCCCAGGCCCGGACGTTCGCCGGCGATCTGCCGCTGGACGATCCCCGCCTCTCTCCCTTGGCCGCGCCCATCCCCCGCCTTCCCCCCACCCTGCTGGTGGTGGGCAGCGCGGAGGTGCTGCTGGACGAGTGCCGCGAGTACGCCGCCCGCGCGGTGGCCGCCGCGCAGCCGGTGACCCTGGACCTGCTGACCGACCTGCCCCACAACGGCCTGCTCTTCCCCCACGAGCACCCCGCCGCCCGGGCCGGCCTGGAGCGCGCGGGGATCTTCCTGCGATCCCATTACCGCCGCCCGCCAGCTGGGGCATAATCGCAGCCTCGATGCCTGAGACCTCGGTCGCGCAAGGGCAGGCCGCCCACCTGGTGGTCTTCACTCCGGATGACTCGCTGTTGGAGGGCGCCGCCACCTTCCTGGGGGAGGGCCTGGCCCGGCGCGATCACGTGCTGGCCTTCTTGCCCGGCGCCCGGCGGGCGGCGCTGCTGGCCGAACTCTCCCAGCGCGGGTTCGCCGTCCAGTCCCTGCTGGATCAGGGCTCGCTCCAGATCATCGCCGCCGACGCCCTGGTGCCGGCGCTGGCGGACGAGGAGCGCGGCGACCGGTACCTGGAGCTGAACATCTTCGGGCCGGCGCGGGAGGCGATGACCGCCGCGCACTCCGGCCGGGTCCGGATCTACAGCGAGCTGTGCAACCTGCTGTGGTCCGCCCAGGGACCCCAGGCCGCCGAGGCACTGGAGCGGAAGTTCAACGCGTTTGCCTTCTCCTATCCGGTGGTCCTCTTCTGCGGCTACGGGCTGGCCCCGGATGTGGCGGGGAATGATCGCCTCCGGGCGCTGCACTCGGAGCTGCTGTGGGATCCCCGCTCCGGGATGGTGGAGCAGCGGCTGCGGCTGCTGGCGCGCGCCTCGGAGGTCCTCGCCTCCACCCTGGACTACGAGGGCACCTTGCAGAACACCCTGGGGCTGGTCCTCCCGGTGCTGGGCGACTTCGGCTTCTTCGACGTGCTGGAGCGCAACGGCGAGGTCCGGCGGCTGGCCCGCGCCCACCAGGATCCGACGCTGGAGGGAGTCCTCTCCCAGACCCGCTGGGCCCGGAACGAACGCGCCGACATGAACCTGTGCGGGCTGTCCACCGGCGCGTCGGGGTTCCATTCGCATATCGACGAGGAGTGGATGGGGCGCGCCGCCGCCAGCCCCGAACACCTGGAGGTCATGCGCGGGCTGGGCTTCTGTTCGATGATCACCGTGCCGCTGCCCTCGCGCGGGCGGGTCCTGGGCGCGCTGACCCTCTTCCACTCGGTCTCCCGCCGCCACCACTCCCGCGGAGACCTGGCCTTCGGCGAGGAGGTCGCCCGACGGGCGGCGGCGGCGGTGGAGAACGCCCGGCTGTACCAGGATCTCCAGGAGGCGGTCCGGCGACGGGACGAGGCCGACCGGCGCAAGGATGATTTCCTGGCGATGCTGGGCCACGAGCTGCGCAACCCTCTGGCGCCGATCCTCACCGCCGCCCGGCTGATCGAACTCAAGGGGGATGCCTCCGTGGCCCGCGAGCGGGAGGTGATCTCCCGCCAGGCCGAACACCTCACCCGGCTGGTGGACGATCTGCTGGACGTCTCCCGCATCGTCCGCGGCAAGATCGAGCTACGCCGCGAACAGGTGGAGCTGCGCGCGGTCCTGTCCCGGGCGGTGGAGATCGCCGCCCCCCTGGTGGAGGAGCGCCGGCACCAGCTCTCGGTGGAGCTCCCGGACGGGCTGACCCTGGATGGCGACCGGGGCCGGCTGGCGCAGATCTTCGCCAACCTCCTCACCAACGCCGCCAAGTACACCGAGCCGGAAGGCAGGATCACCGTGTCCACCTCCGTCCAGGACGGCCAGGTCACGGTGGCGATCAGCGACACCGGGGTGGGGATCGACCCTGGGCACCGGGGCCGGCTGTTCGAGGAGTTCTTCCAGGCCGAGTCCACCATGGATCGCTCCCAGGGAGGCCTGGGCCTGGGGCTGGCGCTGGTCAAGAGCCTCACCGAGCTGCACGGCGGACGGGTGGAGGTCCACAGCGCCGGACGCGGTCAGGGCAGCGAGTTCCGGGTGACCCTCCCGCTGGGCGTCCCGGGGCCGGCCCGGGCCAAGCCCGTCCTCGCCACCCTTTCCCCCGGCCAGACCGCGCGCCTGCTGGTGGTGGACGACAACGAGGATCTGGCCGCCACCCTGGGCGAGGCGCTGAGCTTCTCCGGCTACCAGGTGCAGGTGGTGAACGACGCTGCCCAGGCGCTGACCCTGGCTGCCACCCATCCGTTGGACATCGCGCTGCTGGACATCGGCCTGCCGGTGATGGACGGCTATGAACTGGCCCGGCGGCTGCGTGAGTCGGCCGCCGGCCGCCCCCTGCGCCTGATCGCGGTTTCCGGCTACGGTACGGACAAGGATCGCGCGCGCAGCGCGGCCGCTGGCTTCGAGGCCCACCTGGTGAAGCCGGTAGACTTCAACGCCCTGCTAGAACTGCTCTCCCGTCAATGAAGATCCCGGCCGCGCGGCTCCTCCTCCTGCTCTCCCTGGCGCCCGCCCTGGCCGCAGGTCAGGTGCCGCTGCCGGTCAGCGGCTGGAGCGAGGCGCCCGCCCCGCCCGGATGGAAGGCGCGGGCGATCCGGCTCACCGCGCCCGGGGGGGACCCGGCGCTCTCGATCTCCGGCCTGGTGGACCCCTATGAGCTGACCCTCGACGGCGCGGTGGTGCGCCCCCTGGGGCCGAACGTGGGTTCACACGGGGGCTGGAGGCGGGATCAGGTCTCCTTGAATCCCGGGACCCAGCACGTGCTCACCCTCCGCTTCCGGGACGATCTGCACCCCAGCTTCGTGGAGCCGGGCCGGACCCTGATCGGCGACCGCGGCGCGCTGTGGACCGCGGCGGTGCGCGAGCATTCCCCCCGCGCCGCCTACGGCCTGGCCTCTTGTGTGTTGGGGTTGCTGACCTTGATGGTCTTCGCCCGGCGGCGGGATCAGCGGATCTACCTCTCCTTCTCCGCCTTCGCCTGCGCGCATGGGCTGAACCTGTTCGCCGGCGGCGGCTTCGCCGTCCTGCTCTGGGATCAGCCCGCGCTGTGGGATCACCTCTGGCTGGCGGCACGGACGTTCTCGCCCCTGGCCCTGGTGACCTTCTTCCTCCAGGCCGGCCCGCCGGCCCCCCGCGCCTTCTATCGGGGGGTGCTGGTGGCCTCCGCGGTGGGGGCAGCGCTGATCTTTTTGGATCTGCTCCAGGGGGGCAGGACCCACGCGCTGCTCTGGAACTGGGCCAACGCCGTGTTCCTGCTCGCCATGGCCGCGGTGGGCGCGGTGCTCTTCCGGGCGGTGCGGACCCGCCCCCTGGAGTTCTGGCCTTCGGTGGCAGCGGTGGTGCTGCTGGTCTCCTCCACCCTGCTGGACGCCCTGCACCTGGGGCCGGCCTGGCTGACCGCCAACCTCAGCGGCTTCTCCTATCTGGCGCTCCTGCTGGTGATGGGGGACCTCATCCTGCGCCGGTTCATCGCGGTGTTCGGGGCGCTGCAGGAGGAGGTCCGGGCCCGGGACGAGTTTTTGGGGGTGGTCTCCCACGAGCTGCGCAATCCGCTGGCGGCGATCAGCGCCGGGGTGGACGTGCTGACCCGCCAGCACGCGGTCCCCCAGACTGCGCGCCACCTGGAGATGCTGCGCCGCCAGGCGACGCTGTTGGCCCGGCTGATGGATGACCTGCTGGACCTGGGGAGGATCCGCGCCGGGCGCTTGAAGGTGGAGCCTCGGCCACTGTTGCTGTCCTCCTCGCTGGAGTCCGCGGTGGAGGGGATGCGCCACGCGGCCACCGCCAAGCGGCTGGAGCTGAACCTGCACCTGCCCCCCCAGCCGCTGGCGGTGGAGGCGGATCCGGTCCGGCTGGAGCAGATGATCACCAACCTTTTGCGCAACGCCATCCAGCACACCGCCGCCGGAGGCACGGTGGCGGTCCGGACCCAGGCGGGCGAGGCCCGGGTGTGGATCAGCGTCCAGGACAGCGGCCGGGGGCTAAGCCGCGAGGCGCTGGCGCTGCTGTTCAAGGACTCGGCCGGCGCCCCCACCCCGCCGCCCGCGCACTCGGAGGGGATGGGGGTGGGCCTGGCGGTGGTGCGCAAGCTGGCGAGGATGCAGGGAGGCAGCGTCTCCGCGCACAGCCCGGGCCTGGAGCAGGGCAGCACCTTCACCCTGGAGTTACAGCGGGCACCCCTGCCGCCGGCGCCGGTGGAGCCGCTGGCTCCGCCCCCGGCCCCATCGGACAGCGCTCGTCGGGTGTTGCTGATCGACGACAACGCGAACCTGCGGCTGTCGATGCGGCTGCTGCTGGAGCACAGCGGCTTCCGGGTGCAGGAGGCGGCGGACGGGCGCGCCGGGCTGGAACGGCTGGCGGGCGGGGACTTCGACGCGGCGGTGGTGGATCTGCGGATGCCGGAGCTGAACGGCATGGAGCTGGCCCGCCGGATCCGCGCCACCCCCCACGGCGCCCGGCTGCGGCTGGTGGCGCTGACCGGGATGGCCGGCACCGAGGAGCAAGCGGCCGCGCTGCAGGCCGGCTTCGATCAGGTGATGATCAAGCCGGCCAATCCGGACCAGTTGGCCGCGGCCCTGGCCTGACGAAGCGCTGGCCGCGCGGGCTCAGCCCTCCAGGACCCGGGCGCAGGCCTCCAGGATCGCGCGACGGGCGAAGCGCTTGTCGTTACCGGGGATGATCACCCACGGCGCATCCGCGCGGTGGGTGCGGTCGAACATGTCCTCCACCGCGGTGACGTACTGGTCCCACTTTCCCCGGTTGCGCCAGTCATCGGGACCGATCTTCCACTTCTTGATCGGATCGTCCTCCCGGGCCCGGAACCGCTTCAGCTGCTCCTTCTTGTCCAGGTGGACCCAGAACTTGGCCATCCGCACCCCCTCCGCGGTCAGGGTCCGCTCGAAGGCGTTGATCTCATCGTAGGCCCGGTCCCAGGCGCCCTTGTCGGCGAAGCCCTCCACCCGCTCCACCAGCACCCGCCCGTACCAACTGCGATCAAAGATCCCGATCTCCCCCTTCTCCGGCATCCGGATCGCGAACCGCCACAGGTAGTTGTGGGCGGCCTCGTCCTCCCGGGGCGCGGCGATTGGCCAGACCTTGTAGCCGCGCGGATCCATCAGCGAGGTCAGCCGCTTGATCGCCCCACCCTTGCCGGCCGCGTCCCAGCCCTCGAACACGAACACCGTGGTCCGCTTGGCCAGGTGGTTCTTGATCTGCGCGGCGTACACCCGCTCCTGTAGCGCACCGATCTCCTGATCCGCCTGCTTCTTGTCCTCCGCCTTCGAGGAGAGGTCCACCTCCCCCAGCCGCAGGGTGCCGGGGGGATGGACCTTGAACTCGAAGGCCTCCGGGGTGGGATCGGAGATCTTCTTGCCGCGCTTGTCCTTGGGCATCAGCCGGTCTCCTGTTCCAGGACTTCCATCAGCCGGGCGTTGAACCGCCGGTGGGCCTCGGCGTGCATCATGTGGCCGGCGGGAAGAAACTCCAGCGTGGCGTTGCCCAGAGCGTCCTCCAGCGCATGCAAGGTCCTCCCGTAGAGGCCGACGCTGCGCTCCCCGCCGATCAGCGAGACCGGGGTGGTGATCACCCCCAGCGACGGGTAGTCCACCCGATACTCGCCCAGGGCCAGGCAGTCCCGGCGGATCTCCTCCCAGTAGGAGGAGGACTTCTCCCGAAAGCGCAGCGGCATCTGTTCGAAGGCCTCCTCCCCCAGCACTCGGCGGAGGAAGAAGGCCCCCGCGGCGCTGCCCCCCTGCTCCCGGACCAGGGTGTCGAAGTGGGCCAAAAAGTCCCGGGGTGCAAGGTCCACCCCGTCCGCCCAGGTCAGCGGAGGCTCCAGCAGCACCGCATGGCGCAGCAATTCCGGGTGGGTGCGCAACAGCTCCAGCACCACCACCGCCCCGAAGCTGGAGCCGCAGGCCACCACCGGCGCTTGGGGGGAGAACAGCCGGATCAGCTCCGCCGCGTCGGCCGCGTGCTGGGAGAGGGAGACGGGGGTCTGGCCGCCAACCCCGCCGGCGCCGTGGGTGCCGCGGCGGTCGTAGAGGATCTTCCGCGCCCCGTGCAGCAACCGGCGCTGCAGCGACCAGGTGTTCTGGTCCACCGCCGACCCATGGATCAGCAACAGGGTCGGTCCCTCTCCCTGGGCGCTGGCCCGCAGCTGTTCACGAAGGTCGCCCATCTTCCCGAACAGATATATGGCCTGGGGCGTGGCGCCTCGAAAGCTGATCGTTCCCAAGGACGGCAACAAACCCCGGATTGAGACCTTCCTGGTCTCCGCAGTGCCTGGGATCACCGAACAGCGGGTGCGCCGGCTGCTAGCCGAAAGCCGGATCCGTCTGCGCGGCAAGCCGCTGAAGCTGGGGCGGGTGCTGTGGGGAGGAGAAGAGCTGGAGCTGGAGCTTCCCCCACCCAACCCGGTCCCCCGGCAGGAGGGGCCAATCATCCCGGTGCTGCACCAGGACGCCGAGCTGATGATCGCAAACAAGCCGTCTGGGCTGGTGGTGGAGCCCTCGGATGGGACCCCGTCGCTGGTGCGGCTGATGGCCAGCCAGCACACCGGCTGGGACGTGGAGGGTGAGGCGCTGCCCGGGGTGGTGCACCGGCTGGATCGCGAGACCAGCGGCTGCCTGATGCTGGCGCGCACCGACGACGCGGTGGTGATGCTCAAGCAGGCCTTCGAGGAGAAGCGGATCGCCAAGCGCTACCTGGCGCTGGTGTTGGGCGCGCCCCCGGACGAGGCGCGGCTGGAGACCCCCTACGCGCGCAACCCGCAGAACTCGCGGCTGTACACCTCCCGGGTCCCCTCGCCGCGAAAGGCGATCCTCGCGTTTCGGGTCAAGCAGCGCTTCGGAGACCGGACCCTGCTGGAGGTGGATCTGGAGACCGGCCGCACCCACCAGATCCGGGTGCAGTTGGCCGACGCCGGGTACCCGGTGCTGGGAGATCCCCTCTACGGCCCGGTCGAGACCCGCACCCACCCCGCCGCCGTGGCCCTGGGCCGCCTCGGCCTGCACGCCGCCGCGCTGACCCTGAGCCTGACCGACCGCCAGATCGTCGCCGAGGCCCCGCTGCCCCCCGACTTCGCCGCAGCGTGCCAATAAAGGGGACAGGCTACATTTCGCGGCACGCGGATTGCTTCGGCCGGAAACTCGCCCCTGGGCCCCGCCTACCCCCCACGGGGGATCACGCCGAAATCGCAGCACGTCCCGAGCGTGGACCGCGTTGAGGAACGAAGCTCGCGCTCCCCGTCAGTGGGATTCCTGCTCGCGCGAGGCCACCTTGCGCGCCTCCCGGGCCCGCTCGGCGTGGGTCTCGGGTGGGACCAGAGCGGCCGGACCGCGGCCGATCAGCTCCTCCCGTCCCGCCTGGCGCAGCGCCTCGCGGGCCAGCGGCCAGTGCTCGGGGTTCCAGTACAGCAGCAGCGCCTTCTGCAGCCGCTTCTCCCGTAACCCGCGCGCGGTGTAGACCGGCTCGAGGGTGAAGGGATCGAAGCCCGAGTAGTACATGGCGGTGGCCATGGACATTGGGGTGGGGATGAAGTCCTGCACCTGGCGCGGCCGCTTCCCCTGCTCCTTGAGCCACAGGGCCAACTCGATCATGTCCGACAGCTCGGAGCCCGGGTGCCCGGAGATGAAGTACGGGATGTCGTACTGCTCCTTGCCCGCGTCCTGGCTGGCGCAGGCGAACATCTCCACGAACCGTTCGAAGGACGCGATCCCCGGCTTCTTCATCTTTTGCAGCACCCGGGGAGAGACATGCTCCGGGGCCACCGAGAGGTGCCCGCCCACGTGGTGCCTGGCCAGCTCCTGCACGTACTCCGGAGATCGCTCCGCCAGATCGTAGCGGACCCCGCTGGCGATGAAGACGTGCTTGATCCCCGGCTCCTCGCGCACCTGCTTCATCAAGGAGATCAGCGGAGCGTGGTCGGTCTGGAGATTCTCGCAGATCCCGGGGTGCACGCAGGAGAGCTTGCGGCAGCGGGTCTCGATCTCCTCCGACTTGCACTTCATGTTGTACATGTTGGCGGTGGGGCCGCCCAGGTCGGTGACCGTGCCGCGGAAGTCGCCCATCCGGCGCAGCGCGCGGATCTCCTTGAGCACGCTCTCCGAAGACCGGCTCTGGATCACCCGCCCCTCGTGCTCGGTGATCGAACAGAAGGTGCAGCCGCCGAAGCAGCCGCGCATCAGCACCACCGAGTGCTTCACGGTCTCGTAGGCGGGGATCCGCTCGCTGTACATCGGGTGCGGGACCCGGTTGAAGGGCAGGTCGTAAAGCTCGTCCATCCCCACCCCCTCCGCGGGGCCGGCGCCGTCATCCAGCGGGAAGGCGGGCGGATTGAAATACACCGCGCGGTCCCCGTGGCGCTGGGCCAGCGGACGGCCGTTGCCGGGGTTGGTCTCCACCTGGAAGGCCTTGGTCATCTTGGCGAAGGCCAGCTTGTCCGCCACCACCTCTTCGTAGGAGGGCAGGATCACCGGCCTCTTGTCTGCCGCCCGCAGCGCCGGGTCCGCCTCCAGCGCCTTCATCTGCGCGTTGTTGATCGCATACGCGGTGCCGCGGACGTCCTTGAGATCCTCGAACTTCTCCCCCCGCCGCAGCCGGTCGGCGATCTGCCAGATCGGGCGCTCGCCCATCCCGAACACAAGGAGATCCACCTTGGAGTCCATCACGATCGACCGGCGGACCTTCTCGCTCCAGTAGTCGAAGTGCGCGATCCGCCGCAGCGAGGCCTCAATCCCGCCCAGGACGATCGGGACGTCGGGGTACGCCTCCCGGCAGCGCTGCGCGTAGACGATGCTGGCCCGGTCCGGCCGGCAGTTGGTGCGCCCCCCGGGGCTGTATTGGTCCTCCGACCGGTTCTTCTTCTGCGCGGTCAGCCGGTTGAGCATCGAGTCCATGTTCCCGGCGGCCACCCCGAAGAACAGCCTCGGCTTGCCCAGGACCTTGAACGGCTCGGCGGACTGCCAGTCCGGCTGCGGGATCAGCCCCACCTTGAAGCCCCGGCCCTCCAGGAAGCGGGCGATCAGCGGCGGCCCGAAGGCCGGGTGATCCACATAGGCGTCGCCGGTGACGATGATGATGTCCAGCTGGTCCCAGCCCCGGGCGTCCAGGTCGGCCCTGCACACCGGCAGGAAGGGGAACTCGGGCTTCGGGGTCTTGAGCGGAACCAGGCGGGCCATGCGTCGCTAGCCTCTAACAGAAGTGGGCCCGAAGGACGCCTATCCGCCTGGACGCCTGCCCGGCCCCGGAACCGTCGTCACAGTGGACTTGTGACCCGGGCTCGGACACAACGCGCGGCGTGACGTTGCTCCGTGCCGCCGACATCCACCTTGCCTTTGGTAGCCGTACCCTCTTCGACGGGCTGACCTTCGTCATCGAGGAGGGAGAACGCGTCGGCCTGGTGGGGGTCAACGGGTCCGGCAAGTCCACCTTGATGAAGATCCTGGCCGGCGCCGAGAAGGCCGACGGGGGTGAATTGCAGCTGCAGCGCGGGGCCAAGGTCACCTACCTGCCCCAGGAGCCGCTCTTCCCCGAGGGCGCCACGGTGGAGTCGGAGCTGACCTTGGCCTCCGCGCCGCTGCGGGAGGCGGTGGCCGCGCACGAGGAGCTGGTCAAGAAGCTGGAGACCGCGTCGGAGGATCAGCAGCCCAGATTGCTGGAGCAGCTCTCCGCCTGGGGAGACCGGATCGAACGGCTGGGCGGCTGGGACACCAGCCACCAGGCGCGCAAGCTGCTGGACCGGCTGGGGGTCAAGGACTGGGATCGCCCGGTGGCGCAGCTGTCAGGAGGCCTGCGCAAGCGGGTGGCGATCGCCAAGGCGCTGCTGACCCGGCCGGATCTCTTGATGCTGGACGAGCCCACCAACCACCTGGACGCGGACACCGTGGACTGGCTGGAGGAGGAGCTGGACAACCTCCCCGGCGCGCTGCTGCTGGTCACCCATGATCGCTACTTCCTGGACGGTCTGGTGGACCGGATGGTGGAGATCGAGCCGGGCAGCAAGCTGACCTCCTACCCGGGCAACTACGAGGCCTACCTGGAGCAGAAGCTGGCCAAGGAGGAGGAGCAGTCGCTGCAGGAGCACAAGCGGCAGCGCTGGATCTCCCAGGAGGTGGCCTGGCTGCGCCGCGGTCCGGAGGCGCGCCGCACCAAGAGCAAGGCCCGCATCCAGCGCGCCCGCAAGCTGCTGGACGAGCGCGGCTTCCAGCGTCCGAAGGTGGCCGGGCTGCAGTTGGTCGCTGGCCGCCGCCTGGGCAACACCGTGATCGAGGCCGAGCACGTCCACAAGGGCTACGGGGAGCGGAGAATCCTCAATAACGTCTCCCTGATCCTCAAGGCCGGGGAGCGGGTGGGGATCGTCGGCCCCAACGGCGCAGGCAAGACCACCCTGCTGAGGGTCTTGCTGGGCGAGCTGCCCGCCGAGGCCGGCAAGGTGGTGATCGGCAAGAACACCAAGGTCGCCTACTACGATCAGCACCGCACCGATCTGGATCCGGAGCTGACCGTCTACGAGACCGCCTACCACGACGACTGGGTGACGGTCGGGGACGGCAACAAGATCGCGCTGCGCGACTACCTGGACGACCTGCTCTTCCCGGTGCCGATGCAGAAGATGAAGGTGGGCGCGCTCTCCGGCGGCGAGCGAAACCGGCTGCTGTTGGCCAAGCTGTTCTTGGAGGGCGCCAACGTGCTGGTGTTGGACGAGCCCACCAACGACCTGGACATCGTCACCCTCAACGTCCTGGAGGGGCTGCTGAACACCTTCAACGGCACCGTGCTGCTGGTCACCCACGACCGCTACTTCCTGGACAAGATGGCCGGCGCCATCCTGGCGGTGGAGGGAGACGGCAAGGTCACCCGCTACGAGGGCAACTACTCCATGTACCGGCTGCTGCGGGCCAAGGGGGAGGCCCAGCGCGCCGCCGAGGCCGCCAGCGCCAAGAAGGCCCCGGCGCCCGCTCCGGCCAAGGCCGCCGCCCCAGCGGAGAAGCCGTCCGCCCCCAAGAAGAAGCTGGGCTTCAAGGACCAGCGGGAGCTGGATGGGATGGAGGCGGCGATCGGGATCGCCGAGGCGAAGAAGGCCCAGCTGGAGACGGTGCTCAATGATCCGGCCACCTACGCCAAGCCGGAGTTCCAGCAGCTGACCCAGGACCTGGAGACGGCCACCCGCGAGGTGGACCGGCTGTACGCCCGCTGGGAGGAGCTGCAGGCCCAATCGGGGGACTAGAAGATCTTGTCCAGCCCGGTGCGGATCCAGTTCTTCCCCGCATCGATCACCTCGCCGGGACCGATGTGGTGGGGCCCGGAGAGATCGATCATCCCGGTGACCCCGGAATCGCGGAGCTCGGCGGTCCGGGCGGGGACATCGTTGACCCCGCTGCCCCACACCGAGACAGGACCGGCCTCGGAGAGGATCCGGATCGCCTCGTCGGACAGCTTGTCGTGGCGGACCACGAAGGTGACCGGGCCTCCGAACCCACGCGCCTGATCCACCATCTTCCGGGCCTCGGCCGCGCCCACGGTGCCCTCGGTCGGCGGGTTGATCGCCAGAAACGCGGTGGGGAACGCCTCGCGGATCTCCGCGCCCCACTCTGCCATCCCCCCGAAGCCCAGGTTGAACATCAGCCGCTCGTCTGGGACGCCCGCGGCGCGGGCCTCGTCCAGCACCGCCTCCATGTGCTGCGGTTCCTTGATGTCCAGCTTCAGCCCGCGCCCGGAGTCGCGGCCCTTGTCCAGCCACTGTCCCAGGGTGAGGTTGTCGCCGCTCTCGTGCCCCTTGTCGTGGCGCATCTCCAGCCCCGAGCCGTCGATCTCCAGCCGCACGTCGCCCTCGAAGAAGTTGGCGCTGCTGGCCTGGGCGTCGTCGAACTCCTCCACGGTGTTGGTCTGGTGGGCGTTGCGCGCCTCCCCCAGTGGCCGGCCGCCCCACCAGTCGGTGTCCCGCTGCGATCCCAACCGCTGCGCCTGGTTGGAGGGCGCGGTGATCCCCTCGAAGCCATCGCCCGCCGGCTGCGCGCGCCTGGGCGTCGCCACCGGGGCCGGACCGGACTGCTGCGGGGTGCCCACCCGGGCGGGGGGGACGAAGCCTGGGCCGATCTTCCGATCCGACATGCGAGACCTCCAAAGAAGGAACCCTGCAACGCTAGCAGGAGCCCACCCACCCTGTCTGTGCGTACCCCCCCCCGCTTCGGGTTGGAGCGGCTGGGGGCTCCCCGTTATGAGGGGCCCGCACATGCTCCCCGCTCCGGACTCCCCGCTCGATCAGCTGGTCTCCCCTTCCCGCTCCGACGACGGGTTCGCCCTCACCTTCCCCGACGGCTGGCAGCAGGGCCGCGGCGCCTTTGGCGGACTGGTGGCGGCGGTGCTGGTCCGCACCCTGGAGGAGGCTGTGGCCAACCCCCAACGCACCCTGCGCTCGTTGACCCTGGAGCTGTGCGGACCCACCCTCCCCGGCCCCGTCCAGCTGCGCCCGGAAATCCTGCGCGCCGGCAACGCGGTGACCACCGCCGCCTGCCGGCTGATCCAGAGCGGGGAGATCCAGGCCCACGCGGTGGGAGTGTTCGGCAAGCCGCGGCTGACCGACCGGGACGCGCTCCATTTGGAGACGCCCCAGATGGCCCCCTGGGAGGCGATGGAGCCGCTGCCGGTGGAGCCCCCGATGGGACCGGACTTCGCCCGCTTCTTCGAGTACCGCAGCCAGTCCCCGCTGCCCTTCTCTGGCGCCGCCGATCCCCGGGTGGAGGGCTGGATCCGCCCCAAGCGTCCGGGCCTGCGGCGGGACGCGGCCTTGATCGCCGCCTGCATGGACGCCTGGTGGCCCGCGCAGCTCACCGTGGAGGACGGTCCCCGTCCGATGGCTACGCTCGCCTTCACCCTGCAGCTGTGTGGAGGCCTGGAGGGGCTGGACCCGCGGGTTCCGTTCTACTTCCGGTCAAGGGACGTGGTGGTCCAGGACGGCTTCTTCGTGGAGCTGCGCGAGCTGTGGGGCGCCGACGGTCGCCTGATTGCCCTCAACCAGCAGACCTTCGCCATCATCAAGTAGGTCCCCGGACACCCCCCCGGGCGGCGAGGACCCACCGGGAAGCCGCTACCCTCTCCTCTGAGCGGCCGGCGGCCGACCTTCGGCCCCGAGCTTGCTTAGACGTGACTGCCGAATACATCCGCACCCTGGCCGAGGGGCCTCCAGGCACCCTCTGGCTGGGCGCTTCCAACGGGCTGTTCCGCTACGACGGAAGGCGCTTCAGCGCGCTGGGACCTGCCCAGGGCCTGCCCGCCGAGCCGGTGTTCACCCTGGCCACCGACTCGGACGGGGCGTTGTGGGTCGCCTATCCCAGCGGGCTCCACGAGTACCGCGAAGGCAAGGTGCGCAAGCTGGGGGTGGCAGAAGGGATCCCCAAAGGACCGATCCACAAGATCTACGAGTGCACGCGCCGCCGGCTGTGGCTGGGCGGCGCGGCGGGGTTGTTCCGGCTGCGGAACGGCAAGGCGGAGAAGGTCTGGCCGGAGGAGGGACGGGAGGCCCCGGTGCTGGATCTCCACGAGGCCTCCCCCGGGGAGCTGTGGTTCGGCACCCTGCGCGGCCTGGGGTTGTGGCGGGACGGCCAGGTGATCAACGTCCTCACCGCCAAGGAGGGGCTGTACGACGAGGCGGTGTTCCGGATCCTCCAGGACGGGGAGGATCACCTGTGGATGTTTCCTGCAACCGGGGCATCTTCCGGATGAGCCGCGCCGACTTGCTGGCGGTGGCCGAGGGGCGCGCCCAGACCGCCGGCTACCGGCTGTTTGATCGCAGCAACGGGATGCGCTCGGCGGAGACCAACGGCACCACCCAGCCGGCGGGCACCCGGACCCGGGACGGTCACCTCTGGTTCCCCACCCTGCGGGGCGCGGTGACCTTCGACCCCGCCGATCCGCGGCTGGAGCGCCCGGCCCCTACCCCCACCATCGACGCGGTGCAGACCGGGGATGGGCGGCGGCTGCCTCCCACCTCGGACCTCTCCTTTCCGCCGTCGGTCCGCGGGCTGGAGTTCCACTTCGGCGCCCTGGACTTCGATGACGCCGAACAGCTGCGCTTCCGCTACCGGCTCTGGGGGCACGACCAGGACTGGGTGGAGGCGGGCACGCGCCGGGGGGCGCACTACGCCAACCTCCGCCCGGGGGACTACCGGTTCGAGGTCCAGGTGACCCGCTCTGGCGAGCCCTACTCCGACCACCGGGCCTCGGCGCCGGTCTCCTTCCAGTTCCACTGGTGGGAGTCGCTGTGGTTCTACGCGCTGGCCGCGGGGCTGGGGACGGCGCTGACCGCTGGCTTCTACCTGCTGCGGGTGGGCCGCCTGAAGAGCCACGAGCGGGAGCTGGAGGCCCGGGTGGCGGAGCGGACCTCCGCCCTGGAGCGGGCCAACGGGGAGCTGGACGAGCACCTGCGCACCCTGCGCCAGACCCAGGCCCAGCTGGTGGAGGCCGGCAAGCTGGCGGCGGTGGGGACCCTGGCCGCCGGGGTGGGCCATGAGATCAACAACCCGCTGGCGTACATCGTCTCCAACCTGAACTTCGCCCGCATGGAGATCGACGCGTTGGAGCGCGCCGCCACCCCCGCCCAACGGCAGGAGGCGGTGGCCGAGGTGCAGCAGGCGCTGGAGGAGTCGCTGCAGGGCGCGGACCGGGTCCGTCGGATCGTCCAGGATCTGAAGACCTTCTCCCGCAAGGAGGAGGAGGAGGAGGAGGAGGAGCTGCCCGGGCCGGTGGACCTGCACCAGGTGCTGGACTCCGCCGCCAAGCTGGCCTCTGGCGAATTGCGACACCGGGCGCGGGTCACCCGCCACTACGGGAACGTCCCCAAGGTGGAGGCCAACCCCGGGAGGCTGGGCCAGGTGTTCTTGAACCTGCTGATCAACGCCGCCCACGCCATCCCGGAGAAGCACGCCTCCTCCCACGAGGTGCTGCTGACCACCCGGCAGGAGGGAAGCTGGGCGGTGGTGGAGATAAAGGACTCCGGGGCGGGGATGCCGCCAGCGGTGCTGGCCCGGATCTTCGAACCCTTCTTCACCACCAAGCCGGTGGGGGTGGGGACCGGGCTGGGCCTGTCCTTGTGCCGCACCTACCTGACCTCCATGGGCGCCACCTTGGAGGCGGAGAGCGCGCCGGGCCGCGGCTCCACCTTCAGGCTCCGGCTGAAGCTGGCGGGGCTGGAGGACGCTCCCCTGCCGGAGCCGGTGTCCGCCCCGTCCAGCCCGGGCGCGGCGGGGCGGCTGTTGGTGATTGACGACGACCCGTTGGTGGTCAGCGCCCTGACCCGCATCCTCCGGGATCAGCACCAGGTGGACAGCCAGTCCAGCGCCCGCGGCGCGCTGGCGCTGCTGACTGGTCCGGAGCTGCCTTATCACGTGGTGCTCTGCGATCTGATGATGCCGGAGATGACCGGGATGGAGCTGCACGCCGAGCTGACCCGCACCCATCCGGAGCGGGCCAGCCAGCTGGTGTTCATCACCGGCGGGGCCTTCACCGAGCAGTCGCGGGAGTTCCTGGAACGGGTAGACAACCTGCGGATGGAGAAGCCCTTCCAGCTGGACCTGCTGCGCGAGCTGATCGCCCTGCGGGTGGCGGCGGCGCAGCAGTCCAGGCGCGCCGCCTGAGCTCTGGCATGCTGTGGAGGCGATGAAGGGAAACAACCCGGAGTGTCCGTGCGGTTCGCAGAAGCGGTATTCGGAGTGCTGCCGTCCCTTCCACCGCGGTGAGGAGGCGCCGGACCCGGAGCGGCTGATGCGCTCGCGCTACGCCGCCTTCTCCCTGGGGGAGGTGAGCTACCTTGTCCGGACCCTGGATCCGGATCACCCGGACGCGGCCCGGCCGGAGGCGGTGGTGGCCGCGGAGATCCGCGCCCTGCGCACCAAGGTCCGCTACGCCCGGCTGCAAATCCTGGAGGCCCCGGTCCCGTCGGAAGGGGCCAGCGAAGGCCAGGTGCTGTTCTTTGCCGAGCTGTACGAGAAGGGCAAGGAGGTCTCCTTCGCCGAGCTCTCCACCTTCCGCCGCCACGGGGCGTCCTGGCGCTACCACTCCGGGACCCTGCGGGCGATGCGGGCCTCCGACCCCGGCCTCGCCGCGCTGCGGATTGAAGGCTTCGGCTCCCCTACGCCTTCCGGCGACCCAGTTTAGGGCTACCGGCGTAGCGAAGCCCCGGTGGCCCAAGCCCAAGTCTCAAGCCCTGCGTATACTTACGCGGTGGACCCTGTAGCCATGCCCTCTCAAGGTTGGACCGAGCTCCTGGCGGGGCTGCGTCGATCCCCCCCAGAGCCGGGGTCGACGGGTTTGGTGATGGAGTCACTCGTTGCCGCGGGGGCGCCTCTTTGGCACTGGGAGCCACGCGAGCACATGTCCCGAGAAGAGCTGCTTCCTCTCGCGCTGAGCCTGTCCCACACGGATGCCACGGTCCTTCGGGTGCTTCCCCTGGTCCTGGCGAAGAGCTGGTCGAGTCTGAACTGGCGGCGGGTGGTCCAGTTGGCTGAATCCGGTGGCGAGTTACCCGCCCTGGGAATGCTGGTGGACCTCACCGGAGAGCTGACGAACGACCCCAGTATGGTTGCCAGGGCAGCCGAGCTTGAATCGGCTCGGGTCCCACTGCTCGAGTCGTTCTATTTTCCGGCAAGGAACAAGTACGACGCCGAGTTGGCCCGGGTAAGAACGCCCCAGGTTGCGAGGAAATGGGGCTTCCTCATGAACATGACCGTGGACGCGTTTCAGGGGTTGCTCGAGAAGCACTATGCGCCGCTTCACGGCTGACGAACTCGCGACATTCCTTCGCGCCG
>JALYOC010000020.1 GCA_030857095.1 Myxococcota bacterium | reverse complement strand
CCGATCCTGCTGGCCTTCGATCTGGAGGGGAAGGGCGTGGGCAAGCTGGAGTCGGAGGCCGCCAGCCAGGCGGTGGTGCGCGGGCTGCGCGAGCTGGAGGTCTTCGAGGTGATGAGCGCCGCCGACGTGCGCCAGCTGCTGGCCATCGAGCGGACCAAGCAGCTGCTGGGCGTGGAGTCGGACACCTCCAATCTCAGCGACCTGGGGACGGTGTTCGGGGCGCGGCACGCGGTGGCGGGGACCATGTCCAGGGTGGGCGACCAGATGCGGGTGGAGATCCGCCTGCTGGACAATTCGGACCGCAAGGTGCTGGGACAGAAGTCGCTGGGGCCGGTGACCCGCATCGAGCAGGTGGCCACCGCGCTGCCAGGGCTGGCCCAGGAGCTGGTGGGGCCGCTGTTGGACGCGCAGCGAGGAGCGCTGCTGGTGCGCACCAACGAGGAGGCGGTGGAGGTGCTGGTGGACGACGTGCTGGTGGCCAGCACCCCGATGCAGGCCGCGGTGAAGCTGCCGCGCGGCCAGCACCGGGTGCAGGTCCGCAAGGACGGCTTCATTGCCCAAAGCCGCGGGACCCGGGTGTTCCCGGAGCAGACCAGCACCGAGGAGTTCCTGGTCATCCCCTCGCCGGACTACGCCGAGGCCTTCGCCGACCGGCACGGGCGGCTGCGGCTGGGGGCCTGGCTGGCCTCCGGCGCCGCGGTGGGGCTGCTGGGCGGCGCCTTCCTGCTGGATCGCTACGGCACCGAGCCGCTCTACTCCCGCGAGTTCTTCCCCCGGCAGCTGGCGCTGGAGAACGTGACCCAGCTGCCGGCGGCGGTGGAGAACGATCCCGAGCTGCTCTCCCGCTACAGCGCCTGCGGGGCCGACGTGGCGCTGTGCCAGATCGACGCCAAGCGCTTCCAGGGGCAGCTGCTGCTGCAGCAGGTGGCCTCCGCGACGATGCTGGTGCTGGGGGTGGCCTCCACCGCCACCGCCGGCTACCTGTTCATCACCGGCAAGGATCCCAACCGCTACACCAACCTGGTGGCCGGGTTCTCCGCCACCCCGGAGGGTGGCAGCTTCGTGCTCAGCGGGAGCTTCTAGCGCTGGCGTTGGGCGGGCCGTGGAGCGGTCCGGTGAGCTGAGCCGGCTGGCCTGCCCGCGGGCCCAGCGGGCGGGCAGCCTCACACCGGGTGGGCGCGGCCGGCCGGTTTTCTGATACGAGCAGCCGGCCGATGTCCAACGCCGCGCCCCTCCTCAAGCCCGCCCCCGCCGAGTTCCGCTTCCAGCTGGAGGCCACCGATCCGAACGGGGCCCGCGCCGGGCGTCTGTTCACCCGCCGTGGGGTGGTGGAGACCCCGCTGTTCATGGCGGTGGCCACCCACGCCAACCTGCGCAACATGAGCGTGGGGGACGTGAAGTCCACCCAAACCCCGGTGCTGCTGGGGAACACCTACCATCTGATGCTGCGCCCGGGGGCGGAGACCCTGCGGCACTTCGGCGGCATCCACCCGTTCATGAACTGGGATGGCCCGGTGCTGACGGACTCGGGCGGGTTCCAGATCTTCTCCCTGCCCAACGACCGGACCATCACCGAGAAGGGCGCGCTGTTCCGCAGCTTCTACGACAACAGCCGGCAGATGCTCTCCCCGGAGGTCTCGATCGCCGTGCAGCAGGCGATCAACTCGGAGATCATGATGGTGCTGGACGTGTGCATCGACTCCACGTCCGACGAGCAGGCCACCCGGGACGCGATGGAGCGCACCCACCGCTGGGCGTTGCGGTCGCTGGCCGCCCGCGGGGAGGCCACCGAGCAGGCGCTGTTCGCGATCGTCCAGGGCGGGGTGTTCCCGCATCTGCGCGACGAGAGCGCGGCCTTCCTCACCCTGCACCCGTTCGACGGGTTCGCCATTGGCGGCCTGGCGGTGGGCGAGACCAAGCACGAACTGCACACCATGACCGAGCGGGTGGCCCGGCTGCTGCCCCAGGACAAGCCCCGCTATCTGATGGGGGTGGGCACTCCGATGGACCTGTTGGACTCGGTCCGCCGGGGGGTGGACATGTTCGACTGCATCATCCCCACCAAGATGGCCCAGCAGGGCTACGCCTATACGTTCCACGGGCAGGTGCGGGTGACCCGGCAGGTGTTCAAGAAGGCGGATCAGCCGCTGGATCCGGAGTGCCGCTGCGAGGCCTGCACCCGCTATCCGTTGGGCTACCTGCACCACCTGATGAAGGGGAAGCACACCCTGGGCTCGCGGCTGCTGTCCATCCACAACCTGCAGCACTACCGGGACCTGACCCGGCGGATGCGCGACGCGATCCTGGAGGGGCGCTACGAGGCGCTCTATGCGGAGCTGCAGCCGAGGCTGACGTCGGGCGCCAGCAAGTGATGGGCGACTTCGAGCTGATCACCTTGAAGAACGGTCAGCGCGCCGTCCGGCACACCGGCAACGGGGAGGTCATGCACCCGGTGGTCGGTCCCTGGGCGGAGGCCACCACCCTTTATGTCGAGCAGTCCCGCCTGGCCGAGCGCTTCGCCCGGGTGGACGCGGGCCCGCTGTGCCTGCTGGACGTGGGGCTGGGGGCGGCCACCAATGTCTCCGCCGCCCTGGCCTGCTGGAAGCAGAGCGGCGCGCGCCGGCCGCTGGAGATCCACAGCTTCGAGGTGGACCTGCAGCCGCTGAGGCTGGGGCTGCAGGACCCCGAAGGCTTCCCGTACCTGGTGGAGTGGCGGGAGGTGCTGGAGGAGCTGGCGGAGAAGGGGCGGGTCCAGCGGGAGGGGCTGGATTGGACGCTGCACCTGGGAGATGCCCGGCAGCTGCTGCCGGCGCTGCGCTGCACCGTGCCCCCGGAGTTGATCTTCCACGATCCCTTCTCTCCAGAATCCAACCCCACGATGTGGACCCCGGAGGTCTTCGCGGAACTGCACCGGCTGTGCGGCCCGGAGGGCGCCTTCCTGGTGACCTACAGCGCGTCCACCCGGACCCGGGTCTCCCTGCTGCTGGGCGGGTTCTTCGTCGGGGTGGGGGATCCGATCGGCTTCAAGCAGGAGACCACCGTGGCGGCCACCCGGCCCGAGCAGCTGGCCCGTCCGCTGGATGCGCGCTGGTTCGCTCGCTGGGAGCGTTCCAGCGCCCGCGCCCCCCACGGCCGCGAGCTGACAGCCGAGGACGAACACCAGATCCGGAACCACCGGCAGTTCTGGGATTAGTCAGTCGCTGCGGAGGAGGACCTCCTCTCCGGTCTTGAGGGTGATCGTCTCGGCGATTCTCTCCGCGGTGCGGTAGGGGGCGGCGGTGATGTCCTCCCACCAGAAGATGAGCGGAGTCATCCCGGCCATCACCAGTTCGTTCTGACGGCGGGCGTCGTTCTGCACCGTCTCGGGGGCGGTGTGGTGGGCCTTGCTGTAGATCTCGATGGCGATGCCGTACTGGGGGTAGGCCGCGTCCACCTTGGCCACGAACTTCCCCTGGCGGTCCTTGACCCGGTAGTTGTGCTCGGGCCTGGGGAGTCCGTGGGCGTCGATCACGTTGCGATAGAACAGCCGCTCTGCCTCGCTGTCCTTGGGACCGGTTCCCCCTCGCTGCGCCAGGAGCTGCCGGAAGGTCCGCAGCCCAGCCAGGCCTCGGCGCTGCACCTTCTCCACCATCCGGCCCAGCTGCTTGAAGCTGGTCTTCTTGCGTCGCAGCGCGCAGTCCAAGGCGGCGTCCACCGAGTCGGTGGGCAGGGTCCGGGCCAGGTCCATCAGGGTCCGCCAGTGCTGGGTGACCGGGATCCCCTCCACGCTGGTGATCGCCTCGCGCAGCAGTGAGCTGACCCGGTGGATCAGCACGCCGCTGGGAGCGCGGCCGTTGATCTTGCGGGTGGTGCTGACCTCGATGGCCCGCTCCTCGACGCCATCCAGGTTCCAAAGGGCGCCGGCGGCAGCGTGGGAGACGACCGCGTCGTCCCCCAGCCAAAGACACACTCCCATCAACTGCTGGTGCCAGCCGGAAGCAGACGAGGGGAGCAGCCGGAACACCCCTGGGAACAGCCGCTCCCAGAGTCCGGCCCTGCGCCGGCGGGCGATGGTCCGGTCCGAGGCGCCCAGCGCCTTGAGCTGCTCGCGGGTCAGCAGGCCGTGCTGACGCGAGGCTTCGGCAAAGGCCTTGGCTTCCAGCGGAGCGCTCCAGCGCATCTCCAACCTCCTTCCACCTGCATCCCAGCATGGGGGGCTGACACAATCCTGAACCGTGGACGCCCCTGGATGGCACCTGTTGGTTCAGGATTGATCGGTGAGGGCCGGGGAAGCGGCCGGCCTCCCGGGTGGGGGCGGGCGAACCCCCAACCCGCTGCGGTGCATCCGGTGCTTTGCCCTCAGCGCCCGAGGTTCATCAGGAACCCGACCGGGCGGTCGGAGGCGGTGACCCGCTGTGAACCGAAGTCGACCCGGGCATGGTCCACAGTTCCAGAGATCAGACCTGGTCACCCTGGAACGCGGGCCGGGGGGGTGGATCCAGCCCTGGCACGATGTGGAGGGACGATCCGGGTCGTCCCTCCGACCGTCGGCTACGCCACCGCCACCGGCTGCTGGGCCTTCTCGAAGCGGAGGACGATCTTGTCGTCCTGCACCTCCACGTAGGCCACGCCGCCGCCGTCCTTGAGGTCCCCGAACAGCAGGGCGTCGGCCAGGGGGCGCTTGAGGTTCTGGTCCACCAGGCGGGCCATCGGCCGGGCTCCAAACTCGGGATCGTACCCGTGCTCGGCCATCCAGCCCCGGGCCTCGTTGGAGAGGTGGAGCTTCACCTTCTTCTCCTCCAGCTGCTTCTGGAGGAGCGCCACCTCCTTGTCCACCACCTTGAGGATCACGTCCGCGGTGAGGCCGGAGAAGAGCACCCAGCCGTCCAACCGGTTCCTGAACTCGGGGGTGAAGGTCCGCTCCACCGCCTTCTTGGCCTTGCTCAGGTCCATCGCCTCGCCGGCGTGACCAAAGCCCAGTGTCTTGGTGGACATCTCCCGGGCCCCGGCGTTGGTGGTGAGGATCAGGATGATGTTCCGGAAGTCCGCCTTCTTGCCGTTGTTGTCGGTCAGCGTGGCGTGGTCCATCACCTGCAACAAGATGTTGTACAGGTCCGGGTGGGCCTTCTCGATCTCGTCCAGCACCACCACCGCGTAGGGGTGCTTCTGGACCGCGTCGGTCAGCAGGCCGCCCTGATCGAAGCCCACGTAGCCGGGGGGCGCGCCGATCAGCCGCGAGACGGTGTGCTTCTCCGAGTACTCGCTCATGTCGTAGCGCAGGAACTCCACCCCCAGCGCCTTGGCCAGCTGTTTGGCCAGCTCGGTCTTGCCCACCCCGGTGGGGCCGGAGAAGAGGAAGGAGCCGATCGGCTTCTCCGGGCTGCGCAGCCCGGAGCGGGACAGCTTGATCGCGGAGGTGATCTCCTTGATCGCCCCGTCCTGGCCGTAGATCACCTGCCGCAGCTCCTCCTCCAGGTTGCCCAGCTGCTTCTGTTCGGAGGCGGAGACCGACTTGGCGGGGATCTTGGCCATCTTGGCCACGACCGCCTCCACGTCCGCGGAGGTGACCTTGTGGGTGCGCAGCCCGTCCGCCTTGAGCCGGTCCGCCGCGCCGGCCTCGTCGATCACGTCGATCGCCTTGTCGGGGAGGAACTTGTCGTTGATGTGCTTGGCGGAGAGCTCGGCCGAGGCGCGGATCGCGGCCTCGTCGTACTTCACGTCGTGGTGCTCCTCGTAGCGGCCCTGCAGCCCCTGGAGGATCAGCACCGTCTCCTCGATGGTGGGCTCGCCCACCTCCACCTTCTGGAAGCGCCGGGACAAGGCGCGGTCCCGCTCGAAGGCGGCCTTGTACTCCTGGTAGGTGGTGGAGCCGATGCAGCGCAGCCGGCCGGAGGCCAGCGCAGGCTTGAGCAGGTTGGACGCATCCATCGACCCGCCGCTGGTGGCGCCGGCGCCGACGATGGTGTGGATCTCGTCGATGAACAGCACCGCGTTGGGGTGCTGCTGCAGCGCCTTGAGCACCGCCTTGAGCCGCTCCTCGAACTGGCCGCGGAACTTGGTGCCGGCCAGCAGCGCGCCCATGTCCAGGGAGAAGATGGTCGCGCCCTTGAGCGCGGCCGGCACCTTGTCCTCGTGGATCCGCAGGGCCAGGCCCTCGGCGATGGCGGTCTTGCCCACGCCCGGATCACCCACGTAGAGCGGGTTGTTCTTCCGGCGGCGGCAGAGGATCTGGACGGTCCGCTCCAACTCCACCGCGCGCCCGATCAGCGGATCGATGTGGCCCAGCTCGGCCTCGTTCGCCAGGTTGGTGCAGTAGGCCTGCAGCGGATCCTTGGACGGGGCCGGACCGCCGCCCTCGTCCTCGTCCCCGCCCAGTGGCGCGGTGGTGCGCTCACCCTCGCCCTCCTCGCCGGTGCCCTCCTTCACGATCCCGTGGGAGATGAAGTTCAGCAGGTCGATCCGGCGGACCTCCTCCTGCTTGAGGAAGTACAGGGCCTGCGACTCCTCCTCGCGGAACAGCGCCACCAGCAGATCCCCGGTGTCGATGCTCTTTTGTTCGGCGGAGAGGGCGTGGATGGCGGCGCGCTGGAGCACCCGCTCCACCCCGATGGTCTGCTGGGGTTCGGCGTCCACCCCGTCGGGCAGCTGCTCCACCGTCTCCTCCAGGAACTCCTGCAGCCGCTTGCCCAGCCGCTCGGAGTTTGCGCCCACCGCCTTGAGGATCTCCTGGCCCCGCTTCTCCCGGGTCAGCGCCCACAGGAGGTGTTCGAGGGTCAGGTACTCATGGCGCATCTGCCGGGCGTCGGCGATGGCCTGACGGAAACACTGCTGCAGTTCTTTGGCGATCAACGGCGTTGCCACTCAGTCATCCTCCGGTTCCATCGAAAGCCGGAGCGGAAACTCATGCTCCCTCGCCAGGTGTTCGGTCTGGCGAACCTTCGTCTGGGCCACGTCATGTGTATAAACGCCTGCCACGCCCACGCCGCGGGTATGCACGTGCAGCATGATCTGCACCGCGTCGCTCTCCGACTTGTGGAAGACCTCCCGCAAGATGGCCACCACGAACTCGCGGGTGGTGTAGTTGTCGTTGTGCAGCAGAACCTTGTACAGCGGCGGCTTCTTCAGCTGCTCCCGGGTGCGCGTCTCGGTGACGACCCCGGTGTCCCCTGAACCTGCGTCGTGTTCGTCCTTCGGTGCCACGTCCCCTCAATCCTCTCCGCCCGGGGCGGTGTCCTTGAGCCCGGTCTCCGCGCGCCACTGGGGCAACCCGTCGCGGATGGCCTGGGTCTCGACCTGCAGAAAATTGCGCACTGCCTTGTCCAGCGTCGGGTGGAAGATGAAGTGTGCGCTGTACGTCAGCGCCGGTTCGAACCCCCGGACCAGCTTGTGCTCCCCGCCCGCTCCCGGTTCGAACCGGACGCGCGCCTGCCGGATTGACTGCTCCACCGGGTAGTACTGGCAGACGTTGAAGTGCAGGAAGGGGTGCTCCTCGAACGAACCCCAATAACGGCCGTACAGCACCTTGTCTCCCGCAACGTTCACCGCCCCGGCGATCAGGCGACCGTCCTTGCGCGCCTCCACCAGCTGCAGCCGGTGGGAGAAGTGCTTCAACGTCCGCTCGAAGAACCCGGGCCGCAGGTGGCGGCGCCCCCACATGTACTTGTCCACGGTGGAGCAATAGAGCCGGAACAGCAGCTGCGGATCCTCCCCCGACAGCTCCGGTCCGGTCCGCATCCCCAGGGTGATGCCCTGGTCGTCCACCGCGCGGCGCTCGCGGCGCAGCTGGTTGCGGCGCTTGGAGTTAAAGCGCTGCAGGAAGTCCTCGAACGTCGCATAGCCGTGGTTCTGCCAGTGGTACTGCACCCCCAGCCGGATTGCCCCGCCGGCGGCCTCCAGCGCCGCCAACTCCGCCTCCTGCGGGAACAGCACGTGGACCGAGGAGAGGTTGGCCGAGCGCGCCAGCTCCAGCGCGCCGGTGATCAGCTCCCGCTGGCGCTGCCGGGGATCCTGATCTGCGGCAACCAGGAAGCGCGGTCCGGTGGCCGGGGTCAGCGGCACCGCCAACACCAGCTTGGGGTAGTAGGGCACGCCGATCCGCTCGGAGGCCGACGCCCAGGAGAAGTCGTAGACGAACTCTCCGTAGCTGTCGTCCTTGAAGTACGCCGGCGCGGCGGCCACCAGCCGATTCCCCTGCCACAGGGTCAGGTGGTGCGGATGCCAGCCGGACTCGGGGGAGACGCTGCCGCTCTCCTCCAGCGCCTCGATCCACTGCCACTCCAGGAAGGGCACCCCTTCGGGGGGCACCAGCGCGTCCCACGCCTCCCTGGGAATCTCGCGGATCCCTCGGTGGACCCTCAGCTGTGACGGGAGTTGAGTGGACACGGGCGGGCCGGACCGGAGCGTATAACGATCGCTGTCCGGCGCCGCATGCTTGGCTACTTCCCCCGGCTCAGCTCCGCGGCCAGGAAGCGGCCCGCCTCCATCAGCCCCTTCTTGAGCATCTGCCGTCCCTGTTCGTTGTCCAGGGCGCGGCGGGCGGCCTCGGTGGCGGTCCCGGCCTCCAGGTCGGCCAGGACCAGGAACGCGCTCCAGGACGGGTTGAGGGCGGCGGCCTTGCTGCGGCGCAGCGGCCGATCGGTGAGGGTGGCGGCCACCTTCTCCAGCAGGCCCTCCTCGTTGAGCCGCTTGGTGCCGCCCGCCAGCGCCTCCCAGGTGGAGGCCAGCAGGTCCTCGTGGAGGGTGCCGCCCAGGGCGCGCTCCAGCCGTTCCTGGGCCTCCTCCTCCTCGATGCTGTGGGCGATGGCGTAGGTGTTGACCAGCTTGCTGATCACCACCGGGCGGGTGGCGAGGTGTCCGAAACGAGGCGGGTAGCGCATTGGGGCGTATCATGCCCTCATGGAGTCGAATCCGGCGCTGGAGCGGTTTCTCAAGTCGATCCCCTTGTTCGAGTACGTGCAGCCCCCGGAGATGATGGATCTGCTGCGGCTGCTGCGACCGGTGGTCCTGGAGGAGGGGCAGCTGCTCTTTGGGGAGGGCGACCCGGGCAAGGCGATGTGGGTGCTGGGGGAGGGCTGCGAGGTCAACGTGCTGGCCACCCCGCCGGGGGGAGACCGGCCGATCACCGTGGCCACCGCGCGGGCCGGGGACACTGTTGGGGAGATGGCGCTGGTGGATGACGGGCGGCGCTCGGGCACCGCGGTGGTCACCCACGGCGGGACCGCCCACGAGATCGACGCGGTGGACTTCCAGGTCCTGCGTGACTCCTACACCCCGGCGGCGTTCAAGATGCTGCGCAAGGTGGCGGTGGACCTGTGCCGGAAGATCCGCGCCACCACCGACCGGATCGCGCCGTCCTCCAACCTGACCCTGGACGCCCCGCCGGTGCAGTTCCGGCCGCTGCCCTCCCCGGAGCTGGTCGACCAGTTCGGGCCCTTCCGCAAGATGCCGGAGGTGGTGAAGCTGGCCCTGGCCCAGAAGCTGACCCTGGTGGAGACCGACGGGGTGCAGCCGATCTTCGGCGAGGGCGAGCACGCGGACGCGGCCTACTTCGTCGTCTCCGGCGAGGTGACGGTGGGCCGCGCCGGGAAGACCCTGGCCACCCTGGGGCCGGGGACGATGTTTGGCCTGGTGGCGGCGATCGACCAGGGGGGCAGGTCGGCCAGCTGCGTGGCGACCGGTCCCTGCAGGTTGCTGCGGCTGGCGGACGCGGACTTCGACGCCCTCTTCGCCCGGGGGAACCGGTTCGCCTACCACCTGGTGGACCTGGTCGCCCGCCAGCTGGTGAGCCACCTCCGGGACACCAACCAGCTGTATCTGCAGACCAAGCAGGCGATCTTGCCGGAGGCCGAGCCGGTCCAGGCCTTCCAGATGGACTCCGCCAGCTCGCTCTCCGAGTTGAAGCTGGACCTGGACCTTGAGTTGGAGCTTTCGCTCTAGCGGCCGCCTGCTTTCCAGCAGGGGAGCCAACGGGTTGAAAATTGTCGGGCGCCCGCTTACAGGAGAGCCGCAAGGAGCAACGCCAAGACATGTCCGTGAACATCCAGCTCGAGTGGACCCCGAACCCCTCCACCCTCAAGTACGTGGTGGACCGCAAGCTGCTGCCGGTGGGCGCGTTCAACTTCACCACCAAGGAGATGGCCCGCGAGAAGTCGCCGCTGGCGCTCAAGCTGATGGACATCAGCGGGGTGGTGGGGGTGATGGTGGGCTCAAACTTCGTCACCGTCACCAAGGGCGACGAGGGCGAGTGGGACGAGCTGAACGACTCGGTGATGTCCGCCCTGGACACCCACCTGACCGCCAATGAGCCGGTGGTGCACGAGGCGGCGCTGACCACCTCCGAGCAGGGCGGCGGGGCCGGCCCGATCTCCGACAAGATCCGCGAGATCCTGGACAACGAGATCCGCCCGGCGGTGATGCAGGACGGTGGAGACATCACCCTGGACCGCTTCGAGGACGGGGTGGTGTACCTCAGCATGCGCGGCTCCTGCTCCGGCTGCCCCTCTTCGACGATGACCCTGAAGATGGGAATCGAGTCTCGCCTCCGTGAGCTCATCCCCGAGGTCGTCGAAGTGGTCGCGGTCTGAACCAGCCCGTCCGCCGCAGCGTGAAGTCCGAGCAGGTCCGCAAGGAGCTGCTCCCCGAACAGTCCAAGGCGCTCCTCCAGGAGCTCCACCTCTTGACCCGCGAGGGGCACCTCAACGCGGATGCCCTGCGCAAGCTCAAGCAGGTCAACCACCTGGTGGGGTTGCTCAAGCCGGCGCTGGAGGACGTGTTCGCGCGCTTCGGCCAGCCGGAGGTGGTGGACGCCGGCAGCGGCAACGCCTACCTGGGCTTCGTCCTCTACGAGCTGTTTTTCAAGGGCCAGGACAAGGGCCAGCTGTGGTCGGTGGAGAGCCGCCCGGAGCTGACCGAGAAGGCCAGGCTCCGCGCCGGCAAGCTGGGCTTCTCACGGATGAAGTTCGAGACCGCCTCGCTGGAGAAGGCCGCCTACCCGGACCGGATCCACCTGATGGTGGCCCTGCACGCCTGTGACACCGCCACCGACGACGCGCTGATCGCCGCCATCCGCCACAACGCGGACCACGTGGCGGTGGTGCCCTGCTGCCAGGCGGAGGTGGCCCAGCAGCTCAAGGGCGCCAAGGCCAAGGTCCCGGCGGCGATGGGGGTGCTGTTCGATCACAACTGGCACCGGCGCGAGTTCGGCTCCCACCTGACCAACGTGATCCGGGCGCTGGTGCTGGAGGCCCACGGCTACCAGGTGACTGTGACCGAGCTGACCGGCTGGGAACACTCGCTAAAGAACGAGCTGATCCTGGGACGGAAGGTCCACAAGGATAGCCGGGAGGCGAAGGCCCGGCTCACCGAGTTGCTGCAGCAGACCCAGGTGGCGCCCAAGCTGGTGCGCGAGCTGGGGCTGGTCCCGCCGCCGCTGGGCTGAGGCCTGGCCCCCCCGGACCTACTTCCGCGACCCTGACCGGGGAGGGTGCTCCGTTGGAGCGGCCTCCCGGCGCGGTTCGGCCGGACGCGAGGCGAAGCTGACTTCGGGGCCGGAGGGCCGTGCGACGTAACTGATCTGCGGCCCGCTGTTGCTGCGCCGCTCCTGGCCGCGGGTTCGCTCCGGCGCGGTCCCGAGCGGATCCTGCCGGCCGCCCCGCTGATCCCGACGCGCGTTCTGTCCGTCCTGCCGCGGTGGATTCTGGCGCCCGTCATTCCGGTTGGCGTCCCGGGGCGGGCGACCGTGGTTCGGGCTGCCGTCGCGAGGGTGCCGGTCGTCACTCCGGTTCCCGTCGGGCTCGAACGGGGTGCCGTCGGGGAATTGCCGCTCGGCGTTCTGCTTGCTGTGGCGCTGCCGATCATCGAACGGGGTGCTCTCGCGGGGAGGACGGGCGCCGCTGGAGCCTGCGTCGCGCCGCGGGCCGCCCCCACGAGGCTGCCGACCCTTGTTTTGGTTGCCCTCGCGCCGCTGACGACCGCCGTCTTGCGGTCGGCCGCCCCCAGGGGGCTGGCGGCCGTCGCTCTGGTTTCCGTCACGAGGCTGGCGACCGTCGTTCTGCTTTCCGTCGCGAGGCTGGCGACCGTCGCTCTGCTTTCCGTCGCGAGGCTGGCGGCCGTCGCTCTGGTTTCCGTCACGAGGCTGGCGGCCGTCGCTCTGGTTTCCGTTACGAGGCTGGCGGCCGTCGTTCTGGTTTCCGTTACGAGGTTGGCGGCCGTCACTCTGGTTTCCGTCACGAGGTTGGCGGCCGTCACTCTGGTTTCCGTTACGAGGTTGGCGGCCGTCGCTCTGGTTTCCGTCACGAGGCTGGCGGCCGTCGTTCCGGCTTCCGTCGCGAGGCTGGCGGCCGTCGCCCTGGTTTCCGTCACGAGGCTGGCGGCCGTCGTTCCGGTTTCCGTCACGAGGCTGGCGGCCGTCGCTCTGGTTTCCGTCACCAGGCTGGCGGCCGTCGTTCCGGTTCCCGTCACGAGGCTGGCGGCCGTCGTTTTGAGTTCCGTCGCGAGCCTGGCGGCCGTCGTTCCGGTTTCCGTTGCGAGGCTGGCGGCCGTCGCTTTGAGTTCCGTCGCGAGGCTGCCCGCCGTCGTTCCGGTGGTTGCCTTCACGGGCCCGGCGGCCCTCGTTTTGGATGATCTCGCGCGGCTGGTTGCCGTCACGAGGTCCGGCGTCCTGAGAGATGTCCCTGTGACCGTTCTGCTGCGGGGCCTGCCCGTCCTGACGCTCGGACCGGGTGCTCTGCTGCCGCCCGCCCGGCTTGCCGCCCCGCGGTCGGCCACCGTCGCGGGACAAAGCGGCGGAGGCCTCGTTCACGGCCGGCGCCGGTCCGCCCTTGGGCTGACGCGGTTCCTTGGGCTGTCCGCTCTGACCACCGTGCGGTTCGGCGACGGCGCCCTCGGCCTTGTTCCTGGCGCCACGTTCGGCGCGGAGCCCGGTGCCGCCGCGGCCCTTGCGTGCACCCTCCTTGCGGAGGGGGACATCCTTGAAGCGACCGGTGGGCACGAAGTCGTCGGTGAGCTCACCGCGTTCGTAGACGTGCCAGATCTCCCGCGCGTCGCCCGCGTTGGCGTTCAGCGACGGGTCGATGGCGGCGAAGAAGCGGTGCAGCGCTCCCAGATCCCGCTCGAAGAAGAACGAGGCCTGGGTGTTGTGGGAGGCACCCACCACCTGGGGGAAGTCGATGATGGTCGGCCCGTTCCAGGCCACCATCACGTTGTAGGGCGAGAGATCGCCGTGGATCATGTCGCAGGTCAGCATCTTCACGACCTGCTGCCTTAGATCCAGGTAGTACGGGGCGGCCAGCTCGATCGGGATGTGGGCGTCGATCAACCGGGGCGCGGGCATCCCGTCCGGGTCGATCACCAGCTCCATCAGGAGCACGCCCTCGTAGAACATCACCGGCTGGGGAACGCGGCACCCGGCGGCGTGCAGCTTGCCCAGCGCCTCGGTCTCGGTCGCCTTCCAGGCGTCTTCCGAGGCTGCCTGGCCAAACTTGCTGCCCTTGGCCATCGCCCGCTGGGTACGCGAGTTCCGGACCTGCCGGCCCTCCTTGTACGAGGCGTTGTTCTTGAAGTTCCGCTGCTCGCGCTCTTTGTAGACCTTGGCCGCAACGACCTCTCCCCCGTGCTCCACGAGGTAGATGTCGGCTTCCTTGCCGCTCTTGAGCCGCGAAATGACTGCTTCGATGACGCCGTCCGCAATCAGCGGGGCGAGGGGATCCACCATGCTCCCCCAAGGTTCGCAAACCCATGTCCTACAGTCCACGACCTCTTCACTGAACTCGCGCGGTTGCCTGCTGGGGGAAGTGCGAGGCAGGGGACGACCGGGCCAGGAGTCTAGTTATTCCGGTGGTTTGCGAAAAGGTGGGCGTGGGTCCTACCTCCGAGCGCCGGACGACTCCCACCTTAGGGTGTCCGCCTCCGGACCGCCCCGGCACTTTCGTCCTCCCGGAAACTGGCCTCTTCCTGGGGACCAGGAAGGCGGGAACCGGATCAGTCGCGAGAGACAGACTTCGGGCTTCCGCGAACCGCCCGGGCCTTCGTGGGGGCACGGTCACTCTTCGCGGAGCCCTTCGCTGCGGCGCGGGCGGTCTTTGTCGCGGAGCCCTTCGCTGCGGCGCGTCCGCTCCTGACCGCGGAGCCCTTCGCAGGAGCGCGGGCGGGCTTTGTCGAGGAGCCCTTCGCTGTGGCGCGGGCGGTCTTCACCGCGGAGCCCTTCGCTGTGGCTCGCCCGCTCTTTACCGCGGAGCCCTTCGCAGGAGCGCGGCCGCTCTTCACCGCGGAGCCCTTCGCAGTTGCGGGGCCGCTCTTCGCCTCAGAGCCCTTCGCAGTTGCGCCATCGCTCGTGGCCGCGGAGCCCATCGCGTCGGTGCGACCGCTCTTCGCCGCCGCCCGCTGTTTTCCGGCTGATTCTCCGGAGTCCGCCAGCACCTCGGTGAAGCCGGTGCTGGCGGTCAGTCGAATCAGCTCCGTCAGCGCCTCCAGGTCCAGATCGGAGACCCGCTTGAACCGCACGCAGGCTTTCCCGATGTTCGCCCTGGGGAGGCGGGGGCGGTAGCGCTCGGCGACGTAGCCATTGGCGTCGGCGGCCATCGCGTACAGCGAAATGTAGTTGGCGTTGCTGGCCAGCCCGATCCGGAACCAGTCACCTTCACGGCCGCTGGCGTATTTGTAGTGGTAGGGCCCGTAGGACAGCATCCCGCTGTGGATCCCCGGCTCCAGCTGCGGCGCGGTCTTGCGGATCAGCGCGTCCAGTTGCGCGATCTCCGTCCGGCGCGGCTCGGCGAGCTGGGAGAGGTACTCCTGCGGCGTGGCGACCTTGAGTTGACCCTTCATGGCGGTGATCTCTAGCTCACTTCAGCGCGCTCGCCGGAACCCTCAGCGCGCGAAACCGCTTCTGGCTGGGATCCTGGTGGCGTTTGCAGGCCGCCCCTTCGATCTCCCGCTCGCCATCGTCGCTGAGCAGCAGGAAGCTGTCCTGATCATCGGGAGTGACGAAGGCCTCCATGCGCGATCAGATCCTCCAGGAGGGTTGCGTAGGGGTGTCCGACCAGCTCCAGGCCGCTTGCGTCCGAGGGTCGGGTGGTCGCGAACAACCGCAGCCGGGCCGGGGCGGCTTTCCCCGAGCTGTTCCTTCCATGGGAGGTCAGCCACAGCGCCAGCTCGCCCACGCCCGTGGCCGCTTCGATGTCCAGCTCCGGAGCGCGCCTCTTGCCGACCAGGCCCAGCTGCGCAGAGACATCCACCTTCGCCACCGGCGGTCCGCCGACCCGGCCGTCGTAGATCCTCAGGAAGTTGTCTTCGTCATCGCCGACGGCGAACAGCCAGTCCTGGAGGACCACCGCCCCGGAGGCATCGCCCGCGCCTTCAAAGGTCAGCAGCGACTCGTCCGGTGGAGATCGGGCTGGGGTGGAGGCGCAGCCGGTCAGCGCGAGCAGACCGATCATCGGGAGGGGGAGCCAGTTCACCCGGGAACGGTAAGGCGGGGGCCGGGAGGCGCCAGGCGTTCGTCGCCCAGTGTCGATTCTTGCACGGGCGGCGAGGGCGCCCCTCAATCGGATTCCACGGAAGGGGGTGCCGACCTGCACGATGTTGGTC
>JALYOC010000177.1 GCA_030857095.1 Myxococcota bacterium | reverse complement strand
CTCGGGGGCCGCGCCGGGGAACAGCGCCAGCACCTTTGAAGTGCCCTCCGGCGTCCAGCGGCCCTTGCGCAGCGGGGCCTGCACGCGCCCCACCCGCTTCCCGGACCGGTAGAGCTCGGCGGTGGCCGCCTTCCCCCGGACGCGGATCCAAAGCACCTGATCGGCGGATTTGCCCGCGCGCAGCGCCTGGGCCAGCGTCTTGGGCCGTCCCTTCACCGGGACCACCCGGACCCCCTGCAGCTGCGCCAGCGAGGACAGCAGCTCGCGGGAGGCGCCGATCACCGCCACCTCCTCCTCGGCGGCGGAGGCGGCGGCGGGCAGCGCCAGGCTCAGCAGCAGGGTCAGCCAAAGTCCGCGCATCAGAACCCCAGGGGCAAGGCGAAGGCGGTGCCGTTGCGGGCGCCGGTGCGGTTGCTCCTGGGCGCGCCGATCAGCAACTGCGGACGTTCGGCTCCGGCCGGCACCAGTTCCAGCGCCAGACCGAAGTCACCCACCTCGCGGGCGTCTCCCACCACATGGAGGATCTCCTCCATGGCCGAGACCGGGCGCCCGCCGCGGAAGACGTAGACCGCGCCGGTGGCCTGCTCCGAACCCTCCACCGTGTCCCCGGGCGCGCCCACCACCAGCACCGGGTTGGCCTCCCCGGGGAAGTTCACCGCCGCGGCCAGCGCCCGCCCGAAGGTCCGCACCCGCCTGCCGGGGACGAACGGCACCGGGGTCAGGTCCACGATTCCCCCCACCACCACCGTCCCGCTGGCCGGGCGGCTGGCGGCGATCTGGGCCACGTCGTAGAGCAGCACCACGTCCTGATCCACCCCGGCGACCGGGTAGCTGGTGGCGGAGATGGCCAGGTAGTCCTTCCCGTCGTCCAGGAAGCTCCCCACCCGGGCCACCGCCAACCCCAGTCCCAGGAACTGCACGCCCGCGTCCCGATCAGCGATCTGCACCGCGGAGGGCACGGTGCGTCCACCGCAGCGCGCCCCGCCGGTGTCGTAGCCGAACGCGATCACCACCGAGGAGCGGGTGGACGCGTCCCCCACCCGGAAGGCCACCTCCGCGCAGCCGTCCCCGTTCAGATCCCCGATCGCGGTCACCGCGCTGGTGGCCTGAGGGTAGGAGCCGGTGAACACCGGATCGCAGGTCATGGTCAGCTTGTTGAGCTGCGCATCGTCCGGGGCCCGGCCCAGGAACACCTCGATCCCATTGCTGCGGGTGGCGGCCACGTCACCCCGCCCATCGCCGTTGAAGTCGAACCCGCCCGCCACCTCCCGGCCGATCCCGCTGCGGGTGCAGTTGGTGGTGCAGCCGGAGAGGGTCCGCGGCGCCCACAGCCGATAGGCGGACTTGAAGGTCCCGTCCGCCTGGCCGAGGTGGACCTGCACCCCGCCGGTGGCGCCGGTGGAGGAGGTCACGCATTCGGCCCTCTCCAGCGCGTAGAACGGGGTGATGTCGGTGGCGCGCGACCCGGTGGAGGGGATCACCAGGTTGGGCGCGCCGATCACCAGATCCTGCAGTCCGTCTCCGTCAAAGTCGGTGCTGGAGACGTCCGCCCCCACCTCGCGGCCGGCGCGGATGTTGGGAGAGCCCGCCCCCTCCGCGGCCACGCTGGCGGCGCCGGTGGGCAGTGGCAGCACCCAGGCCCGTCCGGCGTTGAGATCGTTTCCGTCGTTGTTCACCCCCGGGCCGGCGAACCCGGGCGAGGAGATCAGCGCGGTGGCCACCCCCGCCGCGTTGCGCAGCCCGGCCAGCTGCAGTCCGTAGTTCTCCTCCGCGGCGCGCGCCGGGATCGGCAGCCCCACCCGGGGCCAGGCGCCAAAAGCGGCGGAGGAGCGGGTCAGCACCTCCAGCCGTCCGGTAAACGCGCCCTCCGCGGTGGAGGCCCGCGAGGAGAAGGCCAGCAGCCCGGAGGAGGAGGTGGCCAGGGCCGCCCCGAAGCAGGAGATGTCCGCACCCTCGATGGCAAGGGGCGGCACGTTCATCGCCGTCCCCTCCTCCAGCCCGGTGAGCGGATAGGCCAGCGCGCGGCCGGCGAGCCGGACCGAAGAGGCCCCGGTGCCGGCGGTGGCGTAGGGGGCGCCCAACACCAGCTCCGGCCCGGCCACCCCGTCCACGTTGGCCACGGTGAAGCTGCGGGCGGCGGCGATCCCCGGGTTGTTCCCGTAGAACCGCGCGAAGGCCTCAGCCCGTCCCAACTGCACCGGCTTGGCCGCCGGGGTTCCCCGGGGCTGCTGGGCGGTGAGATCGAAGAGGAAGATCCCGCCCGCATCGCCGGCCGCCGAGCGCCCTCCGATGGCGGTCAGATCCGGCGCGTCCGCGCGATCGATGGCCACCGCCAGGAGCGGCGGCCGGCCCAGATCACCGGGGATGAACCCCAGCCGGTAGGTCCCCTCGAAGGAGTCGGCCGGGTCCCTGAGCCCGACGAACAGATCGGGCGCCGCCTCCCAGGGGCGGTCCCCGGTGCGGCCAAAGAAGATCTGGATCCCCGGCTGGGCCGCGGCCAACGCCTCCCCGCCCACCAGCCGGTGGGTGATCGTCCCCAGGGAGGCCAGATCCACCCGCCCGTCCCCGTTGAAGTCCGCCACCGCCAGCGCCGCCCCGGACCGGGTCTGGGCGCGGGAGACAAGGGTGCCATCCGGCTCTAGATCCCAGCCGGAGAGCCGCAGCTGCGCGTAGTCCACGATCGCGCTGCCCGGCTGGAGCAGGAAGACGTCGATCACCCCGCGCCGGTTGCCCAGCGAGGCCAGATCCCCCAGCGGGGACCCCACCACCAGGTCGTGATCGCCGTCCCCGTCCACGTCCTCCAGGGCCAGCGCGCTGCCGAACCGCCCGTTGCCACTGCCGGTCATCGCCCGGCGCAGCAGCACCGGCCCTTGCTGATCAAAGCGGAACAGGTGGACCCCGCCGGAGTCGGCCACCGTCACGTCCTCGTTGGGAGCGCCCACCGCCAGATCCGGGAACCCATCGTGGTTGATGTCCCCCACCGCCAGCGCGGTCCCGAACCCCGCCCCCAGCCCGCCGGTCCGGCGCCAGGAGGGGGCCTCGGCGTAGCCGGAGGCGGAGCCCAGGAAGAAGAACACCGCCCCGCCCCGGGCCTCGCCCAGGTCGCTCTCCGGGATCCCCAGCGCCACGTCCTCGAAGCCGTCGCGGTTGAAGTCCGCGGTGACCACCGCGGCCACGTCGGTCAGCCTTCCATGGGGGACGGTGGGCCGGGTCAGCTCGTCAAGCACCACCACCCTGGCCTCGGCCACCTGGTCCAGGAACGGATCATACGCCTCCACCGTGGTGACCCCGGTCGCCTCCTCCGGGAAGGTGAGGACGCTGCCCTCCAGGGTGCCCCACGCGCTGGGCACCTTCTTGCGCCAGATCACCCGGTCGGTGGAGTCGGCGGCGGTCAGCACCACCTGCCCCCCGGCGGGGACGGCCAGGGCGTTGGGCTGGGCCCGGAAGGTGGCGCCGGCGCGGACCACAAAGCGCAGCTGCGCCTGGTCACCCGCCCCTTCATCCACCACGTCGATCAGATCGGTGGCCGGGGTGGGACCTGCGGTGTACAGCCCGGTCTCGGAGAGGGTCCCCCCGGAGCGGTTGTCGGTGAAGGCGAAGCGGGCGGTGCCCAGCAGCCCGGCGGTGACGATCTGCAGGGTCCGGGCGGGCGGGACCACCGCCCGGGAGGGAGCCGCGTCGAAGGCGGGCAACACCTCCAAGGTGCGCTCGGCGCGGGTCAGGCACACCTGGTCGTCTACGAACAGGGTGTCGGTGGCGGCGCTGGACCCGGCCAGGTAGCGGTCTCCCCGGATCTGTCCTCCCGAGCCGCCGGAGGCCACCCCGAACTTGTAGAAGCCGCTGCCGCCGGTAGCCCCCAGCGGGGCCGGCGCGTTGACCCTCACCCGCTCCAGGCTCAGCACCAGGGACAGCGGCGCCAGGGTGCCGCACTCCGCCAGCTCGGCGGGGGACAACACCCGGCCCCGACAAGAGGTGGCCACCAGCACCACCCCGCACCACGCCAGCCAGCCTCGCTTCACGGCAGGGCCCCCGACTGCGCCCAGCGCTGGATCAGGATCGACTCGGTGGGATCCAGCGGACCGTCCGCCGGCATCCGCCGATCACGCAGGGCCTGGGAGATCAGCGCCGCCTCCTGCTTCCAGGCCTCATAGGTGGAGAGGTTGTGGCCCGGCCCGGTGTCGTGGCACTTGGCGCAGCGGTCCAGGTGGATCGGCTGGACGTCGGCCGCCCAGGAGAGCGGCGTGTTGTCCACCGGGCGGAAGTCGAAGGGCACCTCCCGGGTGGCCTGGGTGCCGTCCTCGTAGAGGGCGGTGGCCCGCAGGGTGTGCAGCCCCTCGCTCATCCCCAGCAGCGAGTAGGGCAACAAGGCGCCGTCGTCGGTGGTCCCGCCCAGACTGAATCGGGGTGGCAAGGTCAGCTGCTCCTCCCCTTCCAATTCGTAGCGGACCTGGGTGGGGAATGCCCCGGGCGGGAACAGCGCCGAGACGGAGATCTCGGTCAGCGACATCCGCTCGTTCTGGTCCAGCCCCAACAGCCGGGGGACCCGCGCGCGCTGGACGATCCGCGGCAGGTCGCCAAAGCGGATCCAGGCGGCGCCGGCGGCGTCCGCGGCCAGCAGGGTGAAGCCCCCGGGGATCCCGTCTGCCACGCTCCACCCGCCGGTGTCGGCGTCGAAGTGCAAAAGCTGGGTGCCCACCTCCGCCCAGAGGCTGCGGCCCCCACCGGCCACCGCGTCCACCGGACCGCCCAAATCCTGCTTGTTCCATCCCTGGGAGGACAGCCGCAGCAGCCCCGCCTTGCCCAGGGCCCACAGCTCACCGGGCTGCTGCTGCGAATCTCCCAACGACACCAGGGTGTGGATCTCCTCCTGGTCGCTGCTCCACAGGGAGGCGGGCCGGACCACCAGCTGCCCGGGGGAGGTGGCCACCAGCACGCTCAGCCCGCCCTGGTGGGCGAACCACACCCCGTCCGCCCCGTCCTCGGCGCGCCCGGCGGTGATCGCGGTCAGCCCCTGCACCGGGGCCCCGTCCACCTTCAGCTCGGAGAGCGCGCCGTCCCTCACCAGGAACAGCCCCAGCCGGTGCGCCAACCAGGCGGTCCCATCCTGGGACTCCGCCGCCCCCACCATCCCCTCCGGGTCCAGCGGCTGGGACCACAGCGGCTCCATCACCCAACCGCTGGCTGCCACGAACACCCCGCCGCTGGCCGCCACCAGGGTCCGGTGCGGTCCCATCGGGAACAGGGCCCGCACCTCCCCCACCCCGGAGACGTTGGCCGGGTGCGGGTAGAGGGTGCCCGGCTGACCATCGGCGCGGATCCGCAGCGGGGCCCCGTCGGTGCCCACCAGGATCGCCTCGCCCCGCTCGTCGGCGAAGCCTGGGACGGCCCGGATCCCCAGCGGGGACTCCACCACCACCGGCTGGAACGGGGCGGGGGGAGGCGCGCAGCCCGTGCCCCACGCCAGCAGCGTGCCCAGACCCCAGATCGCGCGCCGCTTCATCAGGCCAGCATCGCCGGAATGGGCCCGGTCCTCAGCTCCGCGGTGCTCAGCCCGGCGGAGGCCAGCACCGAGGCCAGCACGTGTTCGGGGAGGATGTTCAGCCCATCCTGCTTGGGCTCGCCGGTCAGGAAGTCCACCCGGCCCGGCGACATCTGGATGTCACCGGAGTAGCCGATCACCCGGTTGTGCTTCACCCCCGCGCCGATCAGCGCGCAGGAGGAGGTGAGGTGGTGATCGCGGCCGCCAGCAGAGTTGATCAGCGGGGTGCGGGCGAACTCGGAGAACACCACCACAGTGGTGTGCTCCAGGAAGGTGCCGCCTCCGGGGTGCGCGGCGGCGCGCAGGTCGGAGACCAGGTCCCCCAGCGCGTTGAAGCCGCTGCGCAGCGCGGTGGCGTGCGTCTGCTGGGTCCCGAAGTGGGTGTCCAGTCCGCCAACCAGGTTCACGCTCACGCACTGGGTCAGCCCCTGCTTGATCGCGGTGGCCGCCAGCGCCGCCCGGCCGGCCGGGGTGTCGTAGGAGCCGCTGGAGGGCAATCCGTACTGGGCCCGGACCGCGGCGTTCTCCGCCCGCTCGAAGCGGAACAGGTTGTCCAGCCGGCTCGCCAGGGTGGTGCGCACCTGGGTCTGGGCCTCGCCGTACTGGGTGACCAACCCGCGCGAATCATACAGCTGCGACTCGCAGCTGACCGGGTTGCCTCGGAAGTCCAAAAGCGCCTTCTCGATCTCCGAGTCCAGCGCCACCGGGCTGGGCGAGAGCGCCAGCAGCAGGTCCGAGATCCGGTTCACCCCCAGCGCGCTGGCCGCGCCGTTGAACCGCTCGTTGTACGACTCGATGTTGTAGGCCAGGTTGGGGATCGGCACCCGGGGCGCCATCTGCCCCACGATCTCGGTGGCCACCGAGGAGCCGCGGGGGGCGCTGCCGGCCGGCGCCTTGCCAGTGAGGAAGTACCGGTACCCCACCTCGTGGGCCAGGGTGGTCATGTTGATCCCCCGCACCACCAGCATCTGGTCGTAGTGATCCGCCAGCCGGCCGATCGCCGGACCGAAGGTGATGTTGGAAGGGGCGGCCCCGGCGCGGGTGGGCGGCACCACCACCTGCTTGGGGAAGGTGCTGTCGGTGAGCAGATCGTAGCCGGGGAGGATCCGCGTCTCCGCCAGCCGGTCCGGGGTGAACACCGCCGGGTTGCGGGGATCGAACGCCAGCAGCTGATCCCAGCCGCCGGACAGATACGCGAACACGAAGCAGCGGTCCGGCGGGGCGAAGGAGGCCGCCTGGGCGAAGGCCTTGAAGCTCATCCCGCCCAACAGGCTGCTGCCCAGAAAGCTGCAGCCTGCCTTGAGCATCGAGCGGCGGGACAAGAACAGGTCGGTGGAGGTCTTCTTGTTCTTCATCGGGCGCCTCCTAGTAGGTCGAGAACCGCGGGTCGGTGAAAAGGGCGATGCACACCCCTGCCAGGGCGTGGGCGCGCTTGCCCACCGCCTGGGCCCGGGTGGCCAGCTGGCGGAACAGCGCCGTCCACTGTTGCAGCTCGGCGCCCTCCAGCGGCCAGCCCCAGAAGCGGGTGCTCAGGTAGACCAGGTTGGCGGCGATCTGCTCGTCGGTCAGGGTGGTCAGGTTGGTCAGCGAGTCCGGCAGCTGCCGGGCCAGGATCCGCGCCGAGGCGGTGCTGGCGGCGAGGTCCGCGTTGGCCTGGGCCACGCACACGCTGCGGGCCCCGTCCTCCAGGAACTTGGCGAACACCAGGTTCGGCTCGGCGGAGTCGGAGACCACCATCGCGAAGTCCGCCTCTCCCAGCGAGTCCGCCACCGAGGCCAGCCCGGTCCAGGGACGGCCGGCGGCGGCCTCGATCGAGCGGCGCAGCTGCTCGACGGTGATCCGCCGGGGGGCGCGGCCCACGTTCCCGCCCTGCAGATCCGGATCCGGGAGCACCGGCAGATCCCCTCCCGGGGTGGCCACCGGCTCCAGGGTGGCCGGCTGATCCTTCGGCGGCGAGCAGCCGGCGGCCAGCGCGGCAACCAGGGTGGTGATGATCAGGCCGCGCATCAGTCGACCCTCCGGTACGCATCCGAGGTCACGATCTGCTCGATCAGCGGCTTGAGCCGCCAGTTGTTGGAGACGAACGTCGAGACCAGCTGAGCCAGGTACAGCTGCTCTTCCTGCTGGGTCATTGGCCTGCCCAAAAACTCGGTCCACATCCGGCGGACGGTGCAGCGATCCAGCTCGCCGGTGGCCATCATCCGCTCCACCAACAGCCGGGGCCCGGCCTCGATGTTCACCTCCTCCGGATGGGTCCGGTACAGGAAGGTCTTGAGCAGCCCCAGGCTCTCGGCGCCCGCTCCGTCATAGGCCTGCATCACGTAGTCGCCGCACTCTCCGCCGCAGCTGACATTGCCGGCCACCGCGCAGTCGAAGCACTTCTGGCTAAAGCGCGGGAACTGCTCCGGTTCCAGGTAGGTGGCGCTGCGCTCGCCGAAGCGGCCCCAGTGGGCGCCGGTGGGCTCGATGGTGGCGTGGCAGGTGGAGCAGCCGCAGCGGGTGGCCAGGTTGTTCTCCCGGTTGCAGGCGTCCTCCGGCGCCGGGAACACCGTGCCCGGGGGCGGGGAGAAGTGGGTGCACAGCATCGCCTCGTAGAAGTTGGAGATCCGCGAGCGCCAGGTGGCGAACCGGAACAGGTAGGAGGGGCTGGTGAGCACTCCGGAGTGCTGGGAGTCGCGGGTGAACTCCTGCCAGGTCTCGGTGGACTGGTAGGGGATGTCCGGGATCGTCTCCGGGGCCGCGGGGGCAGAGACGTTGAACACCCCGGTGCCCTGCTGCTGCCGGTACAGCTGGGAGAGCGGCCCGTTCACGAACGAGCGCCGGCTGGAGATGATGTTGAAGTACGGCTCGTCCCGCCGGAGCACCGAGTCGGCGATCAGCTCCGGCTCCTGGTTCAGCGCCGCGATGCGGGCGTTGTGCACCGCCCTGCCTCGCGGCTCGCAGCGGCGGAAGTTGGCGCCACAGCCGCAGCTGCGATCGCGCAGGAAGCGCCGGGTCTCGCAGCTCTCCAGGGTGGAGGGGTTCACCGCGCGGGTCTGGGCCTCGATGGCGCAGCTGGCCACCTGGGTGCGTCCGCCGGTGGGCTCCCAGAACGGCGCGGGGGCCATCGTCCAGCCCTCGCGCTGCACGCAGCCCCGCTGGGGGGCGTAGGCGCCGCGGATCCCGTCGATCAGCGAGGGGTTGAGGGTGCAGCGCTCGACCCGGGTGCCGGTGGCGGCGGGGTTGAAGTAGGCCACCACCCGCCCGCTGCCATCCAGCTCCTCCGCGGTCAGCACCGCGCCGCCCGGCTTGGCCGGATCCGGCCGGCAGCTCCAGGGGTGCAGCGCCCCGGCGGCGTCCCGCCGCATGTCGCAGAAGTACAGCTGCTTGTCGGCCAGCAGCCCCCGGGTGACCGCGGTGGGGCAGTCGGTGACGGTGGCGTCGCCAGCGTCCAGCTGGGTGCAGGTGTAATAGGTGACTGTGTCGTAGTCGTAGCTGACCGGCAGCGGGACTCCGGAGGAGTCAAAGCAGGTCTTGGTCCCCGGCTCGGAGTGCGGATCCTCCCGCGAATCGTTGCAGGTCTCCTGGCGGATGAAGGCGTTGCAGGAGGTCTCCACCCCGCGCAGGAAGTCCGACTGGTTGTCGGTCATCGCATACGGGCTGCCGGCCTCGCCGGTGCCGGCCACGGTGGAGTCGTTGTTGTTGTAGACCGAGGCGGAGATGTTGGAGCGGAACAGCGCCCGGTGGTAGCGGCGCATGCGGGCGTAGAAGTCCTCCGAGGCCAGCAGGGCGCGGATGTCCTCGGGGCTGATCTCCCCCTTCTCCCGCGCCGCGGAGTACTCCTCCACCGTGGGCGGCCGGTTGAGCAGGTCCAGGTACAGCTGGCGGACCTGTCGTTCCAGCGGCACCGCGGGCGCGGAGCAGACCTCGCCCTGCGCGGCCGCGACGGCGGGGAGGACCAGCAGCATCAATGGCAGCAGGCGTCCGGGGTTCATTCGCCAGCCATCCAAGACGCAATTGCGGAAAACGGCAATCGGTCAACACACCGACCCCCGTGAGCACAGTCCGAGGGGAAAGTTCCACCTGCCCTCTAAGGACAGAGGGTGTTGAGGCGCACCTCCGTGTGGCACCGCAGACAGGGACGGTCGTTGCGGCTGCGCGCCAGCTGGCAGGTGTTCACGAAGCCCGGAGGATGGGGGTTGATCCCCTGTTCCACCCGTCCGCTGCCGCCCAGCTTCTCCGAGTGGCAGGCCAGACAGGTCTCCTCCCGGTGGCAGCTGATGCAGGAGCGCAGATCCCGGGAGGCCTGCACGCTGTGGTGCTGGGGACCGGGCGTCTCCACCCACACCGACAGCGGCGGGTGGACCCGGCCGGCGCCGGTCTGCAGGGTGGGATGGGCCTGGCTGGCCACCCCCGCCCGCTCGTGACAGGCCACGCAGAAGGACTGCAGCCGGTGGCAGGAGTCGCAGCGCAGGGCGTTGTTGCGCACCTGGCCCGGGTGCAGCGAGATCCAGTCGTTGGGGTGCACCGAGAGCGGCTTTCGGACCGCGTCGTGACAGGACTGGCACTCCCGCTCGGCGTGGCAGGTCAGACACTGGGCGGGAGAGGCGGCGGCGCGGATCCCGTGGGTGAACTCGAACCTTGGCCCGTGATCCATCCCGAACGGGTTGCCCCGCATCGGCTTGAGCAGGCCGCTGGTGAACTGGGTGATCAACCGTCCCCCGCTGCCGGTGAGGTGGCAGGTGGCGCAGTCCGCCTTGGCCTGGACCCCGTCATGGCATTCCAGACAGGTGGCCATCTTGGGCAGCTGGGCCCGGGTGGCCAGCCCCACCCCCTCCATCTCCCCGTGGCAGGTCTGGCAGCGGACCTTCTTCTCCACGTGCAACCGGTGATCGAAGCGTAGGTTGGCGGCCGGCACCTCCACCCGGAGCGGCCGCTGCTGGGCGCTGGGCTGGAAGCCCGGATGGCAGGTCTCGCAGCTGGCCGCCGGATCGGTCTTCTCCCCCCGGGCCGCCTTCTCCAGATCGTGGCAGTCCTCGCACTCCGGGTGGGCGGGCAGCAGCCAGTCGCTGGGGCGGGTGCTCCGGCGTGCCCCGGCGTGGCAGCTGGTGCAGGCCATCCCGTCCTCCAGGTGCACCCGGTGATCGAAGCGCAGCGGCAACCGCTGGCGCGGGTAGATCGCCTCCGACCGTTCCCCGCTCCCCACCCCCGCACCCCACGCCAGCCCGGCGCCACCCAGCAGCAACAACCCCACCCAACCCCGGGCCCTCATCGGAACGACCTCCCCAGCGCCAGCTGGTAGGAGAAGGCGGCGAACACCTTGGTGTCCGGCGGCCGGCCGGCGCTGCGGTTGTGCTCGGCCACCAGCGAGACCCGCGCCTCCTCGGAGAGGGCGTAGGAACCCCACAGCTGTCCACCCAGGTAGGTGCCGGTCAGCCGCGGCTGCACCCGGTCGGTCAGATCCGCCAGCGCCAGCCTGCCCTGCAGCGACCAGGCCCGCCCCGGCGGGGTCCAGCCGCCGGTCAGGTCCACCAGGAAGGATCTCCCCTCCCGGCCGTTGCGCCAGCTGACCTCCAGCGCGGAGGAGAGATCCTCCCACCGGACCGCTCCCCCGCCGGAGGCGCCGAAGGTCAGCGAGGTCACCTGGGAGAGGAACGCCGGATCCGCCAGCCGCAGCACCGGGGCAAAGCGGGTCACCGTCCCCCGCAGGTGGAACCGGGCCAAAGGCAGCGGCAGCAGGTCCACCCGGAGATCCGCCTCGTCCCGGGGGCCGCTGGAGAACCAGTACCAGATGGAGTCGGTGGAGAGGATGGGCGAGTAGCGCGCCACCTGGGCGGAGGCGGAGAACGGGCCGGCGTCATAGCGGGCCTCGGCGCGCAGGTTGGCCAGCGCCAGCTTGATCAGATCCGCGTCGGCGGCGGCGAAGATCGAGATCGGCAGCCGGGGGGTCGAAAAGCGCAGCTCCGCGCCCGCCCGCTCGAAGGTCACCTGCTCGGCCACCCAGGCGCGCCGGTACTGCAAACCGGCGGAGACCCCGCCCAGACCGTCCAGCAGCAGCTTCCCGCCCACCACCGGCTCCAGATCATCCAGCAGCGGCCGGCCGTCCGGATCCCCCAGCGCCACCCGGCGGGCATCCGACTCCCGCACCCCGTCCGGCTGGTACACCGAGCTGGCGGCGAAGCTGGAGCCCTTCACCCACAGCCCGCCGTACAGCTCCAGCCCCAGGTGGAAGGGGGAGAGGTACCGCACATGGGCCCCATCCAGGGCAAAGGCGTCCAGCGCGTCCCACCACACCTGCCGGCCCAGCCGGGCGTCCAGCCCCGCCACCCGGTAGCGGAGGTTCCCGGAGAGCAGCTCCGCGTCCACCGCCTTGAGCCCGTCCACCTTGGAGGGTTCTCCCGGGGGCACCCCGAAGTCGGCGAACACCCGCACATCGGACTGGAAGGACAGGTCCTGACCGGTGATCAGCTCCCAGCCGTCCAGGGCCAGGGAGGAGACCAGCCGGCGGCGCGGCAGCAGCACCGGGTGGGCGTTGTCCAGGCCGCGGAAGGAGCGCACCTGGTACACCTGCGCCTCGGTCCGGGACTCGATGAACACCGCCTGCGCCAGGACGGGACCCGGCCAGGCCGCGCCCAGCAGCACCAGTCCCAGCGCCAGCCACCCCTGCTTGGAACGCATGGCGCGGGAGCATTGAAGCCCAGCGCGGCGAACGGCAAGGAAAACCGCTCAGGCCTCCGCGGTCACCACCACGGATTCGCGTAGGGGCGGTGCTTGTCCGGGGCACGGTACAGCACCCGCCGGTAGGTGCGATCCACCGGGGCCTGCTTGGGCTGGTACTCGGCCGCCTCCACCCAGAACACGCTCACCGCGGTGATCGCCAACGCGGAGGAGAGCAGCGAGAGCACATAGGGCGTGGCGGTGTTGAAGCCGCCCAGCACCAGGGCGGAGAGCAACAGCACCCCGCCGCCCACCCCGGCCCCGAACAGGTTGGCCCGGATGACCTGCGCCGCGGAGGGATCGAACTTCAGGCTGGCCAGCGCCATGGCCAGGGCGCCCACCCCAGGCGCGATCAGCAAGGTGTCGACCACGGTCCGATTATCGGGGAAGGAGGAGGAAGTGCCGACGATCGCCAGGAACAGCGCCGCGTAGGCCGCGCCCCAGCCGGCCGCCGAGGCGATCCCCACCCCCTTGCGGAAGGAGAAGTCGCCGCCGCCAAGTCCGACCGTCAGCCAGGCGCCCAGCTCGGCGCCGATCAACGCGGTCCAGGCCAGGGTGGACGGGTCCCGGGTGAACAGGTTGAACAACCCGGTCATCGCCATCCCGCTCACCAGCGAGTTGACGATCCCGAAGGTGGCCACCGGGCTGTCCAGCCAGTTGTTGAACTGCCACCAGGCCGAGACCCCGAAGCCCAGGCCGGCGCCGATCAGCGTCCCGGCCAGCATCGCCTCCCGGGCTCCGGTGACATCCAGCCGGAAGCCATTGGCGACCCCCATGGTCACCAGGCCGCCCACCCCGCCCAGGATCGAATGGTGGAGGATGAACCTCAGGCTGCCCGGACCGGCCAGGAATGCGCCCTGGCGGACGCGGCCGTCCAACATCAGCTCCTTGTCCACCGGGTCTTGCCCGGTGGCGGTGGCCGCGGGGATTCCGTCATCCTGTCCGCCGCTGCCGGGCGCGGCCGGGCGGGGAGGATCAATGGTGCCGGTGGCGCTGCCGGGAGCGGCCGGGGTGGGCACAGGCTCGGCCTCCGGAGGCGGGAGGGGCTGCTCGCCCGCCGGCGCCCCCTGCCCTGGCGGGGAGGACGGAGGATACGGATCGGGCGAGGGCACCTGCCCGAATGCAACGCTGGAGCTGACTGCTCCTACCGCCAACCATGCCACGAGCCGCAAGCTGAGCCTCCCTCGAATGCCGCCTGGGACCCTACACCACGCCAGCGGGAGACCAGCGAAAGCTTCGGCCGTGGCGCTAGTCGTCCGAGGAAATGGGCCCGGCGGGATCCAGGTAGGCGTTGAACTTCTGGGTCAGATACTTCTTGGCCTTGTCCCGGAACAGGAAGCCGGGGTCGGTGGCGTCGCCGCCGATCTTCCCCTCCCCCACCTGCAGGTCGGCCTGGATGGTGATCCCCATCGCCTTGCCGTTGATGCTGGCGCGGTCGCCATCCCACTGGGACTTCACCCCGTATTTGGTCCCCCAGTACTCCAGCAGCTGGGAGACCCGCTTCTTCGCCTCGTCCTTCGCCAGTCCGTGCGGGACCTCGAACTTCATCGTGCCCATGGGGCCCTCCTTCGTCCTCCCACCTTAGGCATGGTGGCCCGGCCGCCCAAGCCCGGAACTACGGAGGCAGCACCGGGTTGGCCTGCAGCGGACCGTAGGGCACCGGCTCGGGGACCCCGGTGCTCAGCTTGAGCAGGTCGTTGGTCCGGGCGGACAGCTCCTCCAGAAGATATGCGGAGTGGCCGCCGTTGCGGCGGGAGTGGATCAGCTTGGTGCCGGCCCGGGAGGTGTGGCACCCGGTGCAGCCCACCACCTCGATCTGCTGGCGCAGCTGGGGGAAGGCGTCCAGGGTGGGCTGGGGGACCCCGCTCAGATCCAGCGGCGTCCAGTTCACCCCATCCGCGCGGGTGGCCACCGCCAGGAACTCCTGGGGGATCAGCGCGGTCCGGGCATTGAGCGCCGCGGCGTTGTCGCTGACATAGGCGATGAACGCGTCCCGCTCCGCCCCCGGGGTGTTCAGCCGCTGGGTGTCCACGGTCTGGAACATGGGCCGGTTGACCAGGAGGTTGCGCAGGGCGGGGGCGGCGGCCGGATCGGGGTTGACCGCCAGCACCCACTCGCGGAACTCGTAGTCGGTCTCGGCGCCGATCTTCTCCGAGGTCTTCACCCGCAGGAAGTTGGCGCGCTGCAGGACCTCCCCGATGGCGGTGGCGATCGGATTCTGCCCGTCGGTGGGCAGCGCCCCGGATTTGCTGAGCCGGGCCCAGACCAGCGCGGTGGCGGTGCAGTGCAGCGTCCCCTGGGGGCTGTAGTCCAGCGGCCGGGGCGGCTGCTTGAACAGGAACACCATCTGGAACGCCTCTTCGAAGCCGGTGTCGGTGGCGGTGATCACCACCCGCAGTTGTCCGCAGGAGGTGGCATCGCGCAGATCGATGCGATTCTGGACCGAGGAGACGCTGAAGTTCAGTTCGTCCAGGTTCCACAGGGCCGGGTCCGCGCCACGCTGGGCCTGGAGGTGCGCCAGCAGCGCCGCCGGCCCGCTCCGGGAGGGCCCCTCGGTGGACTCGAAGCTGGCCAGCCAATGCGCCAGCAGCGGACCGCCGTGCCCCTCGGCGGAGATCAACGCCATCATCCGGCCCAGCCCCACCACGTCCTTGTCGGAGACCACCCGGTTGTTGGTGGGCCACTCCAGGCTCAGCGCCGAGTTCAGGCTCTGGGGCAGCTCCCCTTCGGACCGGATGATGAAGCGCAGCTCCGCCGCCTGATCGGAGGTCACCCGCAGCACGTGCTCCCCGGTGGCCAGGGTGTGGATGCCGACCCAGCCCGGCTCTGGCTGGTCCACCCCGTCAAGGCTGGTGTGGACGGAGTCCGGGGTGGTGTCCCTCTCGGGGGCCTCCACCTCCACCCTCAGCTCCACCAGGACGTCGACCGGTCGGTAGACCACGGCATTGTCAACGATCTCGGGACGGGCGTTCACGTGAAGCGGCCAGGCGCAGGTCTCCCCCGCCTCCAGCTTCACCCGGAGGAAGGTGTAGGCAGGTGCGATCGGCACCGCCACCGACTGCCCACAGGGTTTGCGGGTGGGATCCTGATCGCAGCCGACCAGCAGGGAGGCGGCCAGGGCCGCGGGGAGCAGATGCAACAACGGGCTCTTCATGGCGCGGGAGTATACGCAGTTGGCGACCGCGGGCCGGACAAAGGCGCGAACTGCAAACCTCTGTCCGCCGCGCCGCCCGCCCGCCCGGCCCCTGGCCTCAGTGCGCCTCTTCCAGGGCGGCCAGGGCGTAGCGGGCGGCCCGGCCCATTGCTTCCGGGGCCTCCGGCAGCTCCGGGTAGTGCCCCGCCAGTGGGCGCTGGGGGAACTTGAGCTGGCCAATCGCGTTGCGGTAGCTGCGGCGGGCCCCGTCCACGTCCGCCAGCCGCTCCTGCACCTGGGCCAGCAGATAGTGGGGCAGCGCCAAGGTGGGCTCCAGGAACACCGCCTTGGTCAGCTCCGAGCGGGCCTGCTGGAGGTTCCCGGCCTGCAGCTCGGCCACCGCCCCGAACAACCGGGCCTCTACGCACAAGGGTTCGCGGTTCATCACCTGGGCGAACACCTCCCGGGCCTCGGCGTTGCGGCCGATCAGCGAATAGATGTTCCCCAGGGTGAGCATCGCGTCCAGGTCGGTGGGCTCGTCCTTGCTCAGGGTGCGGGCCCGCTCCAGCGCCACCTCGAACTCGCCGGCGTTGATCCGGGCCACCACGTCGTCCAGCCGTTCCCGGGGGGAGCGGTGGGGCGTCCGCGGCGGAGGCAGCTTCACCGGTTCGGGGGGCCGGGGCCGGACCGGGGGCGAAAGCGGCCGCACCGAAGGCAGCGGGGTGACCGGTGTCCGGACCGCGACCGCAGCGTGGGCCGGGGCCAGGGGGGCCAGGCCGGTGGCGCCCAGCTGGCGGATGGTGCGGGGAGAGGCCAGCGGCCCCTCCTGCAGCGGCTTGCGGTAGACGAAGGATCCTTCGATCTCCACCATCTCGAAGCGGTCGTAGACCTGGAACAGGCTCTCCGAGTAGCCCAGCAACAGCAGCCCTCCGGGGCGCAGCCCGTTGAGGAAGCGGTCCATCAGCCCGCGGATGGTGGGCAGATCGAAGTAGATGATCACGTTGCGGCAGAGGATCAGATCCAGGCTGGACGGCGCCACCCGGGGGAAGATCGGCGCCGCCAGGTTCTGGCCCTCGAAGTGGACAAACGCCTTGAGGTGGGCCTGCACCTCGTAGCCATCGTCGGTGAGGGTGAAGAAGCGCCGCAGCCGCTCGGGGGTGATGCTGGCCATCCGGCGCAGCGGAAACCTCCCCAGCTTGGCGGTCTCGATCGCCGCGGGGTTGACGTCGGTGGCCCACAGCTTCACCAGCTCCGGGGTGGCGCCCAGCTCCTCCAGCGCCATCGCCAGGCTGTAGGGTTCCTCGCCGGTGGCGCAGCCGGCGGACCAGATCCCCAGCGGGCGCTGCTCGCGGCGGACCTGGCGGATCAGCTCCGGCAGGATCCGGGTCTCCAGGGCCCGGAACTGGCGCGGGTCGCGGAAGAACTCGGTGTGCCCCACCGTGACCAGCGGCAGCAGGCTGCGCAGCTCGTGCTCTCCGGCCAGCTGGCGCAGCCGGCGCACGTAGTCGTTGGCGTCGGAGATCCCCAGCGCCGGCATCCGCGCGGTCAGCGCCAGCTTCAGCCCGTGGTAGCCGTCGGGCGCGATCTTCAGGCCCGCGCGCTCCAGCAGCAGCGCGGCCAGCGAGTCCAGGGCGCTCTTTTCGATGGTCAGCACTGTTCCACCAACCGGATCAGGGCCTTGGCGATCTCATCCAGGGGGAGGATCTCCTCCGCCGCGCCCAGCTCCACCGCCGCCGCCGGCATCCCGTACACCACCGAGCTGGCCTCGTCCTGGGCCACGGTCCGCCCGCCACGGGAGCGGATCTCCTTCAGCCCCCGGGCCCCGTCCCGGCCCATCCCGGTCAGCACCACCCCGATGCAGCGCCGGTTGAAGGCGTGGGCGGCGGAGGTCAGCAAGGCGTCGCAGGAGGGCCGGAAGCCCTGCAGCGGCGGCCCGCGATCCAGCCGGGCCCGGCCATCGTCGGTCACCATCAGATGCGCCCCGGAGGGGGCGATGAACACCGTCCCGGAGGTCAGCCAGTCCCCGTCCCGGGCCTCCACAACCTTAAGCGCGGTCTCCGCGGCCAGCCACAGGGCCAGCCCGCCGGTGAACCCGGCGCTGATGTGCTGGCAGATCACGATCGGCGCGGCGAAGGCCTTGGGGATGGAGCGCAGCACCACGGACAGCGCCCGCGGGCCGCCCAGCGAGGAGGCCACCGCCACCAGCGGGAACGGGGGCTCGCCGGCGTGATCCTGGTGGGTCCTGGCCAGCTGCCGCTTCCTGCGGGCCCCGCGCACGTGGCGGACCACCCGCACCTGGGAGAGCAGTTCCAGCTTGCGGCCCAGTTCCCGCCAGAACTGGGGGGTGGGCAGCGGGCTCAACTCGGTGATCTCCAGCGCCCCCAGGCCAAGCGCGTGAAACGTATCCACCCCCACCTGGTGGGGCTGCTGCAGGGCCAGGATCGGCGTCGGGGCCTCGGCCATGATCGCCTCGATGGCACCAAAGGCATCCGCCCCGGACAACTCCACCACCACGATGTCCGGGTGCTGATCGCGCACCGAGGCCAGCGCGCCTTCGAAGGTGGCGTGCCGGGGACAGGGCTCCACCTCTCCGGAGTCGAACAGCCCGGCGGCGTTCCTGGCCAGCAGCAGGTCCTCGTCCACGAACAGGACCCGGCAGGGCTTCTCTCGAGTGCGCACTCTCCCCTTTGGGTCGAACGATCAGGTCAGGCGGTCAATCGCCTGGGCCAGGCTCTCCACGCCCAGCTCACCTTTTACCAGATAGGCATCCGCGCCCGCGTCCATCCCGCGCCGCTTGTCCTCGGGGGAGGCCAGCGAGGAGAGGATGATCACCGGCAGCCGAGCGGTGACCGGGGCCCCCTTGAGCCGGCGGGTCAGGGCGAACCCGTCGATCTTGGGCATCTGCACGTCGGTGAGGATCAGGTCGTAGGTCTGCGAGTTGAGCTTGGTCAGCGCCTCCTCCCCGTCCTGGGCCTCGTCCACCTGGTGGCCCAGGGCCTTGACCAGGGCGGACTCGGTGGCCCGGGCGATCGGCGAGTCGTCCACCAGCAAGACCCGCAGCCGCCTGGTGGCCGCCGCCTGGGCAGAGACCGGACGCGCCAGCCGGCGCACGTCGGTCATGATGTCCGGCACGTGCAGCAGGACCGCGATCCGGCCGTCCTCCAGCGCCGCGGTGCCGGCCACGAAGGAGGCACCCTTGAGGAACTCGCCTCCACACGGCTTCACCGCCACCTCGCGCTCGCCCACGAAGCCGTCCACGACCAGCGCGGCCCGATCCTGGCCGTGGGAGACGATCAGCGCCGGGGGCTTGTCGAAGCGGTTGCCGCCGTTGAGCGCCAACAGCGGCCCCAGCCCCACCAGCGCCACCGGCTTACCCCGGTGCTTGACCGCCAGGGTGCCAAAGACCTCCAGGCGGTCCTCCGGCTTGATCCGCACCACCGCCTCCACATCCGAGGCGGGCACCCCGTAGACGTCGTCTCCCAGGCGGAACAGCAGCACCCGCATCAGGGCCAGCGACTGGGGCAGCCGCAGGGAGATCACCGTCCCGCGCCCCACCCGGCTGGAGACCGAGACCGACCCGCCCAGCGCCTCCACCTTGCGCTTGACCACGTCCATCCCCACCCCGCGGCCGGACAGCTCGCTGACCTCCTCCCGGGTGGAGAAGCCGGGCATGAAGATCAGCTCCATCGCCTCCCGCTCGGAGAGGGAGGCGGCCTGGGCGGGCGCCATCACCTTGCGGGCCACCGCGGAGGCGCGCAGCCGCTCGGGATCGATCCCCCGGCCGTCGTCCTCCACGTCCATGTGCAGCATGTCCCCGTCGGCGCGGACCCGGATCTGCAGCCGGCCTGCGGGGGCCTTGCCCAGCGCGGCGCGGAAGCCGGGATCCTCCACCCCGTGGTCCACCGCGTTGCGCAGCAGGTGCACCAGCGCGTCGCGCACGTCGGCCAGCATCGACCGGTCCACCCCGGCGCTGGAGTTCTGGATCTGGAGATCCACCTCCTTGTTCTGGGTGCGGGCCATGTCCCGCACCGCGCGCGGGAAGGCCTCGAACACGGTGGAGAGGGGGACCAGCCGGGCCTCGGCCACGTGGTCCGCCAGCACCGAGAGGCTGCCGTGGAGGGTGTTCATCCCGTCGCCGTGGCGGCGGGTGAAGCGGAAGGCGTCATCCCGCAGCATGTCCAGGTCGGAGGCCAGCTGATCGAGGATGTCGTGATCGTCGGTGGTCAGCCGCAGTCCCTCGGCCATCCGCACCACCCGGTCTCCCAGGCGGGCGAAGCGGCCCAGAAGACCGGTCAGTTCGTTGGAGCGCAGCCGGGCCTTGGCGCTCTCCACCAGCAGGTCGCCGGCCACCAGGCCGATCGAGTCCAGGGTCTCCACGTTGACCCGGATGCTGCGGTCGGTGGCGCGGGTGGGGGCGGCCTCCTCCTCCCGCTGCCCGGCGGCCACC
>JALYOC010000190.1 GCA_030857095.1 Myxococcota bacterium | reverse complement strand
GGCCCAGGGCAGCGACGAGGCGGACCCGCTGTTGGGCGCCACCTCCGCCGAGCTGCTGCGGCTCTCCGCGGGGATGACGCCTGCGGACGCCGGGGCCGCGCCCCGGGAGGCGGCAGTGGCCGCGGTGGAGCCAGACGCCGCCCGCCGCACCGAAGGAGAGCTGCTGCGGGTCTCCTCCGACCGGGTCTCCTCGATCGAGCGCACGGTGGAGGCGCTGCGGGAGGTGCGGGTGATGTTGGAGGATCGCGCCGGGGACTCGCGCCACCTGCTGGCCACGGTGGACGCCGCCCACCGCCGGGGCCAGCCGCTGGATCGGGAGTCGGTGGCTGCGGTGCGCGACCTGCTGGTGGACCTGCACCGCAAGCTGGGCGCGGACGTGGGCGACTTCGGGCAGAAGCTCTCCGAGCTGGACGAGGATCTGTTCTCCCTGCGGATGCAGCCGGTGAAGACCGTGCTGGCCCCGCTGAACCGCGCGGTGTGGGAGCAGGCGCAGCAGACCGGCAAGCAGGTCCGGCTGGAGCTGACCGGCGCGGAGGTGGCGCTGGATCGCCGGGTGCTGCAGGAGTTGAAGGATCCCATCGTCCACCTTGTCCGCAACGCGGTGGACCACGGGATCGAGACGCCGCAGGCGCGCGTCGGAGCGGGCAAGAGCCCCGAGGGGGTCTTGCGGATCGACGTCGAGCAACGCTCGGGCACGGTGGTGGTCAGCTTCGCCGATGACGGGGGAGGGGTGGACCTGGAGCGGGTGCGCGCGCGGGGCGTGGAGCGCGGGCTGCTGTCAGCCTCCTCCGCCGCCTCCGCCTCCGAGGACCAGCTGCTGGAGCTGCTGTTCGCGCCCGGGTTCTCCACCCGCGCCGAGGTCTCCCTCACCAGCGGGCGTGGGGTGGGACTGGACGTGGTGAAGGAGAACGTGCTCCGGATGGGCGGCCGGGTCTCGATCAGCTCCCGCCTGGGCGAGGGGACCCGCATCCAGCTGGAGCTGCCGCCCACCCTGGCCACCTCCCAGGCCCTGCTGGTGGAGATCCAGGGCCACGCGCTGGGTCTGCCTCTGTCCACCGTGGCCCGGGCGCTGCACCGGCCCCCCTCGGAGCGGGGCGCGGACGGCACCCCGGTGGTGGAGGCCTTTGGCCAGGCGTTGGAGGTGCGGCCGCTGGCGGAGCTGATCGGCCTGGCCACCTCCTCGGAGTACGCCGGGGGCAGCGCGGTGGTGGTGATCCGCACCGCCGGGCGCCTCTTGGCCTTCTCGGTGGACCGGCTGCTGGGCGAGCGCGAGCTGGTGGTCCGGCCGCTGCCGCCGGAGCTGGCCCGCATCCCCCACCTCTCCGCGGCCACCCGGCTGGGCGATGGGCGGCTGGCGTTCTTGCTGCAGCCGCGCGCCCTGGCCGAGCGGACCGCCTCCCCGCGCACCGCCACCCCGGCCGACCGCAAGGGCCGCCGGCGGGTGCTGGTGGCGGACGACTCGATCACCACCCGCTCCCTGCACCGCCAGGTGCTGGAGGCCGCCGGCTTCGAGGTGGAGACCGCCTCCGACGGGGAGGAGGCGCTGCGCCTGTTGCGGACCCGGGGGGCGGAGCTGTTGGTCTCCGACATCCACATGCCGCGGCTGGACGGGCTGACCCTCACCCGGCGGATCCGCAATGATCCGCGGCTGGGGGCGCTGCCGGTGGTGCTGGTCTCCTCGCTGGACTCGGCGCTGGACTTCGCCAACGCCAAGGACGCCGGCGCGTCCGGCTACCTGCCCAAGGGGGCCTACCAGCGAGGGGAGCTGCTCAAGCTGGTCCGGGGCCTTTTGCCATGACCATCCGGACCGTGGTGGCCGACGACAGCCCCGCCTTCCGCCAGGCGCTGATCACCGTGCTGGGAGAGGACCCCAGCTTCCAGGTGGTGGGCACCGCCGGCACCGGGGAGGATGCGGTCCGCCGGGTGCGGGAGCTGCGGCCCAACCTGGTGGTGATGGACGTCCAGATGCCGGGGATGACCGGGGTGGCGGCCACCGCGGCGATCATGAGCGAGGCCCCCTGCGCAATCGTGGTGATGAGCGGGCTGATGCAGACCGGCGGGCAGCAGGTGGCCTTCGAGGCGCTGCGGGCCGGGGCGGTGGACGCGATTGGCAAGCCACGGGATCTGAACCAGGCGGCGCCCCGTCAGGCGCTGCGCACCCTGCTGCGGGCCATGGCCGAGGTGCGGGTGGTCCGCCGGAGGGGAAGCGACGCCTCCCGGGTCCAGCCGGTGTCGTCCCACGCGAAGGTCCAGCTGGTGGCGCTGGGGGCCTCCACCGGGGGGCCGCCGGCGCTGCGCGAGGTCTTGCGGCACCTGCCGGCGCAGTTTCCGGCGCCGCTGTTGGTGGCCCAGCACCTGGCGGCGGGGTTCTCCGCCGGGCTGCGTCAGTGGCTGGCCGATTCCACCGCCCTGCAGGTGGTCCGGGTGACCCACCCGGTGGTTCCCGTCCCGGGAATCCTGTACCTGCCGGACGAGGGGTGCGACCTGCTGCTGCGCCGCGGGGCGGTGGTCAGCGCGCCTTCGGCGTCCCTGGCGGTCCCCTCGGTAGATCGGATGTTCCGTTCACTATTAGATTCTCCCCAGGGAGTGGTTGCGGTGATGCTGACAGGGATGGGGCGGGACGGCGCGGACGCCATGCTGGAGCTTCGGCAGCGGGGGGCCCGGACCGCGGCGCAGGACGAAGAGACATCTTTGATCGACGGTATGCCCAAAGCAGCGCGGGAGCTGGGGGCGGCCGAGGCGACTTTGGGACTGCCGGCCATCGGAAGGTGGCTGTGCGACCTGGCGGGAGTCTCGCCGGTGGAAGGAGACGCGGAGTGAGTCTGTCGGTGGCAGGCCGGAAGAGACGGGTCGGACCCTGGGCGGCGGCCCTGGCGGGGGCGTTGCTGGCCCTGCCCAGCGCCGTGCTGGCCGGTCCGCCGGTGGTGCTGGTGGAGGGCCGCGTGGGGCCGTACCGGGAGGCGGCGCTGGCGATCAAGAAGCACCTGCCGGACGCGGTGTTCAGCGATCCGGGGACCCCGGGGCTGGATCTGGCCAACGCGTCGTTGATCGTGGCGGTGGGGCAAAAGTCGCTCAACCTGGCCCGCACCCAGCCGGCCACCGTCCCGGTGGTCTTCTGCATGGTGCTGGGCGTCGGCAAGGACACCCTGGCGCAGCACGTCACCGGGGTGCCGCTGGAATCGGACCCGGTGCTGGGGCTCAAGCGGCTGACCCGGATCGCGCCCAGGGCCAGGCGGGTGGGGGTGATCGTCAACCCCGACGCCAACGAGCTTTGGCTGGGCGAGTCCCAGAGGGCGGCCACCTCGCTGGGCCTGCAGCTGGTGGTCAAGTCGGTGCAGTCCGCCTCGGAGGTGAAGGGCGCGATCAACGGCCTGGTGGGCGGAGTGGACGCGCTGTGGCTGCCTCCCGATCCGCGGCTGTTCAGCAAGGAGGTGTTCGCCTTCCTGCTGGGCTTTGCCTCCGAGCGGAAGCTGCCGCTGATCGGCTTTCTGGACAGCTTCACCCAGGCCGGGGCGCTGGCCTCGGTGAGCGCCGACTACACCGACATCGGTAACCGCGCCGGCAAGCTGGCCGCGCAGATCCTGGCCCAGGGAGAGGGACGCCGGCTCCCGGTCCCCGCGCCGGTGTTCGCCCCCGGCAACCTGACCCTGAATCAGAAGACCGCCTCCGCCCTGGGGATCAGCCTCTCGCCCCAGGTGGTGGGCGAGGCGCACCAGGTCTTCCAGTAGCCGTCTTCCACCTTTCTGTTCCGACCCTGTACCGGAGTTGCCGATGGCGTCCGCTGAGAAGAACCTGGTCCGCTCCTTGTTGCCCCGTACCCTGGCCGCCCGGGCGCTGGTGATCCTGCTGGCGGCAGTGCTGGTCTCGGCGCTGGTGGCCTACCAGGTGTTCGGCCCGGCCTTCGCCAAGACCTTCGAACGCGAACTGCAGAAGCGGGGACAGGGGCTGACCCAGGTGCTGGAGCAGCACCAGGAGCTGCGGCTGGCGCTGTCGCTTCGGGACGGCAAGTCAGCGGCCCGGGTCAGCCAGCAGGTGCTGGCCGGCGACGCCGACGTCACCTACCTGTTGCTGGTGGACGGTTCGGGCGCGCTGATCGGCGGCGCGGCGGCCGACCCCTCCGCGGAGCTGGCCGGGCTGGTCCGGGCCCATGGCGCGCCCCAGGTGGAGGACGAGACCAAGCTTTACCGGTTCACCAAAGACGTGGTGCGCGCCGCCGCTCCGGCCGGAGCCGCCGGCGGGGACGACCTGGACTTCGCCGCCGGCGGGGAGGCGGCCCCGGCGGGGGATGCCCGGCTGGGCTCGCTGCTGTTGGGCCTCTCCGCGGGGGCCGCCCAGCGGCAGCTGGCCAACCAGACCCTGGCCACCATCGGGCTGACCGCGTCCTTGTTGGCGCTGGCCTTCTTCTTCTACTTCGCGAGGATCGCCCGCCGGCTGGACCGGATGGGGAAGTTCGCCGCCGAGGTGGCGGCGGGGAACCTGGCGGCGGCGGTGCTGGACCAGGACGACGACGAATTGGGCCGGCTGGCCGCCTCGCTGGGGGAGATGACCGCCAAGACCGGCTCGATGGTGGGGCGGCTGCAGGACGCGGCGCTGGCGCTGGCCAAGGCCTCCACCGAGATTTTGGCCTCCAGCACCCATCAGGGACAGGCGGCCACCCGGCAGGCGGCCTCGGTGACCGAGACCGGCGCCACGGTGGCCGAGCTGCGCGAGACCTTCCAGCAGGCCGCCGAGCGCGCCCAGGCGGTGATCGATCTGGCCAAGCGCTCGGAGGACTCCACCACCTCCGGTCGCCGCGCGGTGGACGAGAGCGTGGCGGCGATGGAGCAGATCCGCGATCAGGTGCTGAACATCTCCCGCACCATGGTGGGGCTGGTGGACCGCACCAACCAGATCGGGACCATCATCGACGCGGTCAACGACCTGGCCGAGCAGTCCAACGTGCTGGCGCTCAACGCGGCGATCGAGGCGGCCAAGGCCGGCGAGCACGGCCGGGGCTTCGCGGTGGTGGCCCGGGAGGTGCGCAGCCTCGCGGAGCGATCCAAGGACTCCACCGCCCAGGTGCGCACCATCCTCCACGACATCGAGCGGGCCAGCCGCGAGGCGATGTCGGTGATCGAGGAGGGGACCCGCAAGACCCAGGTGGGGATGGATCTGGCCAACCGCTCCGGGGACTCGATTGGCCGGCTGGATCAGGCGATCAGCGAGTCCTCCACCGCGGCGCAGCAGATCGCCGCCTCCACCCGGCAGCAAGCGGTGGGGGTGGAGCAGATCTGGCAGGCGATGCGGGAGATCGACAAGGCGGTCAACGAGAGCGCCAGCGGGATCCGTCAGCTGGAGGGCGCCTCCCACAACATCAAGGGCCTCTCCGATCAGATGGCCCAGCTGGTCACCCAGTACAAGGTCCGCCGCGACGTCCCGGCGTAGACCTCGGTCCGGGGGGCGCTTCAAACGCCGGTGGCGCCCATCCGGTCCGGCGCTGGGCGCTTGTGAATTGGTGTAGATCGTCACCCGAAGGGGAGACGCGCCATGCACCGTCGGAGTGGTTGGGTTGTCGCACTGCTGTGCTGGGGCTGCGTCACCCCCAAGGTCCAGGCCCCCCAGGAGCTGCCCCTCAAGCGGGTGGCGATCTACCGCAACGGGGTGGGCTACTTCGAGCGGTCCGGCAAGGTCTCCGCCGAGCGGCTCAGCTTCCGGGTCAAGCCGGAGCATGTGGGGGACTTTCTGGCCACCCTGGCGGTGATGGAGAAGGGGGGCAGCTCGCTGCGCGCGGCCTCCTTCCCGCTGCACCTGCTCCAGCCGAGGCCGCCGCCCCCACCGGTCCCCGACGGTGTCTCCCCCTTGCGGACCGATGGGCTGGAGACGGTGACCCTGGAGCTGGACGGCAAGGAGCACCAGCTGGCGGTGGGGTACGTGACCGAGCAGCCGGTGTGGAAGCCTTCCTACCGGCTGGTGCTGGCCAAGGAGGGTCCTACCCTGCAGGCCTGGGGGATCGTCCAGAACCTCTCCGGTGAGGACTGGAAGGAGGTGATGCTGTCCCTGGTGGCCGGCGCTCCGATCTCTTTCTCCTCCACCCTCCAGGTCCCGGTGACCCCGCCCCGTCCCCAGGTCAGCGATCAGGGGGAGGTGATCTCCGCGGTGCCCCGCTCGGAGAGCAGCTACGCC
>JALYOC010000187.1 GCA_030857095.1 Myxococcota bacterium | reverse complement strand
TATAGCCGTCGCACGCAGCAAACCAGCCAAACCGCTGCGTTAAAGGGCTATCCGCCGCAAGCGAAGGGCATTGCCGATCACCGAGACCGAGCTGAGGCTCATTGCCGCGCTGGCCAGCATCGGGCTGAGCAGCAGACCGAACACCGGATAGAGCACCCCGGCGGCGATCGGCACCCCCAGCAGGTTGTAGAAGAAGGCGAAGAACAGGTTCTGCCGGATGTTCCCCAGCGTGGCGGCGCTGAGCTTGCGGGCGCGGACGATCCCCCGCAGGTCGCCCTTCACCAGGGTCACCCCCGCGCTCTCGATGGCGATGTCAGTGCCGCTGCCCATGGCGATCCCCACGTTTGCCCGGGCCAGCGCCGGGGCGTCGTTCACCCCGTCGCCGGCCATCGCCACCACGTGCCCCTCGCTTTGCAGCCGGGCCACCACCTCGCCCTTGCGCTCCGGCAGCACCCCCGCCTCCACCTCGGTGATCCCCAGCTTGCGCGCCACCGCCTCCGCGGTCGCCGCGTTGTCTCCGGTGAGCATCACGATCCGCATCCCCAATGCCCGCAGCTCGTCCAGCGCCCCCTGGGTGGTGGGCTTGATCGGGTCGGCCACCCCCAGCAGGCCGGCCGGCTCGCCGTCCACCGCCACGAACATCACCGTCTGCCCTTCCTCCCGCAGCCGCAGCGCCTGCTGGGCCAAAGGCTCAATCACCACTCCCTCGTCGCGCAGGTGGGCCTCGTTGCCCACCCGGACCTCGGACTGATCCACCCGTCCGCTGATCCCCTTGCCGGTGACCGAGCGGAAGTCTTCGGTCCGGGCCAGCACCACCCCTCGCTGCTGGGCGCCCTGGACGATCGCGCCCGCCAGCGGGTGTTCACTGCCCTGCTCCAGGCTGGCGGCCAGCCGCAGCAGTGAGTTCTCATCGCGTCCCGGTGCTGGCAGGACGGTGACCAGCCGCGGCTTGCCCTCTGTGAGGGTGCCGGTCTTGTCCACCACCAGCGCGTCCACCTTCTCGAAGACCTCCAACGCCTCGGCGTCCCGCACCAGGATCCCCGCGCTGGCGCCCCGCCCGGTGCCGACCATCACCGACATCGGGGTGGCCAGCCCCAGCGCGCACGGACAGGCGATGATCAGCACCGCCACCGCGTTGACCAGCGCATGCGCCAACTTCGGCTCCGGTCCGACCACCGCCCAGACCACCGCGGTCAGCACCGCCACCACCACCACCGCGGGGACGAACCAGGCCGACACCTTGTCCGCCAGCCGCTGGATCGGCGCCCGGCTGCGTTGGGCCTCGCTCACCCGCTGGACGATCTGCGCCAGCAGGGTGTCCCGTCCCACCCGTTCGGCGCGCATCAGGAAGCCGCCGGTCTGGTTCACCGTACCGCCAGTCACCCGGTCACCGTGCCGCTTCTCCACCGGCATCGACTCGCCGGTGACCATCGACTCGTCGACCACGCTGCTGCCCTCCAGCACCGCGCCGTCCACCGGGACCTTCTCCCCGGGCCGGACCCGCAGCCGGTCGCCCACCTGCACCTGATCCAGCCCCACGTCGGCCTCGGTGCCGTCGGCAGCGAGGCGACGGGCGGTCTTGGGGGCCAAGCCCAAAAGAGCCCGGATCGCCCCGGAGGTGGCGCTGCGGGCGCGCAATTCCAGCACCTGCCCCAGCAACACCAGGGTGGTGATGGCGGCCGCTGCCTCGAAGTACACCGGGGAGGCGCCGCCGTGGCCGCGCACCGAGTGCGGCAGGAACTCCGGGAACAGGGTGGAGAGGACGCTGAACCCGTAGGCCACCCCGGTACCCAGGGCAATCAATGTGAACATGTTCAGCTTCCAGGTGACCACAGACCGGTAGCCGCGCTGGAAGAACGGCCACCCGCCCCACAGCACCACCGGGGTGGCCAGCGCCCACTGCACCCAGTTGAGCGCGGCGGCGTGTCCGGACAACGCCCGGGCCAGCGGCGGAAACAGATCGGCCATTCCCAAGACCAACAGCGGCACGGTGAGCACCGTGCTGATCCAGAAGCGGCGGGTCATGTCCACCAGCTCCGGGTTGACCTCCTCCCCGGCGGTGACGGTCCGGGGCTCCAGGGCCATGCCGCAGATAGGGCAGCTCCCCGGCCCGTCGCGGACGATCTCCGGATGCATCGGACAGGTCCACTCGGTGCGGTCGGCGACCGGAGTCAACGGCTCCAGCCCCATCCCGCAGTCCGGACAGGCGCCGGGGTGGTCCTGCCGGACCTCGGGGTGCATCGGGCAGGTGTAGACCGCGCCCGAGACCGGCTCCTGGGCCCGGGGCGAGAGGAACTGCTCCGGGTCGGCGGCGAAGCGGGTCCGGCACTTGTCGCTGCAGAAGCCGTAGAGGGTGCCGCGGTGCTCGAAGGTTCCGCCGCGGGGATGTGCGGGATCGACCTTCATCCCGCACACCGGATCCTCCGAGGTGGTCAACCGGGGGCCGCCGGGCGTGGTTGGAGCGGAATGCGTCTGGTGGATAGGGGTGTGCATGGTCTCGTTCCTGCCTTTCAACCCGGAAACGCAGCGCGCGCCCGGGCCTTACAGTCCCCGGGATTTCGCGGCCTTGCAGGTGCATCGGCCACGCCACGCGACTAGAAGATGGGGACGATGGCAACCGCTGACGCCAGGGAACCAAGCAGGGAGGCTCTCGCTCCCCTGTCCAGGGAGGCGGAAGCAGTGCTGGTGGAGAACCACCGCCGCTTCCTGCAGTTCGTGCGGCGGCGGGTGCAGGACCCGTCGCTGGCCGAGGAGCTGGTGCAGTCCTCCCTGCTTCGGGCGCTGGAGCACGGGCTGGAAGGCCTGGACCGCGAGGGGCTGGTCAACTGGTTCTACCGGGTGCTGCAGAACACGATCATCGATCACCAGCGTCGCGGCGGGGTCGAGCAGCGGGCCCTGGCCCAGCAGGCCCATGCCCCGGAGGCAGTGGACCCCGAGCTGCACGCCACCGTCTGCGCCTGCATGCACGACCTCCTCCCCACCCTCAAGCCGGAGTACGCGCAGCTGGTGCGGGCGGTGGATCTGGAGGAGCGGCCGGTGAGCGAGGTGGCGCCCCAGCTGGGGATCACCGCCAACAACGCCTCGGTCCGGCTGCACCGCGCGCGGCAGGCCTTGAAGGTCCAGCTCCAGCGCACCTGCCAGGCCTGCGCCGCGCACGGCTGTCTGGACTGTTCCTGCCGCCGGCGGCCGACCGGGGCCTGAGCGACGGGGCGCGCGGTGCCCTCCGGCATCCGTGATAGCTAGCGGCGCAATGAAGATCGTGACCGTGGGCGGCGGCCCCGCCGGCCTGTACTTCGGAATCCTGATGAAGAAGGCGTTCCCCCACACGGAGCTCTCCGTGCTGGAGCGGAACCGCGCCGACGACACCTTCGGATGGGGGGTGGTGTTCTCCGAGGAGACCCTGGGGAACCTTCAGGAGGCGGACCCGGAGAGCTTCGAGCAGATCCGCGCCCGCTTCGCCTACTGGGACGACATCGAGACCTGGTACCGCGGCACCCGGTCCGTCTCCAAAGGTCACGGCTTCTGCGGCCTGTCCCGCCGGGAGTTGCTGCGAATCCTCCAGGAGCGCGCCCGCGCCCTGGGGGTCCGGCTGGAGTTCCAGCGCGAGGTCCCGTCGCTGGGCGCGCTGCCTCCCGCGGATCTGATCATCGCCGCCGACGGGGTGAACAGCGCCCTGCGCAACGAACGGGCCGCGGCCTTCGGCCCCACCGTCGTTCCCCGCTGGGCGAAGTTCTGCTGGCTGGGAACCGCGCTGCCCCTGCGCGCGTTCACCTTCCTGTTCAAGGAGACCCCGCACGGGGTGTTCCAGGTGCACGCCTATCCCTTCCAGGATGGGCTCTCCACCTTCATCGTGGAGTGCCACCAGGACGTCTGGGTGCGCGCCGGGCTGGACCGGATGAGCGAGCCGGAGTCGGTGGCCTTCCTGGAGAAGCTGTTCGCCGACGAGCTCCAGGGCCACCCGCTGCTCACCAACCGCTCCCAGTGGCGGACCTTCCCCACCATCCGCTGTGATCGCTGGTCGGACGGGAACGTGGTGCTGATGGGAGACGCGGCCCACACCGCGCACTTCTCGATCGGCTCGGGGACCAAGCTGGCCCTGGAGGATGCCATCGCCCTGGTGGCGGCGTTCCAGAAGCACGGCACAGGCGATCTCCCCACCGTGCTCCGGTCCTACGAGGAGGCGCGCAAGCCGGAGGTCCTGCGGCTGCAGCGGGCGGCGCAGACCTCCCTGGAGTGGTTCGAGAACAGCGGACGCTACGTCGGGCAGCCGGCCTGGCAGTTCACCTTCAACCTGATGACGCGCAGCAAGCGCATCACCTACGACAATCTCCGGGAACGCGACCCGGCGCTGATCCAGGAGGTGGACCGCGCCTATGCCGAACAACAGGGCACCCGGCTCAACTCCGACGGGACGGCGCCCCCGCCGATGTTCGCCCCGTTGAGGCTGCGGGGGATGACCCTGGCCAACCGGATCGTGGTCTCTCCGATGTGCCAGTACGTGGCCCGGGACGGGCTGGTGGACGAGTGGCACCTGGTCCACCTGGGCAGCCGGGCGATGGGCGGCGCCGGCCTGGTGATCACCGAGATGACCGACGTCTCGCAGGACGGGCGGATCACCCCCGGCTGCGCCGGGATGTGGACCGACGCGCACGAGGCAGCCTGGAAGCGGATCGTAGACTTCATCCATGCGCGCTCCACCGCCAAGGTGGCGATCCAGTTGGCGCACGCCGGACGCAAGGGCAGCTGCTCGGCGCCCTGGGAGGGAGACCGTCCGCTGGAGACCGGCGGCTGGCAGACCCTGGCTCCCTCGGCCCTGCCCTACGGTCCACAGTGGCCGACGCCCCGGGAGATGGACGCCGACGACCTGCGACGGGTGAAGGAGGCCTTCGTGGCCGCCGCGGTGCGCAGCGCGCGAGCCGGCTTCGACATGATCGAACTGCATCTGGCGCACGGGTACCTGCTCTCCAGCTTCCTCTCCCCGCTCAGCAACCGCCGCACCGATGCCTACGGAGGCAGCCTGGAGAACCGGGCCCGCTTCCCGCTGGAGGTCTTCGACGCGGTGCGCGCGGCGTGGCCCCAGGACCGGCCGCTGGGGGTGCGCGTCTCCGCCACCGACTGGCTGGAGCCGGAGGGGATGACCGTGGAGGACACGGTGGCCCTGGCCCGGATGCTCCAGGCCCACGGCTGCGACCTGGTGGACGTCTCCACCGCCGGCAACGTCCCCGAATCCAGGCCGGAGTACGGCCGGATGTACCAGGTGCCCTTCGCGGAGGCGGTCCGCCACCGGACCGGGCTGCCGGTGATGGCAGTGGGGAACATCCAGGGCTGGGACCACGCCAACACCATCCTGGCCGCCGGCCGGGCCGACCTGTGCGCGATGGCCCGCCCCCACCTCGCCGACCCCTACCTGACCCACCGCGCCGCCCAGCACTACGGCGCCGACACCGTGGACTGGCCCCAGCCGTACCTGCTGGTCCGGCCCCGCCGCTAAGAAAAGGGGACAGGCTACATTTCCCGGCGCGCGGATTGCTTTCCTGCAATCCGATGGCCGGGAAATGTAGCCTTGTATCTCGACAAGGCAGGACGTGAGCGGTCAGACGCAGCGGGGTATTCTGGGTTTGCGCCTGAAAGTTTGGTTGGGGAGCGCGCGGTAGACCGACGTAGCCGAGGCCATTCAA